>CAZMDA010000067.1:0-20390 GCA_964564865.1 uncultured Bordetella sp. | reverse complement strand
CCTGGCACCAGAAGGGCGCGCCCTCGCGGATCGCGGTCCCGGTCGGCCCGCGGCCATGCGGCAGGTCGGCGTCCACCGAGATGCGGATGCCGTCGAGGTAGCGCAGGTTGGCGTCGCTGGCGCCGTAGCGGGCGGCGACGCGCACCTCGCGGGTGCCCGGGTCCACCAGTCCCACCCAGGCGAGCGCCATGCCGCCGGACTGCACGACGGCCCGGCAGACCTCGTCGAACATCTCCTGCTCGTCGCGGCTGCGGACCATCGCCACGTTGCAGCGGCTGAGGGTCGCGTACAGCCGGTTCAGCTGCAGGATGCGCGATTCGGCGGCCTTGATCTGCGTGATGTCATGCAGCATCCCGCTCAGCCGCGCGGGGCGCCCGTCCGCGCCGCGCGCCAGTTCGCCGTGCACCCGGCACACGCGCGTCGCGCCGTCGCGCCGCACGATGCGGATCTCGAGCGGACCCGGCTGGCCGCCGGCCAGCGCGGAGGCGAGCGCCGCGTCCACCCCCGGCCGGTCCGCCGGGTGCACGAGGTCGAGGAAATCGCTGCGCTGCACGTGGCTGCCGGGCTCCAGGCCGCAGATGCGGTAGGTTTCGTCCGACCACAGGATCGCCTCGTTGCGCAAGTCGATGGTCCAGCCGCCGATGCCGACCAGCCGCTCGGTGTTCTGCAGCAGCGCGTGCGAGGCGCGCAGCGCATCCTGGGCCTCGCGCCGCCTGGCGCGCAGCAGCAGGAACAGCACGGCGCTGGTGACCGCGACGAACGCGAGCCCCTTGGCAAGCTCCAGGCTTGCCAGCCGGGCCGGGTCGTCGACCACTTGCGCGAGCAGCAGGCTGGAGGCGAGGATCCATGCCACGCCTACCGCAGCGTAGATGAGGGTGGTCAGCGCAGGGCTGAAATACGGCATGCTGGCATGCTCGCACGGGCGGCCCCGGCGCGCTTGATTCAGGTCAACCTGGAATCCCCGCCAGGTCGCCGCGCTGCTTCGCCTTGGCGAGCACCGCCTCCTCGCTGTCGGCGTAGGTCTCGGCGATGCGCCTGAACTCCTCCGCGACCTGCAGGAAGGCATCCACCAGGTCCGGGTCGAAGTGCGTGCCGCGGCCCTCGGCGATGATCTGCACCGCCTTTTCATGCGTGAACGGCGGCTTGTACACGCGTCGGGAGATCAGCGCATCGTAGACGTCGGCCACCGCCATCAGGCGCGCCGAGAGCGGGATCGCCTCGCCCTTCAGCCCGTCGGGGTAGCCGGTGCCGTCCCACTTCTCCTGGTGCGAGTAGGCGATCTCGCGCGCGGTGCGCAGGAACGTGCTCGGTGCCTCGATCAGGTTCTCCGCCGCGATGATGGCGTCGCGCCCCATGGTGGTGTGGGACTTCATCACCTCGAACTCCTCGGGCGTGAGCTTGCCGGGCTTGAGCAGGATCGCGTCCGGGATGCCCACCTTGCCGATGTCGTGCAGCGGCGCGGACTTGTACAGCATCTCGACGGTGGCGTCGTCCAGCGCCGGCGCGAACTTCGGCAGCGGCTGCAGCTTCTGCGCCAGCGCGCGCACGTAGTTCTGCGTGCGGCGGATGTGGTTGCCGGTCTCGTTGTCGCGCGTCTCGGCGAGGGATGCCATCGCCATGATGGTCACGTCCTGCACCATCTGCACCTCGTGCGTGCGCTTCTGCACCTCGGTCTCGAGGTACGCGTTCTGGTCGCGCAGGAAATCCGCCGCGGCCTTGAGCGCGAGCTGCGTCTTCACCCGCGCCAGCACGATGGGCGGCGAGATCGGCTTGGTGATGTAGTCCACCGCGCCGGCGTCGAAGCCGCGCTGCTCGTCCTCGACTTCCGTCTTGGCGGTGAGGAACACCACCGGGATGTCGGCGGTGCGCGCGTCCGCCTTCAGGCGCCGGCACACCTCGTAGCCGTCCATGTCCGGCATCATGATGTCGAGCAGGATCAGGTCGGGCAGGGGCTCCACCAGCACGGTCTTCAGGGCGCGCTCGCCGCCGGTGGCGATGCGGGTGCGGTAGAAGTCCTTCAGCAGCCCGTTCATGAGCGTGATGTTCTCGGGCGTGTCGTCCACGATCATCACGGTGCGGCGGTTGGCGAAGTCGGCAGGCTGGTCCATGGCGGCAGTTCCCGGTCAGGATGACAGAGATTCGGCGGTTCGGGGAGGATCCGGTTGTAGGGAAAACCCTACATTTCACCACCCGCTCACGGTGCGGGCGCGCGCCGCAGCCGCGTCAGCGCCTGGTCGAAGTCGAACTCCAGCACCGCGCGCTGGAACTCCGGGAACCCGCCGGCCGGGAAGGCGCCCCTGAGGGCGGGCGCGTGCTGGTGCAGGTACTCCACCGCCTCGCCGTCGCTCGCCTGGAGCAGGGCCGTCATCCGGGCGACATGGGGGCCTGGCTCTTGCGCCGGACCAGCGTCGGCGGTTTCATCGGCCGCGGCCTCACCGAGCGCATCCTTGAGCACCGCGATGGTGCGCGCGAGCTCCGCCTCGAACACGGTGGCCGCGGACTTGACCTTCCTGTTCGACCGCAGCGCGTCCTCCAGCGCCGCGCTGGCGTCCTGCAGCGCGGCAAAGCCGATGCTGCCGGCGACGCCCTTGATGGTGTGCGCGATGCGCTCGGCAAGCGCCCGGTCCCTGGCCTTCAGGGCCGCGGCAAGGCGCTGGCCGGCATCGGCCTGCTTGTCGGCGAACTGGCGCAGCAGCGACAGGTACAGCCGGCGGTTGCCGGCCACCCGCTTCAGGCCCGCCGCGGCGTCCAGCCCGGCGATGTCGGGCAGCGCCGCCTCGCCCGGGGCGAGGGTGCGCGGCCGGGCGGCCGCGGCGGCCACCGGCCGCGCCCAGCGCGCCAGGGTCTGGAACATGGCGTGCGGATCGATCGGCTTGGCGATGTGGTCGGCCATGCCCGCGGCGAGGCAGCGCTCGCGTTCCTCGACCATCGCGTGCGCGGTCATGGCGATGATGGGCAGCGTCGCATAGCGCGCGTCGGCGCGGATCCGCTTCGTCGCCTCGATGCCGTCCATCTCCGGCATCTGCAGGTCCATCAGCACCGCGCTCCAGGCCTCCGGCGCGGCGCCGAGGACCTGCTCGAGCGCCTCGCGGCCATTGCCCGCCACCACCACCTCGGCCCCGGCCCCCTCCAGCAGCTCCACCGCGATCTGCTGGTTGATCTCGTTGTCCTCGGCCAGCAGCAGGCGGACGCCGTCCAGGCGCGGGCCGGCCTGCGCGGCGCCCGCGGCGCGGGCCGCGGCGCCGGCGCCCTCGGAGAACAGGCCCACCAGCGCGTCCACCAGGGAGGACTGGCTCACCGGCTTGACCAGGAACGCCTCGATGCCCGCGGCTTCGGCCAGGGCGCGCGCCTCCTCGTGGCCGAAGGCGGTCGCCATCGCGACGCGCGGCGGCTTGGGCAGGGAACGCAGGCGGCGCGCGGTCTCGATGCCGTCCATGCCGGGCATCTTCCAGTCCACGAACACCACGTCGAAGGGGTGGTCGCCGGCGGCCTGTTGCACCGCCTCCACCGCGTCGGCGCCGGAGGCCACCGCGCTCGCGGAGAAGCCCAGGCCGCGCAGCTGCTCGCCCAGGATCTCGCGCGCGGCGGCGTTGTCGTCCGCGACCAGCACGCGCATGCCGTTGAACGCCTCGGGCAGCAGCCGCCGGCGCAGGTCCGCGGCGTCGCCGACGTCGAACCAGGCGGTGAAGATGAACGCGCTGCCCTCGCCGGGCGCCGATTCGGCGTGGATGCTGCCGCCCATCAACTCCACCAGCCGCCGCGAGATGGTGAGCCCCAGCCCGGTGCCGCCGTACTTGCGCGTGGTCGAGCCGTCGGCCTGGGTGAAGGCCTGGAACAGCTTCGCGCACTGCTCCGGGGTCATGCCGATGCCGGTGTCGCGCACCTCCGCGCGCAGCATCACCCGCTCGCCGGTACGCTCGGCGGCGCGCAGCGTGACGGCGATCTGGCCGCGCTCGGTGAACTTCACCGCGTTGCTCACCAGGTTGGTGAGGACCTGCCCCAGGCGCAGGGGGTCGCCCACCAGCGCCTGCGGCAGGTCCGGGGCGACGTCGAACAGCAGCTCCAGGCCCTTGTCGAAGGCCTTCTGCGCCACCAGCGACGAGACGTTGTCCAGCACGTCGTCCAGGCGGAAGGGCACGTGCTCGATGTCGAGCTTGCCGGCCTCCACCTTGGAGAAGTCCAGGATGTCGTTGATGATCCCCAGCAGCGAGGTGCCGGCATTGTGGATCTTGGAGACGTAGTCGCGCTGCTTCGGCGTCAGCTCGGTCTTCAGCGCCAGGTGCGACATGCCGATGATGGCGTTCATCGGCGTGCGGATCTCGTGGCTCATGTTGGCGAGGAACATGGACTTCGCCTGCGTCGCCTCCTCGGCGATGCGCTTGGCGTCGCGCAGCGCCTCGTCCATGGCGCGCTCCATGGTGACGTCGTCGAGCATCCAGACGCTGCCCTTGGCGGGATCGGCCGGGTCCACGGCGCGGCCGGTGATGCGGCACCAGAAGCGGCTGCCGTCCTTGCGCACGAGCTCCTGCTCGCGGCTGTGCGTCTCGCCGCGCGCGATCTGCGCCAGCACCGGGCCGCCGCCGGCGGCATGGTCGGCCTCGCTCGCGTACCAGACGCGCGTCGGCCGGCCGGTCATCTCGCCGGGGCCGTAGCCGAAGATCTCCTCCAGCTTGCGGTTGCAGCGGATCATGACGCGGTCGCGGATGTGCACGATGCCCGAGGTGGCGGACTCGAAGATGGCGCGCTGCTCCTCGTTGGCCGCCGCCAGCGCCGCCTGCGCCTGGTGCAGCGGCTCGACATCGACGATGACGCCGACCAGCCCGCCCGGCGAGCCGTCGGCGTTGCGGAATCCGCTGACCGAGTAGATGGTGTGGTGCGGGCGGCCGTCGGCGAAGGGGATCTGCATCTCGCGGCTGACGGTCGAGCCCTCCGCGATGACGCGCTCGTCCTCGGCCTGGTAGGCGCGGCGGTCGGCCTCGGGCAGGTACGCGAGGTCGAGCACCCGCTTGCCGACGAAGCTCGCGCGCGTGACGCCGAACATCGCCTCGTAGGCCTGGTTGCAGCCGAGGAACCGGCTGTCGGGGCCCTTGTAGAACACCGCGTTCGGGATGCGGTCGATCACCGACTGCAGGAAGGCGGTGAGCTCGGCGATCTCGCGCTCCGCGGCGCGGCGCTCGGTCACGTCCTCGATGATCCAGATCGTGGCGTAGCGGTAGCCCGGCGCCTCGATGGAGCGCGCGATGGTGTGGCCGAGGAAGGTGGAGCCGTCGCGGCGCTTCGCCTGCCACTCGATGTCCAGCGCCTTGCCGGCGGCGAGCACCGGCGCCGCGGCGGCGCCGAAGCGCCTGAACTCCTCGTCGCTGGCGAACAGGATGCGGCTGTCCCGGCCCACCATCTCGCCGGGCGTGTCGTAGCCGAACAGCTCGGCGAACTTCGGGTTGGCGCGCAGCATGCGGCTCTCGCCGGTGAACAGCACGCCGACCTGGATGTTGCCGAGCACCAGCTCCTGCTCCTCGGCGAGGACGCGGATGCGCTCGGCGGCCTCGTGCTGCTCGTCCACCACCAGGAACCAGGAGGCGATCAGGCGCTCGCCGCCCAGGTCGATGTAGGTGGCGTTGATCAGGCCCCAGAAATCCCTGCCCGTCTTGCGCCGGAAGCGCGCCTCGAAGTTGCGCACCCGCCCGTTGCGCGTCATGCGCTCGAGGAACCCCGCGCGCTCGGCGGGATCCACGTAGAGATCCGCGGCCGGTATGGCGCGCGCCTCCTCCTCGGACCAGCCGGTGATCCGGGTCCAGTGCGCGCTCACGTGCCGGATCTCCCCCGCTTCGGTGGTGAGGACCAGGCCCGCCGGGCTGGAGTCGAACAGCGTGCGCGTGAAGGTCTCGCGCTCGGCGAGCTCCCGGGTGCGCGCATCCACCTTCGCCTCGAGGTCGCGCGTGGCGCCCAGCAGCGCCTGGCGCATCCGCTCCTGCGAGGCCACCAGCATCCGCATCTCGCGCGAGCGCGCGCGCACCGCGATCGGGCGCTCCAGGTCCAGGTTGCCGATGCGCTCGGCTTCGGTGGCGAGCTGGACGATCGGGTCGGCGAAGCGCCGCGCGGCGACGCGCGCGAGCAGCATCGCGGTGAGGAAGGCGGCGAGGAGGATGGCCGCGACGGCGCCGACGTGCCACATCTCGCCCAGCGCGAAGTCGCTGCGCGGGGCGAGCGCGGCCACGACGAAGCGCCGCTCGCCCAGCTGCACGGCGTCGAACAGCGCCAGCCAGTTGCCCTCGCCCTCGAGGTGCTGCGGCTGCAGCATCGGCCGTCCGGCGCCATCCCAATGCTTCCAGGCGCGCTCGAGCAGCGGCAGGCCGGCCCCGGCGGGCGCCTGCAGCAGGCGCGCCTTCACCGCCGCCTCGTCGGTGATGTCCGGGTGCCGCGGCACGCCGATCAGGCGCCCGTCGTCGGACAGGATCGCGAGGCGGCCGACCTCGCCCACGCCGATGGAGGCGCTGAGCCTGGACAGGTCGCGCAGCATGACGTCGAAGGCGATGACGTGGCGCTTGCCGGTGTTGCGGTCGGTCCAGCGCATCGAGGCGGTGATGCCCAGGTCCTTGGTGGTGAAGAACTGGTAGGGCTCGGTCCAGTGGATCCGGGTTTCGTCGGCGAGCGCCATCGCGCCCTGGTACCAGGGCCGCTGGCGCGGGTCGTAGTCGCGCGCGCGCCATTCCTCGGACACGTAGCTGCCCTCGGCGTTGCGCAGGATCCACTGCTGCTGCTTCGGGTTCAGCGCGGCGTCGGTCAGGCGGTTGCTCCAGCCCTGGTCGGTCTTGAGCAGCAGGATCTCGCGCCCGTCCTCGCGCGCGAACAGCACCGAGGTGATTTCCGCGCGGCTGGCGAGGACCGGGATCAGGATGCGGTTGAGCGCGTCCGGGTCGTTCAGCGTCAGCATCCCGTTGGAGCCCCAGGCGCGGCCGTTGCGGGCGATGTTCTCCACCGCGCGCACCAGGGCGCGGATCTGCTCGCTCGCGCTGGTGGAGGCGATGCGCATGTCGTTGGCCGCGAGCTCGTCCTCCGCCGGCAGCACGATCATGCGGTAGGTCGCGCCGACGAAGGCGAGGACGGTGAGCAGCACGATGCCCGCCACCGACCACAGCAGCTGCGTGCGGATGCTCTGCCGGCGCGCGCTCAGCTTCATGCGACCTTCGTCCCCGCCTGCTCCAGGCGCGCCACCAGCGCCTGCATGTGCGCGCGGTCGCGGGTCTCGACGGTGAACTCCACCTCGGGCGACTTCACCGAGGCGGCGTCGAACACGCGCTGGTGCTGCACCTCGACGATGTTGCCGCCCGCCTCGCCGATCAGGGTCGCCACCTTCGCCAGGCTGCCGGCGACGTCGGGCAGGGCGACGCGCAGGCGCGCCAGGCGCCCGTCGCGCGCCAGGCCGCGCATCAGCACCGCGGCGAGCAGGCGCGAGTCGATGTTGCCGCCGCACAGCGGGATGCCGACGCGCCGGCCGGCGAAGCGCGCGCCGTGCTCCAGCAGCGCCGCGAGGCCCGCGGCGCCGGCGCCCTCGGCCACGGTCTTCTCGATCTCCACCAGCGCGACGATGGCGCGCTCCAGGGTCTCCTCGCCGACCAGCAGCACTTCCTTCGCCAGCGCGCGCGTCATCGCCAGGGTGAGCTCGCCCACGTCGCGCACCGCGAGGCCCTCGGCGATGGTGTCGCCGCCCACCGCCACCGGCAGGCCGGCGAGCCTCTGGTGCATGGCGCAGAAGGCCCTGGACTCCACGCCGTAGACCTCGATCGCGGGGTCGAGGGCGTGCGCCGCGCAGGCCATGCCCGAGATGAGGCCGCCGCCGCCGACCGGCACCAGCAGCGCATCCAGCCCGGGCGCCTGCTCCAGCATCTCCAGCGCCACCGTGCCCTGGCCGGCGACGACCGCCGGGTCGTCGTAGGGGTGGATGAAGGCGAGGCCCTCGCGCGCCTGCCGGTCGCGCGCGTGCGCCGCGGCATCGGCGAGCGTGTCGCCCGCGAGGACCACCTCGGCGCCGTGGACCCCGGTGGCGGAGACCTTGCTGTTCGGCGTGCCGCGCGGCATCACGATCACGGCCCGGATGCCGAGGCGCGCGGCATGGTAGGCGACGCCCTGGGCGTGGTTGCCGGCGCTCATGGCGATGACGCCGCGGGCGCGCTCGGCGGCCCCCAGCGACAGCAGCTTGTTGAGCGCGCCGCGTTCCTTGAACGAGGCGGTGAACTGCAGGTTCTCGAACTTGAGCCACACCTCGGCGCCGGTGAGCTTCGACAGCGTGCGGCTGTGCAGCATCGGGGTCCGCTCCACCGCGCCGGCGATGCGCGCGGCGGCAGCGCGCACGTCATCCAGGGTCACCATGGTGCGAAGCTAGCACAGGTCCGTAGAATCAAGTCCATGAAGCGCAAGGAGGGCGGCTTGGAACCCGTTCTGGTCATCGGCGGCGGCATCGGCGGGCTGACGCTCGCGCTGTCGCTGCACCAGGCCGGCATTCCGTGCCGCGTGTTCGAGGCCGCGCCGGAGGTGAAGCCGCTGGGCGTCGGCATCAACCTGCTGCCGCACGGCACGCGCGAGCTGACCGAGCTGGGGCTGCAGGAGGCGCTGGCGCAGGTCGCGGTGCAGACCGCCGAGCTCGCCTTCTACAGCCGCTTCGGCCAGTTCATCTACAGCGAGCCGCGCGGGCTGCGCGCCGGCTACGCCTGGCCGCAGTTCTCCATCCACCGCGGCGACCTGCACCGCGTGCTGCTGGAGGCGACGCGCGCGCGGCTGGGCGCGGAGGCGGTGGTGCTGGGCGCGAAGTGCGCCGGGATCGGGCAGGACGCGGACGGCGTCACGGCGCGCTTCGAGAGCGGCGCGACCGCGCGCGGCAGCTGCGCCGTCGGCTGCGACGGCATCCACTCCGCGGTGCGCCGGCAGCTGTTCCCGGGCGAGGGCGGGCCGAACTTCCAGGGCATCAACATGTGGCGCGGCGTCACGCGCATGAAGCCGTTCCTGGGCGGCGCCACCATGGCCACCGCGGGCTGGCTCGCGGTCGGGAAGATGGTGATCTACCCGATCAGGAATAACGTCACTTCGGCGCAAAGCGGCGAAGGCGGTCTGCAACTCATCAATTGGGTGGCGGAGATCCAGTCGCCGCGCAACGTGATGCAGGACTGGAGCCTGCCGGGCAGGCTGGAGGACTTCTACCCGGTGTTCGCGGACTGGCGCTTCGACTGGCTGGACGTGGCGCGCCTCATCCGCGAGGCCGACACCATCCTCGAGTACCCGATGGTGGACCGCGACCCGCTGCCGTGGTGGACGCAAGGGCGGATCACGCTGCTGGGCGACGCCGCGCACCCGATGTACCCGCGCGGCTCGAACGGCGCGGGGCAGGCGATCCTGGACGCGCGCACGCTGGCCGGGTGCCTGAAGCGCGGGCCGGACGTTGCCGCGGCCCTCAAGGCCTATGAAGCCTCCCGCCTCAAGGCCACCGGCGAGCTCGTGCTCATGAACCGCAAGAACCCGCCCGACGCCATCCTGCGCGAGGTCTGGCAGCGCTCCGGCGACAAGCCCTTCGCGCGCATCGAGGACGTGATCTCGACGGAGGAACTGGCGCAGATGTCCGCGGCCTACAAGAAGGTGGCGGGCTTCGAGCGCGAGAGCCTCGCGCAGCGGGCCTCGCTGGTGTAGGGATTTCCCTACTGACCATCGCCCCGGCGCCTGTAGCATGCTCGCAGGTCGCAGATGGCGGACGCCAACCTCCTCGACAGCAGGGTTATTCCCGCCGCGGCAATGCCCGCGGACAGGCGGCGCTTCGCGCTCGGCATGGCGGCAGCGTTCACCGCCGTGAGCGTCGTTGCCGCGGCAAGCCTGTACGCCATCCACACGGAGCTCACCGCATCCGCCCTTTCGCGCCGTACGGCCCTCGCCACGCTGGCGGCAACCACGCTGGCGGAGAAGTTCGACCGCACCCTGGACGTCGGCGTCGCGCTGGCGACGCGGGTGCGCTTCCGCGAGCTGATCGAGCTCGGCCAATGGGCGGACGCCGCGCTCATCCTGAGCAACGTGCCGCGCGACCTTCCGTACGTCGATCGCATCGGCCTGGTGGCCCGCGACGGCGCCCTGGTGGCGGGCGTGCCCGAGGTCCTGGTGCCCGGCCGCCAGAACCGGGCGGACTTCGACTGGTTCCGCGACGTGATGCGCGACGGCCGGCCGCACCTGTCGCGCATCTATCGCCGTCCCGCCGCGCCGCAGGTGAACATCTTCGTCGCCGCGGTTCCGATCCGCTCCGGCACGGGGGACCTGCTGGGCGTGATGTCCGTGCAGATGGAGGTCGAGCGGTTCTTCTCGTGGCTGCGCGGCATCGACATCGGCGCCGGCGGGACTTTTCTCGTGGTGGACCGCGCGGGCACGGCGGCGTACCGCCCGGGCTTGCCGGCCAATGCCGATGCCGCGGACCTGTCGGGGTATCCCGCCGTGCAGGCCGCGCTCGCCGGCCGCAGCGGCGTGGACATCTCGCGCGAGGGCAATGGCGGGGTGGAGCTGGTCGCGGCCTACAGTCCGGTGGGCAAGCATGGCTGGGGCGTGGTCGCCGCCCAGCCCGCGGCGGAAGTGTTCCGGACCCGGAACCTGCTGCTCGCGCTGGCGGCGGGCGCGTACCTCCTGGTCGCGGCCTGCTTCCTCGTCTACCTGCGCCTGCGCTTCTCGCGCCAGCGCGAGCGGATCGCCGAGGAGCGCCGCCTCGCGCGCGAGGCGCTGCAGCGCCATGCCGAGCGGCTGCGCGTGCTGCACGGCATCGACAAGGCGATCCTGCAGGGCCGGTCGCCGCAGGACATCGCCGGCGCGGTGGTGCAGCCGCTGCGCGAGCTGCTCGGCGTGCCGCGCGCCATCGTCAACCTGATCGACGCGCGGCGCGGCGACGTCGAGTGGCTGGCCGCGGCCGGCCGCCAGCGGACCCACGTCGGGCCCGGGGTGCGCTTCCCCGCGCGCTTCCTGGGCGAGACGGAGGCGCTGGCGCGCGGCGAGCCGCAGGTGATCGACACGCGCCGGCTGCCGCCCGGGCCGGAGGTGGACGCGCTGGTCGCCTCGGGCGTGCACGTCTACATGGCGGTGCCCATGATCTCCGGCGGCGAGCTGATCGGCGCCATCAGCTTCGGCGGCGAGACCGGCGTGTTCCCGCCCGAGCAGGTCACCATCGCCGAGGAGGTGGCGGCGCAGCTGGCGATCGCGATCTCGCAGGCGCGCCTGGTCGACCGCGTCCAGCGCCACAGCGAGGAGCTCGAAGCGCGCGTGCGCGAACGCACCGCCGAGCTGGAGGCCTTCTCCTACTCCGTGTCGCACGACCTGCGCGCGCCGCTGCGCGCCGTGGACGGCTTCGCCGGCCTGCTCGAGCGCGAGCACGCCGCGCAGCTGGACGCGGAGGGCCGCCGGCTGCTCGCCGTGGTGCGGGCCAGCGCGGTGCGCATGGGCCGGCTGGTCGACGACCTGCTCAACTTCTCGCGCGTCACGCGCCTCGAGCTGGCGCCCGGGCCGCTGGACATGCGCGAGCTCGCCGCGTCGGTGGTCGCGGAACTCTCCCCGCAGCATCCGGCGGCGCGGGTGGACATCGGCGAGCTGCCGCCGGCGAAGGGCGACCACGCGCTGCTGCGCCAGGTGTTCGTCAACCTGGTCGGCAATGCGCTGAAGTACAGCGCGAAGGTGGCCGAACCGCGCGTCGAGATCGGCGGCCGCGCGGGGGACGGGGTGTGCGAGTACTGGGTGCGGGACAACGGCGCCGGCTTCGATCCACGCTATGCCGGCAAGCTGTTCGGCGTGTTCCAGCGCCTGCACGGCGAGGAACAGTTCGAGGGCACCGGCGTCGGCCTCGCGATCGTGCAGCGCGTCGTCGCGCGCCATGGCGGCCGCGTGCGCGCCGAGGGCGAGGTCGGCAGGGGCGCGACCTTCACCTTCAGCCTGCCGGCGTGAAGGGCGTGCGGGGAACGATGGTGGGCGGTACTGGGATCGAACCAGTGGCCCCTGCTGTGTGAGAGCAGTGCTCTACCGCTGAGCTAACCGCCCGGCCTGGGCGGACCGACATCGAAACGGTCCGGCGCGGGAGGCGGATTTTACGCCAAAATCCCCCCATGGGCATCAAGCGCAAGGCCTGCCTCGTCGGCGCCTACGAGCACCCGACGCGCAAGGCGGAGGACAAGTCGGTGGCGCAGCTGCACGCCGAGGTGGCGAAGGGCGCGCTGGAGGACGCCGGGCTCTCGCGCGAGGACGTGGACGGCTACTTCTGCGCCGGCGACGCGCCCGGTCTGGGGCCGCTGTCCATGGTGGACTACATGGGCCTCAGGGTGCGGCACATGGAATCCACCGACACCGGCGGCTCGTCCTACCTGATCCACGTCGCGCACGCGGCGCAGGCGATCGCGCTGGGCAAGTGCAACGTCGCGCTGGTGACGCTGGCCGGGCGGCCGAGGTCGGAGGGCTCCAGCGGCACGCAGCCGCGCAGCTGGGGCGCGAACCTGCCCGATGCGCCTTTCGAAGTCCCCTACGGCGTGGTCACCGCCAACAGCTACGCCATGGTGGCGAAGCGCCACATGCACGAGTACGGCACCACGTCCGAGCAGTTGGCCTGGGTGAAGGTCGCCGCCTCGCACCACGCGCAGCACAACCTGCACGCCATGCTGCGCGAGGTGGTGACGGTGAAGGAGGTGCTGGACTCGCCCATGATCGCCGATCCGCTGCACCGCCTGGACTGCTGCGTGGTCTCCGACGGCGGCGGCGCGGTGATCGTGGCGCGGCCGGAGATCGCGAAATCGCTCAAGAGGCCGGTGGTCAACCTGCTGGGCGCCGGCGAGTCGCCCAAGGGCCAGGCGGGCGGCAAGCTGACGCTCACGACCTCCGGGGCGGCCTGGTCGGGCAAGGCGGCCTTCGAGGAGGCGGGCGTCAAGCCGGCCGACATCCGCTACGCCTCCATCTACGACAGCTTCACCATCACGGTGATCGTGCAGATCGAGGACCTGGGCTTCTGCGCCAAGGGCGAGGGCGGCCGCTTCGTCGCCGACGGCAACCTCATCTCCGGCTCGGGCAGGCTGCCCTTCAACACCGACGGCGGCGGGCTGTGCAACAACCACCCGGCCAACCGCGGCGGCATGACCAAGGTGATCGAGGCGGTGCGCCAGCTGCGCGGCGAGGCGCATCCGGCGGTGCAGGTGAAGGACTGCGGCCTCGCGCTCGCCCAGGGCACCGGCGGGCAGCTGGGCACGCGGCACGGGTCGGCCACCCTGATCATGGAACGCGCATGACGACCGAACGCAGGATCCCGGCGCCGGCGGTCAATCCGGAGGTGAAGCCCTTCTTCGACGCCGCCGCCAGCGGCAAGCTGCTGGTGAAGTTCTGCGCCGCGTGCGGGCAATACCACCATTACCCGCGCGCCATCTGCCCGCACTGCTTCTCCGACCGGACCGAATGGCGCGAGGCGAAGGGCACCGGCACCGTCTACACCTGCAGCGTGCTCCGGCGCGGCGTGCCGGTGGCCTACTGCATCGCCTACGTGACGCTGGACGAGGGTGTCAGCATGCTGACCAACATCGTCGACTGCGACCTCGACGCGGTGCACATCGGGCAGAAGGTGAAGGTGGTGTTCAAGCCCACCGACGGCGGCCCGCCCGTGCCGATGTTCACCCCCGCCTAGCGCCGCTAGAGGGCGCGGGGCGTGCGCTTCCTGCGCACGGAGCGGATGGCTTCGGCGGCTTCCTCCGGCGGCAGCCGGTTGGCGAGGGCGACGGCGAGGCGGGCGAGCGCGCGTTCGCGCTCCCCGGCCGGGACGCCCTCCAGGCTCGCCTCGAATTCCTCGTAGAGCCGGTCGCGGTCGTGGATCGTGACGGGCGCGGCGCCTTCGGCGCGCCGCGGCGTGGCGCGATACTGCAGCACGGCCTCGATCGAGCGCTGCGCGAACGCCGCGTCCAGGCCGCGGCAGCGCGCGAGGACGTGCCCGTCGGGCCGGATGACGTAGGTGGCCCCCTCCGCCGGCACGCCATAGCGCGCCCATAGCGCCTCGTTGCCCCGGCGCGGGATCGCGCCGGCGGCCTCGCCGAACAGCAGCGTGGTGAACTCGCCGCGGAACCGGTCCACGAGGTAGCCCTCGCCCAGCCGGCCGTCGGGCGCGGCGCTGCCCGGCGAGGCGAGCGGGGCATCGAAGCCGTCCGCGCCGCCGTTCCGCGGCGAGTACCCCGAGCCGCCATTGAGCGGCGAGTCCCAATAGTCGCAGGCGGTGGACAGCCGCCCGACGTTCACCAGCGCGCGCATGCGCTCGTCCATCTGCGCCAGGTCCAGCATGGCGTCGCGGAACACGCGCTGGTTGGGGTTCTCCGGGCCGATGAAGCAGGCGCTGCGGGTGGAGATCTCCACCGCCTCGCGCGCGGCGCGGTGGCGCTCGTCGTGGTAGGTGGCGAGCAGGTCCGGGTGCGCCTTGCCCTCCAGCACCAGCGCCAGCTTCCAGGCGAGGTTGTTGGCGTCCTGGATGGCGCGGTTGCCGCCGCGCGCGCCGAAGGGCGAGTGCTGCGCGGCGGCGTCGCCGAGGAACAGCACGCGGCCATGCAGCATCTTCGCCACGTAGCGCTTGCGGAAGCGCCACGGCCCGACCCACACCAGCTCGAACTTCACCTTCGGGCCCAGCAGCTTCTGCAGCCGCTTCCTCGCGCGCTGCGGCGTCGCCTCCAGGTCCGGACGCTTGTACTGCGAGATCTGCCAGTCGGTGCGCCACACGCCGTCGGCCATCTGGTGGTACCAGATCGCGCCGCCCTCGTTCAGCTCGCTGTCCAGGAACGCCTTGCGCACCGCCGCTTCCTTCTTCGACAGCCGCACGTCGGCGATGCACCAGTAGTCCTCCAGCAGCGCGTGGGCGGCGTCGCGCACGCGCAGCTTCTCCCGGATCACGCTGTGGCCGCCGTCCGCGGCGACGAGGTAGCGCGCCTTGCAGGAATACTTGCCCTCCGGCGTCTGCACCGTGACGTAGACGCCGTCGGCGTCCTGGCGCACCGAGCTCACCCGGTTCTTCCAGCGCAGGTCCACCGCGGGCATCTGCTGCAGGCGCTCGACCAGGTACTGCTCGACGTAGAACTGCTGCAGGTTGACGAAGGCGGGGAACTTCTGGTCGGTCTCGGGCTGCAGGTTGAAGCGGTACAGGCGCTCGCGGCCGCGGAACACGTCGCCCTCGTTCCAGGTGACGCCCTTGGCGCGCACGCGTTCGGCGACGCCGAAGCGGTCCAGGATCTCCAGCGAGCGCTTGGCGTAGCAGATGCCGCGCGAGGACAGGCCGGCCGCGCCGACGCTGTTGTCCTCGTCCAGCACGATGGTGCGGATGCCGCGGCTGCCCAGCTCCAGCGCCGCGCTGAGGCCGGCGAGGCCGCCGCCGACGACGATCACCGGGTAGGCGCCGGTGGTGCCGCGGGCGATCTCCGGCGGCGTGCGGTACGGATACTCGGGCAGGGTGTAGCCGGGCATGCTCGAGGGTTGGAAAGCGGCCTGGAACGCCTTCGGCTGCGCAGCGGTGCCCATGCGAAAATGCTATCACCAATGACGATCCGCACCCGCTTCGCGCCCAGCCCCACGGGCTTCCTGCACATCGGCGGCGCGCGCACCGCGCTCTTTTCCTGGGCCTGGGCGCGCAAGCACGGCGGCCGCTTCGTGCTGCGCATCGAGGACACCGACCTGGAGCGCTCCACCGAGGCCTCGGTGAATGCCATCCTGGAGAGCATGCAGTGGCTGGGCCTGGACTGGGACGAGGGCCCGTTCTTCCAGATGAAGCGCCTCGAGCGCTACAAGGCGGTGGCCGAGCAGCTCGTCGCCGCCGGCCATGCCTACCCGTGCTGGATGACGCGCGAGGAGCTGGATGCGCTGCGCAAGGAGCAGGTGGAGAAGGGTGCCAAGCCCCGCTACGACGGCCGCTGGCGCCCGGAGCGGGCGAAGGCGCTCGGCCTGGTGCCGCCCGCCGACCGGCCGCCGGTGATCCGCTTCCGCACGCCGGAGGAGGGCTCGGTCGGATGGAACGACCTGGTGAAGGGCCCGATCGCGTTCCCGAACGCCGAGCTGGACGACCTGGTGCTGCTGCGCGCCGACGGCGTGCCCACCTACAACTTCGGCGTCGTGGTGGACGACCTCGACATGGCGATCACGCACGTCATCCGCGGCGACGACCACGTCAACAACACCCCGCGCCAGATCCACATCTTCCGCGCGTTGCAGGCGCAGCTGCCCGAGTTCGCCCATGTGCCGATGATCCTGGGCGCCGACGGCGAGCGCCTGTCCAAGCGCCACGGCGCGGTGAGCGTGACCCAGTACCGCGACGAGGGTTTCCTGCCCGAGGCACTGGTCAATTGCCTCGCGCGCCTGGGCTGGTCCCATGGCAACGACGAGATGCTGCCGATCGGCAACATCGTGAAGTGGTTCGACTTCGCCCACGTCAGCCGTTCCGCGGCGCAGTTCGACCCGGCGAAGGCCCTGTGGCTGAACCAGCAGTACATCCGCCAGGCGGACGACGCGCGCCTCGCGGCGCTGGTGGCGCCGCTGCTGGCCGGCAAGGCCGCCGGCGGCCCGCCGCTGGAGAAGGTGGTCGCCCTGCTGAAGGACCGCGCCAGCACCATCGTGCACCTCGCGGAGGAGGCGATGCTGTTCTACGCGCAGCAGGAGCCGGCGCCGGTGGAGGTCGCGGCGGAGGTGGGCGCCGCGCTCGCCCAGCTGGCCGGGAAGCTGCAGGCGACCGCGTGGGACCGCGCCTCGATCAACGGCGTGCTGAAGGACGTGGCGAAGGCGAGCGGCCTGAAGATGCCGCAGCTCCTCATGCCCCTGCGCGCCATCGTCACCGGGCGCACCCAGACCCCGTCCATCGACGCGGTGCTGGAACTGCTCGGGCGCGAGACCGTGCTCGCGCGCCTGGAGCGCCAGCTGAAGGGCGCCCGCGGATGAAGCGCCTGCTGCCCCTCGTGCTGGCGGTCCCGCTCGCGGCATCGCTCCCGGTTTCGGCCCAGATCGTGCCCGGGGACTGGGAGATCAAGGTCACCACCGTGGCGCCCGGCGCGCCGCAGGCCGAGCAGGCCCTCAAGCGCTGCCTGAGCGCCGAGGACGGCCGCAACCCCGGGCGCCTGTTCGGCGCCCCCGGCCCGGGCTGCGAGTTCCTCAACCAGCGCGACGACGGCAAGGCCTACCATTTCGACATCCTGTGCCGCGACCAGAACGTCACCATCAGCGGCAGCGGCGACCTGAGCTACGCCCCCGAGCGCATCGAGGGCAGCCTCACGGTGCGCACCGTGGTCGGGACGCAGACCCTGGATGTGCGCTCCCGCATCCAGGCGCGCCGCCTCGGGGCCTGTCGATGATGCACGAATCCGGCCTCGGGCCCTGCTATTGGGGCCCGAATGTTGATATAATTCGCGCCCTTGCGTGGGGGTATAGCTCAGCTGGGAGAGCGCTTGCATGGCATGCAAGAGGTCAGCGGTTCGATCCCGCTTACCTCCACCACCAAGATTTTGTTGCCGCAAGTCCCTATCGTCTAGAGGCCTAGGACACCACCCTTTCACGGTGAGAACCGGGGTTCGAATCCCCGTGGGGACGCCAGTTTTCCGGATGGGACCGACCATGAAAGCCGCCCTGCTCGCGGCGGCGCTCGCGCTGGTCTCGGGCGCCGCCTCCGCCGCCGACCCCGCCGCCGCCGACAAGCCCCGCGTCGCCGTGGGCGATACCTGGACCTACCAGTCCGAGATCCGCGCCCGCGGCCGCTCGAAGAAAGTGCTCGAGAACTTCGAGGTCACCGGCGTCACCGGCAACCGGGTGCACGTGGTGGTGCTGCGCAAGTTCGAGGGCGAGGCCGAGGACGAGCCGGTCGAGTCCGACATGGTGTTCAGCGACGAGTGGAACATCATGATCACCGGCAGCCGCGGCGGCAGGCCGAGCGCCATCATGCGTCCGAGCACCGCGCTGCTCGCGTTCCCGATGAAGCCCGGCGACAGCTACCCGTCCGACTACGACATGGAGACGCTGCCGGACGGGAACGTCGTGCGCCACCGCCGCACCACCCGGGTGGTCGGCTGGGAGGACGTCACGGTGCCGGCCGGGCGGTTCCGCGCCCTGCGCATCGAGTCCGAGGGCACGATGCAGCTGGCGAAGAAGCCCAAGCCCGGGCGTTCGATGGTGACCGTCTGGTGGGTGCCCGAGCTGCGGCGCTGGGTGAAGCAGGAGCAGGATTTCGGGCCCAACGGGCACAGCCAGGAACTGGTGTCCTACAAGCTCGCGCCCTAGGCGGCGAGCCCTGCTACTTGCGGCGCGCCTTGCGGAACGCCGCGATCCGCCTGCCCGGCTCCGGCGACTCGTAGGCGCGCGCGAATTCGTCCACGCTGGCGCGGATGCTCGCCTCCAGCGGCGCTTCCTCCCACATCTGGCACAGGCGCTTCTGCGCGCGGATGGACTCGTCGCTGCCGGCGAGGATCGCGTCCAGCGCGGCGTTGACCGCGGTGTCCAGGTGCGCCGCCGGCGCGATCTTCTCCACCAGCCCCCAGGCGAGCGCCTCCGGGGCGTGCACCGCCTCGCCGGTCATCACCAGCCAGCGCGCGCGGCCGGCGCCCACCAGGCGCGGCAGCAGCGCCGCCTCCACCACGGAGGGGATGCCGAGGCGCACCTCCGGCATGGAGAACACCGCGGTGTCCACCGCGATGCGCAGGTCGCAGGCGGCGGCGAGCTCCAGCCCGGCGCCGATGCAAAAGCCGTTGATGCGCGCCACCACCGGCACCGGGCACTCGCGCATCGCGGCGCAGGCCTGGTGCACCTGGCCGATGAACGCGCGGGCGGAAGCCGGGTCCAGGGACCCCAGCGCGTCCAGGTCCGCGCCGCCGACGAAGGCCTTGTCGCCGGCGCCGGTGAGCACCACCGCGCGCAGGCCGTCCTTCAGTTCCGCCTCGCGCATCGTGCGCACCAGCTCGGCCATGGCCGCGCGGGTGAAGATGTTGAGCTTCTTCGGGTTGTCGAGCGTGACCCGGGCGACCAGGCCGTCCGGGCGCGACTCGAACTCCAGCCGGACCATCAGGCGGCCTTCGCCTGCGCGGCCATGTAGGCCTCGAGCTTGCGCGCATCGGCGTCGAAGCGGCGGATGCCGTCGGAGAGCTTCTCCACCGCCATCGCGTCCTCGTTGTGCAGCCACCGGTACGCCTTCTCGTCCAGCGACAGCCGCTCGATCGGCATGCGCCGCGCGGCCTCGGCCGAGAGCCTCGCCGGCACCTCGCCCTCCGCTGCCGAGAGTTTCTCCAGCAGGTCCGGCGCGATGGTGAGCAGGTCGCAGCCGGCCAGCGCCAGGATCTGCGCCGTCTTGCGGAAGCTCGCGCCCATCACCTGCGTCCTGTAGCCGTGGCGCTTGTAGTAGTTGTAGATGCGCGTCACCGAGGCGACGCCGGGATCGTCCTCGATGGCGATGTCCTCCACCTTGCGCGCGGCCTTGTGCCAGTCGTAGATGCGGCCGACGAAGGGCGAGATGAGCGTGACGCCCGCCTCGGCGCAGGCCACCGCCTGCGCGAACGAGAACAGCAGCGTGAGGTTGCAGTGGATGCCCTCGCGCTCGAGCTGCTCGGCGGCGCGGATGCCCTCCCAGGTGGCCGCGACCTTGACCAGCACGCGCTCCGGGCCGATGCCGGCCTCGGCGTAGAGCGCCACCAGGCGGCGCGCCTTCGCCAGCGTGGCCATGGTGTCGAAGGACAGGCGCGCATCCACCTCGGTGGAGACCCGGCCCTCGCCCGGGTCCACGTGCTTCAGGATCTCGCGTCCGAAGTTGACGAACATGCGGTCCAGGTCCGCGTCCACCAGGTGCCGGTAGCGCGGGTCCTGCGCGGCGGCCAGCAGCAGCGACGGGTTGGTGGTCGCGTCCCGCGGCTTCCAGCGGGCGACGGCGTCGATGTCCCCTGTATCGGCAACCACGATCGAATGGCGCCGGAGTGCATCAAGCTGGTTCATGGCAGGACAGAAGGATACAACGGCGTCCGGGACATCGTCAGAAACTGTCAGATTTGTTCGCGATTGTGCGGAGGATTTCGCGGCGGAGTAGGGTTGTGGAATGTCCCAGCAGAGCCCCGTGCCCCGCCTCGTCGGCATCAACTACCGCGTCCGCACCTTCGCCTTCGCGTGGTCGTTCCTGGTGGTCGGCCTGATCCTGTGGGAGCGCGAGGCGGGCCCGGCGGCCTGGGGCCTCGCCGCGCTGCAGTTCCTCGCCTACCCGCACCTGCTGTGGCTGCTCGCCTCGCGCGCGCGCGACCCGCGCGCCGCCGAGCTGCGCAACCTGTACCTGGATCCGCTGCTGCTGGGGGCCTGGATCGCCGCGCTCGGCTTCCCCACCTGGCCGATGTACGGCGCGGTATTCGCCACCGCGCTCAACAACGCGGTGA
>CAZMDA010000066.1:0-20635 GCA_964564865.1 uncultured Bordetella sp. | reverse complement strand
GGATGTCGCACTGCGAGGCGATCAGCAGCCCGCCGCCGATGCAGGCGCCCTGGATGAGCGCCACGGTCGGGTGGCGGCAGCCGGCGACCGCCGCCATCCAGTTTATGCCTTCGCGGCTGTACTTCCGCGCCTGCGCCGAGTTGGCGCGCTCCCTGTGGAACTCGGCGATGTCGGCGCCGGCGGCGAAGGCCTTGTCGCCATCGCCGCGCAGGACGACGCAGCGCAGGCCCTCGTCCGCGTCCAGTTCCTTCATGATCTCGCCCAGGCGCTGCCACATCGCCTTGTCGAGGGCATTCATCCGCCCGGGGCTGGAGAGCGTGACGGTGGCGATGCCGCCGTCGCGCGCAAGCAATACGCTGCCGCCTGCCATTATGCGACTCCCACTATTCGACCTTGACCCCGGTTTCCCTGATGATCTTGGCGTACTTGGCGACCTCGGCCTTCATGAAGCCGTCGAACTCCGGCGCGCTCATCTCGCGCAGCTGCGTGCCGACGCCTTCAAGGCGCGCGCGCACCTCCGGCACCTGCATCGCCTTGTTGATGTCCGCATTCAGCTTCAGGACGATCTCCCGCGGCGTCGCGCCGGGGGCCATGACGCCGTACCAGTTGGTGACGTCAAAGCCGGTGATGCCGGCTTCGGCGAAGGTCGGCACATTGGGCAGCTGCGGCAGGCGCCGCTGCGTCGAGATCGCGAGGCCGCGCAGCTTTCCGGCCTGGATGTGCGGCATCACCGGCGGCATGGTGTCGAAGTTCATCGCCACCACCCCGCCCAGCAGGTCCTTGATGGCGTCGCCGCTGCCCTTGTAGGGCACGTGCACGATCTGCGTCCCGGTGAGTTGCTTGAACACCTCGCCGGCGATGTGCTGCGTGCTGCCGTTGCCCGAGGAGGCGTAGTTGAACGCGCCCGGCCTTGACTTCAGCAGCGCCACCAGCTCCTTCACCGAATTCACGTTCACGGACGGGTGCACCGCGAGCACGTTCGGCACGTATCCCACGTAGGCGACCCCGGCGAAGTCCTTGATCGGGTCGTAGGGCAGCCTGGCGAACAGGTTGGGCGCCAGGCCGGTGGAATTCACGTGGCCCATGATCAGGGTGTAGCCGTCGGGAGCGCTCTTGGCGACGAAGTCCGCGCCGATGGTTCCGGTCGCGCCGGGGCGGTTCTCCACCGTCACCGGCTGGCTCCACCACTCGGAGAGCTTCTGCGAGATCACGCGCGCCACCACGTCGGTGCCGCCGCCTGGCGGGAAGCCGACGATCATGCGCACCGGCTTGGAGGGGTAGGCCTGCGCAAACACGGCCCCGGAAAGGAGGGCGCCTGCGACCAGCGTTGCGAGCTTGAGCATGGGATTCTCCGTTGTCGTGACGTCAGGCCGCCGCGCGGGCGGGCTCGGCGCGGGATTGCGCAAGATAGGCCATCGCGGCCTGCACGCCCTCCTTTTTGACCGGAACCCCGGCCAGCTGCAAGCCCATTTCGCAGCCCGCGAGTGTGCCCATCAGGGTCAAGTCGTTGAAATCGCCCAGGTGCCCGATGCGGAACACCTTGCCGGCGAGCTTCGACAGACCGGTGCCGAGCGACATGTCGAAATTCTCCAGGATCACCTTGCGCAGGCGGTCGGCGTCGTGGCCCGCGGGCATCAGCACCGCGGTGAGCGAGCCGGAGTACTCCGCCGGGTTCCTCGCCAGCACCTCCAGTCCCCAGGCGCGCACCGCGCGGCGGGTGGCTTCGCCGTGGCGCTGGTGGCGGGCGAACACGTTCTCCAGGCCTTCCTCGTCCAGCAGCATGGTCAGCGCCTCGCGCAGGCCGTAGAGCAAATTGGTGGCCGGCGTGTAGGGGAAGTAGCCGTCCTTGTTGGAGGCAATCATCTCGCCCCAGTCCCAGAAGCTGCGCGGCAGCTTCGCGTCTTTCGAAGCCGCGAGCGCCTTCGCCGACACGGCATTGAACGACAGTCCGGGCGGCAGCATCAGGCCTTTCTGCGAGCCGCCCACGGTGACGTCGACGCCCCACTCGTCGTGCCGGTAGTCGAGCGAGGCCAGCGACGAGATGGTGTCCACCATCAGCAGCGCGGGATGCTTCGCGGCGTCGATGGCCTTGCGGACCTCGGCAATGCGCGACACCACGCCGGTGGAGGTCTCGTTGTGCACCACGCACACCGCCTTGATGGACTTGGCGGCATCCTCGCGCAGCCGCTTCTCGATCGCCTGCGGGTCGGCGCCGGTGCGCCAGTCGCCGGCGATGAACTCCGGCTTGAGGCCCAGCTTGAGCGCCATCTTCTGCCACAGGGTGGCGAAGTGGCCGGTCTCGTACATGAGCACCGTGTCCCCCGGCGACAGCGTGTTGGCGAGGGCGGCCTCCCAGGCGCCGGTGCCCGACGCCGGGTAGATGACCACATGGCTCCGGGTCTGGAACACCCGCTTCATGCCCTCGAGGACCGCCTTGCCGAGCGGCGCGAAGTCAGGGCCGCGATGGTCCATGGTTGGCATGTCGATGGCGCGCAGGACCCGGTCGGGCACGTTCGTGGGGCCGGGGATCTGAAGGAAATGGCGACCAGCAGCTCGAGGCATGGCTAAACCCTCCGTTTGCATGCAACTATGTTTATTGTGCGCAACATAAGGGCTATGTCTTGCACAAATCGTGGAAGTTTTGTATTCTGCATGCAAAATGAGCTTGATGCAAGAACCCACCCCAATCGTCCGTCGCCCCCTCCACGAGGAGGCGGCCGACCGCATCCGGGATTTGATCGTACAGGGCCAGCTTGCGCCGGGCACCCGCCTGAACGAGCGTCTGCTGACCGCGCAGTTCGGGCTGTCGCGCACGCCGCTGCGCGAGGCCTTCAAGGTCCTCGCCACCGAGGGCCTGGTGGAGCTCCTGCCCAACCGCGGCGCCATCGTTTCGCAGATCGACGCCGCGCGACTGGGCGAAACCCTCGCCGTGATGGGAGCGCTGGAAGCACTCGCCGGCGAGCTTGCCTGCCGCAACGCCAGCGACGCGCAGTTGAACGAGATCCGCTCCTTGCACTACGAGATGCGCGCGCACCACGCGCGCGGCGACCTCGCCGGCTACTTCAAGTTCAACCAGGCGATCCACCTCAAGATCGTCAAGTACTCGGGCAACGCGGTGCTCAACCATGCCTACCGGCAGATGAACGGCTACGTGCGCCGCGCGCGCTACATGGCCAACCTGTCGCAGGAGCGCTGGGACGCCGCGGTGCGCGAGCACGACGAGATCCTCGCCGCGCTGGGCGCGCGCGACGTGCCGCGCATCAAGGCGCTGCTCTCGGACCACCTCGCGCACAAGCTGGCGAGCGTGATGGCCGAGCTCGGCCAGCCCGCCGCCCGCCAGGCTGCATGAGCGCTTTGGAGCAACGGCTGCGCCGGGAAGTCGAGGGCGAGGTCCTGTTCGACCCCGCCTCGCGCGGGCGCTACGCCACCGATGCCTCCATCTACCAGGTGATGCCGGTCGGCGTGGTGGTCCCGCGCACCGAGGAGGCGGCGCGCCATGCCATCGCCGTCGCGGCTTCCGAGGGCGTGCCGGTGCTGCCGCGCGGCGCCGGCAGCTCGCAATGCGGCCAGACCGTCGGCGAGGCGCTGGTGATCGACACCTCGAAGTACCTCAACCGCCTCGTCGAAGTGGACGCCGCCGCGCGCACCGCGGTGGTCCAGCCCGGCCTGGTGCTGGACGCGCTCAATGCCCAGCTGCGCCGCCACGGCCTGTGGTTCCCGGTGGACGTCTCCACCAGCGCGCAGGCGACGCTGGGGGGTATGGCGGGCAACAACTCCTGCGGCTCGAGGTCGATTGCCTACGGCAACATGGTGCACAACGTGCTCGCCGTTGACGCGGTGACGGTGGACGGCGCGGCGCGCCGCTTTGGGCCGATGACGGACGATTCGGACCTGACGCGCCGCCTGAAGGCGATCTACGCGCGCGACTGCGACGAGATCGAGGCGCGCTTTCCGAAAGTGCTGCGCAAGGTCGCCGGCTACAACCTGGACCACCTCGGGCCGCCGCACGAGAATGCGGCGCACCTGCTGGTGGGTTCCGAGGGCACGCTGGCCTGGTTCGAGCGCATCCACCTCAAGCTCTCGCCGCTGCCCGCGGCGCGGGCGCTGGGCGTGGTGCACTTCCAGAAGTTCTACACCGCGATGGACAGCACGCAGCACATCGTCAAGCTCGGCCCCTCGGCGGTGGAGCTGGTCGACCGGACCATGGTGGGCCTGGCGCGCGACATCGCCGCCTTCCGCGCCACGGTGGACGCCTTCATCAGGGGCGAGCCCGACGCCATCCTGCTGGTGGAGTTCTCGGGGGAGGTCCAGGCCGAGCAGAACGCGAAGCTACGGCAGCTCGCGCAGCTGATGGGCGACCTGGGGCTGCCCGGCAGCGTGGTGGAGATCACCGACCAGAAGCAGCAGAAGGAGCTATGGGAGGTGAGGAAGGCCGGCCTCAACATCATGATGTCCATGAAGGGCGACGGCAAGCCGGTGTCCTTCATCGAGGACTGCGCGGTGCCGCTGGAGCACCTGGCCGAGTACACCGACCGCCTGACGCAGGTGTTCGAGAAGCACGGCACCCGCGGCACCTGGTACGCGCACGCCTCGGTGGGCACGCTGCACGTGCGCCCGGTGCTGGACATGCGCCGCGACGGGGCGCAGAAGATGCGCGCCATCGCCGAGGAAGCCTGCGCCATGGTGAAGCAGTACAAGGGCGCCTACTCCGGCGAGCACGGCGACGGCCTGGTGCGCTCGGAGTGGATCGCGCCGTTCTTCGGCCCGCGCCTCACCGCCACGCTGGCGGAGATCAAGGGCCTGCTGGACCCGAAGGGCCTGATGAACCCGGGCAAGATCGTCAATCCGCCGAAGATGGACGAGGTGCGCCTGTTCCGCTTCCCGCCCGGCTACGCCACGCAGCCGCCGCCGGCGGCGCTCGACTGGAGCGAATGGGGCGGTTTCGACAAGGCCGTGGAGATGTGCAACAACAACGGCCACTGCCGCAAGCGCGACGCCGGCACCATGTGCCCGTCGTATCGCGCCACCGGCGACGAGCGCCACCTGACGCGCGGGCGCGCCAACACGCTGCGCCTCGCGCTGTCGGGCCAGCTCGGCGCGCAGTCCGACGAGGCGGTGAAGGCTGCGCTCGACCTGTGCGTGTCCTGCAAGGGCTGCAAGCGCGAGTGCCCCACCGGCGTGGACATGGCGCGCATGAAGATCGAGTTCCTCGCCCACTACAAGGCGCGCCACGGCCACACGCTGCGCGACCGCGTCGTCGCCCACCTGCCGCGCTATGCGCCCTGGGCGGCGCGCCTGGCGCCGCTCGCCAACCTGCTGCAACCCCTGGGGGCGCGACTGGCCGGATTCACGACCCGGCGCGCGCTGCCGCGCTGGCGCCGCGACCGCTTCGTCGACCGCGCCTGGCCAAAGCGCGGCGAGCGCGAGGTGGTGCTTTGGGCCGATACATTCAACCGCTACTTCGAGCCGGACAACGTGCGCGCCGCAGTGCGCGTGCTGGAGGCCGGCGGCTACCGTGTCCACGTCGCCGAGCCCTCCGGCGGCGGGCGTCCGCTGTGCTGCGGGCGCACGTACCTCTCGGCAGGCATGGTGGATGCGGCCAGGGCCGAGGCGGGCCGAACGCTGGAAGCGCTGGCGCCGTGGATTGCGAACGGCGTGCCGATCCTCGGCCTCGAGCCCTCGTGCCTCTACACGCTCAAGGACGAGATCACGGTCCTGCTGCCCGGCGAGGCTTCGCGCGCGCTTGCGGCGCAAATGATGCCGATCGAGGAGTTCCTGGTGCGCGAGAGCGAGGCCGGGCGCCTGCAGCTTGCGTTGAAGCCGGTCGTGGACGAGGCGTTGCTTCACGGCCATTGCCACCAGAAGGCCTTCGGCGCCATGGGCGCGGTCGAACGGGCGCTGCGGCTCGTCCCCGGGCTCCGGGTGACAACCGTCGAATCCTCCTGCTGCGGCATGGCCGGCAGCTTCGGCTACGAGGCCGAGCACTTCGAGACCTCGATGAAGATGGCCGAGGCGGACGTGCTGCCCGCGGTGCGCAATGCATCGCGAAACGCGATCGTGGTCGCCGACGGCACCAGTTGCCGCCACCAGATCGGCGATGGCGCAGGGCGCGAGGCGCTGCACGTCGCGCGCGTGCTGGAAGCGGCGCTGGCAGGATAAAGAGATAACCGACCTTCCCGCGCTAGCATTGGGCGCATGATTCCTGCGTCCATCCCGCCGGGGAGCGAGACCGAGCCGGCGCCGATCCGGGTCCTGCTGCTCGAGGACAACCCGGACGACGCGTTCCTGATCCAGCGCGCATTCGGCGCGCCCCGGCTGCGGGGATTCGAGTTGATGCATACCGCGCAGCGCGTCAGCGCGGCCGTCGCGGCGCTGGCGAGCAACCAGGGCCGCGCCTTCGACGTCGTGCTGACGGACCTGGACGTGCCCGACAGCGGCGGCGTCGACACCGTGACGGCGCTGCATCGCGCCGCGCCGGAGATGCCGATCGTGGTGCTCACCGGGCAGCCGGACGAGGCGCTGGGCGTGGCGGCGCTCCGGCGCGGCGCTCAGGACTACCTGCTCAAGGGTCAGGTGGAGCCCTCGCTGCTCGCGCGCACGCTGCGCCATGCCATCGAAAGGAAGCGACTTCTGGCGGAGCTGGACCGCGCCCGCGGCGAGCTGGAGGAGCGGGTGCGCGAGCGCACCGCGGCGCTGGTCGAGGCCAACCGCAGCCTGCGCGAGACCGAGGAGCGCTACCGCAAGCTGATCGAGATGTCGCCGGATGCGATCCGCGTCCATCGCGGCGGGCGCATCGTGATGGCCAATCCCGCCGCCCTTGCCCTCTACGGCGCGCGCAGCGAGATCGAGGTCCTTGGCCGCTCGCCGCTGGATTTCATCGACCCCGCGTACCACGACATGGCTCGCAAGCGCATGCAGCGCCTGGCGCACGCCGGTTCCTCCATGGAGCCGGTGGAGCAGGTGCACCGGAGGCTGGACGGCACCCGGTTCCAGGTCGAGGTGCGCGCCACCGCCGTGGAGCTCGCCGGCGAAGTCCACTCCCTGGTCGTGGTGCGCGACATCAGCGAGCGCAAGGCCCAGGAAGAGCGCATCGCGCGCCTGCACCGGATCCAGGTGATGCTGTCGGCGATCAACTCCGCGATCGTGCGCATCCGCGACCGCGGCGAGCTGTTCCAGGAAGCCTGCCGCATCGCGGTGGAGCACGGCGGCCTGCCGATGGCGTGGATCGCGGCGCGCGAGGGCGCCGGCGGCGACTTTCGCCCGGTGGCGAGCGCCGGCTTCGCGGGCGGCAACCTGGAGAACCTGCCGCTGAGCACCGCGCCGGATGCGCCGCAGGCGCGCGGCGTCGGCGGCACCGCGATCCGCGAGATGCGTACGGTGGTGGACAACGACCTGCTGGCGAACCCGGGCGTGGGCTACTTCCGCGCCCAGGCCGTCGCGCGCGGCTACCGCTCCGCGGTGGCCCTGCCCCTGGTGGTCGAGGACGAGGTCGTGGGGGTGTTCATCCTGTACGGCGAGGCTCCCGGGTTCTTCACCGCCGAGGAGGTGAAGCTGCTCGAGGAGCTCGCCACCGACGTCTCGTTCGCGCTCGACTACCTGGAGAAATCGGCGCGCGCGAACTACCTGGCGTACTACGATCCGCTCACCGGCCTGCCCAACCGCACGCTGTTCCACGACCACCTTGGGCAGCACCTGCGCACCCGCGGCGCCGAGCAGGCCATGGTCGCGGTGCTGCTGTTCAACCTCGACCGCTTCCGCAACGTCAACGAGACGCTGGGGCGCAAGGCGGGCGACAAGCTTCTGAGGAAGGTCGCCGCGCGGCTGAAGGCGGCGATGGACGGGCGCGAGATGCCGGCGCGGGTCGGTGCGGATACGTTTGCGCTCATCCTGCGCGGAGCGTCCCAGGCGGGAGACCTGGCGCGCGCGGTCGAGGGCATCATCCGCGCCAGCTTCGATCCGGCGTTCGAGATCAACGAGCAGGAGTTGCGGGTCTCGGTGCGGGTCGGCATCGCCCTCTACCCCTCGGACGGGCGCGATGCCGAGCGCCTGTTCCGCAACGCCGAGGCCGCGCTCGCCAAGGCGAAGGCGGGCGGCGAGCGGGTCGAGTTCTACGCCCCGGAGTTCAACGCGCGGGTCGCCGAGGCGATGCTGCTGGAGACCCGCCTGCGGCGCGCCCTCGATCGCGGCGAGTTCATCCTGCACTACCAGCCAAAGGTGAGCCTCGAGACCGGCCGCATCACGGGCGTGGAGGCGCTGATGCGCTGGCAGGATCCCGCCGCCGGCCTGGTGCCGCCGGACCGGTTCATCCCGGTGCTGGAGGAGACGGGCCTCATCCTCGAGGCCGGCCGCCAGGCGCTGGCGCGCGCCCTTGCGGAGCGACGCGCCTGGGAGTCAGGCGGCCTGGCGGTGCCGCGCGTCGCGGTGAACGTGTCCTCGATCCAGCTGCAGCGGCGCGACTTCGTGCGCGAGGTGCGGGCGGCGATCGAGGCCTCCCGCGGCGGCGGCTCGGTGCTGGAGCTGGAGATCACGGAGAGCCAGGTGATGCGGGAGCTGGAGGTCAACATCGCCAAGCTGCGCGAATTGCGCGAGATGGACGTCGAGGTCGCGGTTGACGACTTCGGCACCGGCTACTCATCGCTCAACTATGTCGCCAAGCTGCCGGTGACCTCGCTGAAGATCGACCGCTCGTTCATCGTCGGCATGACGCAGGGCCCGGGCGGCCTGGCGATCGTGTCCACCATCGTCGGCCTGTCGCATTCCCTCGGTTTTCGCTCCGTCGCCGAGGGCGTGGAGACCGAGGAGCAGGCGGCGCTGCTTCGCTCCCTGCGCTGCAACGAGATGCAGGGCTACCTGTTCAGCAAGCCGCTGCCGCCGCAGGCGTTCGAGGCGCTGCTGCGCAGAACCAATGCCTAGCTAGGGCAGGACCGACATCACGACGGAAACCGTGAACACCGACAGCGCCGTGGACAGCACCGCGCTGCAGGACGTCTCCACCTCCAGCAGCTTGTAGCGCTGCGCCAGCACGAACGCGGTCGCCCCCAGCGGCAGGCTGGCCCCCACCACCGCGACCTTGGCCCACAGCGGGTCCACCGAGACGAGGCCGTAGAACACCGCGGCGGCGATGAGCGGGTGCAGGGCGAGCTTGAGCGCCACGCCGGGCCAGGCGGCGGCCATCCCCTGGCGCACCGACTGCCTCGAGACGAACAGCCCCAGCGCGAACAGCGCGCCCGGCCCGGCGGCGGCGGCGAGCAGGTCGGCCAGCCGCATCACCGGCATCGGCAGCGACCAGCCGGCCGCCACCAGCGCGATGGCGAGCGCGATCGGCCAGATGAGCGGGCTGCGCGCGGTGCCCAGCAGCGCCAGCGCGATGCCCCTGCCGTGCTCCGGGTGGCGCCGGTCGAACAGCTCGAGCAAGGTGAGGCCGGTGGCGAACAGCATGACGTTGGTGGCCACGGTCGCCATCGCGGCGGGCAGCGCCGCCTCGGGGCCGTAGGCGACGGTCACCAGCGGGATGCCGAGGTAGCCGGTGTTGCTGAACGAGGCATTGAGCGCGCGCAGGCTGTGGTCCTGCGGCGTGCCGCCCTGCAGCCAGGCCGACACGCCGAAGGCGACGGCGGCGCAGGCGAGCGTGGCCATCACCACCCCGGCCAGGAACGGCCAGTCGAGGATCTGGTCGAGCGAACCGCGCGAAACTGCGGCGAACAGCATCGCTGGCAGCGCGAAGTAGTAGACGAACTGGTTCAGCGCGTCGCTCGACTCCGCCCCGACCAGGCGCGCGCGCCCGGCGCCCCAGCCGCACAGCACCAGGCCGAACACCGGGATCACCGAGGAGAGGATCAGTTCCAGGGGATCAGCCTGCCGGCGACCCGGAAGCCGTCCCTGCCGCCGGGGGTGAGGACCACGATCTCGCCCGTGGCCGGGCTGACGCCGGTGAGCGCGGCGGTGGTCGAGCCGTGCGTCACCAGCACCAGGTTGTCCTTGCCGCGATGCGCGGCGACGCGCGGCCGCAGGGCCTTCAGCTGCGTCGCCACGTTCTGCGGCCGCCCGAACACGTTCGCCAGCGCGTCCCAGTTCCTGCTGCGGCCGAAGGCGAGCCGGGCGGTCTCGACGCAGCGGCACCACGGGCTGGCGAGCACCTCGCCGACCGGAACGCCGCGCGCCTTGAGCGCCTCGCCCAGCTTGCGCGCCTCGGCGCGGCCTTCCTCGGACAGGTTGCGCTGCGTGGCGCAGTCCTCGAGCGCGAACCCGGGCGGGTCGCCGACGCCGGGCGTGGTCAGGCCATGGCGGATCATGAGCACCTGGCCGCCCTTCGCGAGCAGCGCCCACAATGCCTCGTCGGCCAGCGCGAAGCCCGGCACCGCCAGCGACAGCAGCAGGGCGAGAACCCTCATCGCTGCTTCGCGCTCCAGGCGAACAGCGCCGCGCCGGCGGCGACCATCGGCAGGCTCAGCCACTGCCCCATGGAGAATCCCAGCGCCAGCAGGCCGAGGAAGGAATCGGGCTCGCGCGCGAACTCGGCGAGGAAGCGCAAGCTGCCGTATCCGAGCAGGAACACCGCCGACACCTGCGCGCGCGGCCGCGGCTTCGAGGAGAACCACCACAGCAGGACGAACAGCGCCACGCCCTCGAGCGCGAACTGGTAGAGCTGCGAGGGATGGCGCGGCTCCGGGCCCGCGCTGCGGAACACCATGCCCCACGCAAGGTCGGTGGTGCGGCCCCACAGTTCGCCGTTGATGAAATTGCCCAGCCGCCCGGCGGCAAGCCCGAGCGGGACCAGCGGGGCGACGAAGTCCATCACCCGCCACCAGTCGAGGCGGTGGCGGCGCGCGAACCAGGCCATCGCGACGAGCACGCCGAGGAAGCCGCCGTGGAAGGCCATGCCGCCCTGCCAGATGTAGAGGATCTCCAGCGGGTGCGACAGGTAGTGGCCGGGCTTGTAGAACAGCACGTAGCCGAGGCGCCCGCCAAGGACGATGCCCAGCACGGCGGCGAACAGCAGGTCGTCGAACTGCTCGCGCGTGACCGGCGCCAGGCCCTGCGCGATGCGGCGCCGGCCCAGCCACCAGCCGGAGACGAAGGCGGCGAGGTACATCAGGCCGTACCAGCGCACGGCGATCGGCCCCAGCGAGATCGCGATCGGATCGAAGTTCGGGTGGATGAGCATGGCGCCGGGCGCAGGTTAGCGTATTAAACTCGGGATTCCACCAGAGGAGAGCAACATGGCAGCGAAAAAACCGGCCGGCGGCGACGCGGCGGCGAACCGGCGTTCCCAGCTCATCACCAAGGGCCCGGCGCGCTCGCCCAACCGCGCCATGCTGCGCGCGGTCGGCTTCAAGGACGGCGATTTCGACAAGCCCATCGTCGGCGTGGCCAACGGCCACTCCACCATGAACCCCTGCAACGCCGGCATCCAGCCGCTGGTGGACCGCGCCATGGCAGCGCTGGAGGCCGCGGGCGCCAAGCCCCAGGTGTTCGGCGTGCCCACGGTGACCGACGGTATCGGCATGGGCACCGAGGCGATGAAGTATTCGCTGGTGTCGCGCGAAGTCATCGCCGATGCCATCGAGACCTCGGTCAACGGCCAGGCGATGGACGGGGCGCTGGTGGTGGGCGGCTGCGACAAGAACATGCCCGGCGGCATGATGGCCATCGCGCGCATGAACGTGCCCGCGATCTACGTCTACGCCGGCACCATCAAGCCGGGCAAGTGGAAGGGCGTGGACCTCACCATCGTGTCGGCGTTCGAGGCGGTGGGCGCCTACAGCGCCGGCAAGATGAGCGAGGAGGACTTCACCGGCATCGAGAAGAACGCCTGCCCGTCCGTCGGCGCCTGCGGCGGCATGTACACCGCCAACACCATGTCCTCGTCCTTCGAGGCGCTGGGCATGAGCCTGCTGGGTTCCTCGCAGATGGCCTCGCCCGACGCGGAGAAGGCCGATTCCGCTGCCGAGTCGGCGAAGGTGCTGGTGGCCGCCGTGAAGAACAACCTGCGGCCGCGCGACATCATCACCCGCAAGTCGATCGAGAACGCGGTGGCGCTCATCATGGCCACCGGCGGCTCCACCAACGGCGTGCTGCACTACCTCGCCATCGCCTCGGCGGCGGGGGTGAAGTGGACCATCGACGATTTCGAGCGCGTGCGGCGCAAGGTGCCGGTGCTGTGCGACCTCAAGCCCTCCGGGAGGTACGTGGCGGTGGACTTCCACCGCGCCGGCGGCGTGCCGCAGGTCCTGAAGATCCTGCTGGCCAATGGCGTGCTGCACGGCGAGTGCATGACGATCCACGGCAAGACCATGGCCGAGATGCTGAAGGACGTGCCGGCCGAGCCGCGTCCGGACCAGGACGTGATCCGGCCCTGGTCCAAGCCCCTCTACCGGCAGGGGCACCTCGCGATCCTGAAGGGCAACCTCGCCCCGGAGGGTTGCGTGGCCAAGATCACCGGCCTCAAGAACCCGGTGATCACCGGTCCGGCGAGAGTGTTCGACTCCGAGAACGCCTGCATGCAGGCCATCATGGCCAAGAGGATCAAGGCGGGCGACGTCGTCGTGATCCGCTATGAGGGTCCCAAGGGTGGGCCGGGGATGCAGGAGATGCTAGCGCCCACTTCGGCCCTGATCGGCCAGGGACTTGGGGAATCGGTGGGCCTGCTCACCGACGGACGGTTCTCCGGGGGGACCTGGGGAATGGTGGTGGGGCACGTCGCGCCGGAGGCCTATGTCGGCGGCCTGATCGCGTTGGTGAGGAACGGCGACTCGATCACCATCGACGCGAAGAAGCTGCTGATCCAGCTGAACGTGCCGGCGAAGGAGATCGCGGCGCGGCGCAGGAAGTGGAAGGCACCCAAGCCGCGCTACACGCGCGGCCTGCTGGCGAAGTACATGCGCCTGGTGTCCACGGCCTCCAAGGGCGCGATCACCGACGGCGGCTGAAGCGCCGCGCCGGCTCAGGCCGATTTGCCGCGGCCCAGGAACTCGGCGATGTCGGGTTCGCGGTGCACGGCCGCGCGGGACGAGGGGCCGGAGCGCAGTTCGGCCTCGATCAGCTTGCCGAGTGCTTCGGCGTCGGTCTTCCACCTGAAGCCGTCGATCTGCGGCCGGCCGCGCGCCTGACCCAGGCGAAGCGCGAAGCGCGTCGCCCGGAGGCCGATCCACGCGCTCGCCTTCGCGGTGACGTTGCCGAACTCGGCCTCGGGGACCGTCCGCGTCCCCAAGCCGCGGCCGAGCACCGACCTCGTCCAGGAGACCTGCCCCTTGCGAACCACGACATGCAGCGATCGCGTCGCCGCGTACAGGGCGGTCGCCGCCACCGCCGCGGCGACGCCCGCGAGCAGGGCCCAAAGCGCCGGTGTCATCGCGTCCCAGGCCAGCGCAACCATGGCTGACGCAAGGGCCGCCAGGAGCAGCAGCACCGCGGCCATCTCGAGGTGGAACTCCGCGCCCTTGAAGATCTCCAGGGCGTCCTTGCTGTAGCGCAACCGGATCCTGTCCATGGGTCGGTCGCCCGCGCCCTAGAAGCTCGACCCTGGCTGCTGCAGGAACGCGATCTCCTCGGGCGTGGACGCGCGGCCGAGCGCGGCATTCCGATGCGGGAAGCGGCCGAAGCGCTGGATGATGTCCAGGTGCGCCTGCGCCCATTTCGGCAGGTCGGCCGTCTCCGGAAACACCGCGATCTCGCGCATCAGTTCCAGGCAGCGCTCCTGGTCGGCCAGCGATTCGGAATGCTCCAGCGGCAGGTACAGGAACTGGCGCTCAACGGGCAGCATGGCGCGGTCATATCCGAGCGCGAGCGCGTGCTTCGCGGTGGCGAGCGCGAGGGGATCGGCGGCGAAGGCGCGCGCGCTGCCCCGGAACATGTTGCGCGGGAACTGGTCGAGCGCGACGACCAGCGCCAGGCAGTCCCCGGGCGAATCCCGCCAGCGGGCGAGCGCGCCGGCTGCGGCGGCTTCGTGGAGCGGCAGGAAGCGGGCGCGGATCTCGGCATCGAACGCCGGGTCCTTCTCAAACCAGGCCTTGCGCTTCTCCGGCCCACGGAACCAGAATGACAGCACCTCGGCTGCGCGCGAATCCGTGGCGGCGAACTGGGCGCCGGTTTCTGTGTGCAAGGGACGTGGCTCCGGACCGGTGATGGCGCTCGCGCCATTATGCGGCCTCCGGCAATCGGGAGACGGAACTTGGGACGACGCCGGGAGATCCTGGAACTGGCCGCCATGGCCGCGCGGCTGCGCGATCACGCCGTCGCGGCGCGACGCGCGAACTGGCTGTACCGGCTCGTCGGCGCTGCGCGCGCCACGGCGCGCCGCAGGCTGATCGCGGGCTGGCCGCGGTTCGAGGGCGCCTATGTGCCGCTGCAGGACGGGACGCTGTTCTTCGTGCCGCGCGAGCTCGATCTCCACGGCTACACCGTGCTCACCAAGGGCGACGCCGACCAGGTCAACGCGCCGATCCTGGCGCGCTTCTGCGCGCCCGGCACCGCGGTGATCGACGTCGGCGCGAACATCGGCGAGTTGACGGTGCCTTTTGCGCGCGCGGTCGGCGCCGTGGGCGCCTGCCTGGCGGTCGAACCGATCCCGTTCCTCGCCGATGCGCTGCGCAGGACCGCGTTCGCGAACGGCCTGGACTGGATCGAGGTGATCCAGTGCGCCGCATCCGCCGATGCGGCCAGCGCGAACCTGGAACTGCGGTACGGCGAAGGCACGCTGCAGGACTCGGGCGGCTCACGGCTGGTCGAGGGCGCCGCGGCGGGCACCGTCCAGGTCGCGACCGAGAGACTGGACGACCTGGTGCAGCGCTCGCGCATCGGCGGGCGCAGGATCAGCCTGATCAAGGTCGACGTGGAGGGGCATGAGTTGCCGGTGCTGCGCGGCGCGGAGGCAACCTTGCGCCGGCACCGGCCGGCACTTGCGATCGAGATTGGCCATGAATCGCCCGCGGCCCGGGCGGAGATGGCCGCGCTGCTCCAGGGGCACGGCTACGAGCCCGTCGGGGTGCTGTTCCGCCACGCGGTACTCCCGGTCACCTGGCGCGCGCTGCAGGACAATGCCTACCCGCTCGAGGAACGGGGCGTGGCCGATATCCTGTTCCGCGTGAAAGGGCCTTGAGGCCGGGGCGGGTCCGGTCAACGCGCAGCCGCATCGACGCGTTCATGGAAGGCACGGCGTCGCGCCAGCTTGCAAAACTGGCGCGTTCGGGTAGCATGGCGCCCGCACAGACAAAAGGAACCTCATGAAGAATCAAGCACTTGCATTCGCCGCGGTCGCGGCGCTGTTTGCCCTTCCGGCCCAGGCGAGCGAGGACCTCGCCAAGAAGCACGCCTGCGTCGCCTGCCACAACGTGAAGGGCGCCAAGACGGTCGGCCCGACCTACGTCGAGGTGGCCAAGAAGTACGCCGGGCAGAAGGATGCGCAGGCCAAGCTGGCCGACAAGGTGAAGAAGGGCGGCACCGGCGTTTGGGGCCAGGTACCCATGCCCCCGAACCCGGCCGTGCCGGACGCCGACGTCCAGGCGCTGGTCAAATGGATCCTGTCGGTCAAGTAGCCGCCTAGACCCTACACGCAGATGGAGAAAGGCCGGGCTTGCCCGGCCTTTTTGTTTTCCCTCGCCGGCTGTAATATGCGCGCGCACGTCAGGTACGAATCAGGTACGACCTGAACGACCCCATTTCTTACCCAACCCCCGAATCCGGAGAAACCATGAAGCTCAAGCTTGGACTGACCGTCCTTGCCGCCTCGCTTGCCGTGATCGGCTGCGGCGACAAGCCGGCCGACACGAAGAAGACCGCGGAAGTGAAGAAGGACGCGCCGCCCCCGCCGCCGCCGTCCATCGAGATCAAGATCGGCCACGTCGGACCGCTCACCGGCGGCATCGCGCACCTGGGCAAGGACAACGAGAACGGCGCCCGCCTGGCGATCGACGAGGCCAACGAGGCCAAGATCAAGATCGACGGCAAGGACGCGAAGTTCGTTCTCGTGCCCGAGGACGACCAGGCCGACCCGAAGGTCGGCACCACGGTGGCGCAGAAGCTGGTGGACGCGAAGGTCGCCGGCGTGGTCGGCCACCTGAACTCCGGCACCTCGATCCCGGCCTCCGACATCTACAACAAGGCCGGCGTGCCGGTGATCTCCGGTTCGGCCACCAACCCGAAGCTCACCGAGCAGGGGTTCAAGGTGCAGTTCCGCGTCGTCGCGCGCGACGACCAGCAGGGCCCGGCGGTGGCGAACTACCTCGCCTCGACGAAGAAGCCCAAGCTGGTGGCGGTGATCGATGACGCCACCGCCTATGGCGAGGGCCTCGCCAACGAGGTGGAGAAGTCCCTCAAGGCGGCCAACATCAAGGTGCTGCCGCGCGAGAAGGGCACGGACAAGACCACCGACTGGAAGGCCGTGCTCACCAAGGTGAAGGGCCGCAACGCCGACGCGGTGTTCTACGGCGGCATGGACGCCACCGGCGGTCCGATGCTCAAGCAGGCGCGCGAACTCGGCATCAAGGCGGTGTTCTCCTTCGGCGACGGCGCCTGCACCGACGAGATGCCCAAGCTCGCCGGCGCGGCGGCCGACGGCCTGCTGTGCTCGCAGGCGGGCCTGCCGCCGCAGGCGGCGGACAAGAAGTTCCTCGAGGCGTACAAGAAGAAGTTCAACGTCGACCCGATCATCTACGCGCCGTTCACCTACGACGCCGCGAACCTGCTGATCGAGGCGATGAAGAAGGCGAACTCGGCCGACCCGGCGAAGTACCTGCCGGAGCTGGCCAAGATCGACTACAAGGGCGCCACCGGGCAGATCGCGTTCGACGACAAGGGCGACCGCAAGGGCGCCGAGATCACGATCTTCACCATGAAGGCCGGCAAGCTCGAGCCGATCGCGATCGTCAAGGGCGGCCAGACGGTGTCCTACGAGGACTTCATCAAGGGCGCTGCGCCCGCGCCGGCAGCGGCGCCTGCCGCCGCCCCGGCGGAGGCCAAGAAGGACGAGGCGAAGAAGTAGAGCGCCTGGCCGACGGAAACGGCACCTTCGGGTGCCGTTTTTTTTGCTAGTCTCGCCGCGTGGACATCTTCGTCCAGCAGATGGTGAACGGGCTGACCCTGGGCGCGGTGTACGCCGTGGTCGCGCTCGGCTACACCATGGTGTACGGCATCATCCAGCTGATCAACTTCGCGCACGGCGAGGTGGTGATGATCGGCGCGATGGTCGCCTTCACGGTCATCAACCTGCTCGCCGCCGGCGGCCTGCCGCCGCTCGCGGTGGTCCTCGTCGGCACCGCCTGCGCCATCCCGGTCTGCATGCTGGTGGGCTACGGCATGGAGAAGCTGGCCTACCGGCCGCTGCGCCGCGCGCCGCGCCTGGCGCCGCTCATCACCGCCATCGGCGTGTCCATCATCCTGCAGCACCTGGCGATGCTGGTCTGGAGCCGCAACGTGCTCGCCTTCCCGCAGATCATTCCGCTGAAGACGTTCCACATCCTCGGCGCCACGGTGACCGGCGTGCAGCTCACCATCCTCGGCCTGTGCTTCGCGCTGATGGCCGGCCTCGCGCTGCTGGTGTATCGCACGCGCCTCGGCACCGCGATGCGCGCCACGGCGCAGAACCCGCAGGTGGCCGGGCTGATGGGCGTGGACATCAACCGCGTCATCGCCTCCACCTTCGTCATCGGCGCGGCGCTGGCCGCGGTGGCCGGGGTGATGGTCGGCACCTACTACGGCGTCGCGCAGTACACCATGGGCTCGATCCTGGGACTCAAGGCCTTCGCCGCCGCGGTGCTGGGCGGCATCGGCAACGTGCCCGGCGCCATGGTGGGCGGCCTGGTGCTCGGCGTGGTGGAGGCGCTCGGCGCGGGCTACATCGGCGAGCTCACGGACCTGTGCCGCTACGGCCTCGGTCCGGCCGACAAGTGCGCCGACGGCGGCCACTTCATCCTGTTCGGCTCCAACTACCAGGACGTGTTCGCCTTCGTGGTGCTGATCCTGGTGCTGGTGTTCCGGCCCTCCGGGTTGCTCGGCGAGCGGGTGGGGGACCGCGCGTGAACGCGGTGGTCGCGACGCCGCGCCGCATCTGGATCGCGACCGCGCTGGTGGCGGCGGTCCTGATCGCGCTGCCGTTTGCGCTGTCCTACGCGGGAACCGCGTGGGTGCGGATCGCCAACTTCGCGGTGCTCTACGTGCTGCTCGCGCTGGGCCTGAACATCGTGGTCGGCTTCGCCGGATTGCTCGACCTGGGCTACATCGCGTTCTATGCGGTGGGCGCTTACGCGTACGCGTTGCTGGCCTCGCCGCATTTCGGGCTGCACCTGCCGTTCTGGGTGATCCTGCCCATCGGCGCCGCGCTGGCGGCGCTGTTCGGCGTGCTGCTGGGCGCGCCGACGCTCAAGCTGCGGGGTGACTACCTCGCCATCGTCACGCTGGGGTTCGGGGAGATCGTGCGGATCTGCCTGAACAACCTGGCGCAGCCGGTGAACATCACGCGCGGGCCGCAGGGCATCGCGCAGATCGACCCGTTCCGCGTCGGCGGCTTCGATTTCTCGACCACCGACACCGTGCTCGGGATCGCGATCACCGGGCCGATGAAGTACTACTGGCTGCTGGCGGCGGTGGCGGTGGTGATCATCGTCATCAACGTCCGGCTGCAGAACTCGCGCATCGGCCGCGCCTGGGAGGCGGTGCGCGAGGATGAGATCGCGGCGCGCGCCATGGGCATCGACACCACCGCGGTCAAGTTGCTCGCCTTCGCCATGGGCGCCTCGTTCGGCGGCGTCGCCGGCGGCATGTTCGCGGCCATCCAGGGCTTTATCTCGCCCGAGAGCTTCGTGCTGGTGGAGTCGGTGCTGATCGTCTCCATGGTGGTGCTGGGCGGCATGGGCAACATCTGGGGCGTGATCCTGGGCGCGGTGCTGCTGTCCTTCGTCCCGGAGATCCTGCGCTACACCGTGACGCCGCTGCAGAACGCGCTGTTTGGCAGGATCGTGGTCGAGCCCGAAGTGATCCGGATGCTGATCTTCGGCCTCGCGCTGGTGCTGGTGATGCTTTACCGCCCCGCGGGCCTGCTGCCCTCGGCGGTGCGCAAGCGGGAGCTGGCGGGGGACGCGCGGTGACGGCGCTGCTGGAGGCGAACGGCATCGGCAAGCGCTTCGGCGGCGTGCAGGCGCTCTCGGGGGTCTCGTTCGCCATCGCGCAGGGCGCGATCTACGGCCTCATCGGCCCCAATGGCGCGGGCAAGACCACGCTGTTCAACGTGCTCACCGGCATCTACGCGCCCGACGCCGGCAGCTTCAGCTTCGCCGGCCGGCCGCTGGCGGGGCTTGCGCCGCACCGCGTCGCCGCGGCCGGTATCGCGCGCACCTTCCAGAACATCCGCCTGTTCGCCAACCTGTCGGCGCTGGAGAACGTGATGATCGGCCGCCACGTGCGCACGCGCGCCGGCGTGCTGGGCGCGGTGCTGCGCGATCCCGCGACCCTGCGGGAGGAGGCGGCGATCGAGCGCCGCGCGCTGGAGCTGCTCGACTACGTGGGCATCCGCGCCCGCGCCAACGAGGCGGCGGGCGGGCTGCCCTACGGCGACCAGCGCCGCCTCGAGATCGCGCGCGCGTTGGCGACCGAGCCGAAGCTGCTGGCGCTGGACGAGCCTGCCGCCGGCATGAATCCCTCCGAGCGGCTCGCGCTGGCGAAGCTGGTCGAGCGCATCCGCGCCGACGGCGTCACGGTGCTGCTGATCGAGCACGACGTGCGCCTGGTGATGGGCATCTGCGACCGCGTGCTGGTGCTGGACTACGGCGAGCGCATCGCCGAGGGCCCGCCGGCGCAGGTGCAGCGCGATCCCAAGGTCATCGAGGCCTATCTCGGCACCGGCATGGAGAACGCGGCCGCGGCATGAGCCTGCTCGAGGTGAAGGGGCTGGAAGTCCACTACGGCGGCATCCGCGCCGTGAAGGGCATCGACCTGCAGGTCGAGGAAGGCGAGCTGGTGTGCCTGATCGGCGCCAATGGCGCCGGCAAGAGCTCCACGCTGAAGGCGATCTGCGGGCTGGTGCCTCGGTCCGGATCGGTTTCCTACGCCGGCGCGGACACCGCCGGCATGCCGGTGCATGAACTGCCGCGCAAGGGCCTGGTGATGGTGCCGGAGGGCCGCGGCATCTTCCCGCAGCTCACCGTGGCGGAGAACCTCGCCATGGGCGCGTATGCGCGCAGCGATGCCTCGATCGGCGACGACGTCGCGCGGCAGTACGACATGTTCCCGCGCCTGAAGGAGCGCCGGGCGCAGACCGCGGGTACGCTCTCCGGCGGCGAGCAGCAGATGCTCGCCATGGGCCGCGCGCTGATGGCGCGGCCCAAGCTCCTGCTGCTGGACGAGCCCTCCATGGGCCTGGCGCCGATGCTGGTGGCGAAGATCTTCGACATCGTGCGCGACATCGCGAAGCAGGGCGTCACCATCCTGCTGGTGGAGCAGAACGCGCGCATGGCCCTGGAGATCGCCAGCCGCGGCTACGTCATGGAGTCGGGCGCCGTGACACTGGCCGACGAAGCGCGGAAGCTGCTCGCGGACCCGAAGGTGCGCGAAGCGTACCTGGGGGAGGAGGCCGGCGGCGGCTAGCGCCGGCGGGGCCGGCCAATGTGCACGATCGTGCACATTGGCCGCCGCCTAGCGGGGTGCC
>CAZMDA010000065.1:0-21030 GCA_964564865.1 uncultured Bordetella sp. | reverse complement strand
CGCCCGCATGAACCTCGCCGTGCACGGTCTGGAGGGCGACATCCGCCACGGCGGCGAGGTCAACAGCTACTACGACGATCCGCACAAGGCTGTGGGCGCCTTCGACTTCGCCCTCGCCAATCCGCCGTTCAACGTCAACGCCGTGGACAAGGACCGCCTCAAGGACGCCGTCGGCCCCGGCCGGCGCTTCCCCTTCGGCCTGCCGCGCACCGACAACGCCAACTACCTCTGGATCCAGCTCTTCTACTCTTCCCTCAACGACAAAGGCCGCGCCGCATTCGTCATGGCGAACTCAGCGAGCGACGCCCGCGCCTCCGAATTGGAAATTCGCAAGCAACTCATCCAGTCCCGCGCCGTAGACGCCGTCGTCGCCGTCGGCCCGAACATGTTCTACACCGTCACGCTTCCCTGCACCCTCTGGTTCCTCGATCGCGGCAAGAAGAAAACCCCGCGCGCCGACCAAGTCCTCTTCATCGACGCCCGCCACATCTACCGCCAGATCGACCGCGCCCACCGAGACTGGACCGACGCCCAGATCGGCTTCCTCGCCAACCTCGTGCGCCTCTACCGCGGCGAAGACACCGACTTCACCCTCGGCGGCGACGAAGCCAAAGCCAAGCTCATCGAAATCTTCGGCAAGAAGCCGAGATACGCCGACATCGCGGGCCTCTGCAAGGTGGCGACGCTGAGAGAGATAGAAGCCCAGGGATGGTCGCTCAATCCCGGGCGCTACGTTGGCGTAGCTGCGGGCGAGGAATCCAGCGAAGAAGATTTCAAGGAAAAGCTACAGGCGCTTAACGAGGAGCTCGAGACGCTTAGTGCGCAAGCCCATGAGCGTGAGCAAGCCATTGCCAAAAGCGTTTCAGCGATTCTTGAGGGTTGATCGGTGCACGCTTGGCGTGAAACAAAGTTAGGCGAAGTAATTGAAGTGAAGCATGGTTTCGCGTTCAAGGGTGAACACTTTTCTGATCACGGCGACCTCATCCTGCTCACCCCGGGAAACTTCAAAGAGGAGGGAGGGCTAAAGCTTAAGGGTGAGAAGGAGAAGTTCTACGCGGGAGATTTTCCCACCGAGTACCTCCTACGTAAGGGCGATCTGCTCGTGGCTATGACGGACCTCACACAGAACGCCCCCATTCTGGGAAGTCCTGCATTCGTGCCAGAAGACGATCGGTTTCTGCATAACCAGCGACTCGGGAAGATCGTTGTTCGTAGACCGGACCAAGTTGATGCCGGCTTCATTTTCTACCTGCTGAATCTCCCGTCCGTTCGTGGACACATCAAAGGCAGCGCATCGGGGGCGACAGTGCGCCATACGTCGCCCTCGAGAATCTACGACGTGCCGGTCAGAATCCCGTCGTTATCCGTCCAGCGTCGAATCGCGGAAACCCTTTCGAATTACGACGACCTGATCGAAAACAACCAGCGCCGCACCCGCATTTTGGAGGAGATGGCGCGGGCGCTATATCGGGAGTGGTTTGTCGAGTTTCGGTTTCCCGGGCACGCGAGTGTGCCGCGCGTTGGCAAGATTCCTCAACGTTGGGTGACGGTGCAATTCACGGACATAGCTGATGTGCTTAGCGGCGGGACCCCAAAGACCGACATTCCCGAATATTGGAACGGCGAGATTCCATTTTTTACGCCGCGCGACGCTCCCGAGTATTTCTATGTTCTAGACACGGCGAAACACGTTACCGAGTTGGGCCTTTCCAAAAGCGCCAGTGAGCTCTATCCGAGCGATACTGTATTCATCACGGCACGTGGCACGGTCGGGAAGGTGGCGCTTCCTTCTGTTCCCATGGCTATGAACCAATCTTGCTATGCGTTACGCGGGAAACCCGGAATACCTCAGCGTTTTCTATTTTTGATGATGCTTGATCGGGTGGACTTCCTCAGGACAAATACTGGTGGGGCGACATTCGCCACGATCGTCGTGGACACCTTCCGGAGAATGCAAGTCGTCAAGCCAAGAAGTGAAGTTGTCGAGTCCTTTAGACGCGTAATTGACCCGATGTTTGAGCAGATAAACGCGCTCCAACGTCAGGTAGGAAATCTCCGGGCCGCTCGGGATCTGCTGCTACCCCGATTGCTTTCCGGGGCGCAACAGCTCCGGGCGCGGCTGGCAATTAACGATGCTGTTTAGCCGGTAGTTCATTGCGAGAAACAAGATGGAACATACCAAGCTGGTAATACCGAATGAGATGGAGATTTTTGCCGGCCGACGTGATAGTGAGGGAGTCATCCCTGAGTTGGTTGCGCTGCTAGTCAATCTTTCTGTCCCGGATCTCACGGTCTGCCGCATTCCGTATGGTGATTCAATTTGCTTGCCTGGATTTGATGGACTTGTGCAGACGGAGTCCGGATTTCGCCAATACGTCCCGAGCGGGATTAGCTACTGGGAAATCGGGCGCAATGAAGACGCTCAGGACAAGGCAACGGAGGAGTATCGGAAGCGGACAGATGCAACGTCGATAGCGGACCGGGGAAACGCGTCCTTCGTTTTTGTTACGCCACGGAGCAGAGATTGGGATCAGCCGTCGCAGAGCAAGTGGATTCAGCGACGACAAGGTGACGGGTGGAAGGACGTAAAAGTATTGGACGGAGTTCAGCTTTGTGACTGGCTGCGCGAGTTTCCGGTAGTCGGCAAATGGCTGCTTCAGCGAATCGGCTTGGTCAAAGGGACAACTGGCTTCCAAACGCCAGCCGAGCATTGGAAGAACCTGTCCGAGCTAAGTGATCCGCCATTGCCAACCAAGATCTTTCTGGCCGGAAGAGAGGTCGCGTGCCAGCAGCTCGAGCGCGTATTTCGAGGCGAGGTGCAACAACTGATCCTATCCATCGAGAGCGAACACGATGCAGAGGATTTTGTTGCTGCTTATCTTCACTCGCTTGACGACGAGGCACGTCGTGCTTTTGCCAGCAGGTGCCTATTTATTTCAGAGGCCGACGCGTGGCAGACGTTCGGGAACTTACGCGCGCGGCATGTGCTAGTAGCGAGTCCGCGACTCGATCTTGCTGACGCGCATGAACAGCTGCATATGGCGGCGAAAGGCGGTGGACACGGCATCGTGCTCTCCGTGTCTGGCGCGTGGTCACACGGAGCGGAAAAGCTAGTACCTATCCTCAGCCCTTCGCGTTCGTCTTTGGAGAACACCCTCGCTGACTGCGGTTTCCAGAGAGATCGGGCCAGCGAACTGGCGAGCGCGGGAGCGCAAAGCCTATCCGGCCTGAAACGGCACTTACGCGGATTGGGCGAACTTCCGCCCTATGCGACGTGGGACAACGCCCGGCTCCTGGCTCAGGCCTCTCTAGCGGGAAGATGGAAAGGGACCAGCAAGGCCGATCGAGAGGCGATGGAGATTTTGCTGGGAAAATCATACGGGGAGTGGATAGACGCGGCGAGAGCTGAGACGTTGCGCCCAGACACTCCCCTAATACAGCGCAACGAAGCGTGGAAGATCATTTCGCGTGGGGAGGCATGGTCGGCGTTGGGGCCGCGAATTAACGACGACGACTTGGATCGGTTCAAGGAGATGGCGATTCGAGTCCTCGGTGAAAAAGACCCGCAGTTCGAGCTTCCGAAAGATGAACGCCATCTTGCTTCAATTCACGACAAGGCTCTTACCTGCTCGCGTTCACTTCGTGAAGGCATGGCGGAATCTCTCGCCCTGCTCGGCGCCAGAGGGAATGCTCTGTCGTCCGCGTCGATCGGAAAAGCCGAGGGGACAGCGAGAATCGTTGTTCACAAGCTGTTGCATGAGGCAGATTGGGTTACGTGGGCGAGTCTCAACAACGAGATCCCTCTGCTTGCGGAGGCTGCTCCGGACACGTTTCTTGACGCGGTTGAGAGCGCTCTTGTCGATCCTGCTGCGAGCCCCTTCGTCGACGTATTCAAGCAGGAAGGAGCGGGCGCACTCGGGGGATGGAACTACATTACCGGCTTACTTTGGGGCCTCGAGACGCTCGCCTGGCACCCGGACTACCTTGGCCGCGTCACGATTCTCTTGGGCGACTTGGCAGCCATTGACCCTGGGGGCAATTGGGCGAATCGGCCGAGGAACTCCTTGTCGGACATCTATCTTCCTTGGCATGCACAGACGCTGGCACAGTTGCCGCAACGCATTGCAGCTATTGAAGCACTTCTTCGCGAGCGCCCCGACGTCGCCTGGGGACTCTTGCTTAGTCTCCTTCCCAATGCTCATGGTGCGACATCCGGGAATCGGAAACCGGTATGGCGGCCATATATCCCGCGTACGTGGACGCAGACCATTACACGCGGGCAGTACTGGGACCAAGTCCGCGCCTATGCGGAGATATGCACGCGGGTCGCTGCAACGGACCTGCCAAAGCTTGAACAACTCGTAGATCGCTTGGCCGATCTGCCAGAACCCGCGCACGTGCAAGTCTTGGCGCACCTTGGATCCGCTGCCGTGACTTCACTTCCGGAGGACAGTCGATTGCCTCTTTGGGAAGCGCTAAAGGATGTGGCTTCCAAGCACCGCAAGTTTGCGAATGCTCAATGGGCAATGCCGGCAGACCGAGTAGCCAAGATTGAGGAGGTTGCAGAACGCCTGTCACCAAAATCGTCTGATCTGATCAATCGGCGACTATTTACAGAGCGGGACTTCGATCTGTACGAGAAGGCGGATAAATTTGAAGTCCAACGACAAAGGCTCGACGAGCGAAGGCAGAACGCCGTGAAGCAGGTCTTGGAGGCAGAAGGGCCGGAAGGTGTAGTTCGATTCGCGAGGAAGGTTGAGTCACCGCGCAAGGTTGGCGACGCTCTTGGCGCAATCGAAAGCCAGGCAGTTGATGAATATCTCTTGCCGCAGTTCCTCCAGGGCACTGACAAAGATGTAGAGCAATTTGTCGGCAGCTTTGTGTGGCGGCGATTCTGGACCCAGAAGATAGCGTGGGTAGATAACCAGCTAGGCCGCGGGTGGACCAAGGACAAGGTCTTGGCCATGGTCCTCCTGCTTCCGTCTGAACCTGAGATTTGGCAACGAGTGCAGGACGCGTTGGGAACTGAGATAGCAACGTACTGGGAGAGAGTACGCCTGAACCCATGGGGGCTCGAGAAGGAAGCGCTCATGTTGGCGGCGGAAAGGCTAGTGGCGCACGAGCAGCCCGCGACAGCGCTGGATTGTCTGTACTTGCTCTCTCAAAAGAAGGTTCGAATTCCGATGGCTCTCGCAACGGCTGTCATGGAGGGGCTGCTCAAGACCGAGGATCGGCAAAAAGGGGTTGAACAGCACCATGTTGTGGAAGTGATCAAATGGCTACAGGAGAACGAATCTACGGAATCTGAGGAGCTGTTCCGGATCGAGTGGCAGTTCTTGCCTCTGCTCAATCGACTTTACGGCGGCGAGCCGAAGGTACTCGAACACAGGCTTGCTTCATCACCAGCTTTCTTCCGAGAGGTAATAGCAGCGGTGTTTCGGTCAGACAAGGAAACAAGCGGCGACAAGCCTGAGGTGACGGAAGAACAGAAGCGAATCGCGCACAACGCGTATTCCTTGCTGCACGGATGGAAAATCCTTCCCGGAACGCTGTCAGATGGTGCATTTGATGGGCAACGATTCGCAGTTTGGCTGGATGAAGCGAAAAAGCTCACCAAGGAATCGGGACACTTCAAGATAGCAATGGATCAACTCGGACAAGCGCTTGCCAATGCTCCGCAGGACCCCAATGGCCTGTGGATCCACGAATCGATAGCGGCAGCGCTCGATTCGAGGGACGTGCCAGAGATGCGCCGTGCTTTTGCGGTAGGCCTATTCAACAAACGCGGGGTGCACGGTTTCAGCCATGGTGAAGAGGAGAAGGTGATCGCGGCCGGGTATCGAGAGAAAGCTAAAGCGCTAAGTGACAAAGGGTTCCACCGCGTAGCTGATGCAGTGCGAGGCCTTGCGGACGACTACGAGCGAGACGCTCAACGAGAATCGCGAAGAGACATCTTCGACGAGCGGTAAGCAATGCCGCAGGATATCGGAATCTAGGGGGAGATCATGGCGTCATTCAAAGTTCATGGACCGTTCAATCTCGACTACGAGAAAAGGCCCGGCGGTAGAACTCTTGTGTTCGACGGCTTTTGGGAAGACGGGTCAGACGCCGCTTACTTGGCCGACGAATGCGGTTGCTACGTGTTCGCCATCCAGAACAAGGGACTCACACCGATATATGTCGGGCAGGCCAGCAAAAACTTTCGTCAAGAGGCGTTTAATCCGAACAATCGACACAAGTATCACGACGGTTTCTCTGAGTATGCAAAGGGCACGCCCGTAATGTTTTTTGTGGTGCACCCAAACCAGAAGGGCAAGACCAATTTCAAGCAGATTGGGGAGATTGAAGATTTCCTGATCCAAGCTGGCGCGGCCAAGAATCCAGATATTCAAAACGTTAAAGGCGCACAGAAACCAAAGTGGTCGATTCAAGGTGTTGTCCGAAGCGGGAAGGGCAAACGCAGCCATGACGAGGCCGAGTTCCGTCGCTTGTTTGACATTGCAGATGTGTAGGTTCGTACGCAGGACATTGAGCAACAATACTCAACGTATTGAGTAAAGCGTGAGCCCGCCGGCCGCCTACAGCGAGGATCGCCTGGTTGAGCAGCCGGCGATCGCGCTTTTCGCGGAGCTCGGCTGGCAGACAGTGTCGGCGATGGAGGAGGTGTTCGGTGCTAGTGGAACGCTCGGACGCGACACTTCTGGCGAAGTGGTGCTGGCGCCGCGACTGCGGGCGGCTCTGGAGAAGTTGAATCCAAAGTTTCCCTCTGAAGCGATCTCCAATGCCCTAGACGAGCTGAGGCGAGACCGGTCGGCTATGACGCTCGCCGGGGCGAATCGAGAGATCTGCGGACTGCTGAAGGATGGTGTGAAGGTATCGGTGCCGGATCGCGAGCGCGGCGGCATGAAGGACGAGCGGGTGCGGGTGGTGGATTGGGAGAATCCCGCCGCGAACGATTTCCTGCTGGTTTCGCAGATGACGGTCACGGGGCAGCTCTATACGTGTCGGCCGGACCTGATCGGATTCGTGAACGGGCTGCCGTGGGTGGTGATCGAGCTGAAGAAGCCGGGGGTGGCGGCGAGGCAGGCGTTCGACGAGAACCTGACGAGCTACAAGCATCCGCAGAACGGGATTCCGCAGCTCTTCTGGTACAGCGCGTTCCTGATCGCCTCGAACGGCACGGACAGCCGGGTCGGGACGATCACGGCGGACTGGGAGCGGTTTTTCGAGTGGAAGCGGATCGAGCGTGAGGATGAACCGCGCCGGGTATCGCTGGAGGTGATGCTGCGCGGGGCCTGCGCGCCCGCGCGGCTGCTGGACATCGCGGAGAACTTCACGCTCTTCTCTGAGCACAAGAGCGGCCTGGTGAAGGCGATGGCGCAGAACCACCAGTACCTCGGGGTGAACAACGCCATCGCCGCGACGCTGGAGGCGCGCAAGGCGGGGCACGGCCGCGGCGGCGTGTTCTGGCAGACGCAGGGGAGCGGCAAGAGCTTCTCGATGGTGTTCTTCGCGCAGAAGATCCTGCGCAAGGTGCCGGGCAACTGGAGCTTCGTCGTGGTGACAGACCGCGTGGAGCTGGACGACCAGATCGCCAAGACCTTCAAGGCCTGCGGCGCGGTGACGGAGGCGGAGGGCGACGCCTGCCACGCGCAGAGCGGCGCGGAGCTGCGCCGGCTGCTGGCCGAGAACCACCGCTACGTGTTCACGCTGATCCACAAGTTCCAGACGCCCGAGGTGCTGTGCGACCGGGCGGACGTGATCGTGCTCACGGACGAGGCGCACCGCAGCCAGTACGACACGCTGGCGATGAACATGCGCGCGGCGATGCCGAAGGCGCTGTTCCTTGCCTTCACCGGCACGCCGCTGATCGCGGGCGAGGAGAAGACGCGCGACGTGTTCGGCGACTACGTCTCGGTCTACGACTTCCAGCAGTCGATCGAGGACCGCGCGACCGTCCCGCTCTTCTACGAGAACCGGACGCCCGAACTGCAACTCGTCAACCCGGACCTGAACGACGAAATCTACGACCTGATCGAGAAGGCGGAACTCGATTCGGAGCAGGAGGCGCGCCTGGACAAGGAGCTGTCGCGCCAGTACCACCTCATCACGCGGGACGACCGGCTGGACACAGTGGCGAAGGACATCGGGCGGCATTTCGCCGGCCGGGGCTTCCAGGGCAAGGCGATGGTGGTGTCCATCGACAAGGCGACGGCGCTGCGCATGTACGACAAGGTGCGCAAGCACTGGCCAGGAGGGCCGGTATCGATGCCGGACATGGCGGTGGTGGTGTCGGCGGGCCAGAACGAGATCGAGCAGATGAAGAGGCTCGGACTCGACATCGTGCCGCACCGCAAGCGCATGAACGAGCAGAAGCTCGACGAGAAGTTCAAGGACCCGGACGACCCGCTGCGCCTCGTGTTCCTGTGCGCCATGTGGCTGACCGGGTTCGACGCTCCGAACTGCTCGACGGTGTACCTCGACAAGCCGATGCGCAACCACACCCTGATGCAGACCATCGCGCGCGCGAACCGGGTATTCCCGGGAAAGCACAGTGGCGCGATCGTGGACTATGCCAACGTGTTCGCGTCGCTCGAACGGGCACTGGCCATCTACGCCCAGGGCAAGGGCGGCGCGCTGCCGGTCAGGGACAAGAAGGCGCTTGTGCAGGAACTACGCAAGGCCGTCGCCGCCGCGACCGCCTACTGCAAGGCGCGCGGCGTGGATCTCGCCGCAATCGAAGGAACGACGGCGGAGAAGTTCGAGCGCGCCCAGGCGGTGAAAGACGGCGCCGACCGGCTGCTCGCGCCCGATGCCGTGAAGAAGGACTTCATGGCGCATGCCAGGCTGACGGACGCCCTGTATTCGGCCGTCAAGCCCGATCCGGTCGCGGTCGAATTCGCCACCCGCTGCGGCACCCTGCGCGCGCTGGCCGACTACATCCGCAATCTCACGGAGCCGCCGGACATCTCGCAGGTAATGAAGGGCATACAGGAACTGCTCGACCAGTCCATCGGCGCCGAGCCGTTCAAGATCGGCGACAAGTCAGCGGGCTACCAGGGAATCGATCTCTCAAAAATCAACTTCGAAGCGCTGGCGAAGAAGTTCGAGAAGACAAAGCCGGCCAATTCAGACCTCGAACGCCTCAAGGCAGCGGTCAAGGCGCAGCTCGAGCGCATGGTGCGGCTGAACAGGACGCGCGCCGACTACCTGGAGAAATTCGAGGCGCTGATTGAGGCTTACAACAGCGGAAGCCGGAATATCGAGGAGATCTTCAAGGACCTGATGGCCCTGGCGGGAGTGCTTACAGAGGAGCAGGAGCGCCATGTGCGCGAGCACCTGCGTGAGGAAGAACTGACCATCTTCGATATCCTGACGCGGCCCGGGCCGAGGCTGTCGACGGAAGAGCGGGAGGAGGTCAAGAAAGTTGCGCGGCAGCTGTTGGATCGGCTGAACGCGCTGCTGGTCTTGGGATGGCGGCAGAAGATTCAATCCCGTGCGAAGGTGCGCCTTACGATCGAGGACACGCTCGACGAGGGCTTACCACCGGCCTACACAAAGGAGCTGTTTGCGAGCAAGACAGACGTGCTGTTCGAACACGTCTACGAGGCGTATCAGGGGGATGGTGCTAGCGTTTTCGAGGCGAGCGCTTAGCCAAGCGACGCTTTGCGGGTATATCGGAATCAACGGCCAACTTTTTCTTCGATGGACTAGGTTTGCCGAAGTATGGAAGTCCAACTACTTCGACGGTGAGACGAGTTCCGCGCTCTGTCCATGTTCCAACAAAGTTCTCGCAACGAGTATCCTGAAACGCCCCCGATACGAGAACGGTCATCGATTCCCACTCGCCACCAAACTCCTTGAAGCTTTGAATTCCTTGAACGTCTTGATGGCCTTGACGCAACTGGAGAGTAAACACTCCTTCATAGACATCTCTGGTGTAGCCGTGTCGACCAGAGAAGAACACTTGCAGTCCACGATCTACTTTTCGAACGCTGGTGATCTTGCCTGGGATAACCTCAGCGTCCTCGTCGTCTTCGTCGAGCGTCCAGAAGATCTCCGCGTCCATCCTTGATGGTAAAGCGCTCCACACAAAGGCTGTCAAGGCGCGTGAGTTCGGCGCGCAAGTCCGTAAGACGTCAGAAGGGTACGCGATGGACCGGTTGCGTCGAATTGCCACACTGGCCACCTAGAGTTCCGGCCTCCCCATGCGCCTAACCACCCCCCGCCACTGGCAAAACTTCGCCAGCGCCATGCGCCTCGCCGCCATCCTCAGCGGCTTCTTCGGCGCGCTCGCCGGCGCAGCCACCTTCAAGCCCCCGCTCCTCGGCGCGCTCATGGTCGGCATCAGCGGCCTGGTGGACGGCTGCCTGGTGATGGCGCTCATCGGCGGAACGGAGATCTTCCTCCCCCGCACGCGCCCGGGCCAATGGCTCGCGCAGCGCCCCTTCCTGGCGTCGCTGGCGCTGAAGGGCGTCCTGTACTCCGGAATCCTGGCGCTGATGATCAAGGCGCAGCTGGGACCGGCGGTGGCGGTGGGTTTCCTGGAGGGCGAGGAGGCGAGGGCGATCAGGCAGCAGTTCGACGCGCTGCCGCTGGGGCTGCTGGCGGCGCTGGCGGCGTACATCACGCTGCTCCTGCTGATGCTGCGCCAGACGGCGCAGATCGTGGGCGAGCGCACCGCGCGGGCGGTGATCCTGGGCCGCTACCACCGCCCGAGGAAGGAGGAGCGGTTCTTCCTCTTCATCGACATCGTGGGCTCGACGCCGGTGGCGGAGAAGCTGGGGGCGCTGTCGGTGCACCGGTACCTGAACCGGATCTTCCAGGCGGCCGCGGACCCGATCGACGACAGCCGCGGCGAGGTGTACCAGTACGTGGGTGACGAGATGGTGATCACGTGGCTGGTGGAGGAGGGAAGGAAGGAGGCGAGGCCGCTGGCGTGCCTGTTCGCGATCGAGGCGGCGCTCGCGGAGGCGGCGCCTGAGTTCGAGCGCGAGTTCGGCACGGTGCCGAAGCTGAGGGCCGCGCTGCACGCGGGCGAGGTGGTGACCGGCGAAGCGGGCGGCGCGAGGCGCGCGATCGTGTTCCACGGCGACGTGATGAACGCCACTTCCAGAATAGAGAACCTGACCCGTGAGCTGGGCCACCCGTACCTGGTGTCGCAGGACGCGCTGGACAGGATGGAGGGGACCGAGGCCTACAGGCTCGAGGACCTGGGTCCCCGGGCGCTGCGCGGCAAGGACGCGGCGGTCAGGGTGTATGCGGTGACAAGGAGCAGCGCCTCGCCACAGAGGTAAATGTTACCGATCGGTAACATTCTGGGCCGGCTGGCGCCCTGAATGGGCCTGAGGCCGGTCATCCGAAGCACGGTTCGCGCGTTGGTTCCTGACAGGGGCACACCAGGAACCTATCAGTAGCTGATAAACTCAGATCCTGCTGACGGAGTGACGCGATGGCACGCAAGTCGATCAGGGTCGGAATCATGCCCCTCCGGGACATCAAGGCCCGGACGATCGCCATCGCCCGGGGCAAGTACAAGCCCGCGCCCGACGACCCGAAGGTCTGGTTCACGTCGCTGAAGTCGCTCGCCAGCGTGCTCTCCGAGGACAACCAGGCGCTGCTGCAGGCGATCCGCGACAACAACCCGGAGTCGATTGCCGAGCTGGAGAAGATCACCGGCCGCGCGGCGAGCAACCTGACGCGCACGCTGCACACGCTCGAGCTCTACGGGCTGGTGGAGCTGCAGGCGGCGCCGGTGAAGGGGAAGGGCGGGCGCGCGCCGGTGCGACCGGTGGTACTCGCCGACGGGGTGGAGTTCCAGCTGAATTTCTAGTTGGCCCGGCCGCCGCTCCGCCGGCAGCCCTCATTCCTTCCCGAACGAAAGCAGGATCTTCCCCGACCGCCCTCCGCGCGCCGCGTGCGCGACCGCTTCCTTGATCTTCCGGATCGGATAGACCGCCTCTACCTCCACGGCGAGCGTGCCGTCGGCCACCATGCCCGCGAGCTCGCGATACCGCGCCGCGATCTCCATCGGCGGCGTGTCCACGAACCACTTGCGCAGCCAGAATCCCTGCAGCCGCACGTCGCGGAACACGGTGTCGCGGCCATCCACCATGCACGGCTCGCCGCTCAGCAGGCCGTAGTTGACCACGGTGCCGCCGTCGCTCACGCAACGCGCCAGCCGCTGCGTCCCGGAGCCGCCCACCGCATCGATCGCGAGCGGCAGCGCGGCATCGCCGATGGCGGCGCGCACCCGCGCGTCGAGATCGGGACCGTCGGTGAGCACGACGTCGCCGCCGAACGCGCGCAGCGGCTGCACCAGCTCCTCCCGGCGCACGACGTTGACGGTCTTCACGCCAGCCAGCCGCGCAAGGCGTATCAGGCAATGCCCGACGCCCGAGTTGGCGGCGTTCTGGATCACCCACTGCCCGGGCTTGGGCGGCACGACCTGGTGCAGCATCAGGTACGCCGTAGGCGGATTCACCCGCAGCATGGCAAGCTGTTTCGGATCCACGCCCTCGGGCAGCGGAAAGACGACCTTGCCGGGCACCTTGAAGCGCTCGCGCCAGCACCCCGGCCCGGGCAGGAGGACGCGGTCGCCCGGCTTGACGTGCTTCACGGCCGATCCCGCCTTAATGATGCGCCCGACGCCTTCCGCGCCCGGGATCATCGGCAGCGGCGGCGGCGCCGCGCCGTATTTCCCTTCGAGATTCAGGACGTCGGCGGGATTGATCGGCACGAACTCGGCGTCGATGGTGACTTCGTCCGCGCCGGGCGCGCCCGGATCGGCCTGTTCCACCAGCTCGATTGCCGTTTCCGGCCGGCCGAAGGCGCTGACTTGTGCGACGAGCATGGGGGTCATCCTCCGCGATGGACCAACCATACGCCGGCCGAGGCGATCGCGAAACCCAGGATCGCCAGCGGCGACAGCGCCTCGCCCAAAATCAGCCAGCCCAGCACGGCGGTGGTGCCGGGCGTGAGGTAGAAGTTGGCCGCGACGCGGCCCGCGGTGCCGGTCTTCAGCATGTACAGCAGCAGCGCCATGCCGCCCAGCGACACGCCGCACACCAGGAACCCCAGCGTCACCAGCGCCGTCGGCGTCCAGTCGGCGCGCACGTCCTCGAACGCCAGCGCGAAGGCCGCGGTGACGGCCGCGGCGGCGGCCAGCTGCACCGTGTTCGCCTGCACCAGGCCGAGGCCGCGGCAATAGCGGCTGTAGTAGAGCGTGCCGGCGGTGAGGCAGGCCACCGCGGCGAGGCCCCAGGCGACGCCGGTGCGCTGCGCGAGGTCGCCGACGTCGATGCCGACCACCAGCGCCACCCCCGCGATGCCGCAGGCGACGCCCAGCCACTGCCGCGGCCGGAAGCGCTCGCCCAGCACCGGCCCCGCGAGCAGCGCGGTGAGCAGCGGGTGCAGCGCGCCGATCAGCGCCAGCGTGGCGCCGGCGATCTCGGTCATCGCCAGGTACCCGGCCGAGAGGTAGAGCGCGTTGATCAGCACCCCCGCGACCACGAAATGACGCCAGGTGCCGGCGAGGCCCGTCCACTTCAGGCGCCACAGCACGGCGATCGCGACCAGGATCGCGGTGGCGAGCGCGAAGCGCACCGCGAGGAAGAACAGGGGCGACACGTCGGGCAGGCCCGCGCGCACGGCGACGAAGGCCATGCTCCAGAGGAAGATGAACGCCAGGGGCGCGAGGCGGGCGAGGAGGGTGGGGGCGGCGGTCATGGGCCTGGAAACAAGACAGCGAGGCGCAGACTGCTCGCCTCGCTGTCGTGCGGCATGGGCTGCCGCGGCACTTCGGGAACGGCTACTTGGTGGTGACGCTCTTGCCGTCCTTGGTGCCGACGGTGCCGCCGCTCTTGGTCTTGACCTCGGTGGGCGGGGCCTTCGGCTTGGCGGGCTCCTGCGCCTTGGCCGGCGCGGGGGCGGCCGGCGCCGCCTTGGGCGCCTCCTTCACGGCCTTGGTGGTGACCGCCTTGCCGTCCTTGGTGGTGACGCCGCCGCCGCTCTTGGTGGTGACATCCTTCGATTGCGCCATGGCGCCGGCGCTGGCGGCCGCGAATGCCGCGGCGAAGGCGATGGATAGCAGTTTGCTCATGAACGTTCTCCCTGGTTGGTAGGCGGGGGGCGGCGTCTTGTCGCGCGTTTTCCCCGTCGGGCCATTCTAGAGCAATTGGCGGCGCCGGAAGCGGCGCTGCTACAATGCGCCCCCTTCCGCCGACCCCGCGAGCCGTTCCGCGTTCCCCCGTGATCATCGCCTCCAGCATCGCCATGCAGTACGGCGCCAAGCCGCTGTTCTCGGACGTCAACGTCAAGTTCGGCGGCGGCAACCGCTACGGCCTGATCGGCGCCAACGGCTGCGGCAAGTCCACCTTCATGAAGATCCTGGGCGGGGAGCTGGAGCCCAGCGCCGGCACGGTGGCGATCGACGCCCACGAGCGCGTGGGGCGCCTGCGCCAGGACCAGTTCGCCTACGAGAACGAGCGCGTGCTGGACGTGGTGATGCAGGGCCACGCCGAGATGTGGCGCGCGATGCAGGAGCGCGACGCGATCTACGCCAAGCCGGAGGCGAGCGAGGAGGAATACCTGAAGGCCGCCGAGCTGGAGGCGAAGTACGCCGAGTACGGCGGCTACACCGCGGAGGCGAGGGCGGGCGAGCTGCTGCTGGGGCTGGGCGTGCCCACCGCGCAGCACCAGGGCCCGATGAGCGCGGTGGCGCCGGGCTGGAAGCTGCGGGTGCTGCTCGCGCAGGCGCTGTTCGGCGACCCGGACATCCTGCTGCTGGACGAGCCCACCAACAACCTGGACATCAACAGCATCCGCTGGCTGGAGGAGGTGCTCAACCAGCGGACGAGCACCATGGTGATCATCTCCCACGACCGCCATTTCCTGTCCAGCGTCTGCACCCACATGGCGGACGTGGACTACGGCGGCATCAAGGTCTACGCCGGCAACTACGACGACTACATGGAAGCGGCCACGCTGGCCAAGCAGCAGCAGCAGAAGGACGCCGCCAAGGCCAAGGACCGGATCTCGGACCTGGAGGAGTTCGTGCGCCGCTTCCGCGCCCACAAGGCGAAGGCGCGCCAGGCCACTTCTCGCATGAAGATGATCGAAAAGCTGAAGCCCGAGGAGGTGAAGCCCTCCAGCCGGCAGTACCCCTTCATCCGCTTCACGGTGGACGCCAAGGAGAAGCTGCACCGCCTGGCGGTGGAGGCGAAGGGCCTCGGCAAGGGCTTTGGCAACGAAAAAGCGCAAAGGGTGCGCCTCTTCGACAAGCTGGACCTCGCCATCGAGGCGGGCGAGAAGGTGGCGATCATCGGCCCCAACGGCATCGGCAAGACCACGCTGCTGCGCTGCCTCGCCTCGGGCGCGGCCGAGGGCGGGCTGCAGCCGGACGCGGGCACCGTGAAGTGGGCCGAGAAGGCGCGCGTGGGCTACTGGCCGCAGGACCCGGCCGACGAGCTGAAGACCGCGGAGTCCCTCGCCGACTGGCTGGGGCGCTGGCGGCGCAAGGACCGGCCGGAGCAGGACGACCTGATCGTGCGCGCGACGCTCGGCCAGCTGCTCTTCTCGGGCGACGAGCAGAAGAAGGAGCTGAAGGTGATCTCCGGCGGCGAGGGCCAGCGCATGATGATCGGCAAGCTCATCCTGCAGATGCCCAACGTCATGCTGCTGGATGAGCCCACCAACCACCTGGACATGGAATCCATCGAGTCGCTGAACACCGCCCTGGACAAGTACACCGGCACGCTTGTCTTCGTGTCGCACGACCGCGAGTTCGTGAGCTCGCTCGCCACCCGCATCATCGAACTCAAGCCCGCGGGCGAGGGCCAGCCGGCGACGATCGTCGACTTCCGCGGCAGCTACGAGGACTACCTCGCCGGCGAAGCCGCCCGCGCCGCGGCCTGAATGCTCTCCCCCCGCAGCCTGTTCCTGCGCATCACCCTCCCGCTCGCGGCGTTCAACTTCGTCAACCAGGCCTCGCGCGCGGTGATGGCGGTGGTGGGGCCGGTGCTGGCCCTCGAGTTCGGCCTCTCGGCGAGCGAGCTGGGGCTGATGGCCGCCTGCATGTTCGTCGCCTACGGCGCGGTGCAGCTGCCGGTGGGCATCGCGCTGGACACCGTCGGCCCGCGCAGGCTGCAGGCGGCGCTGGCGCTGCTCACCGCGGCCGGGTTCGCGGTGTTCGCGCTCGCCGACGGCCTGGCCGGCTTCGTCGCCGCGCGCGTGATGCTGGGCGTGGGGGTCTCCGCCGGCCTGATGGCGATCATCAAGGCGAACGCGCAGTGGTTCCCCAGCACGCGGGTGGCGGCGATGACCGGCTGGGGCCTCGCCATCGGCACGCTGGGCGCGGTGGCGGCGACCGCGCCCGCCGAGATCGCGCTGCCCTACCTCGGCTGGCGCGGCATCTTCTGGCTGCTGGGCGGGATCTCGCTCGCCACGGCGGCGTGGATGTTCCTCGCCATGCCGGAGAAGCCGGCCGCGGGCGCGAAGAAGGGCCTCGGCGAGGAGCTGCGCGTCATGGGGGAGATCCTCGCCTCGGGCACGTTCTGGCGCTACGCGCCGGCGATGGCCATGCTCTCGGTGCTGAACTTCACCTACCTCGGCCTCTGGATCGGGCCCTGGCTGCGCGACGTGGCGGGCTACGACGGCCCGGCGCGCGCCGCGACCCTGTTCCTGTACACGCTCACCATGATGTTCGGCGGCCTCGTCATGGGGTTGCTCTCCAGCCGCGCGCAGGAGCGCGGCTACTCCGGCGCGCTGGTGCCGCTGGCGGGCCTCGCCGGCCTGATCGTGCTGCAGCTCGCGCTCGCGCTGCAGCCCGCGGGCGCGCTGGCGGTGAACGGCCTGTGGATCCTGTTCGCCTTCTGCGGCTCGGCGGGGGCGCTGGGCTACGTCGCGGTGGGGCAGATGTTCCCGGCCGAGCAGATGGGGCGCGTCGCCACCGCGGCCAACATGCTGACGCTGGTGGGCGCGTTCGTGCTGCAGGCGGTGATCGGCTGGATCCTCGACCTGTGGCCGCGCACCGCGGCGGGCGGCTGGGATGCGGACGGCTACTCGGCGGCGCTGCTCTTCTCGGCGGCGATCCAGCTCGCGGTGGCGTGGCGCCTGGCGGCGGTGGCGCGGCCGTGGCGGCGGACCGTGGACCCGTCGCCGGCCCGGTAGACTGCCGCCATGAAGACCCGACACAAGCTCCTCTCCGCCTTCGTCCTCGTGCTCCTGCTTGCCGCGGGCGGCGCCTGGTGGCTGTTCGCGTCGCTCGACGGGCTGGTGAAGCAGGCCATCGAGCGCTGGGGGCCGGAGATCACCGGCGTGGCGGTGAAGGTCGAGGGCGTGAAGATCGAGGTGGCCGAGGGCCGCGGCGCGATCCGCGGCCTGGTGCTGGGCAATCCGAAGGGCTTCCAGGCGCCGCACGCGCTCAGGCTCGCCGAGATGCGGCTCACGCTCGACCCCGCCTCGGTGACCAAGGACGTGGTGGTGATCCGGGAGCTGGTGCTGGTGGCGCCGGAGCTCACCTACGAGCGCGGCCAGGGCAGCGACAACATGACGGTGATCCAGAAGAACGTGGACGCGTGGGTGGCGAAGCACGCCGGGGCGAAGAAGTCCGAGGGCCCGGCGAAGAAGTTCGTCATCGAGAACCTGCGCGTGCGCGACGGCAAGGCGCAACTGGGCACCACGCTCTCGGTGCCGATGCCGGACCTGCACCTGCGCGACGTGGGCAAGAAGTCCGGCGGCGCCACCGCGGGCGAGGTGGTGAAGGGCGTGTGGGACGCGATGCTGCGCAGCGTGACCAACCTCGCCTCCCGCGCCGGCTCGGCGATCAAGGAAGGCTGGAACAAGCTGTTCAAGTAGACGCAGCCGGGTCCGTAGCCGCCTGCGCTGCGCGGCATTCCTCCTTCACCGCCGCGCCGAGGATCTGCGCCAGCCGCTTCGTCCCGGGCCCGGCCGCCTCGCGGTCGGCGTAGACCAGGTACAGCGTCGCGAAGCGTTCGCGCCCCTCGCGCAGCGGCAGCGGCTTGAGGCGGCCCGAATCCAGTTCCTCCCGGATGCTCTCCTCCGGGTACCAGGCGAAGCCCAGGCCCATCACCGCGGCGCGGATCGAGGTCGCCTTGTTGGAAACGGTCCAGCGGATCTCGTTCAGCCAGCTGCTGCCGCGCGCGCGCTGCGCGCTGGAGTCGCGGATGATGAGGTGGCGATGCGGGCGCAGGTCCTCCAGGGACAGCTCCCGCCCGAGCCGGTGCAGCGGATGCGAGGGCGCCGCGGCGCAGACGAAGCGCACCGGCATCAGCGCATCGCCGACGAAGCCGGCGGGCACCACGCCGCCGATGGCGAGGTCCACCGAGCGCTGGGCGAGGGCGTCCTCGTGTCCGCCCAGCACCGTTTCGTACAGCTCGATGCGCGTCTCCGCGCGTTCCTTCGCGAACGCCTCGAGGCAGCGCAGCAGCAGCCAGGTGGGGAACACCACGTCCACCGCCAGCCGGATCTCCGGCTCCCAGCCGCGCGCGAGCTCGCCCGCGGACCGCTCCAGGCGCGCCGCCTCCTCGACCAGCGTCTTGCCGCGCCGGTAAAGCAGCTCCCCAGCCGGGGTCAGGACCGAGCGCCGCCCCTCGCGCCGGAACACCTTGATGTCCAGCAGGCGCTCCAGCTGCTGGATGGCGTAGGTGAGCGTGGACTGACTTTTGTGGACCCGCTCCGCTGCCTTTGCATAACTACCTGATTCAACGACTGAAACGAGGACGGTCCACTGGTCGAGGGAGATCCTGGGCTGGGCCATTGATATCTACAGATTAGATCAATAGGCGCTAATTTATCCGATATTCAATCTATCTGGTGAATAGTTAAATGGCTCCACGGCGTTCAACCAGAAAAGGAGCCAGCCATGAACAACATCCTCCAGATCAACAGCAGCATCCACAACGGCAACGGAGAGTCCTCGAAGCTCGCGACCGAGTTCGTCGCCCAGCTGCGCGTCGGCAATCCCGGCGCGAACCTGGTGGTGCGCGAGCTGGCGAAGGACCCGATCCCGCACCTGGACGAGGCGCGCTTCGGCGCCTTCCTCGCCAAGCCCGAGGCGCGCACGCCGGAGCAGGCGCGCGTGGTGGGCGAGTCCGACGCGCTGATCGCCGAGCTGAAGGCGGCCGACGCCATCGTGATCGCGCTGCCGATGTACAACTTCGGCGTCCCGTCCCAGTTCAAGGCCTGGGTGGACCATGTCGCCCGCGCCGGCGTCACCTTCAAGTACACCGACAAGGGCGCGGTGGGACTGCTGACCGGCAAGAAGGCCTGGGTGTTCGCCACGCGCGGCGGGCTGTACGCGGGTACGGCCGCGGACAGCCAGACGGCGTACGTCCGCCAGTTCCTCGCCTTCATCGGCATCACCGACGTCGAGTTCGTCTACGCCGAAGGCCTTGCCATGGGCGAGGCGCCGAGGGCGAAGGGGCTCTCCAGCGCGCGCGCCTCGCTGCTGCGGCTCGCGGGCGAGTTGCCGCTCGCCGCCTGACCATCACGCATTCACGACAAAGGAAACGCACATGAACACGAACCTGCAACACGGCGCGACGCTCGCCGGCCGCATCCTGCTCGCCGCCATCTTCCTCGCCGCCGGCATCGGCAAGCTGGGCGCCGGCTATGCCGGCACCCAGGCCTACATGGCCTCGCAGGGCGTTCCCGGCGCGCTGCTGCCGCTGGTGATCGCGCTGGAGATCGGCGGCGCGGTGCTCCTCATCGCCGGCTGGTGGACGCGCTTCGCGGCGCTCGCGCTGGCCGGCTTCACGCTCGCGGCCGCGGCGCTGTTCCATGCTAATTTCGCCGAGCCGATGCAGCAGATCCTGTTCCTCAAGAACGTCGCGATCGCGGGTGGCTTCCTGATGCTGGTCGCCCATGGCGCCGGCGCCTGGAGCCTGGACGCCCGCCTGGCGGCGAAAGGAGCCTGACCATGACCGCACGCAGCCTGAAGACCGTCATCCCCTCGATCCCGACCTCCGACGGGGCCGGCGTGAAGCTGCGCCGCAGCCTGGGCGCCTCCCAGCTGCAGCGCCTGGACCCGTTCCTGATGCTGGACGAGTTCTACTCGGACGACCCGGACGACTACCTCGCCGGCTTTCCCTCGCACCCGCACCGCGGCTTCGAGACGGTGACCTACATGCTCGACGGCCGCATGCAGCACAAGGACTCCGGCGGCAACACCGGCGACCTCGGGCCCGGCGACGTGCAGTGGATGACCGCGGCGCGCGGCATCATCCACTCGGAGATGCCGCAGCAGACGCAGGGGCGCATGCGCGGCTTCCAGCTCTGGCTCAACCTGCCGGCGAAGGAGAAGATGAAGCCGGCGGCCTACGCCGACATTCCCGCCGGCGACATCCCGGTGGCGAGCCTCGCCGGCGGCGTGCAGGCGAAGGTGATCGCGGGCGAGGCGTTCGGCGTGAAGGGGCCGATCGGCGGGCTCTCCACGGAACCCCTGTTCTACGACCTGCACCTGCCGGCCGGCGCGTCGGTGGACGTTGCGCTGCCCCCGGCGCACAACGCGTTCCTGTACGCCTACGAAGGGGATGCGTCGGTAGGCGAGGACCGCAAGGCGCTGCCGCACCGCGCCGCGGGCATCCTCACGGCGGGCGAGAGCGTGACGCTGGTGGCGGGGCCGGACGGGGCCCGCGTGCTGCTGCTCGCCGGCAAGCCCATCGGCGAGCCGGTGGTGCAGTACGGCCCGTTCGTGATGAACACCCGCCAGGAGATCGAGCAGGCGATCCACGACTACCAGTCGGGCGCGTTCGCGCGCGAGCCGGTGAAGCGGCTGCGGGCCGCCTAGCTACTTCTTCGCCGCCGAGGCGCCCACCGCGCCGAAGTCGAAGTCGATCTTGCTCACGTCCACGGTCGCCTTGGCCTTCGCCTCGCGCGCCTCGCGCGCCGCGGTGTTGAAGTCGAAGTTGCCGGCGATGAAGGCCTCGGCGAGCCGGAAGCTCAGCTCGACCACGGTCTTGTGCTCGGGCTTCTGGCCGCCGGGCTGGGAATGGATCTGCGCGGCGAGCT
>CAZMDA010000064.1:15227-21156 GCA_964564865.1 uncultured Bordetella sp. | reverse complement strand
CCGCGCTTTCGCGCGAGGGTGGGAGTTCCTCATTGGTTGCGCTGCTGCCCCCTCCCCAGCCCTCCCCCGCGCTTCGCACGAGGGAGGGAGTGCATATGGGTGCGGGGGAGAGTGAGGTGAGAGGTGGAGGAAGGCCTCAGGCCGGTGTCGTGTCCAGGTCGAAGGCCTTGTGCAGCACCCGCACCGCCAGCTCCAGGTACTTCTCGTCCACCACCATGGAGACCTTGCAGATCCGGTTGTCGCCCACCAGGGCGCGGGCGCCGATGTGGGTCTTGACGGCCTCGAGGATGTTCAGCGCCTTCTGGTAGTCGCCGCGCGGCACGGTGAAGGAGAAGTCCGTGGTGCCGTCGGTGGAGGCGTTCTGGATGATCATGTCGACGTCGATGTTCGCGTCGCCGATGGGGCCCAGGATCGCGTAGGCGATGCCGGGGCGGTCGGGCACGCCCATGACGGTGAGCTTGGCTTCGTCGCGCGCGAAGGCGATGCCGGAGATGACGGCCTGTTCCATGTTTTCGTCTTCCTCGAAGGTGATGAGGGTGCCGGAGTGGGACTCCTCTTCGATGGGGATGTCGGGGTCGGTCAGGCTGGAGAGCACTCGCAGCCGCACCTTGTACTTGCCGGCGAACTCGACCGAGCGGATCTGCAGCACCTTGGAGCCGGCGCCCGCCATCTCCAGCATCTCCTCGAAGCTGATGGTGGCCAGGCGCCGCGCCTCGGGCACGATGCGCGGGTCGGTGGTGTAGACGCCGTCGACGTCGGTGTAGATCTGGCACTCGTCGGCCCCCAGCGCCGCGGCGAGCGCCACCGCGGAGGTGTCCGAGCCGCCGCGGCCGAGCGTGGTGATGTTGCCCTCGGCGTCCACGCCCTGGAAGCCGGCCACCACCGCGACGCAGCCGTTCTCCAGGTCCTGGCGCAGGCGCATCTCGTCGATGGACAGGATGCGCGCGCGGGTGAAGGCGGAATCGGTCAGCACCTTCACCTGCCAGCCGGTGTAGCTGCGCGCGCGCACCCCCAGCGCGAGCAGCGCCATCGCCAGCAGGCCCACGGTGACCTGCTCGCCGGTGGCCGCGACCACGTCCAGTTCCCTGGGGTCCGGGTGCTCCTGCAGGCCGGCGGCAAGCGCGAGCAGGCGGTTGGTCTCGCCGGACATGGCCGAGGGCACCACCACCACGCGGTGGCCGGCGGCCTGCCACTTGGCGACGCGCCAGGCGACATTCTTGATGCGCTCGATCGAGCCCACCGAGGTGCCGCCGAACTTCTGGACGATGAGGGCCATGGGGTGTGGAAGCTGAGGGCCGCGATTCTAGCCGAAAACCCAAGCAAAACCGTGGCTTGCGCGAAGAATCCTGGCCGATGGCGGAAGGGGTGGGATTCGAACCCACGAGGGCGGTTAGGCCCTTCCGGTTTTCAAGACCGGTGCATTCGACCGCTCTGCCACCCTTCCCGCTTGAACAGCGGTGCGCGAGGCCGCATTGTAGCGGTGCCGCCCGTGGCGCGTAATTCCCTAAGAATCAAGGGTTTTTACGCTAGAAACTTTGCCGGGATTTGGTAGTCTTACTGCCCACAAGGAGGCACACAACAGCCATGGAACCCGTCCGCTCTACTGAACCCGTGTTTGGACCCGCGCCCGGCCAGGTCGCCGGCGGCGCGCTCGCGCCCGAAGCGCAGCGCGTCCTGCGCAACACCTACCTGCTGCTCGCCCTCACCATGGTGCCGACGGTTGCCGGCGCGTACCTCGGCATGGCCACGGCATCCATCATCTCCGGCTCGCCGATCCTCAGCTTCTTCATCATGCTGGGGGCGGTGATCGGCCTGCAGTTCGGCATCGCGCACTACCGCAACAGCGTGGTCGGCATCGGCCTGCTGCTGCTGATGACCGGCCTGCTGGGCTGGTTCCTGGGGCCCTTGCTCAACTACGCCCTGGCGATGAAGAACGGCATGCAGCTGGTGGGCTACGCCGCCTTCGGCACCGGTGCGGTGTTCATGGGCATGGCCGCGGTCGCCGTGACGACGAAGCGCGACTTCAGCTTCATGGGCAAGTTCCTGTTCGTGGGCATGATCGTGCTGCTGGTGGCGATGGTCGCGAACATGTTCATGCAGATCCCGGCCCTGTCGCTCGCGATCTCCAGCGCGGTGATCCTGCTGTTCTCGCTGTTCCTGCTGCACGACCTGTCGCGGATCGTGACCGGCGGCGAGACCAACTACGTCATGGCCACCACGGGCGTGTACATGAGCCTGTTCAACATCTTCGCCAACCTGCTGCAGCTGCTGCTGGCGCTGGGCGGCGAGAAGGACTGACCGGCCCGCACCGGCAGGCAAAAAGGGCGCCGCAAGGCGCCCTTTTTCATTGGCCGGCGGCAGGACTCAGTCGTCGCGCCCCTTGCCCTTGCCGTGCCCCTTGCCGGGGTGGCGGTAGCCGGGCTCGTACTCCGCGGACTTCACGAAGTACACCGGCGTGGCGCAGGCGTTGTACTTGTGGCAATGCTTGCTCCACTTCTTCGCGTGCCCCGGCGGCACATGCAGGTACACCGGCGCCACCGCGACCGGCTGCGGCTGGCGCACGATGAGCACCGGCTGCGGATAGAACACCGGGGGCGGCGGCGCGCTGCCGATGTCCACGCGGCCGTAGACCCCGGGCCGGATCTCCCCCGAGATGGTGACGCCGACGTTGACCTGCGCCTGCGCCTGGCCGATGCCGGCGAGCAGCAGCGCGGCGGTAGCGACGATTTGCTTCATGCAGCCTCCTTGTCCGTACATGACAAGGATTGTGAGTCCGCGCCCGGCCCGGAGTGCCCGCGATCGGCGCCCGGACGTGACATCGGTCACTGTGACCTAGGTCACGCCCTTCAGGAGCAGTCCGCCGCCGAACAGCAGCAGGATCAGGATCAGCAGGGTGGCCAGGGATGCCCGGGTATCGGTCGCGATCCACCCGGACTCCGCCCGGCCGGGGCGCGCCACGAGCGAGCGGAACAACGCGATGCCCGCGGCCACGAGCACGGCCCCGGCGACCACGTAGCCCGCAGTCACAGGCCCTTGATGACCAGCGCGACGCCGAGCACCAGCAGGATGAAGGTTCCCATGGCGAGCGTGGTGGAGCCGGAGTCGGTCTGCATCCACGCCGGCAGCGGCCGGTCTTCGCGCGGAATCTGCAGCCTCATGAGGAAGCCGCCGATCACCAGGCAGGCGATGCCGGCGGCGATGAGCAGGATACTGGTGGCCATGGACGCGCTCCTTTGCGCCCATTGTCGAGGCCGACCGCATAGCCGTTCCATGCCGATCGGCGGCGGCCCGCATTAACGGCGCATAACCGGCGCGCCGGCTAGGGCCGGGGCTCGAGCTGGTCCTGGGCGCAGAGGCGGTAGCCGACGCCGAGCTCGGTGAGCAGGTAGCGCGGCCGCGCCGGGTCGGCTTCCAGCCGCGCACGCAGCTTGCGCATGAACACGCGCAGGTACTGGATGTCCTCGCGGTGCGTCGGGCCCCAGACTTCGCTCAGCAGCTGGCCATGCGTCAGGACCTTGCCGGCATGCGCGACCAGCACCTGCAGCAGGCGGTACTGCTTCGGCGACAGTCGCACCGGAGCCCCTTCCACGAGCACCGTGCGCCGGCCGAGGTCCACTTCCAGGCCGCCGACGCGGAACACCGGGTCGGCGGCGGCGCCGGCCTGCTGCCTGCGCAGGGCCGCCTTCACGCGCGCCAGCAGCTCCGCCATGCCGAAGGGCTTCACCACGTAGTCGTCCGCGCCGAGGTCGAAGGCGCGCACCTTCTCCTGCTCCCGGCCACGCGCCGACAGCACCAGCACCGGGACCGTCGACCAGCCGCGCAGGTCCGCCAGCAGGTCCAGCCCGTCGCGGTCCGGCAGCCCGAGGTCGAGGATCAGCAGCTCCGGCCGCCGCGCCACCGCCACCCGCAGGGCCTCGCGCGCATCGGCGGCCTCCAGGACCTCGTAGCCATCGCCCTCCAGGCCGAGCCGCAGGAAGCGGCGGATCTGCGGCTCGTCGTCCACCACCAGGACGCGCGCCGCCTCAGTCATCGTCCACCCCGGCCACCTCGATCTCCGGCACCGGCAGGTGCATGGCGAGCTCCGAGCCGCGCCCGGCGCCGGCGCTCGCCAGCGCCACGCGACCGCCGTTGGCCTGGACGAAAGCGCGGCAGATCGCGAGGCCGAGCCCGCTGCCCGCGACCGCCCGCCCGTCCGCCGGGCCGCCGCGGTGGAACGGCTCGAAGGCATGCGCCAGCAGCGCCGCGTCCATGCCGCGGCCGGCATCGGTCACCGACAGGCGCACCTCGGCGCCCTCGCGCGCCGCCGCGACCGTCACCGTGGACCCCTCCGGCGAGTACTTGGCCGCGTTGTCGAGCGCGTTGGCGAGCGCGTGCTCCATCAGGAACAGGTCCAGGCGCAGCATCGGCAGGTCCGCGGGCAGGCGCACCTCGACGCGGTGCGCCGCGAGCGCGCGCTGCTTTCGCCGCAGCGCGGCGTTGACGATGTCCGACAGCTCCACCAGCTCCAGGCGCGGCGAGAGCTGCCCGGCGCGGATGCGCGTCAGGTCCAGCACGTTCTCGATGTAGCTGGACAGGCGCTCGGCCTCCTCGCGGATCGCGGCCGACAGCTCGCGGCGCGCCGCCGGCGCCGCGCCCTCCCCGAGGCCCTCCAGCGTGGTCGCCGAGCCCAGGATCACCGCCAGCGGCGTGCGCAGGTCGTGCGACACCGAGTTGAGCAGGGCCTCGCGCAGCGCCTCGCCCTGCTCGCGCAGGCGCGCCTCGGCCACCTCGCGGCGCAGGCGGGCGCGTTCCAGGGCCAGCGCGGCGTGGCCGCGGAAGGCCTCCTCGTACTCCGCATCGCCGGCGCCGGGGGCGTGCTCGCGGATCGCCGCCTGCACCTCCGCCTCCGTCACCGCGCCGCCGACGCGCTCGCTGAACGCCAGCAGCTTCTCCACCACCTCGCGGCGCCGGCGGGCAAGCAGGCTCTGCTCGCGCAGGTTGGCCGCCAGCCGGCTGGTCCAGGCCGCCACCACGACGAACACCACCAGGTCGGCGACGCTGCGGGGATCGGCGACCCGGAAGCTGAAGATCGGCGCATAGAAGAAGAAGCTGCTCACGCCCACGCTCAGCACCGCGGCGAAGATGGAGGGCCAGAAGCCGAGCAGGATCGCCGCGGCCGCCACCGCAGCCAGGAACATCACGGAAACGTGCGGGAAGGGCAGCACGCGCGCCAGCAGGTGCGCGGCGAGCGCCACGGCGACGACCAGCGCCGCGGCCGCGAGGTAGTGCAGCGGGCGCGCCCCCCGCGGCGCGCCGCTCATGCGCCCGCCCGCTCGAACAGCGCGATGGACTCCACGTGCGCGGTGTGCGGGAACATGTTCACCACGCCCGCCGCCATCAGCCGGAAGCCCTTCGCGTTCACCAGCGTGCCCGCGTCGCGCGCCAGCGTCGCCGGGTCGCAGGAGACGTAGACGATGCGGCGCGGCCACGCGTCGGGCAGCGCGTTGACCACGCCGGCCGCGCCCTCGCGCGGCGGGTCGAGCAGGAACTTGTCGAAGCGCCCGAAATGGCCGATGTCGGGCCGGAACAGGTCCGCGACCTCGAACTGGGCGACGACGCCGTTCTCCAGCGCATTCTGCCGCGCGCGCTCGATGAGCGGCCGGCTGGCCTCGAAGCCGATCACCTCCGCGCCGCGCACCGCGATCGGCAGGGTGAAGTTGCCCAGGCCGCAGAACAGGTCCGCGATGCGCTCGCCCGGCCGCGGGTCGAGCAGGCGGATGGCGCGCGACACCAGCACGCGGTTGACGCCGAAGTTCACCTGCGTGAAGTCCGAGGGGCGGAACCGCATGCGCAGGCCGAACTCCGGCAGGTCGTAGTAGAGCGGATCGTGCGCCCCGTGCGCCCCGTGCGCCCCGTGCGCCCCGTGCGCCCCGTGCGCCCCGTGCGCCCC
>CAZMDA010000064.1:0-15127 GCA_964564865.1 uncultured Bordetella sp. | reverse complement strand
GTGCGCCTCCGGCCAGAACGGCTTCGCGCTGTCCGGCCCTTCCGGCTGCAGCCAGGCGTTGACGCCATGGCGTTGCGCGAACGCCCGCAGCCGCGCCTGGTCCGCGTCGCTCAGCGGCTCGAGATGGCGGAACAGCAGCACCGTCGCGCCCTCCCCGGCCGCGACCTCGATCTGCGGCAGGCGCTCGCGGATGGACAGTCCGGCGACCAGTTCGCGCAACGGCGCGATCAGCCCGGCGACCGCCGGCGGCAGCACCTCGCAGCGCGTCATGTCGGCGACGAAGGTCGAGCGCCGCTCGCGGAAGCCCACCAGCGCGCCGCCCTTGCTTTCCACGTAGCGGGCCGAGAAGCGGGCGCGGCGCCGGTAGCCCCATTCCTCGCCGTAGACGACGGGCAGCAGGCTCTCGGGCTTCACCTTGCCGATGCGCGCGAGGCAGTCCTCCAGCCCGCGCTGCTTGGCGGCCATCTGGGTGCGGGCGTCCGCGTGCTGGGTGACGCAGCCGCCGCAGCGGCCGAAGTGGGGACAGCGCGGCTCTCGCCTGCCGAAGGCGGGCTCGAGGATGCGGGTAGCCTGCGCCAGCTCGAACTTGCGCTTGTCGCGTACTTTCCGGGCCTCCACCCGCTCGGCGCCGAGGGCGCCCTCGACGAAGACGACCTTGCCCTGGGCATTGCGCGCGACGCCACGGCCCTCGGCGTCCAGCGCCAGGACGTTCAGGATTTCCAAAGGGACAGGAACTCCTTCCAGTGCGGCGCCTTCAGCTTCTCCAGCGCCTCGCGCAGGAGCTTGCACTCCTTGCCGTGCTGGGCCTCGGTGAGCGCGCCGCGCAGCAGCTGGAAGCGCAGCCACAGCAGGTAGGTGTTGGCGGTGTCGGCCTCGCAGTAGCTGCGGATCTCGACCACCTTGCCGCCGAGGTAGGCCTCCCAGACCTTCGCCCCGCCGATGCCGATCTTGCCCGGCAGCCCGGCCAGCTGCGCGACCTCGTCCAGCGGCGCATTGTTGCGCGGCTGGTACATCGCCAGCACGTCCATCAGGTCGGTGTGCCGCGCGTGGTAGCGGGAGACGTAGTTGTTCCACTTGAAGTCGCGGTCGTCCTCGCCCTGGTCCCAGAACTTGGCCGCGGAGACACCCAGGATCAGGCCGCGGTAGTTGAGCACCGGCAGGTCGAAGCCGCCGCCGTTCCAGGACACCAGCTGCGGCACGTACTTCTCCAGGCCGTCCTGGAAGCGCTGGATCGCCTCGCGCTCGGTGGACTCGGGCTCGCCCAGCGAGAACACCCGGATGCCGTCCGCGTCCCTCAGCACGCAGGAAATGACCACCACGCGCTGCAGCTGCGGCGGCAGGAAGTCGCTCCCGGTCTGGGCCCGGCGCCGCTGGAACGCCACCTCGGCCACCTCGGCGTCGGGCAGGTCCTGCGGCAGGCCGTGCAGGCGCCGGATCCCGGCGACATCCGGCACCGTCTCGATGTCAAAGGCGAGGACCGGGGTCAATCCGGGAACACCCCGGTGGACAGGTAGCGGTCGCCGCGGTCGCAGACGATCGAGACGATGACCGCGTCCCGCAGTTCGCGCGAGATCCGCAGCGCCACCGCCATCGCGCCGCCGGAGGAGATGCCGCCGAAGATGCCCTCCTCGCGCGCCAGGCGCCGCGCCATGTCCTCGGCGTCGGCCTGGCTGACGTACTCCAGCCGGTCCACGCGCGACTTGTCGTAGATCCTGGGCAGGTAGGCTTCCGGCCATTTCCGGATGCCCGGGATCTGCGAGCCCTCCTCGGGCTGGCAGCCGACCACCTGGATCTTCGGGTTCTGCTCCTTGAAGAAGCGCGAGCAGCCCATGATGGTGCCCGTCGTCCCCATGGAGGACACGAAGTGCGTGATCCGGCCCTCGGTGTCGCGCCAGATCTCGGGGCCCGTGGTCTCGTAATGCGCGAGCGGGTTGTCCGGGTTGGCAAACTGGTCGAGCATGATGCCCTTGCCCTCGCGCACCATCTTCTCGGCCAGGTCGCGCGCGCCCTCCATGCCGCCCTTCTGCGGCGTCAGGATGATCTCGGCGCCGTAGGCGCGCATGGTCTGGCGCCGCTCGACCGACAGGTGCTCGGGCATGATCAGGATCATGCGCAGGCCGCGGATCGAAGCCGCCATCGCGAGGCCGATGCCGGTGTTGCCGGAGGTGGGCTCGATGAGCGTGTCCCCCGGCTTGATGGTGCCGCGCTCCAGCGCGCGCCGGACCATGGACATGGCCGGCCGGTCCTTGACCGAGCCCGCCGGGTTGTCGCCCTCCAGCTTGGCGAGGATGACGTTGCCGCGGCGCGCGTTGTCCGCGCCCGGCAGGCGCTGCAGGCGCGCGAGCGGCGTGCCGCCGATGAAGTCCTCGAGCGTGCGGTTCATGGTGCCATGAGCTCCCGGGCGTAGGAGGACACGCCCTCCTCGACGGACTTGAACTCGACCGGGCAGCCCGCCTCCCGCAGGGCCGAGAGGTCCGCCTGGGTGTAGCTCTGGTACTTGCCCACCAGCTGCGGCGGGAACGGGATGTACTCGATCAAGCCCCGCTCGGCGAGCTCCTCGGCGCTCGCCGCCGTGTCCTCGACGGCATTGATCACCGCCGCGGCGACGTCGTTGAACGCCTGCGCGCGCCCGGTGCCGCAGTTGAAGATGCCCGACACCTCCCGGTTCTCCAGCAGCCACAGGTTCACCGCCACCGCGTCGTCCACGTGCACGAAATCGCGCTGCTGGCCGCCGTCCGGGAAGCCGTCCGAGCCGACGAACAGCTTCACCTTCTGCTCCGCGCGGTACTGATTGAAGGCGTGGAAGGCGACCGAGGCCATGCGGCCCTTGTGCTGCTCGTTGGGGCCGTAGACGTTGAAGTAGCGCAGGCCGGCCACCTGCGCCGCATCGCCCGCGCCGTCCCCGCCCAGCCGCCGGCGCACGTACTGGTCGAACAGGAACTTGGAGTAGGCGTAGGCGTTGAGCGGGCGCTCGTTCTCCCGCCGCTCCTCGAACGCGCGCCCGGCGCCGTAGACCGACGCCGACGAGGCGTAGATGAACGGCACCTGCTCCTCCTGGCACCAGTCCAGCAGCGCCTTGGAGTAGCCGTAGTTGTTCTCCATCATGAAGCGGCCGTCGGCCTCCATGGTGTCGGAGCAGGCGCCCTGGTGCAGGACCGCCTCGATGGCGCCGTCCAGGCGGCCGGACTCGAGCTGGGCGAGGAACTCGCGCTTGTCCAGGTAGTCGGCGATCTCGGCGCCGGCGAGGTTGCGCACCTTGCTCCCGTCCTGGAGGTCGTCCACGGCGAGGATCTCCGTGATCCCGGCCTGGTTGAGGGCGGCGACCAGCCGCGATCCGATGAATCCGGCGGCGCCGGTGACCACGTGCAGCATGGGCTAAGCGCTCCCTTTGTTCACCTGGGGAAGAGTTCCCGGCGCGTGACCACCGCGGTGCCGAGCTTCGCCACCTTGATGCCGCCGGCGCGGTTGGCGATACGCATCGCCTGCTCCAGCCGCATGCCGGCGCCCAGCATGGTGCCCAGCGTGGCGATGACGGTGTCGCCCGCGCCGCTGACGTCGAACACCTCGCGCGCCTCGGTCCCGACGTGCACCGGCCTGCCGCCCGAGTAGAGCGACATGCCCTCGTGGCCGCGGGTGAGCAGCAGCGCCTCCAGGCCCAGCTGCGAGCGCAGGCGCCGCACGCGCCGCTCCAGGTCGGCCTCCGACTTCCATTCGCCCACCACGTCGGCGAGTTCCTTGCGGTTCGGGGTCACCACCTGCGCGCCCTTGTAGCGCGACCAGTCGTCCCCCTTGGGGTCCACCAGCACGCGCTTGCCCGCCTCGCGCGCGAGCCCGATCATCTTCGAAATGTGCGCGAGGCCGCCCTTGCCGTAGTCGGACAGGATGACGACGTTGCAGCTGGGCAGCGCCGCCTTGAAGTCCGCCAGCTTGGAGGCCAGCACCTCGCGCGTGGGCGCGGTCTCGAAATCGATCCGCAGCAGCTGCTGCTTGGACAGCACGCGCAGCTTCACCGTGGTCGGGATCCGCGCGTCGCGGTGCAGGCTGGCCTTGATGCCCGCCGCCTTCACCAGCTGCGCGATGCGGTCGCCGGCCTCGTCCGCGCCGGTCACCGACAGCAGCTGCGTGCGCGCGCCCAGCCCGGCGCAGTTGTTGGCCACGTTCGCCGCGCCGCCCAGGCGCTCCTCCTGGTTGCGGAAGCGCACCACCGGCACCGGCGCCTCGGGCGAGATGCGGCTCACCTCGCCGAACCAGTAGCGGTCGAGCATCACGTCGCCCACCACCAGCACCCGCGCCTTCCTGGTGTCAGGGGCCTTCAAGGCTTGCGTCCGATCGGGAAATACTCGAATCCGAGCCCGCGCATCATGGCCGGATCGTACAGGTTCCGGCCGTCGAAGATCGCCGGCGCCTTCAGCGCCCGCTTCACGGCGGCGAAGTCCGGCGAGCGGAACTCGGCCCACTCGGTGACGATGGCGAGGGCATCGCAGCCCTGCAGCGCCTCCATCGCCGAGGCCGCGAGCGTGGCGCCCGCGAGGTCGGGCCTGGCCACCGGGTCGTAGGCACGCACCTGCGCGCCCGCCGCGAGCAGGTCTGCGATCAGGGTCAGGCTGGGCGCCTCGCGCATGTCGTCGGTGTTGGGCTTGAAGGCCAGGCCCCAGACCGCGAAGGTCCTGCCCCCGAGGTCCGCGCCGAAGCGCCCCCGGATCTTGTCGCCCAGCACGTGCTTCTGCGCCTCGTTCGCCTGCGCCACCGCCGCCAGCACGCGCAGCGGCCGGCCGGCCTCCTCTGCGGTGCGCGCGAGCGCCTGCACGTCCTTGGGGAAGCAGGACCCGCCGAAGCCCGCGCCGGCATAGAGGAAATGGGTGCCGATGCGCGGGTCCGAGCCGATGCCCTTCCTCACCTCCTCGATATCGGCGCCCAGGACCTCGGCCAGGTTGGCGAGCTCGTTCATGAACGAGATGCGCGTCGCCAGCATGGCGTTGGCCGCGTACTTGGCCAGCTCCGCCGAGCGCACGCCCATCAGCATCAGGCGCTCGTGGTTGCGCTGGAACGGCGCGTACAGCTCGCGCAGCAGTGCGGTGGCGCGCGCGTCCTCCGAGCCCACGATGATCCGGTCCGGGCGCATGAAGTCCTCCACCGCGGCGCCCTCCTTCAGGAACTCCGGGTTGGAGACCACGCTGAACGCGAACGACGCGCCGCGGCGGTCCAGCTCCTCCTGCACCGCCGCGCGCACCCGGTCGGCGGTGCCCACCGGCACCGTGGACTTGTTGACGATGACGCGGTAGCCGTCCATGCGGCGGCCGATCTCGCGCGCCGCCGCCAGCACGTACTGCAGGTCCGCCGAGCCGTCCTCGCCCGGCGGCGTGCCCACCGCGATCAGCTGCAGCACGCCGTGCGCGACGCCGGCCGCGACGTCGGTGGAGAAGCGCAGGCGCCCCGCCTCCCGGTTGCGCCGCACCACCGGCTCCAGGCCGGGCTCGTAGATCGGGATGCGGCCGGCGTTGAGCGCGGCGATCTTGGCCGCGTCCACGTCCAGGCACAGGACATGGTTGCCCATGTCGGCGAGGCACGCGCCGGTGACCAGGCCGACGTAGCCGGTGCCGATGACGCTGAGGTTCACGATCGAAGTCCCTTCATGGCACCAGGTCGAACTCTTCCGTGCGCCGCGGCGGATAGCTTTCCCAGGCACCGCAGCCGGGGCACAGCCAGTGGAACTGGCGCGCCTTGAAGCCGCAGCTCTCGCAGCGGTAGCGCGCCAGGCGCTGCGTGTGGCTGTGCACCAGGTTGCGCACCAGCTCCAGGTCGCGCCGGCGGTCCGGGCTGGTGGCGGCCACGATCTGCGCCTCCAGCAGGCGATCCAGGCCCAGCAGCGTCGGGTTGCGCCGCAGCTCGTCCCGAACCAGCGCGTAGGCCGCCTCCGCGCCGCGCGCCTCCAGCGTGGCGCGGAACACCGCGTCCAGCAGGTCGAGCGACGGGTAGCGCTCCAGGTAGCCGGCGAGCAGCTTCAGGCCCTCCTCCAGCCTGCCGGCGTCCCGGTGCGCCTCCAGCAGCCGCTGCGCCACCAGCGCGAGATAGGCCGGGTTCTGCTGCTCGACGCGCTTCCAGTGCTCGATCGCGGCCTCGGCACCGTCCGGACCACTGCGATCGGCGCGCGCCAGGTCGCCCAGCAGGACGCTGGCGCGCACCGACTTGCGGTTGGCCTCCAGCGCCGCCTCCAGCTGCGCCCGCGCCGCATCCGGGCGCGAATGGGTGGCGTCCGTCGTGGCCAGCTCGCACAGGAAATGCGAGATCTCCTTCGCGCGCGAGGCGCCGGTCTCGGTCTCCAGGCGCCGCGCCATGGCCACCGCCTTGCCCCATTCCTTCTCCTGCTGGAAGATCTCGAGCAGGAAGCGCCGCGCCTCGGTCGCCTGTGCATCGCCCGACCGGGTTTCCCCCTTCACGCCCTCGGCCAGGCGCTGGAACACCGCCTCCGCGCGATCGAGGATCCCGGCCTTCAGGTAGTCCTGGCCCAGCTCGAACAGGGCGGCGGCGCGCTGCTCGGGCCCGAGGTCGGCGCGCTCCAGCAGGTGCTGGTGCATGCGGATGGCGCGGTCGTACTCGCCGCGGCGGCGGAACAGGCTGCCCAGCGCGAAGTGCAGCTCCACCGTCTCCGGGTCCACCTTCACCACCTCGATGAAGGCCTCGATGGCCTTGTCGGGCTGCTCGTTGAGCAGGAAGTTGAGGCCGCGGAAGTAGGAGTTGGGCAGCGCCCGGGAATCCTTCACCAGGTGCTTGATGTCGATGCGCGCGGCGAGCCAGCCCAGCGCGAAGAAGACCGGGATCCCGCTCAGCCACCACAGTTCGAATTCCACCGCCGGCCGCCCCCGTGCTAGCCCTCGGCGGGGCTGGGCGGCACCGGCGCCGCCGCATCACCCCGTCCCGGCCCGCGGCCCTCGTCGCCCGCCGTCCCGGGTCCGGCCGCCCGGCGCAGGCGCTGCAGCTCCCGGCGCTGGCGCAGCAGCATCGCCGCCGCGGCCGTGAGGCCCAGCAGCGCGCCGGCGGCGAAAAACGCCAGCAGCAGCGTCACCAGCGGCGCCTGCCAGGCGCTGTCGAAGAAGAAGCGCAGCGTGACCGGGTCGGTGTTCTTGGCCGCGAACGCGAGCAGCAGGATGAACAGCGCCAGCCTGATCGCCCAGGTGAGGATGCGCATGGCGTGCCCCCGCGGCGGAACGCCGGCGCGTTCCGCCGCTACCGGCTCAGGTCGCGGCCTGCCGCGGCCGCGGCGGCATGACCATGGTGGCGTCCGGGTCCATGCTGTCGACCCGCTCGCGCAGCTCCTTGCCGGCCTTGAAGTGCGGCACGTACTTCTCCGGCACCTGCACCTTCTCGCCCGACTTCGGGTTGCGGCCGGTGCGCGGCGGCCGGTAGTTCAGGCCGAAGCTGCCGAAGCCGCGGATCTCGATGCGGTTGCCCTCGAGCAGCGCGTGCGTCATCGCGTCGAGGATCATCTTCACCGCGTACTCCGCGTCCTTCGCCACCAGCTGCGGATAGCGCTGCGCCAGCCGCGCGATCAGTTCGGACTTGGTCATCGGACCCCCTCCTCGAGCCTGGAGACCGTTCGCCTTACTGCTGCGTGCCGCTCTTGTCGAGCTTCGCGCGCAGCAGGGCGCCGAGGTTGGTGCTGCCCGCGGCGCTGGCCGCGTTCTCGGTGCGCAGCTGCTTCATCGCCTCGGTCTCCTCCGCGGTGTCCTTCGCCTTCACCGACAGGTTGATCGAGCGGTTCTTGCGGTCGACGTTGATGATCATCGCGGTCACGCTGTCGCCTTCCTTGAGCGCGGTGCGCAGGTCCTCGATGCGGTCGCGCGAGAACTCCGAGGCGCGCAGGTAGCCCTCGGTCTCCGGCGTGATCTGGATCACCGCGCCCTTGGCGTCCACCGACTTCACGGTGCCGGTGATGATGGTGTTCTTCTCGTGGCCGGCGATGAAGTTGGTGAAGGGGTCGCCCTCGAGCTGCTTGATGCCCAGGGAAATGCGCTCGCGCTCGACGTCGATCGCCAGCACCACGGTCTCGACCTCGTCGCCCTTCTTGAAGCCCTTGACCGCCTCCTCGCCCGCCTGGCTCCAGGACAGGTCCGACAGGTGCACCAGGCCGTCGATGCCGCCCGACAGGCCGACGAAGACGCCGAAGTCGGTGATCGACTTGATCTGGCCCTTGACGCGGTCGCCCTTCTTGAACTCGCGCGCGAAGTCTTCCCAGGGATTGGGCATGCACTGCTTCATGCCGAGCGATATCCGGCGGCGGTCCTCGTCGATCTCGAGGATCATGACCTCCACCTCGTCGCCCACCTGCACCACCTTGGACGGGTGCACGTTCTTGTTGGTCCAGTCCATCTCGGAGACATGCACCAGGCCCTCGATGCCGGCCTCGACCTCGACGAAGGCGCCGTAGTCGGTGAGGTTGGTGACCTTGCCGAACAGGCGCGTGCCCTGCGGGTAGCGCCGGCTGATGCCGACCCAGGGATCCTCGCCCAGCTGCTTGAGGCCCAGCGACACCCGGTTCTTCTCGGCGTCGAACTTGAGCACCTTGGCGGTGACCTCGTCGCCGACGTTGACCACTTCGGTCGGGTGCTTGACGCGGCGCCAGGCGAGGTCGGTGATGTGCAGCAGGCCGTCGATGCCGCCCAGGTCCACGAACGCGCCGTAGTCGGTGATGTTCTTGACGATGCCCTTGACCACCGCGCCCTCGGCCAGGGTCGACAGCAGCTGCTCGCGCTCGGCGCCCGCGGTCTCCTCCAGCACGGCGCGGCGCGACACCACCACGTTGTTGCGCTTGCGGTCGAGCTTGATGACCTTGAACTCCATGGTCTTGCCTTCGTACGGCGTGGTGTCCTTCACCGGGCGCAGGTCGACCAGCGACCCGGGCAGGAAGGCGCGGATGCTCTTGGCCATCACGGTGAGGCCGCCCTTCACCTTGCCGGTGATCACGCCCTGCACCTTCTCGCCGGTCTCGAGCGCCTTCTCCAGCTCCATCCATGCCGCGAGGCGCTTCGCCTTCTCGCGCGACAGGCGCGTCTCGCCGTAGCCGTCCTCCAGCGCCTCGATCGAGACGCTGACGAAATCACCCGGGTTGACGCTGAGCGCGCCGGCGTCGTCGCGGAACTCCTCCAGCGGGATGACGCTCTCGGACTTCAGGCCCGCGTTCACCACGACGAAGTTCTGGTCCACGCGCACGACCTCGGCGGTGATGACCTCGCCGATGCGCATTTCCTTGCGCGTCAGGCTTTCCTCGAAGAGGGCGGCGAAGGACTCGGGGGAGGCTTGCGGGGCGGATTTCGATGCGACAGGAGACACGGCGGCCATGAGGAAGTTTTGGAAAACCTTATGAAAAACGTTCTAAACCACGGGCTTGCGATCAGCGCCGCGGGTTGGGTTGCGGAATGGAGCCGCCGCTAGGCGGCCCCGCCATTCCTTTCCCTGAAGAGCGCCAGCACCTTGCCGACGACCTCGTCGATCGTGAGCGCCGTCGAATCGAGCAAAACGGCGCCCTCGGCAGGCCTGAGCGGTGCCACCGCTCTGGCGGCGTCCCGCGCATCCCGCTCTTCCAAATCACGGGAAAGGGCCGCGAGATTAGCATGGATTCCTTTGTCTATCAACTGCTTATGCCTGCGCCCGGCGCGCACCCCGACGCTCGCGGTGAGGAACACTTTCACCACGGCATCGGGGAACACCACCGTCCCCATGTCGCGACCGTCGGCCACCAGTCCCGGCGGGCGGCGGAAGGCGCGCTGCCGCTCCAGCAGCGCGGCGCGCACGGCCGGGAGCTTCGCCACTTCGGAGGCCCGGTTGCCGACCGCCTCGCCATGGATTGGCTCTGTAACATCTTGGCCGGAAAGGATAATTCTTCCATCCCGGAAGGCCACGTCCAGTTCGGAGGCGGCGCGCGCCGGGTCCGTGCCGCCGGCGTAGGCGACCAGCCGATAGAGGGCGCCGCTCTCGAGGTAGTGGAAGCCCAGCACCGCGGCCACGCGGCTGGCGACGGTGCCCTTGCCGGAGGCCGAGGGCCCGTCGATGGCGATGACCGGCACCGGCGTCATGACGCGATCGAGGCCAGCCGGTCGAAGTAGTCCGGGAAGGTCTTGGCGACGCAGCCCGGGTCGTTGATGGTCACCGCCACCCCGCCCAGCGCCGCGAGCGAGAAGCACATCGCCATGCGGTGGTCGTCGTAGGTGTCGATCGCGGCGCCGGACCTGAGCGCGCCGGGCGCCACCTTCAGGTAGTCCGCCCCTTCCTCCACCGTTGCGCCCAGCTTGCGCAGTTCCGCCGCCATCGCCGCGATGCGGTCGGTTTCCTTGACGCGCCAGCTGGCGATGTTGCGGATGGCGCAGGGACCGTCGGCGAACAGCGCCGCGACCGCCGCGGTCATCGCCGCGTCGGGGATGTGGTTGAGGTCGAGGTCGAAGGCGCGCAGCTTTCCGCTCCCGCTCACCTCGATCCAGTCGTCCCCGAGGACGACGCTCGCGCCCATCTTCTCCAGCAGCTCGACGAAGCGCACGTCGCCCTGGATGCTGCCGCGGCCCACGCCCTGCACCCGCACCGGCCCGCCCGCGATGGCGCCCGCGGCGAGGAAATAGGACGCCGACGAGGCGTCGCCCTCGACCAGGATCTCGCCCGGGCTGCGGTACCTCGCGCTCGACAGCTCGAAGCGCCGCCAGCCGTCGCGCGCGACGTCGATGCCGAACTTGCGCAGCAGGTTGATGGTGATCTCGACGTAGGGCTTGGAGATGAGCTCGCCCTCGACCTCGATCACGCCCCCTCCGGCCAGCGGCAGCGCCATCAGCAGCGCGCTCAGGTACTGCGAGGAAATGTCGCCGCGGATGCGCACCGGCCTGGAGGCGTCGATGGCGCCCGCCTCGATGGCGAGCGGCGGATAGCCCTCGTTGCCGAGGTAGGAGATCTTCGCCCCCAGGGCGCGCAGCGCGTCCACCAGGTCGCCGATCGGGCGCTCGTGCATGCGCGGCACGCCCATCAGCCGGTACCGGCCGCCCGAGAGCGCGAGCACCGCGGTCAGCGGCCGGAAGGCGGTGCCGGCGTTGCCGAGGAACAGGTCCTTGCGCCTGCTCAGCCTGCCCGCCTTGCCGGGGACCACGACGCGCGACGGGTCGCGGTTGTCCACCAGCACGCCCAGCTTCTGCAACGCCTCGACCATGACGCGGGTGTCGTCGGCGTCGAGCAGCCCGCGCACCGTGGTCTTGCCCTCGGCGAGCGCCGCGAGCAGCAGCACGCGGTTGGAGATGCTCTTGGAGCCCGGCAGGACGACGGTCCCGGCCGCGCGCCGGTACGGCCCCACCGTGAGCGCGTTCACGGGCGGCCCATCACTCGAAGCCGCCCTGCAGCCACTTCTCGCGCACGCCGCGCGCATCGGCGAACAGCTTTTCCAGCGCCGCGCCGTCGCCCGCCTCCAGCAGGGGGCGGATGGCGCGCAAGCGGTTCTCGAAGGCGCCCAGCTCGGCCGCCAGCTTGTCGCGGTTGGCGACGCAGATGTCGCGCCACATCTCCGGGTGGCTGGAGGCGAGGCGCGTGAAGTCGCGCAGGCCGCCGGCGGAGTTGCTGAACAGCTGCGCCGCGTTGCCCCGGTCGGCGAACTCCTTCACCAGCGCATAGGCCAGCAGGTGCGGCAGGTGGCTCACCGCCGCGAGGACCTCGTCGTGCGTCTCCGGGTCCATCCGGAACACGCGCGCGCCGCAGGCCTGCCAGGCGGCCTCGACGCGCGCCACGTCGGCGGGCGCGTTCTCCGCCAGCGGCGTGAGGATGACGCGCCGGTCGCGGAACAGGTCCGCCTTCGCCGCCTTCGCGCCGCTCTTCTCGGCGCCGGCGATCGGATGGCCGGGGACGAACTGCGCGGCCTTCGGCCCCAGCGCCTTGCGCGCGGCGGCGACCACGTCGCGCTTGGTGCTGCCGCCGTCGGTCACCAGGCTGCCCGCGCGCAGGCCCGGCGCCAGCGCCGAGAGAACGCGCTCGAACTGCGCCACCGGCGTGGCGACCATCACGAGGTCGCAGGCCGCGGCCGCGGCCGGGTCGGCCGCGATGGCATCGATCACGCCCAGCCGGCGCGCGGCCTCGAGGTTGGCGGCGCCGCGGCCGACGCCGAGCACCTGCCCGCACAGCCCGGCCGCCTTGAGGGCCAGCGCGAACGAGCCGCCGATCAGGCCGACGCCGACGATCGCGACCGTGTCGAAGCGCGGCGACGCGTCGCGTTGCGTGCGCATCAGTCCTTCAGGCTGGCCGCCAGCGCGACGAGGAAGCGCTCGTTCTCCTCCTGCGTGCCGACCGTGACCCGCAGGTGCTCGGGCAGCTGGTAGCCGCCGCCCACCGGCCGCACGATGACGCCGCGCTTGAGCAGGCGCCGGTAGACGTCGTTCGCCTTGCCGACGCGCAGCGTGATGAAGTTGCCGTGCGACGGGATCCACTCGACGCCGAGGGCGCGCGCGCCCTCCTCGATCTGGCGCAGGCCGGAGAGGTTCTCGGCATAGGCGCGCGCCACGAACTCCATGTCGTCCAGCGCCGCCGCCGCGGCGGCGAGCGCCAGGCTGTTGACGTTGAAGGGCTGGCGCACGCGGTTGAGCACGTCGGCCACCGACGGATGCGCGAAGGCGTAGCCCACGCGCAGGCCGGCGAGGCCGTAGGCCTTGGAGAAGGTGCGCGACACGATCAGGTTCGGGTGGCGCCGGAGCCACTTCACCGACTCGGCCTTCAGGTCGGGCGACAGGTACTCGTTGTAGGCCTCGTCGAGCACGACGATGACGCGCTCGGGGACCTTGCGCAGGAAGGCCTCCAGCTCGTCCGGGCGCGCCAGGGTGCCGGTCGGGTTGTTGGGATTGGCGATCCACAGCACGCTGGTCTCGGCGTCCACCGCCGCGGCCATGGCGGCGAGGTCATGGCCCCAGTTCTTCGCCGGCACCTGGATGCCGCGCGCGCCGCGCGCCTGCGTCGCCAGCGGGTACACCGCGAAGCAGTGCTGCGAGTACACCGCCGAGCGCCCCTGGCTGAGGAACGCGAGCGAGACCAGCTCCAGCACGTCGTTGGAGCCGTTGCCGAGCACGATCGAGCCCATGTCCACGCCGTAGCGCCGCGACAGCGCGAGCTTCAGGTCATGCCCGTTGCCATCCGGATAGCGCGCCACGTCGGCGAGCGCGGCGTCGATCGCCGCCCGCGTGCGCGGGCCGATGCCGCGGGGGTTCTCGTTGGAGGCGAGCTTGACGATGCCCTCCTCCTTCAGGCCCATCTCGCGCGCCAGCTCCGAGATCGGCTTGCCCGGCTGGTACGGAGCGATCGAGCGGATGTAGGACGGGGCGAGCTCGCAGGGATCCATTTTCATCTTGGCGGTCTACCTCAGTCGGCCACCGGGTACGAGCCCAGGACCTTCAGGAAGGGCGCGAGCTTCTCCAGCTCGGCCAGGGCGGCGCCGACCGGCGCATCGGAGCGATGCCCGATCAGGTCGGCGTAGAAGTAGTACTCCCACTGCCCGACGCGCGTCGGGCGGGACTCGAAGCGCGACATGCTCACGCCGTGCCTGGCGAGCGGGCTGAGCAGCGCGTGCACCGCGCCCGGCCGGTTGGGCGCGGACATCACGATGGAGGTGGCGTCGCGGCCGGTGGGGCCCGGGTCGATCGCGCCCAGCGCGAGGAAGCGGGTGACGTTGTTGGGCTCGTCCTCGATCCTGCCCGCGAGCAGCTTGAGGCCGTAGCGCCCGGCGGCGATCTCCGGGCCGATGGCGCAGGCCGAGGGCTCCTTCGCCGCCAGGCGCGCGGCCTCGGCGTTGCTCGACACCGGCACCCGCTCGGCCTGCGGCAGGTGCTGCGCCAGCCAGCGCTGGCACTGGCCGAGCGATTGCGCGTGCGAGTAGACGCGCTTCACGCCCTTCATGTCGCGGCCCTTGCGCATCAGGTTCTGGTGCACCCGCAGGCGGATCTCGCCGCAGATGCGCAGCGGCGTCTGCAGCAGCAGGTCGAGGCTGCGGCCCACGGCGCCCTCGGTGGAGTTCTCCACCGGCACCACGGCGAAGTCGGCCCCGCCCGTCTCCGCGGCGCGGAACACCTCGTCGAACGAGGCGAACGGCAGGGCCTCGACCGCATGGCCGAACTGCTTCAGCGCCGCCATCTCGCTGAAGGTGCCGGCCGGCCCGAGGTAGGCCACGCGCAGCGCCTGCTCCAGCGCGCGGCAGGAGGAGATCACCTCGCGGAACACCGCGGCGATGCGCTCGTTCGCGAGCGGCCCCCGGTTGGCGGCCGCCATCCGGCGCAGGATCGCCGCCTCGCGCTCCGGGCGGTAGGCGGGCGCGCCTGCCTTCAGCTCGCCGATGCGCCGCGCCAGCGCCGCGCGCCGGTTGAGCGTCTCCAGAAGGCGGTCGTCGAGCGCGTCGATCTCGCCGCGCAGCGCGGCGATGTCCGCCCCGCCCTTGCCGCCCTTCTTCCCTCTGGGGCTCACGCGTCCGCCGGCAGGTAGCGCACCGCCAGCACGCCCTGGATGGCCCGCAGGTCCTCCAGCGCGTCCTCGGGCACCGGGCTGTCCACGTCCACCAGCGTGTAGGCCATGTCCCCCTTCGACTTGTTGAGCATGTTGTGGATGTTGATCCTGCGGCTGCCCATGGCGTTGGAGATGCTGGCCAGCATGTTGGGCACGTTCGCGTTGGCGATGGCGAGCCGCCAGGGCGACTCGCGCGGCATCTGCGTATTGGGGAAGTTGACCGCGTTCTCCATGGTGCCGTGGGCGATGTACTCGCGCACCTGGTCGGCGACCATCACCGCGCAGTTGTCCTCGGCCTCGGCGGTGGAGGCGCCCAGGTGCGGCAGCGCCACCACGCCCGGCTGCCCGATCAGCGCGGCCGAGGGGAAATCGGTGACGTAGCAGCGCAGGTGCTTCGCCGCCAGCGCCTTGAGCGCCGCCTCGTCGTCCACCACGCCGTCGCGCGAGAAGTTGAGCAGCACCGCGCCCGCCTTGATGTGCTTCAGGTTCTTCGCGTTGACCAGGTGGCGGGTCTTCTCCACCAGCGGCACGTGCAGGCTGACGAAGTCGCTCGCGCGCAGCAGCTCGTCCACCGAGTGCGCCTTGCGCACCTGCGAGGGCAGGCTCCAGGCGGCCTCGACGGTGATCT
>CAZMDA010000063.1:0-21261 GCA_964564865.1 uncultured Bordetella sp. | reverse complement strand
CACGCCTGGAAGGTGAACTTCTGCAAGTTCACCAACGAGACGCGCAACGGCATCGAGGATTCCTCGCGCCATTCCGGGCTGAAGTTCCTCGCCGCCCTGAACGGCACCACCGCCGGCGGCGGCTACGAGCTGGCGCTCGCCTGCGACGAGATCGCGATCGTGGACGACCGTTCCACCACCGTCAGCCTGCCGGAGGTGCCGCTGCTCGGCGTGCTGCCCGGCACCGGCGGCCTGACGCGGCTGGTGGACAAGCGGAAGGTCCGCCGCGACCTCGCCGACGTCTTCTGCACCACGGCCGAGGGCGTGCGCGCCGACCGCGCCAGGGAGTGGAAGCTGGTGGACCACGTCGCCAAGCCGCAGCAGTTCGCCGAGCTCGTGAAGGCGCGCGCGCTGGAACTGGCGCGCCAGTCCGACCGCCCCGGCGGCCCCGGCGTGGCGCTGACGCCGCTGAAGCGCGAGCTGGTGCAGGTGAAGGTGGACGCCGCGGCGCGCACCGCCGAGATCATCGTCCACGCGCCGGCGAAGGCGCCCGGGTCGGTCGAGCTGAGCGCCGACTGGTATCCGCTGCAGCTGGCGCGCGAGCTGGACGACGCCATCCTGGACCTGCGCCACAACCACCTCGAGGTCGGGCTGTGGCTGCTGAAGACGCGCGGCAAGGCGGAAGAGATGCTGAAAGTGGATGCGCTGCTGGAGAAGCATGCGTCGCACTGGCTGGTTCGCGAAACCATTGGATACCTGCGGCGCACACTCGCCCGATTGGACGTTTCCTCGAGATCGATGTTCGCAGTTTTCGACCGCGAATCCTGCTTCGCGGGAACGCTCGCGGAGCTCGCTTTCGCGGCCGACCGGAGCTACATGCTGGACGCGGAGAGCGGGCCGACGCTGACCTTGTCGCAGGCCAACTTCGGCGCCTATCCCATGGTGAGCGGGACCACCCGGCTGCAGGCGCGCTTCTGCGGCGAGGCCGCGCCGGTGGAGGCCGCGCACCAGGTGATCGGCCAGGCGCTGGACGCGCACGACGCGCGCGCCCTCGGCCTGGTGACCTACACGCCGGACGACATCGACTGGGAAGAGGAAGTGCGCATCGCCGTCGAGGAGCGCGCCAGCCTGTCGCCGGACGCCCTCACCGGGATGGAGGCGAGCCTGCGCTTCACCGGCGCCGAGAACATGGCGACGCGCGTGTTCGGCCGCCTCACGGCGTGGCAGAACTGGATCTTCATCCGGCCCAACGCGGTCGGCGAGCAGGGCGCGCTGAAGGTCTACGGCACCGGGTCGAAGGCGAAGTTCAACTGGGAGCGGGTCTAGCCATGAGCGGCATCAACTACAGCGAGAAGATTCCCAACAACGTCAACCTCGCCAACGACCGCACGCTGCAGCGCGCGCTCGAGCACTGGCAGCCGAAGTTCATCGACTGGTGGAAGGGCATGGGCCCGACCGATTTCCAGGGGGCGGACGTCTACCTGCGCACCGCGGTCTCGGTGGACGCCGACGGCTGGGCGCAGTACGGCGCGGTGAAGATGCCGGAGTACCGCTGGGGCATCTTCCTCGCCGACCCGGTCGCCGACCGCAGGATCGGCTTCGGCGACGCCATGGGCCAGCCGGCCTGGCAGCAGGTGCCGGGGGAGTACCGCTCCACCCTGCGCCGCCTGATCGTCACCCAGGGCGACACCGAGCCGGCCTCGGTCGAGCAGCAGCGGCTGCTGGGCCACACCTGCCCGTCCCTCTACGACCTGCGCAACCTGTTCCAGGTCAACGTCGAGGAAGGCCGCCACCTCTGGGCCATGGTCTACCTGCTGCACGCCTACTTCGGCCGCGACGGCCGCGAGGAGGCCGAGGAGCTGCTGCAGCGCCACTCGGGCGACGCCGACAAGCCGCGCATCCTCACCACCTTCAACGAGCCGATCTCGGACTGGCTGTCGTTCTACTGCTTCACCTACTTCACCGACCGCGACGGCAAGTACCAGCTGAAGAGCCTGGCCGAGTCCGGCTTCGATCCCCTGTCGCGCACCTGCCGCTTCATGCTCACCGAGGAGGCGCACCACATGTTCGTCGGCGAGACCGGCATCGGCCGGGTGGTGAAGCGCACGCTGGAGGTGATGAAGGCGCTGGGCACCGACGACCCGGCCGCGATCCGCAAGGCGGGCGCGGTGGACCTGCCGCTGCTGCAGAAGTACCTCAACTTCTGGTGCTCCTCGTCGCTCGACCTGTTCGGCAACGAGATCTCGTCCAACTCGGCGGCCAACTTCGCCAACGGCCTCAAGGGCCGCCCGGACGAGGGCCAGTACGAGGACCACGTGCTGCGCAACGCGACGCTCAGGCTCGCCACGCCCGAGGGCGAGCAGGAGGTGCCGATGCTCAACGCGCTCAACGAGGTCATGCGCGAGTCCTACCTGAAGGACTGCGAGATCGGCCTGAAGCGCTGGAACCGCCTGATCGAGCGCGCCGGCCACGGCGCCCTCGCCCTGTCGCTGCCCTCGGCGCATTTCCGGCGCTCGATCGGCTCCTGGGTCGGGTACCCGGTGGACCCGCGCGGGCGGATGCTGCCGCGCGAGGAGTACGACCGCCGCCTGCACGACTGGATCCCGTCGGAGGCCGACCGCGCCTTCGTGCGCAGCCTGATGCAGCGCGTGGTCGAGCCCGGCAAGATGGCCGGCTGGGTGGCGCCGCCGGAGCGCGGCATCAACAACCTGCCCGTGGAGTATGAGTACGTCCATCTTCAGTAGGGCCGAGCTGTCGGCCTTCCTCAACCGCATGCTCGAGACCGAGCGCGCGGGGGCGAAGGCGCTGGTGGCGTTCATGGACGAGCACGAGCGCAACGGCCCGGCCTGGACCACGCTGCGGCAGGTCCAGGCCGACGAGGCGCACAACTGCGCCCTGCTCGGCAGGCTGCTGGACCGCGACGGCGTGCCGCACAGCCACGCCACGGGCGAGTTCCACGCCAAGGCGATCGCGGTCGCCGGCCGCCGCGCCCGCATCGAGTTCCTGATGCGCGGGCTGGGCTGGGCGGTGCGCGAGTTCAACGCGGCGCTGCCGCGCATCGCGGACGCCGAGGCGAAGGCGCTCGTGACGCGGATGCGCGATTCCCACCTGCGGAGCATCGAAGCGTGCCGCGCCGCCGCCGCGTCGCTGCCGGACTGATCCTCGCGCTTGCCGCGCCGGCCGCGGCCCTCGCCTGCGACCTGCCCGCGGACGAGGGCGCGGCGCCGATGCGCCGGCTGGTGGCGCAGGTGCGGTACCTGCCGGAAACGGAAGCCTGGGCCGGGCGGATGGCGCAGGCGCGCGCGGCGGTGCACTACATCCTGCTGGTGGACGAGCCGCGCCGGGTCGCCGGCCGCTGCCACTGGCCGGTCGAGGTCCGCGCCGAAGGCCGGTTGTGGAAGCGCTTCCTGGTGCCGGTCGAGGCCGGCCGGGCGATCGAGCAGCCGGCCAGCGGCTAGCCGGGCCCTACTTCAGGGCTTCGCGGTTCGCCGGCCCGCCGCGCGGCATGTCGGGCCGGTACTCCACCGCCTTCCCCTCCCGGCCCTGGCGGTTCACCACCGTCGACTTCGCATCCGCGCGCTGCTGCAGCCGCTTGGTGATGTCCTCGGTCGAGTAGGAGCCGGTGCCGCCCCCCTTCATTTCCGCCGGCTTCACCTTCACCCCCGGTGGCTTTTCGCCGTAGTAGACGCGGCCCTTCTCGTCGACCCATTTCTGGGCCCAGGCCGGGCCGCACAGGGCGACGGCGAGCAGCAACAGTCCCGCGCGGCGCATCATTTCATGCCGTCCTTGGCGCCGTGCAGCCGGAGCATGCGCGACAGCGGCTTCAGGTTCGCCGCCTCGGCGATGGACAGCGGCGTGGCGCCGCTCGCGCTCCGGGCGTCGATCTCGGCGCCCTTCTCGATCAGCAGCTGCGCGACCTCCAGCCGCCCGTACAGCACCGCGGTGTGCAGCGGCGTGGTGCCGCTGCGGGTGCGGCTGTTGACGTCGGCGCCCCGCTGCAGCATCAGGCCGACCAGGGCGATGTTGTCCTTCATCACGGCGTAGTGCAGCGCCGAGGCGCCCGAGCCCGGGTCCTTGGCCTCGATGTCGACGCCGCTCTCGAGCAGCTTGATCGCGGCCGCGTTCTCGCCCTTGGCGATGGCGCCATGCAGCGTCTGCGCCGGCGCCAGCGCCGTCGGCGAGGCCACCACCGCCTGGTCGCCCTCGGGACGGGCGGCGCGCGGCGCGCGCTCCGGCTGGGCCTGCGGCGTCGGCTCGGACTGCGGCTGCTGGGGCGGCTCGGGCCGCGCCGGCGGCGTGCCCACGGTGGCGTCGTTCGGTTCGCCGCCGCCGAAGATGGCGCGGAACACGCCCTGGATGGCGTTGCCGATGCCCTGGATGACGCGCGCCGGGCCCTCCGGCTCGGCCGCGGGCGGCTTCGCCGCGTCCTGGGCGAGGGCCGGCGCCGCGGCCAGCGCCGCGACCGCCCCCATCCATCGCGCCCGCCGCCAGAGGCGGCTGCCCATCCCCCCGAGGATCATGTGGAAATGATACCTCCGATCGAACGCCGCGTGAGCCCCCGCGCCGCCTAGCGGAAGCGCTCGTCCACCGGGATGCGCAGGCCGTTGGCGAGGCGGTTGGTGGCGTTGGCCAGCGCCGTCACCGCCATGAGCTCCATCAGCATCGCCTCGCTCATGCCCTTGGCGCGCGCCGCCGCGGTATGCGAATGCGTGCAGTACTCGCAGCCGTTGGTGGCGCTCACCGCGACGTAGACCATCTCCTTCACCAGCGGATCCAGCGCGCCCGGCGCCATCACCTGGCGCACCTCGTCCCAGGTCCGGCGCAGCAGGGCCGGGTCGTTGGCGAGCGCCTTCCAGAAATTGTTGATCCAGTCGGTGCCACGGGCCTTCATGATCTCGTCGTACACCGCCCGCACCTCGGGCGGCGCCTCCGCGTACTCGACCAGCTTCACCAGCGCCATGCCTGCCTCCCGGGGCGTGAACCGACGATGCGGCTTTGGGCAATAATAGTGCCATGAAGCTCCTGTTCGACATGTTCCCGGTGGTCTGCTTCTTCGCGGTCTACTGGTTCAGCGACATCTACGTCGCCACCGCGGCCGCGATCGCCGCCACGCTGGGCCAGGTGGCCTGGCTCAAGCTGCGCGGCCGGCGCGTCGAGCCGATGCTGTGGGCGAGCCTCGCCATCATCGTCGTGTTCGGCGGCCTGACGCTGGCGCTGCAGGACCGGATGTTCATCATGTGGAAGCCGACGGTCCTGTACTGGCTGTTCGCCGCGGTGCTGGGCGTCTCGGCGGCGGCGTTCGGCAAGAATCTCATCCGCAGCATGATGTCGAAGGAGGTGTCGCTGCCCGACGCGGTCTGGGCCCGGCTCAACTGGAGCTGGGTGGGGTTCTTCGGCGTGATGGGCGTGGTGAACCTCGCGGTGGCGTACAACTTCTCGGAGGCGGCCTGGGTGCAGTTCAAGCTGTTCGGCGGCCTGGGGCTGATGCTGCTGTTCGTGATCGCGCAGGCGTTCTTCCTCGCGCGCCACATGGAGGACGGCAAGGAGGAAGGCAAGCCGTGAGCGTCCATAGCGTCGCCGAGGAAATCGTCCGCCGCCTGCAGTCCCTGTCGCCCACCCGCCTGGAGCTGGAGGACGAGAGCGCCCGCCACGCCGGCCACGCCGGCGCCGCGCCCGGCGGCAACACGCACTGGCGCCTGCGCATCGAGTCGGCCGCCTTCGCCGGCCAGCCCACCGTCGCCCGCCACCGCATGGTCTACCAGGCGCTCGGCGACCTGATGCAGCACCCGATCCACGCGCTCGCCATCAGCGCGCGGTCCCCGGGTGAAGTTGACGCATAATGTCGCCCTCATTCGAAAGGAAGACCATGAAGCAGGCGTATCTCGGCGCGCTCCTCGCGGCCGCCCTGTCCCAGGCCCCGTTCGCCGCCGCCCAGGCGCCGGCCAAGCCCGCCCCGGCGCCGGCGCCGGCCGCTGCCAAGCCCGCCGCGCCCGCCACCGGGCCGCTGGCGACCGTGAACGGCGTGCAGATCCCGCGCCAGCGCGCGGAGCTGATCGCGCAGCAGCGCCTGCAGCAGGGCGTCGGCGACAGCGAGCAGCTGCGCGCGGCGATCAAGGAGGAGTTGATCAACCGCGAGATCATCCAGCAGGAAGCCGCGCGCAGCGGCTTCACCAAGAAGCCGGAGCTGCAGCAGGAGCTCGAGTTCGTGCGCCAGACCGTGATCGTGCAGGCCTACCTGCGCGACTGGGCGCAGAAGAACCCCGTCAGCGACGCCGAGATCCAGAAGGAGTACGACCGCGCCAAGGCGCAGACCGGCACCACGGAGTACCGCGCGCGCCACATCCTGGTGCCGACCGAGGACGAGGCGAAGAAGCTGATCGCCGAGATCGCCAAGGGCGCGAAGTTCGAGGAGGTCGCGCAGAAGAACTCCAAGGACGACGGCACCCGGCCGCGGGGCGGCGACCTGGACTGGAACGTGCCGGGCACCTTCGACAAGGCCTTCTCCGACGCCATGGTGAAGCTGGAGAAGGGCACCATGACCAGCGTGCCGGTGCGCACCCGCTTCGGCTTCCACATCATCCGGCTCGACGACGTGCGCCCGGTGAACTTCCCGCCGGTGGCGCAGGTCCGGCCGCAGATCCAGCAGCGCCTGACCCAGCAGAAGATCGACACGCTGGTGCGCGACCTGCGCGGCAAGGCGAAGGTCGAGTAGCCTTCCCGGCCTTGCAACTGCCCCGCCCGAAGCCGCCGCGCGTCACGCTCGAGGGGCGCTATGCGCGCCTCGAGCCGCTGTCCACCATCCACGCCGCGGAGCTCTACCTGGCGTCCTCGGGCGCCGGCGCGGAGCAGCGCTTCGCCTACCTCGCCGACCCGGTGCCGGCCGACGCCGCCGAGATGCATCGCTGGGTGGCGGCGAACGCGGTCAAGGACGATCCCCTGTTCTCCGCGGTCATCGACGAGGCCACCGGCCAGGTCGCCGGCCGGCAGGCGCTGATGCGCATCACGCCGGAACACGGCGTCATCGAGATCGGCCACATCCTCTGGGGGCCGGCGATCGCGCGCAGCCGCGTTGCCACGGAGGCGCTCTACCTCGCCGCGCGCCACGTCTTCGAGGACCTCGGCTACCGGCGCTTCGAGTGGAAGTGCAACAACCTGAACGAGCCCTCCAAGGCCGCGGCGCGGCGCTTCGGCTTCAGCTACGAAGGCCTGTTCCGCCAGCACATGTGGGTGAAGGGGGCGAACCGCGATACCGCGTGGTTCGCCATGGTCGATGCGGAGTGGCCGGGCCTGAAGCGCCGCTTCGAGCGCTGGCTGGACCCGGCGAATTTCGACGCCGCCGGCAAACAGAAGGCGCGCCTGCAGGACCTGTAATGCCACGGGCCGGCGCGCGACTCAGGCCCAGGAGAACACCATGAAACGACTCATCCTTGCCCTTGCCTTCCTGCTGCCCGCGGCCGCCCAGGCCCAGACCGGGCTCGCCAAGGCCACCTTCGCCGGCGGCTGCTTCTGGTGCGTCGAGGAGGTCTTCGAGAAGCTGCCCGGCGTCACCGCGGCGGTCTCCGGCTACATGGACGGCCGCACGCCGAACCCGACCTACGAGCAGGTCTCCACCGGCCGGACCGGGCACACCGAGGTGGTCGAGGTCACCTACGACCCGGCCAAGGTGAGCTACGAGAAGCTGCTCCAGCAGTTCTGGATCAACCACGACCCGACCATGATGGAGCGCCAGTTCTGCGACAGCGGCTCGCAGTACCGGCCCGGGATCTACTGGCACACCGAGGAGCAGCGCAAGCTCGCCGAGGCCTCGAAGGCGAAGTGGGAGAAGGACAAGCCCTTCAGGGAGAAGATCGTGACGCCGGTGCTGAAGGCGCAGCAGTTCTGGCCGGCGGAGGAATACCACCAGGATTATTACAAGAAGAACCCGGCGCGCTACCAGTTCTACGTCTCGGGCTGCGGGCGCTACGCGCGGCTGGACCAGCTCTGGGGCAAGTTCAGGAAGCAGTAGGCAAGCCGATCGCGCGCTTCAGGCGCTCCAGCGCCCCGGCCTCGCCGCGCACGCGGAAGGTCGCGCCCTCGTTCCCGGAGCGCTCCTCCAGCACCTCGCAGCTGCCGAAGATCTCCCCGCGCAGCTGCTGCGCGCTCCACGGCAGGAACAGCTCCGCCTCGACCAGGTCCTTGCGGAAGAAATCGAGGATCGCCGCGCGCAGCCTGGCCACGTCGTCCTCGCGGCGCGCGCTCATCACGATGCAGCCTGGATGCAGCGCGCGCAGGGCGGCCTCGGTCCCGGCGGCGGCGCGGTCGACCTTGTTGAACACCAGCAGGCCCGGCACGTCCTGCGCGCCGATCTCGTCCAGCACCTGGTCGGTCACCTCGAGCTGGCGCCGGTAGCCCGGGTCGCTCGCGTCCACCACGTGCAAGAGGAGCGCGGCCTCCAGCGCCTCGTCGAGCGTGGACTTGAACGAGGCCACCAGGTCGTGCGGCAGGTTCTTGATGAAGCCGACGGTGTCGCTCACCAGCACCCGCGGCTTGCCCTCCGGGTGCAGCGCCCGTACCGTGGTGTCCAGGGTGGCGAACAGCTTGTCGGCGACCAGGATGTCGCTGCCGGTGAGCGCGCGCATCAGGGTCGACTTGCCGGCGTTGGTGTAGCCCACCAGCGCCACCCGCGCCAGCGCCTCGCTCGCCTGGCGCCGCGCCCGCCGCGTACGGCGCTCGGCATCCATGGCGACGATCTCCTCCTGCAGCTCGGCGATGCGGTCGCGGATCTTGCGCCGGTCCAGCTCGGTGTGCGATTCCCCGGCGCCGCGGCCGCCGACGCCGCTGCGCTGCCGGCCCTGCGGCCCGGCCAGCTTGGCCGCCTCGCGCATGCGCGGCGCCATGTAGCCCAGGCGCGCGATCTCCACCTGTGCGCGTGCCGCCCGCGAACGCGCATGGCGGTGGAAGATCTCCAGGATCACCATGGTGCGGTCCATCACCTCGCGCCCGGCCTCCTTCTCCAGGTTGCGCGCCTGCGAGGGCGAGATCTCGTGGTCGACCAGGATCATGTCGGCGTCCTCGGCGAGCGCCTTCAGCTCCTCGCGCTTGCCGGTGCCGAGGTAGGCCGCCGGGTCGAAGCGGGCGCGCTTCTGGGTCAGCGTGGCGACGACCTCGAAGCCGAGCGTCTTCGCCAGCTGCCGCAGCTCGCCCAGCGAGGCCTCGAACTCGGCGTCGCTCACGGCCGGCAGCTGGACCGCCGCGACGACGGCGCGCGTGGGCCTGTCCCTGGTTTCCTTCATCATCGGGCGCGCAGGGTAGCAGAGAACGCGCGCCCTGCGCGGGGCGCGGCTAGAACTTGCGCACGCGCTCGACCTCCGACACCCGCCCGCCCACCAGCGTGATGGTGGTGGTGAACGGATCGGAGGCGGTGGGCATGTAGGTCCAGGTCTTGAGCGAGAGCCCCGCGCGCGCCGGCCGGCGCACGCCCGGCGCCACCTGCACCGCCCCGGGCGCAGCCAGCGCGACGCCCTGGTCCGAGAGCAGGTCCGGCTCGCCGGCGAGGCCGAGCAGCTCGCCCTCGCTCATGCCGCGCTGGATGCTGATGTACTTGGAGAAGGACAGGCCCTTGTAGGGCTTGGGCGCCTTCGCCTCGCGCTCGGCGCGCGCCGCCGCCTCCTTTTCCTCCAGCGCCGCGCGCTGGCGCTCCCGCTCCTCCAGCCGCTCGCCCTGGCAGCGGATGGTGTGGCAGTCCTTGCCCTCGGCGGCCGGCGCCGGCGGCACTTCCTTCGCGTTCGGATCGACGACGATGGCCTTGACGCCCTGTGGCGGGGCCTGGTTCGAGAAGTGCACCCGTCCCTGGGCGTCGGTCCACTTGTAGATCTGGGCCGAGGCCGGAAGCGCCAGGCAGGCGAGCGCGAGGGCAAGGAGCCGCTTCATGTCAGTCATATCGACCTAAACGCACGAGGGTCGTTCCCGGTTTCAGGTGCTTCACCGAGGGCATCACCATGACGCAGTTGTCGTAGGGGGTCTTCCAGACGGTGTCGCCGTCGGTCGCGACCACCGTTCCGGCCTTCGGTATCACTTCCAAGCCCTTGAACGGCCAGGCGAACTTGAATCCCATGGACTTCGCGACCACCGCTTCCGTCACCCGCACCAGCCGCTGCACCTGCGGCGGCGCCAGGGTGATCCGCGCGTCGGCCCAGCCGGGCTCCACCGCCCCGGTGAGCTTCAGGAAGCGCAGCAGGGTGTCCTTCGCCACCGCCTCGGAGGACTTCTCCCAATGCTGGCCGCACTCGATCAGCACCGCGGTGCGGGGACTCGCCGGGTCGCCGAACCCGCCCCGCTCCATCATGCGCAATCCGGCCGGGTGGCCGGTGTCGATGAGCAGGTCGCCGGGCACGCCCAGCCTGCGCGAGAACAGGGCGCTCTTTGAGCCGCCTTTCTCGTTCACACCGCAGACCATGATCGGCCGGCAGGGCTCGTGCATGGAATGCAGGTCGAGCAGGTAATCCGCGGCATCCACGAAGGGCTGCAGCTGCCGGGCACGGCGCAGCTCGATGGAATCGCGCTTGCCGAACAACGCCTCGTCCGCCCAGACGCGGTTGTAGTCCTCGTCGATGTAGCGCGAGCGGTCCGGGTCGTCGCGGTCGAAGCGCGCGAACGCCTCCACGTTGGCGAAGGCGAGCGCCAGCTTGCCGCGCGCCGGCTTCACCTTCTCCCGCAGCAGCCAGTCCACGGCCAGCGCGCCGCAGATCTCGTTGCCATGGGTGAGGGCCTGGACCATGACGGTCGGCCCCGGTTTGCCGGAATCCAGCACGTGCACGTAGTCGACGCCGGTGTTGCCCTGGCGCCAGGGCGCGATGTCGGGCGGCGAGAGTTCGACGGGATAGTGGTCTGTGGTCATAGGGCCTTGCGGATTTCCTCCAGGAGCGTGGTCAGGTCCTTCTGCAGCCTGCCAAAGCCGGCGTTCTTCGCCAGCGCGGCCTCGTCCATGTACAGGCGCTTGCTGATCTCGATCTGCAGGCTGTGCCGCCCGGCCTTCGGGTCCGAATAGGCGCGCACCAGCTCCACGCCCTTGTAGGGGTCGTTGACCTTGACCGAATAGCCCATGCCGGCGAGCGTTCGGCGCACCAGTTCGGTGAACGCCGGGTCGCAGGTGGTGCCGTCGCGGTCGCCGAGGACGAAGTCGGCGCGCACGTTGCCCTCCCCGTCCTCGCTCTGCTTGCCGGCGGTGCCGCGCATGGAGTGGCAGTTGATGTGCCAGACCTTGCCGAACTGCCTCACCGAGGCGTCCAGCAGCCCGCGGATCGCGGCATGGTACGGGGCATGGCAGCGCTCGATGCGCGCGCGCACCGCCTCCGGCGAAAGGCGGCGCGGATAGATCGGCCGGCCGTCCTCCAGCGTGCGCCACAGCAGCGCCTTGCCCACTCTTGCCTTGCCGCTGGGCACGTACTCCCAGGGCCAGGGGCCGTCGATCAGGTCGAGGTCCACGTCGCCCGCGTGGCGGTTGGGATCGAGGTAGGTGCGCGGCCAGAGCGCGGCCAGCAGCGGCGCGCCCATCTCGGGCGCGGCGGCGTAGAGCTCGTCGACGAAGCAATCCTCGCCTTCGCGCAACTCGGCCTCGCTCACCACGGCGCCGAAGTCGTCCGGGAAGCGCCTTCCCGAATGCGGCGAATCCAGCACCAGCGGGATTGCCGGCGCCTTCGGGCCGCGGATCTCGTAGGGCAGGCTCATGCGGACGTCCTGAAGCTGAGCAGCCAGTAGTGCTCCAGCAGTTCCACGTGCGTGTCCACGCCGCAGCGCGAGGCGCGCTGGATGAGTTCATCGGGCCCGGGGAAGTTCTTCAGCACTTCGTGGCGGCTGCCGTCGGCCAGCTGGCGCAGCTGGAAGGTATTGCCCTGCGCATCGCGGCGCGAGACCGGCGTGCTCGAGCCCTCGACGTAACGGTTGTCGAGGAAGGCGACCAGCGACCCCGGGGCGACCGCCGCCGCCGCGGCGGCGAGGAACGCGTCCAGTTCCTCCAGCCGCACATGCGACCACCAGAAGCCGGCGAACAGCGCGTCGTGGCGGCGGCCGAAATCCGGGATCTCGAAGGCGCTGCCCTGGACGAACTCCACCCTTCCCGCCGGCAGCTCCTTGGCGCGCGCGATCGCCAGGACTTCCTCGTTCAGGTCGAGCGCAGTGACCTGCGCCGCGCGCAGCGCGATCACCGGCGTCCACCAGCCGGTGCCGCAGGCGAGCTCCAGCACCCTGCGGCCGGCGAACAGGTCGCCGATGCGCTTGCGCAGCGCCGACAGGTCCGCCTGGCGCTCCGGCCTGGCATAGATGCGTTCGTACTCCGAGGCGCGCTTGGCGTAATAGGCGGCGAGCGGGTCCACGGGGTCAGGCGTCGAGATGGCAGGCTGACAGGCGCCCGGGCGCGACCTCGCGCAGCACCGGCGCTTCCTGGGCGCAGCGCGGCATGGCGTGCGGGCAGCGGGGATGGAAGTGGCAGCCCGGCGGCGGCGCCAGCGGCGACGGGATCTCGCCCTTGATGGGCGCGAAGCTCCGGTTCTTGCGGTCCAGCCGCGGCACTTCCGCCAGCAGGGCCTGGGTATAGGGATGGTTCGGCTGCGCGAACAGCTCCGCGGTGGGCGCGCTCTCGACGACGCGGCCGAGGTACATCACGACGACCCGGTTCGAGAGGTGGCGCACCACGCCCAGGTCGTGGCTGATGAAGAGGTACGTCAGGCCCAGGCTCTCGCGCAGGTCCATGAACAGGTTGAGCACCTGCGCCTGGATGGACACGTCCAGCGCCGCCACCGCCTCGTCGCAGACCAGGAAATCGGGCTTGACCGCGAGGGCGCGCGCGATGCCGATGCGCGCCCGCTGGCCGCCGGAGAACTGGTGCGGGTAGCGGCGGCGGTAGGACGGGTCGAGCCCCACCCGGCGCAGGAGCTGCGCGACGTAGTCCGGGACCTCCGCGGCCGGCACCAGGCCGTGCACGCGCGGCGCCTCGCCCACGATCTCCTCCACCCGCATGCGCGGGTTGAGCGAGGAGAACGGGTCCTGGAAGATCATCTGCACCGCGCGTACCGGCTTGCCGTCCACCGGCTCGCCCTTGTAGAGCACGCCGCCCGCGGTCGGCTGGTGCAGGCCGCAGGCGAGGCGCCCGAGGGTGGACTTGCCGCAGCCGGATTCGCCCACCAGCCCGACCACCTCGCCTTCGTTCACCGCGAAGGAGACGCGGTCCACCGCGTGCACCGTGTGCGCGGTCACGCCCGCGCCCAGGCGGCGCGCAAGGCGCTCGACCGCGTCCAGGCGCTTCTCGAAGCGCTTGGTCACGTCGCGGAACTCGAGCATGGGCTGGCTCATGAAACGGCCGCCGCCTCCAGAAGGGGATGGTGGCAGCGCACCTGGCGCGATCCCCTCAGGGTGATCGGCGGCACCGTGCCGCAGGCCTCGTCCGCATGGCCGCAGCGGTCGCGGAAGGCGCATCCGGCCGGCAGGTGCGCGAGCGACGGCGTCATGCCCGGGATCTGCCGCAGGCGCCCGCCGGTCACGTTGGCCGCGGGGACCGAATCCAGCAGGCCGCGCGCGTACGGATGCAGCGGCGCGTCCAGCACCTCGGCCGTGCTGCCCTGCTCCACGATGCGCCCGGCATACATCACCGCGACCCGGTCGGCGAGCCCGGCCACCACCGCGAGGTCGTGCGTGATCCACACCAGCGCCGCGCCCGACTCGCGCACCAGGCGCTGCATCTCGTAGAGGATCTGGCCCTGCACGGTCACGTCCAGCGCCGTGGTGGGCTCGTCGGCGATGATCAGGTCCGGACGGTGCAGCAGCGCGATGGCGATCGCCACCCGCTGGCGCATGCCGCCGGAGAACTGGTGCGGGTACTGCGCCAGGCGTTCCGCGGGGGAGGCGATGCCGACCAGGCCCAGCGCCTCGATGGCGCGCCGCCGCGCTTCCTCGCGCGGCACCGCGTCGTGCGCGAGCACGGTCTCCAGCATCTGCGTCTCGATGGACAGGACCGGGTTGAGCGTCATCATCGGGTCCTGGAAGATCATGGCGATGCGCTTGCCGCGCAGCCGGCGCAGCTCGCCGTCGGCCATGCCGACCAGCTCCATGCCGTCGAACTTCACGCTGCCGCCGGCGATGCGCCCGGGGGCGTCCACCAGGCCCATGATCGAGAAGCCGGTCACCGATTTGCCGGAGCCGGATTCCCCGACCAGGCCGAGGATCTCGCCGCGCCCGAGGCTGAAGCTGACCCCGTCCACGGCGCGCAGGCGCCCTTCGCGCCCGGCGAACTCGGTGACCAGGTCGCGGACCTCCAGCAGCGCGCTCATGCCTGGGTCATTTCGCCAGCCTCGGGTTGAGCACGTCCCGGAGCTGGTCGCCCACCAGGTTGATGGCGAGGATGGTGGCGAGCAGCGCCACGCCCGGATAGAAGCTGATCCAGTACTTGCCCGACATCAGGTACTCGTAGCCGTTGGCGATCAGCAGGCCCAGCGACGGCTCGGTGGTGGGCAGCCCCAGGCCGAGGAACGACAGCGTCGCCTCCAGCGCGATGGCATGCGCGACCTGCACCGTCCCCACCACGATCAGCGGCGGCAGCGCGTTGGGCAGCAGGTGGCGCAGCACGATGCGCGTCCCGGACAGGCCCAGGCCGCGCGCCGCCTCCATGTACTCCTTGCTTCGCTCCACCAGCGCGGCCGAGCGCGCGGTGCGGGCATAGTAGGCCCATTGCACGCACACCAGCGCGATGATGATCTTGTCCACGCCCTTGCCCAGCACCGCCAGCAGGATCAGCGCCACCAGGATCGCGGGGAAACCGAGCTGGATGTCCACCACGCGCATCACGAACTGCTCGATGCGGCCACCGGCGTAGGCCGCGAGCACGCCGGTGAGCGCGCCCAGAGTGAGCGCGATGATGCCGCTCACCACGCCGACGTAGAGGGAAACGCGCAGGCCGTAGAGGATCGCCGAGAGCATGTCCCGTCCCTGGCCATCGGTTCCGAGGACGTACGTCATCCCGGCCATGCTCTTCGCCCCCGGCTCCAGCCGTGCATCGAGCAGGTCCAGCTTGCCCAGGTCGTAGGGATTCTGCGGCGCGATCAGGGGAGCGAACAGCGCCACCAGCACGATCCCGGCCAGCACCGCGAAGCCGAGCGTGGCCAGCTTCGATTCGAAGAACTCCTCCAGGAAACGCCGGAACGGGGTCTGCGGGGCGGGCTCGATGGCAGGCAGGACCGCGCTCACGACTTCACCTCCGAGATGCGCACGCGCGGGTCGAGCGCGGAGTACAGCAGGTCCACCACCAGGTTGATGATGATGAACATGAACACCGTCACCAGCAGGTAGGCCACCACCACCGGGCGGTCGAGCTGGAAGATGGAGTCGATCACCAGCTTGCCCATGCCCGGCCAGGCGAAGATGGTCTCGGTCACCACGGCGAACGCGATCACCGAGCCCAGTTCCAGGCCGATCACGGTGATGAGCGGGATCAGGATGTTCTTCAGCAGGTGCACGCCGATCACCCGCGCGCGCTTCAGGCCCTTGGCGCGCGCGAAACGGATGTAGTCGAGCAGCGACTGCTCGCGCACCTGCGCGCGCGTCAGCCGGATGATGAGCGAGAGCTTGAACAGGGCCAGGTTCAGCGCCGGCAGCAGCGCGTAGCGCAGCCCTTCCCAGGTCAGGATGGACACCTGCACGCCGAGGAACTCGGTGGTCGGGCCGCGGCCGGTGGAGGGCAGCCAGCCCAGCTGCACCGCGAACACCATGATGAGGAGCAGCCCGACCCAGAACGTGGGCAGGGAAAAGCCCAGGATCGAGCCCGCCATGATGGAGCGCGCGGCGAAGCCGTTCGGGCGCAGCCCGGCGTAGAGGCCGAGCGGGATGCCCAGGCCGACCGACATCGCCATGGCAAGGAAGGCGAGTTCCAGCGTCGCCGGCATGCGCTCGATGATGACCTCGAGCGCCGAGCGGCCGAAGACGAAGGACTTGCCGAGGTCGCCGGTGAACGCGCCCTTGAGGAAGATCCAGTACTGCTCCAGCGCCGGCCGGTCCAGGCCCAGCGCCGCCGCGGTGCGGGCGCGCTCCTCCTGGTCGGCCTGCGGGTTGACCAGGATCTCCACCGGGTCGCCGACCAGGTACAGGCCGCCGAACACCAGCCCGGAGGTGACGAACAGGACCAGCAGCGTCTGCGCCAGGCGCCGCAGGACGTAGACCGTCACTTCCGCCCCCGGCCTACTTCTTCGCTACGGCTACTTCGTGCGCGAGGGTGTACTGGTCCACCCGCGCCTTGTAGGCGAGCCCCTTCTTCACGCCCCAGGTGCTCACCTCGTAGTGCAGCGGGATGACGCCGGTCAGCTCGCCGATCGCCTTGTCGGCGGCGGCGGCCAGCATCAGGCCGCGCTTGGTGTCGTCGATGGTGGTGAGCGCAGTGTGGATCATGGCGTCGACGCCGGCGTCCGAGAAGCGGCCGCGGTTGGCCGCGCCGTTGCCCAGCTTGGGGTCGAACGAGGCCACCAGCGAGCGCAGCGGCGAACTGTTTTCGCCGGTGCCGGCGCCCCAGCCCGCGAGCAGGAAGGAGAACTCCAGCTTCGAGCCGCGCGAGAAGAACACCGCCGAGGGCATGGCGTCCACCTTGGTCGGGATGCCGCCGCGGGTGAGGAACTGCGCCACCGCCTGCGCGATCTTCTCGTCGTTGATGTAGCGGTTGTTGGGCGTGTGCAGCGTCAGGCCGAAGCCGTTGGGATAGCCGGCGGCGGCGAGCAGCTTCTTCGCGCCGTCGGGGTCGTACTTCTCCGGCTGCAGGCGCTTGCTGGTGCCGTGGAAGGTCTCCGGCAGGAACTGGCCGGCGGGCTTGGCCTCGCCTTCCATGATGCGCGAGGCGATGGCGTTGCGGTCGATCATCATCGACAGCGCCTTGCGCACGCGCGGGTCGCGCAGCGGGTTGGCCTCCATCGGCTTGCCGGCGGCGTCGGTGACGAAGGGCGAATTGCGCTCGCGCCCGGAATCCATGTGCAGGTAGATGATGCGGTTGGAGACCGTGGAGGCGAGCGCGACGCGCGCGTCCTTCTTCAGCTTGGCGATGTCCGCGGTGGGCACCGCCTCGATCATTTGCACGTCGCCCGCCAGCAGCGCCGCGACGCGCGCGGCGGAGTTGGTGATCATGCGGAAGCGCACCTTGGGGAACGCGGGCTTCTGGCCCCAGTACTTGTCGTTCGCGACCAGCACCACGCGGTCGCCGGACACGTACTCGCCGAACCTGTAGGGCCCGGTGCCGTTCACCGCCTTGCCGGAGTTGTAGTCCGGCGTGCCCATCCCCGCCATCTTCGCGGAGATGATGTGGATGGTGGCGAGGTCGTTGGGCAGCAGCGGGTGCGGCGCGCGCGTGGTCAGGATGACGGTGTGCGCGTCCTTAGCCTTGGCGTCGGAAATCGGTCGCGTGTAGATGGCGAACGACGCCGGGCTGTTGGGCACGTTGGGGATGCGCTTCAGCGTCGCCAGCACGTCCTCCGCGGTGAACGGCGAGCCGTCGTGCCAGCGCACGTTCCTGCGCAGCTTGATCTCCCAGGTGGAGTCGTCCAGCGCCTTCCAGCTCTCGGCCAGGCCGGGCCGCAGCGCCTGCTGGTCGTCCTGGTGCACCAGGGTCTCGAAGATGTGCTTGGCGATCGAGTTGTTGGGCGTCAGGTTGTGGAAGTGCGGGTCCATCGTCGTCACCGGCGTCGACAGGCCGATGGACAGTTCCTGCGCCGCGGCCGAGAACGAGACCGCGGCCAGGGCGGCGAACAAGGCGTTTCTGATCTTCATGCGGGGCTCCCCTGATTGAGCCGCTAGGATAGCTCAACTCCCCGCGGAATCCGCTTCCTCGATCCACATCATCTGGATGGCCTCGAGGATCTTCTCCCCCGAGCGCCTCGGGTCGTCGTCGAAGCCCTCCAGCCCGAGCACCCAGTCGCGCAGGTCGACGAAGTTCACCCGGGCCGGGTCCCGGTCCGGGAACTTCTCCGCCAGGGCGATGGCGATCTCCCGCGAGTCGGTCCACTTCATTTCCGGCCGCCGCCTTCGCGCTCGTAGTTGATGGTGTACTTCGGGATCTCGATCACGAGGTCCGCGCCGCGCATCCGCGCCTGGCAGGACAGGCGCGAGGTCCCTTCCAGCCCCCAGGCCTTGTCGAGCAGGTCCTCCTCCTTCTCCTCGGCCGGGTCGAGCGAGCCGAAGCCCTCGCGCACCACGACGTGGCAGGTGGTGCAGGCGCAGGACTTCTCGCAGGCGTGCTCGATGTCGACATGGTTCGCGAGCAGGATGTTGCACAGCGTCTCGCCCTCGGTGGCGTCGATCTCCGCGCCCTGCGGGCAGAGCGTGGCGTGCGGCAATACCTTCAGCTTGGGCATCAGAGGTCCAGGTTGGCGATGCTGCGCCCGGCGAGGGCGCGCCTGACGCCCTCGTCCATGCGCCGGGCGGCAAAGGAATCGGTGGCGCGGTTCAGGGCCTCGGAGGCGCGCTTGATGGCGCGCGCGTCGTCTCCCGGCAGCGCGCGCTCCAGCGCCTCGAGCAGGCGGTCGATCTCGCCGCGCTCGTCCTGCGACAGCAGGCCGCCGTCCGCGGCAAGGGCGCCGCGAACCGCGTCGGCCAGCCGCTCGCCCTCAACCCGGTGCTCGCGCAAGGCACGGGCGTGCATGTCCTCGCGGGCATGCTCGAAGGAATCGCGCAGCATGCGCTCGATCTCGGCGTCGCCCAGGCCGTAGGAGGGCTTGACGCTGATGGCCGCCTCCACGCCGGTGGACTGCTCGCGCGCGCTCACCGACAGCAGGCCGTCGGCGTCCACCTGGAAGCCGACGCGGATGCGCGCCGCCCCGGCCGCCAGCGGCGGGATGCCGCGCAGCTCGAAGCGCGCCAGCGACCGGCAGTCCGACACCAGCTCGCGCTCGCCCTGCACGACGTGGATGCTCATCGCGGTCTGGCCGTCCTTGAAGGTGGTGAACTCCTGCGCGCGCGCGGTCGGGATGGTGGAGTTGCGCGGCACGATGCGCTCCACCAGCCCGCCCATGGTCTCGATTCCCAGCGACAGCGGGATCACGTCCAGCAGCAGCCAATCGCCGCCGGCGGGCTGGTTGCCCGCGAGCACGTTGGCCTGCATCGCCGCGCCCAGCGCCACCACCTTGTCCGGATCCAGGTTGTTGAGCGGCTCGCGGCCGAAGAACTCCGCCACCGCGCGCTGCAGCTGCGGCATGCGCGTGGCGCCGCCCACCATCACCACGCCCTTGACGTCCGTGGCCGACAGGCCCGCGTCGCGCAGCGCCTTGCGCGTCGGCCCCAGCGTCTTCTGCACCAGGTTCTGGGTGATGCGGCAGAAGGTCTCGGTGGTCAGGCGCAGGTCGACGAAGCCGCCGCCGGAGAGCCTCGCGGTGAGCGGCGCCTCGCCGTGCAGCGTCAGCGCCTCCTTGGCCTCGCGCGACTTCAACTGCAGCATCCGGGTGTCGCGCGGCGGCAGCGGCGGCAGCTTCGCCTCCTCCAGCGCCCAGCAGAACACGCGGTGGTCGAAATCGTCGCCGCCCAGGGCCGCATCGCCGTTGGTGGCCAGCACCTCGAACACGCCCTTCGACAGCCGCAGGATGGAAATGTCGAAGGTGCCGCCGCCCAGGTCGAACACCGCGTACACGCCCTCGGCGGCGTTCTCCAGGCCGTAGGCCACCGCCGCGGCGGTGGGCTCGTTCAGCAGCCGCAGCACGTTGAGGCCCGCGAGGCGCGCCGCGTCCTTGGTGGCCTGGCGCTGCGCGTCGTCGAAATAGGCCGGCACGGTGATCACCGCGCCGGCGAGCTCGCCCGCCAGCGACAGCTCGGCGCGCCGGCGCAGCACCTTCAGGATCTCCGCCGACACCTCCACCGGGCTCTTCACGCCGGCCGCGGTGCGCAGCTGCACCATGCCGGGGGCGTCCACGAAGTCGTAGGGCGAGTTCTCGACGTAGGCGACATCCTTCAGCCCGCGCCCCATGAAGCGCTTCACCGAGGCGATGCAGTTCTTCGGGTCCTCGGCCTGGCGCGCCTGCGCGGCATAGCCCACCTCGACCGCGCCCCCGGCCAGGTAGCGCACGATCGAGGGCAGCAGCGGCCGGCCCTGCTCGTCGGCCAGCACCACCGGGATGCCGCTGCGCACGGTCGCGACCAGCGAGTTGGTGGTGCCGAGGTCGATTCCCACCGCCAGGCGGTGCTGGTGCGGGGCCGCGGACTGGCCGGGCTCGGCGATCTGGAACAGGGCCATCGGCTGCCGCTAGTCGAAATCCCGCGCGGCGTCGACTTCCGCGCCCAGCCGCTTCAGGAACTGCAGCTGGCGCACCGCCCCCGCGGCGCCGGCGTAGTCGTGCGCGCCGTCGATGCTCCGCGCGAGCTCCGCCTCCAGCGCCCGGGACCAGGCGGCGAGGTCTCGCCCGATCGCCTCCAGCGCGGACCCGTCCCGCGCCGCCTTCGCCTCCTCCAGCGCCTCGCGCAGCTCGATCTGGCGCGCCAGGAAATCCGCCGGCATCGCGGTGTCCGTGTCGAAGCCGGTGTCCACGCCGTGCAGCTCGAGCAGGTAGCGCGCGCGCTCGACCGGGTCCTTCAGCAGGCGGTAGGCCTCGTTGGCGCGGGTGGACCACTGCATCGAGGCCCGGCGCTCGGCGTCGCCCGCCTGCGCGAAGCGATCCGGGTGCACCTTCGCCTGCAGCTCGCGGAAGGCGCGGTCCAGCGCCCCGGCGTCAAGCGTGAAGGACGGCGCCAGGCCGAACAGTTCGAAGTGGTTCGTCATCCGTTGCATCGACGCATCACGCGCCTCCGCACACGCATCCCGTGTGTCGGCCGGTCGCGCGAGCGCCGTGCAATCCTAGGTGTTGAAGCTCTCGCCGCACCCGCACTCGTCCTTGACGTTCGGGTTGCGGAACTTGAAGCCCTCGTTGAGGCCTTCCCGGGTGTAGTCGAGCTCGGTGCCTTCCAGGTACGGCAGGCTCTTCGGATCCACCACCACCTTGACGCCGTGGCTCTCGAACTGGAGGTCCTCCGGGTTGATGGCGTCGGCGAACTCCAGCTTGTACGCCATGCCCGAGCACCCGGAGGTGCGCACGCCCAGGCGCAGGCCGAGGCCCTTGCCGCGCCTGGCGAGCGAGCCCTGGACGTGGCTGGCGGCCTTCTCGGTCAGCGTCACCGGCATGGTCAGGCGACCTTCTGCTTGTCTTCCTGCGCGGCGCCGTGCTTCGAGCGATAGTCGGCGACCGCGGCCTTGATCGCGTCCTCGGCGAGGATCGAGCAGTGGATCTTCACCGGCGGCAGCGCCAGCTCCTCGGCGATCTG
>CAZMDA010000062.1:10419-21316 GCA_964564865.1 uncultured Bordetella sp. | reverse complement strand
TGTTCGAGCGCTTCCTCAACCCGGAGCGGGTGTCCATGCCCGACTTCGACATCGACTTCTGCCAGGACGGGCGCGACAAGGTCATCGACTACGTGCGGAAGAAGTACGGCGAGGACTCGGTGTCGCAGATCGCCACCTTCGGCACCATGGCGGCGCGCGCGGTGGTGCGCGACACCGGGCGCGTGCTCGACCTGGGCTACAACTTCTGCGACCAGATCGCCAAGCTGATCCCGTTCCAGCCCGGCAAGCTGGTCACGCTGGCCGATGCCCGCGAGCAGGAGCCGCTGCTCGCCCAGCGCGAGAAGAACGAGGACGAGGTGCGCGAGCTGCTGGAACTGGGCGGCAAGCTGGAGGGCCTGACGCGCAACGTCGGCATGCACGCCGGCGGCGTGCTGATCGCGCCTGGCAAGCTCACCGACTTCTGCCCGCTCTACGCCGCCGAGGGCACCGCCAACGTCATCTCGCAGCTGGACAAGGACGACGTCGAGGCGGTCGGCCTGGTGAAGTTCGACTTCCTCGGGCTCACCACCCTCACGGTGCTCGACTGGGCCGAGCGCTACGTGCGCATGCTGGGCGAGAAGGACTTCTCGCTGGAGGCGGTGCCGCTGGATGACGCGCCGACCTACCAGCTGCTGGCGGCGGGCAACACCACCGCGGTGTTCCAGCTGGAATCGCGCGGCATGCGCGACATGATCAAGCGTGCCCGGCCCGACCGCTTCGAGGACATCATCGCGCTGGTGGCGCTGTACAGGCCGGGCCCGATGGACCTGATCCCGGACTTCATCCGCCGCAAGCACGGCGAGGAGCGCGTCGAGTACCTCGACCCGCGCCTGGTGCCGATCCTCGCGCCCACCTACGGCATCATGGTGTACCAGGAGCAGGTGATGCAGATCGCGCAGGTGATCGGCGGCTACACCCTGGGCGGCGCCGACCTGCTGCGGCGCGCGATGGGCAAGAAGAAGCAGGAGGAAATGGACGCGCAGCGCGACGTCTTCGTCGCCGGCGCGGAGAAGAACGGCCTCGCGCGCGGCAAGGCGACGCAGCTGTTCAACCTGATGGAGAAGTTCGCCGGTTACGGCTTCAACAAGTCGCACGCCGCCGCCTACGCGCTGCTCGCCTACCAGACCGGCTACATGAAGCGGCACCACGCCGCCGCGTTCATGGCCGCCAACTTGTCCGCGGTGATGGACGACACCGACAAGGTGCGCATGTTCCGCGACGACGCCGAGGCCAACGGCGTGCGCGTGCTGCCGCCGGACATCAACGTCTCGGACTACCGCTTCGTCCCGGTGGACGCGAAATCGGTGCGCTACGGCCTGGGCGGGGTGCGCGGCACCGGCGCGTCCGCGGTGCAGAACATCATCGAGGCGCGCAGGACGGGTCCCTTCACCGACCTGTTCGACTTCTGCAAGCGCGTGGACAAGCGCATCGTCAACCGGCGCGCGGTCGAGGCGCTGGTGCGCGCCGGGGCCTTCGACGGCGTCGAGCCCAACCGCGCCCGCGTCCTGGCCTCGGTCGGGCGCGCGATGGAGGCGGCCGAGAAGGCCGAGCGCGACGCCGCGCAGGTGAGCCTGTTCGGCGAGGCCGACGCGGCGCAGGCCGCGCAGCTCGCGCTGCTGGAGGCGCCGCCCTGGGACCTGGAGCGCAAGCTCACCGAGGAGAAGGTCGCGCTCGGCTACTGCCTCTCCGGCCACCTGTTCTCGGTCTATGAGCCGATGCTCAAGGGCTTCCCGCGCACCCCGCTCGCGAAGCTCGCGGCCTCGGACCGCACCTGCATCGCCGGGGTGGTCACCTCCTCGCGGGTGCAGATGACGCGGCGCGGCCGGATGATCGCGGTGGTGATCGAGGACGGCACCGGGCAGGTCGAGATCAGCGTGTTCAACGAGCTGTTCGAAGCGCACCGCGACAAGCTGAAGGAGGACGCGCTGGTGGTGGTCGCGGGCAAGGTGCAGATGGACCAGTTCATCGGCGGCCTGCGCGTCACTGCGGAGGAGATCTTCGACCTCGATTCGCTGCGCGCGCGCTACAGCTCGTCGCTGCGCATCGCCATCAACGGCCAGGCCGACGCCAGGCGCCTGATGGAAATGCTCTCGCCGTACAAGGCGGGCGGCCGCGGCGGCTGCCCGGTGCTCGTCCACTACGAGAACGGCGCGGCGAGCTGCGACGTGGTGCTGGGGGAGGAATGGAAGGTGAAGCCGGATTCGGCGCTGATCGGGGCGCTGGCGGCGTGGCTCGCGCCGGAGAACGTGCAGGTGCAGTACCTGAGCTAGGCCGAATGTAACCGATCGGTTACATCAAGGGCCAGCACGGCCCCGCTCAGTGCGTCCATGCCGGAGGTGTGGCCGATGCGCCTGAGCGAGGACAGTTCCTTCTTCAGGTTCCTTTGTCCGGCGATGATCGCGTTCAGCGCGAGGTGCAGGGCTTCGTGGCCCTGGCCGGCGGCGGCGCAGGCGAGATGGGCGAGGCTGATGCGGTTGGTGCGAGTTCTGGCCAGGCGGAGCGCCCACTTCGCCAATCGCACCGCGATCCGCTTCTGACCCAGAGCGCGGAGGGCAATCAGCACTCCGCCGATGAGATCATCCCCGGAAGGCGTCAACCCGCTTCCCATTCCAACCAGCCTCGCCGCCAACGCAGGAATACGTCCTGATCCTCCCTGCTCGATCCAGCCTGCCAGGGCTTCCGCCTCCGTTGGGAAGATGCGCTTGATCCGGGGAAGGGCTCCGCGCCGAAAGGCCGGCGCGGGTACAGGGCGCCACAGGACGGCGCCCTGTATCGGGAAGGACAATCCCGAAGCAAATCGGACTTCATGTCTTGTGCAATGCAGGTGCTCGTTCAGCCGCGGCAGCTCGTTCAGCCCTGGAACGAGGACATTCAACGGTCCTCTCCCTAGCGCCGTCCCGCCAATGCACGCCAGTCCACCCCCCGTCGCGACATAGAAGCTGCGCTCGAAGCGCGCGATGACCTTGCCGCGCCGCCCGGGCGCAAGCGCCCGGCGCGCGGCGAAGCCCCACTCAACCCGGGACGACGTGGGTGCCGGTCTTGCCATCGAGCGCATCCAGGGCCTCGTCGAGGTGCGCGATGACGGCGCGCCGGCCGCCGTGCTCGATGAACTTGAGCGCCGCCTCGACCTTGGGCGCCATGCTGCCGGTGGCGAAGTGGCCTTCCTTCTCGTACCCGTGCAGCTCGGAGGCGGTGACGGTGCCGAGCCACTTGGCGTCGGGCTTGCCGAAGCGGATGGCGACCTTGGACACGGCGGTGAGGATGAGCAGGGTGTCGGCGCCGAGCTCGGTGGCGAGCAGGGCCGAGGTCAGGTCCTTGTCCACCACCGCCGGGATCCCGGAATACGAGCCGTCGGCGCGGTGGACCATGGGGATGCCGCCGCCGCCGGCGGCGATGACGACCACGCCCTGGGCGGCCAGCGAGGCGATGAGGCCGAGTTCCAGGATCGCCTTCGGCCGCGGCGAAGGCACGACGTAGCGCCAGCCGCGGCCGGCGTCCTCCATCATGTTCCAGCCCAGGGTCCGGTGCAGGTTCCCGGCCTCCTCGGCGGAGAAGAACGGGCCGATGGGCTTGGTGGGCTTGTGGAAGGCGGGGTCGTCCTCGGACACTTCCACCCGGGTGATGAGGCAGGCGACCTGCCGGTCGATCTCGGCGCGCGCCAGCTCGTCCTCCAGCCCCTGCATCAGCAGGTGGCCGATGCCGCCCTGGCTGTGGGCAACGCACACGTCCAGGCGCATCGGCGCGATGTGCTCGCGGGCGTAGTACTGGCGCAGCAGGATCTTGCCCACCACCGGGCCGTTGCCGTGGGTGATGATGAGCTCGCCGCCGCGCTCCACCAGCGGGCGCAGGGCGCGCGCGCCGCGCGCGGCGACCTCTTCCTGTTCCTCGGTGGTGCCCCGGATGTTCTCCGGGTGCGTGGCATTGCCGCCGATCGCGACGACGAGGCGCTGGCTCATCTTGCGATAATAGCGCCCCCATGACCAAGTCCACCCTGTTCGCCGGCGCCCCGCGCGTGCTCAACATCGGCCTCGAAGGCTTCGCCACCGAGCTGGCGGCGCGCGGCGTCGCGGTCTCGCAGCTGGACTGGCGTCCGCCCGCCGGCGGCCGGCCGGAGCTGGCGGACCTGCTGGCGCGCCTGGCGGCGCACGAGAAGCGTATTGCGAAGGCGAACGCGGAGGGACTGCGCCGGATGCTCGCCGCCGAGCCTGTGCTGCTGGACGTCGTCCCCGCGGGGAAGGCGATGCCGGGCTTGAAGGACCGGGTGCTGCTGCATTCCGGTCCGCCGATCGCGTGGCAGCGCATGTGCGGCCCGATGCAGGGCGCGGTCGCGGGCGCGATCGTGTTCGAGGGCTGGGCGAAGGACCTGGCCGCGGCGGCGAAGCTCGCCGCCTCCGGCGGGGTGAGGTTCCACCCCAACCACCATTTCGGCGCGGTGGGCCCGATGACGGGCATCACCACGCGCTCGATGCCGGTGATGGTGGTGGAGAACCGCGCCAAGGGCGTGGGTGGCAAGAGCGGCAATCGCAGCTACTGCATGATCAACGAGGGCCTCGGCAAGGTGATGCGCTTCGGTGCCAACGACGCCTCGGTGCTGGAGCGCATCGGCTGGCTGCGCGACGAGTTCGGCCCGGCGCTGGGCGCCGCGCTGCGCGCCCTGGGCGGACTGGAGCTCTCGCCGCTGATCGCGCGCGGCCTCGCCATGGGCGACGAGATGCATCAGCGCAACGTGGCCTGCTCGGCGCTGGTGCTGCGCGCGCTGGCGCCGCATCTCGCGAAGTCCTGCCGCTCGCCGGAAGCGGCCGCCCGCGCCTTTGCGTTCATCGGCGGCAACGAGCAGTTCTTCCTCAACATCGGCATGGCGATGGGCAAGAGCGTGATGGACCCGGTGCGCGACATCGAGGGCTGCAGCCTGGTGGCGGCGATGTGCCGCAACGGCACCGATTTCGGCGTGCGGCTCTCGGGTACCGGCGACCAGTGGTTCACCGCGCCGGTGGAGATGCCGCAGGGCCTGTACTTCCCGGGCTACTCGGAGAAGGACGCCAATCCGGACATGGGCGACTCGGCGATCATGGAGACCATCGGCCTGGGCGCCTTCGCCATGGCCGCGGCGCCGGCGGTGGCGGGATTCGTGGGCGCCGGCTCGGCGAGCGATGCGGTGGCCTACACCCGGGCCATGGCGGAGATCACCATCGGCCGCAACGCCAAGTGGGCGATCCCGGCGCTGGACATGGAAGGCGTGCCGGCCGGGATCGACGTGCGCCGGGTGGTGGAAAGCGGGGTGCAGCCGGCGATCAACACCGGCATCGCGCACCGCAAGCCCGGCGTGGGGCAGGTGGGCGCAGGCATCGCGCGCGCGCCGCTCGCCTGCTTCGAGCAGGGGCTGGCGGCGTTTGCCGCGACGCTGGGGGTGCGCAAGTGAGCGCCGTCCTGAACCTCGTCCGGCGCGGCTACTACGCGGACTCCGTCGCGTTGATGCGCGTCGCGCGCGGCGTGGCGGCGCTGGCCGGGGTGGACGCGGCCTCGCTCATGATCGGTACCCCGTCCAACAAGGCGCTGCTGCGCGAATCCGGGCTGCTGGCGAAGGCGGGCGAGGGTGCCAAGCCCGACGACCTGGTCATCGCCGTGCGGGCGAAATCCGCGGCGGCCGCGGCCGCCGCCATCGAGGAGGCGGGGCGCCTGCTTGAGGCGCGCCCGTCGCGCGCGACGGGCGGTTTCCCCCGCGCGCGCGGCTTCGCGGCCGCGGTCGCGGCGCTGCCGGAGGCCAACCTGGCGCTCATCTCCGTGCCCGGCGCATTCGCCGCGGCCGAGGCGCGCCGCGCACTGGAATCCGGCCTGCACGTCATGATGTTCTCGGACAACGTCCCGGTGGCGGACGAGGTGGCGCTGAAGCGCCTGGCGCTCGCCAAGGGCCTGCTCATGATGGGCCCGGATTGCGGCACCAGCATCATCGGCGGCGCGCCGCTCGCGTTCGCCAACGCGGTGCCGCGCGGCGATATCGGCATCATCTCCGCCTCGGGCACCGGCCTGCAGGAAGTGTCGTCGCTGCTCGCGCGCGCGGGGCGCGGCGTGTCGCAGGCGATCGGGGTCGGCGGCCGGGACCTCAAGGACGAAGTGGGCGGCCTGATGTCGCTCGCGGCGCTGGAGGCGCTGGACGCGGACCCGGCCACGCGCCACATCGTGATCATTTCCAAGCCCCCCTCGGCGAAGGTGGCGGCGAAGCTCCTCGCCCGCGTCGGCCGCAGCCGCAAGCCGGTGACCGTCTGCCTGCTAGGGGCGCGCGGCGCGAAGCTGCCGCGCAACGCCGGGTTCGCGCCCACGCTGCTTGCCGCGGCCGAGCGCGCGGCCGGGATCCGCATCCGCGCCCCCCGCAGCGCTCCAGTGGTGGCGCGCAAGGGGTGGATCCGCGGCCTGTTCTGCGGCGGCACGCTGTGCGCCGAGGCGCAACTGGTGCTGCAGGAGGCGGGGCTCGAGGTGCATTCGAACGCGCCGGTGCCCGGGGCAAGGGAAACCAAGGCCACGACCGCCGGCCACGTGCTGCTCGACCTCGGCGACGACGCGTACACGCAGGGCCGGCCGCACCCGATGATCGATCCCGAGCTGCGCAACCGCATGCTCGCCGAGGCGCTGGCGGACCGGCGCGTCGCGGTGGTGCTGCTCGACGTCGTGATCGGCTACGGCGCGCACGCGGACCCGGCGGGCCTGGTCGCCGCGGAAATGCAGCGGGCGCGGCGCGCCGGGGCGCTGGTCATCGCCTCGGTCACCGGCACCGAGGACGATCCGCAGGCCTACAGCCGGCAGGTGGCGCGCCTGCGCGAGGCGGGCGTGATGGTCGCCGGCTCCAATGCGGAAGCCGCGGAAGCGGCGGCGCGCGCCGTCGCTAGCGGGGGGGCGCCCAGCGCGACTCGCAGCGCTCCCCGCACAGGATCGCGCGGGCGGTCCGGTACCACGCGTTCTGCAGCCGGTCGGAGGGGTCTGCGCGGCGCTTCTCGGCGAGGAACGCGCTGATTTCCGGATAGCAGGCTTCCAGCTGCGCGCGCGTGGCGTCGCGCAGGTCGCTGACCGGGAAGCAGCCGCCACCCTCCAGCGCCAGCGCAAGCAGGCCGCGCCGCGTTTGCGCGGCGTTCACCGCGGCGCCGAGCGAATGCCGCACCGCGAAGCGCACGCGCACCGCGGCCCATTCGCGCCGCGCCCAGCGCAGTCGCGTCTCGTCCTCGACAAGCGTGCGCCGGACGGTGATCGACTGCAGGGCCAGGCGCCGGTCCGCGGCGAGCGTCCGCACCTCTCCGAGGAACCGGTCCAGGCGCTCCGGCGGCAGCAGCAGGGCGATCTCGCACGCACCGCGCGGCGCCGGTGCCTCGTCCGGCAGGAGGAGCTCGGCGGCTTCCTGCGCGGCAGCCGCGGACGCGCGAAGCGACCCGATGTCCAGGGTCACGCTGTAGAGCATCCCGAACACTTCCTGGCCCCCGGCCACCAGCCGGAACAGGTCCGGATGGGATGCGCGGTCCACCCGCCGCAGGTCCCCGTCGGGGGTGACCAGGACGAAGGCCTGAACGTGCCTGGCCGCCGGCGTGCCATCGGGGCCGGCCGCATTCTCCGAGAAGGCCTGCCCGACGCTGGCCGGAAGCCCCGCAGCCCGGGCGAACGCGACCAGGCCATGGCCGGCCAGCGCGGGCCACGCGGCAAGCGCGTCCCACCGGGTTGCCGCCTGCACTTCAAGCAGGCCGCGCGCACCGTCCAGGCGGAGGATGCGGTCCAGGCCCGAGGCATCCAGCGTCGTCGGCCGGGTCCGGGACAGGCGCATGGCGTTGCGGAGTTCGTCTGCGGAGCGCACGCGGACGGTTTCCGCACTGGCCATCGAGGCGAGGTCGCAGGCAGCGGGAAGGCAGAGGGCGGCGCTCATGTCGATCTCCGGTTCGATGTCGGCAATGGAGCCGATTGTGCGTTGCAGCAGGGCAGGTGCAACGCCGGCCGGAGAAGTCGCAGGCAGCGATACCCTCAGTTCAAGCCGTCGGGAGCCAGTCGAATGCCGTAGAACCAGGATCCGGGTCGTCGCCTGAGGCCGGTTCGACCACCACCCCGGAGACGCTGGCGGCGGGCGGGCCATGTCCTGCCCAGGCGATCACGGCCTCGACCGCGGCAGCGTCGCCTGCCACCAGCGCTTCGACGCTGCCGTCGCGCCGGTTGCGCACCCAACCCGTGCAGCCGCGAGCGAGCGCCTCCCGGCGCAGCGCGTCGCGGAAGCCGACGCCCTGCACGCGGCCCGAAATGCGCAGGTGCCGGCGGATGCGCATGACGTGATTTTGCCTTTTCGTCCGAGGTTCGCGCTGCGGACGTCCTGAACGACGCGGCACGCCGTGGTAAGCTGAAAAAAAGCCTTCAGGGGGCACATCGTCATGCGGACACTTCTTCTGGTCGTTGCGGGTCTGGCGCTCGCCGGGTTCGTCGCCGTTTCGTTCATCCTGCCCGGCATGGCCGGGTCGGAGGCGAAGGAGGCCGCGCAGGCGCTGATCTCCGGCGCCGAGGCCGCCAAGGCGCCGGTCGCGGCTGCGGCGGAGAAGGCCGGCAACCTCACCGGCGCCGGCAACGGCGTCAAGCTCGAGGCGAAGAAGGACCCGAAAGCGGGCGACCTGAAGTACGTCGTCGAGGCCAACGGCGTGATCCGCGGCTGGAACGAGAAGAACGCGATCGAGATTTCGCTCACGCCCGCCCTGCAGGGCGGCAAGGTGGGCTGGGCCTGCCGCGGCTATCCGAACGCCGCGATGCCGGCGAGCTGCGGCGGCAAGTAGTGCCGTAGCCTAGGCCGGCGCGTCAGCGCCGCCGCCGCCCGCGAGCAACTCGCGGGCGCGTCCCAGGCCGGAGGCCAGGTCCGGCTGCAGGTTGTCCACCCCGAGCTCCTCCAGGAACCCGCTGCGCCGCATCAGCGACAGCGGGTGCTCGTTGGCATCGCACAGGACCAGGGTGGCGCCGCGCTTGCGCAGCCCGCGGTTGATTCCCTCCAGCGTGTCCAGGCAGGTGCTGTCCAGGTTGATCACCATGTGCAGGTCGAGCACCAGCACGCGCGGCGGCTCGCGGCCGGGCACGGTCTCGGTCAGCGCCTCGAGCTTGCCCACCGCCCCGAAGAAGAGCGATCCGAAGATGCGGTAGGCGGCGGCGCCCTCCGGCACCGGCGCGCCGGCGACGTTCCCGGTCACCGGCTCGATGGTGGTGAGCGAGGAGATGCGGTGGATGAAGAACAGCGCCGCCAGCACCAGGCCGATCTGCACCGCGACCGTGAGGTCGATGATCACCGTGAGGAGGAAGGTGGAGAGCATCACCGTCCGGTACTGCAGCGAGAACTGGCGCAGGCGCGCGAACTCGCTCCAGTCGCCCATGTTCCAGGCCACGAACAGCAGGATCGCCGCCAGGGTGGCCAGGGGCACGTGCGCCGCGAGCGGGGCCGCGAGCAGCATGATGGCCAGCAGCGCCAGCGCATGCACCATCCCGGCGACCGGCGTGCGCGCGCCGCTGCGCACGTTGGCCGAGGTCCGCGCGATGGTGCCCGTGGCCGGCATGCCGCCGAAGAACGGGACCACGAAATTCGCCACGCCCTGCGCCATCAGCTCCTGGTTGGGGTCGTGGCGGTCGTCGATCATGCCGTCGGCGACGCGGGCGCACAGCAGCGATTCGATCGCGCCCAGCAGGGCGATGGTGACCGCGGGCCCGATCAGGTTGCGCGCGGTGTCCCACGACAGGTCCGGCAGCGCGATCGGCGGCAGGCCGGTGGGGATGCCGCCGAAGCGCGAGCCGATGGTCTCCACCGGCAGGTCCAGGGAAGCCACCGCGGCGGTGGCGAGGACCAGGACCACCAGCGTCGAAGGCAGGCGCGTGACCAGGCCGAGGCGCCCGGGCGCGGCGACGCGCGGCAGGAGCGCTGGTGCGAGGCGCGCCACCCCCGGCCAGAGCGCGATCAGGGCGAGCGAGGCAAGGCCCAGGGCCAGCGTCGGGGCATCCACCGTGTCGATCGCGCCCGCGATGGCGCGCGTGGCACCGAAGAAGTCCGCGGGCATCTTCGCGATCTGCAGGCCGAGCAGGTCCTTCACCTGCGACAGCGCGATCAGGACCGCGATGCCGTTGGTGAAGCCGATGACGATCGCGATCGGGATGTAGCGGATCAGCGAGCCGATGCGGGTGAGGCCCATGACGAACAGCAGCACGCCCGCCATCGCGGTCGACACCAGCAGGTTGCCCAGGCCGTACTGCTGCACGATGCCGTAGACGATGACGATGTAGGCGCCGGCGGGACCCCCGATCTGGACCCGCGAGCCGCCCAGCGCCGAGATCAGGAAGCCGGCGATGATCGCGGTGAACAGGCCCGCCTCCGGCTTCAAGCCCGAGGCGATGGCGAAGGCCATCGCCAGCGGCAGGGCGATGATGCCCACCGTGATCCCGGCGCCCACGTCGGCGGCGAAGGCGCGCCGGTCGTAGCCCTTCAGGCTGTCCAGGAGGCGCGGACGGAAAGCGTGCAGCGCCATGGCGGCCGGCCGTCCTAGTCCGCCGCCGGCTTGCGGGCGGCGGCCTTCAGCAGCCAGGCGGGCAGCTCGCGGCTGCCGGCGTGCGCGATCACGTACTCGCGGATCAGCTGGCGCACCACCTGCGACGGGGTCAGGTCCTGGGCGGCGCAGATCTCCTCGAACATGCGCTTCTTGCGCGGGTCGAGGAGGACGGTGAAGCGGGCGGTCTTCTGTTCCATGCGGGGCTCCGGGGCGACCGCATGGTATTACAACGAAATTATAATGACAATGTCATTTGACTCGCATGCCGGGCTGCGCCCCGGCGTCCGGCGACACCAGGAAGATGCCGGGCCCGTCACCCGAGGCGGCGAGGATCATGCCCTCCGAGACGCCGAACTTCATCTTGC
>CAZMDA010000062.1:1909-10319 GCA_964564865.1 uncultured Bordetella sp. | reverse complement strand
CCGTCACCCGAGGCGGCGAGGATCATGCCCTCCGAGACGCCGAACTTCATCTTGCGCGGGGCGAGGTTGGCCACCACCACCACCAGCTTGCCTTCCAGCGCCGCCGGGTCGTAGGCCGACTTGATGCCGGCGAACACCGTGCGCTGCGCGCCGCCGGTGTCCAGGGTCAGCTTGAGCAGCTTGTCCGCGCCTTCGACCTGCTCGGCCTTCACCACCTTCGCGATGCGCAGGTCCAGCTTCGCGAAGTCGTCGATCGAGATGGTGCTGGTGTCGCTCACGGCGGGCTCCTTGGAATGCGCTTGCGCGGCATGCTGCTGCTTCTCGGCGTGGCGCTGCGGCGCGGTGGCCTGCGGCACGGACTCGATGTTGAACAGGGCGTCGAGTTGCTTGTCCTCGACCCGGGTGAGGAGGTGCCGGTAGGGCTTGATCCGGTGGCCGCGCGGCAAGGCCTCGAACTGGCCCCAGTTCATGTCTTCCGCACGCAGGTCGAGGAAGTCCCTCACGCGCTCGGCGGTGTGCGGCAGGATCGGGCGCAGCATGACGGTGGCATACCAGAAGAAGGTCAATGCCGTGGAGCAGACGCGCTGCAGGCGCTCGCCTTCGGCCGCGACCTTGGCCAGGTCCCAGGGCTTCTGCTGGTCGATGTACTCGTTGATCTCGTCCAGCAGGTGCCCGATCTCCCGGACGGCCTTGCCGAACTCACGATCCGCGTACAGCAGGCCGATGGGGTTCCAGCAGCGTTCGTTGCTCTGGAGCTTCTGTCGCAACGGCTCCGCGGCGGGGTCCAGCGCGGAGATCGCGCCGCCGAAACGCTTGGTCAGGAAGCCCGCGCAGCGGCTGGCGATGTTGACGTACTTGCCCACGAGGTCGCTGTTCACCCGCGCCACGAAATCCTCGGGGTTGAAGTCGATGTCCTCCACCGCGGCGTTCAGCTTGGCGGCGATGTAGTAGCGCAGCCACTCCGGGTTCATGCCGAGGTCCAGGTAGCGCAGCGGATCGATGCCGGTGCCGCGCGACTTGGACATCTTCTCGCCCGAGACGCCGATGAAGCCGTGCACGAAGACGTGGTCGGGCACCTTGTAAGGCGCGCCGGCGAAGTGCAGCATCGCCGGCCAGAACAGGGTGTGGAAGTAGATGATGTCCTTGCCGATGAAATGGACCTGCTCGTGCCCGGCCAGCACCTGCTGCCAGTCGAGCCCCTTCTTGCCGCAGTAGTTCTGCAGGCTGGCGAGGTAGCCGATCGGCGCGTCGAGCCAGACGTAGAGGTACTTCTCCTCGGCGATGTCGGGCACGCGGATGCCGAAATAGGGCGGGTCGCGCGAGATGTCCCAGTCGCCGAGCGCCTTGTCGCCCTCGCCGTCGAGCCACTCGACGGCCTTGTTGAACACCTGCGGCTGGACGCGGCCGGGGGTCGAGAGCCATTCGCGGATGAAGTCCTTGCACTTCGGGTCGGACAGGCGGAAGAAGAAGTGCTCCGAGGTGCGCAGCTCGGGCCGGGCCCCGGAGAGCGTGGAGTACGGGTTCTTCAGCGCGGTGGCGGCGTAGACCGTGCTGCAGTTCTCGCAGGCGTCGCCGTACTGGTCCTTCGCGCCGCAGCTCGGGCACTCGCCCTTCACGTAGCGGTCGGCGAGGTACATGCCCTTCACCGGGTCGTAGAACTGCTCGACCGGCCGGGTGTAGACCAGGCCGGCCTGCTTGAGCCGCCGGAAGATGTCCTGCGAGCGCTCGGTGTTCTCCGCCGAATGCGTCGAATGCCAGTTGTCGTGCGAGATGTGGAAGCCGTCGAGGTAGCGCTTGCGGCCCGCGGCGATGCCGGCGACGAACGCCTCCGGGGTCTTGCCCGCCTTCTCCGCCGCCAGCATGATCGGCGCGCCGTGCGCGTCGTCGGCGCCGACGAAATGCACCTCGTGCCCCTGCATGCGCTGGAACCGCACCCAGATGTCGGCCTGGATGTACTCCATGATGTGGCCGATGTGGAACGCGCCGTTGGCGTAGGGCAGGGCGGTGGTGACAAAGAGCTTGCGGGGCATGCTCTGCTCGGGGAAAACCACGAGTTTAGCCTACGCCGCGCGTGCGCCCGTCCCGCGCGGGGATGCTGTCCGGGATCGGCCCGCGTACCATGCGAGGCGCCGCCCTGGCCTGGCCTTCGGCCCGAATCGATCATGAACCGCTGCCTCGCCTTCGGGCAGTCCCGGCATTTCATCAGTGTCGCTGCGGCCGTGTCGGTGGCCGGGGCGGCGCGTCAGGAGCATCGTCGTTCCCCGCTCGATCCGCTGCGGCGAGATCGCGCGCCTAGGGCGGATACTCGCGCCGGATGCTTGCCGCGACTCCATCGATCAGTTCCGCGAGGCCGACGTCTTCCCTGCGCACCATGCCGACGGGTGGCAGGTTCCACTGCAGCCTTTGCGGCAGGGTCCGCGCGCCGCTCGCCAGCGCCACCTCGGTCGCGATGTCGTCCGGCAGGATCGTGATCGCGTTCGGCAACTGCCTGAACAGCGAGATGAGCGTCTTCAGCGCATAGGCCTCGAGCACCGGGGTGGGAAGGGACTGCCCCGCCGACGCAAAGATGGAATGGATCATGTCACGGATGGGGGTCTGCACCGGCGGCAGGATCCACGGCAGCGATGCCAAGGCCTCCCAGTCCAGTCCCCGCCGAGCAAGCCGCCTCGCGGCCGCGCCCGACACCACGAGCCGCGGCTCCTCGTGGTACAGGTGCTGCAGCACGAGCCCGCTGCCGACGTCCGCCGAGGTGAAGCGGCAGATGGCGCAATCGAGCCTGCGATTCTTCACCGCCTCCAGCAGGCGATCGGTCGTGGACTCTTCCACCACGTAGGTGGGCGATGGGTTCAGCACCAGCAGATGGCGCCAGAACGCGTCGTGCGTTTTGTTCGACAGGTACGGGATCACGCCTATCCGCAAGGTGCCGCGGAACCCGGCGTTCAACGCCGCAAGGTCGCGTTCAAGGGACTGGGCATCGGCGAGCGCGTGCCGCGCGCGGGCCAGCACCAGCTCCCCTGCCGCAGTAGGCTCCAGGCCCCGCCGGCCGCGGACGAAGAGCGGCGCCATGAAGATCTGCTCGATCTCCGCCAGCGCACGGGTGACCGTTGGCTGGGCGAGGTTCAGGTGCAATGCCGTACGGCTGATGGACCGGTGCCGGTCGAGTTCGGTCAGGAGCGCGAAATGGCGCAGTTTCAGGCGCGACGACAGCCGCCGTACGGTGGGAGTGGTCATGCCGCTATGGTAGTCCGGGTATAGCCGTTAAGACATGGAAACATCAGAAGATATGTGAAATGACGCATTCACGAGACCTAGACTGGTTGCCATGTTCACAACGCGACCCGAGATCATCGGCACCTTCGGAGTCGCCTCGTCCACGCACTGGCTGGCGTCGCAGACCGCCATGGGCGTGCTGGAAAGGGGGGGCAACGCCTTCGACGCAGCCGTGGCCGCCGGCTTCGTCCTGCAGGTCGTCGAGCCGCACCTGAACGGCCCGGGCGGCGAGGTGCCCATCCTCCTGTGGAGCGAGCGCCATCGCAGCCTCCAGGCGCTGCGCGGCCAGGGACCGGCGCCGCGCCTGGCGAGCGTGGGAGCCTTCCGCTCGCTCGGTTTCGAGCAGGTCCCCGGCATCGGGCTGCTGCCGGCAACCGTGCCGGCCACGTTCACGACCTGGCTGACGATGCTGCGCGAGCACGGAACCTGGCCGCTCGCAGACGTGCTCGCCCCGGCCATCGCGTACGCGAAGGGCGGCTTTCCGGTGCTGCCGCGCTTGGCGCAGGCCATCCTGGCCGTGCGCGAACTGTTCTCTGCGCACTGGCCCTCCTCGGCGGCGACATGGCTGCCTGACGGCAGGGTGCCCGTGCCAGGTGCGCTGCACACCTTGCCGGCGCTGGCGAACACCTACGATCAGATTGTCCGTACGGCACAGCGTGAAGGCAGCAGCCGCACGGGCGTCATCGACGCGGCCATCCGCTGCTGGCAGGAAGGCTTCGTCGCGCGCGAGATCGATCACTTCTATCGCACCGCGGCTGTGCGCGACACGAGCGGCGAATGCCACACTGGCTTCCTGCGCTACGAGGACATGGCCGAATGGCGCCTGGAAGCGGAGGCGCCCCTCACCGCCAGCTTTGGACGCTATACGGTCGCCAAGTGCGGATTCTGGAGCCAGGGGCCGATGTTCCTGCAACAGCTGGGGATGCTGCGGCATGCGGATCTTGCCGCGCATGCGCCAGGCAAGGCGCAGTTCGTTCACGCGATTGCGGAGGCCGCGAAGCTTGCATTGGCGGACCGCCTGGCTTGGTATGGGGTGGCGCCCGGCGCTGAGCCCCGCGTGCAACAAGCGCTTCTGTCGGACGACTACCTGCGCGCACGCTGGGGCGAGGTGGATCCGAGCCGCGCCTCGGCCGTCCTGCGCCCGGGCCAGCCCTTGGGCGCCTGCGCGCGCCTGCCCGACCTGGACGTGGCCACTCGCACTCTGCAGCGCGCCGACACCCGCTTCGGCATCGGCGAACCCACATTCGCCAAGCTGCTGCCCGTGGTCGAATGGGCGGACCGGGAGATCTTCGTCGGCGACACCTGCCACGTGGACGTGATCGACCGCCACGGCAACATGGTAGCGGCCACCCCGTCGGGCGGGTGGCTGTCCTCCAGCCCCGTCGTCCCTGGACTTGGCTTCGCCATCAACACGCGACTCCAGATGACGTGGATGGACGAGGGTCTGCCGAACACCGTGACCCCGCGGGTAGCGCCCTGCACGACACTGTCGCCCAGCCTCGCCCAGCGCGACGGCGAGCCGTACATGGTCTTTGGCACTCCCGGCGGCGACCAGCAGGACCAGTGGGCTCTGGCCTTCTTCCTGCGGCACGCGGTGCATGGCATGGACCTTCAGCAGGCGATCGATGCGCCGGCCTGGCACGTACGGCATGCACCCAGTTCCTTCTGGCCGCGGGCGGTGACGCTCAACACCCTGCAGCTGGAATCACGTTTTGCGCCGGAAGAGATCGAACGCCTGAGCGCCATGGGCCATCAGGTGGTGGTGGGCGAAGACTGGTCCGAGAGTCGCGTATGCGCAGCCAGCCGCAGCACCGACAGCCGCGGCCGCCGCGTCCTGCGCGGCGCCGCCAACCCCCGGGGCATGCAGGGCTATGCCGTCGGACGATGACCGACTTTTGTGACGCAGGTGTTGGCAAACTACCGGGCCGCGTCCGCTGATGCTTCCATACCTCGCGTTTCTGCAGGACCCGGAACACCCATGACGATCAGCAAGAAGGCATGCATAGCCGGCGCTTACGAGCACCCTACCCGCAAGGCTGCCGACAGGACGACTTCGGTGTTGCACGCAGACGTTGCCAAAGGGGCCTTGATGGATGCGGGGTTGTCCTTGAGCGACGTCGACGGGTTCTACTGCGGGAGCGACGCGCCCGGTCTGGGCGGGCTCAACATGGCGGACTATCTTGGCATTCGTCCAAAGCACATCGACTCCACGGACACCGGCGGCTCGTCGCCTCTCGTTCACATCGCTCACGCCGCGCAGTCCATCGCCGCGGGCAAGTGCAACGTGGCGCTTGTGACGTTGGCAAATCGCCCCCGGACCCAACCACGTCCGGCCGCCCCCCCGCTGCCGGGGTTCTACGCCCCGGATGTGCCCTTCGAGGCACCCTTCGGGCCGGCAACGATGAGCCTGTACGCGTTGGTCGCGGCGCGGCATATGCACGAGTTCGGCACCACAAGCGAACAACTGGCCTGGATCAAGGTGGCCGCTTCCCACCATGCGCAGCACAACCCCCACGCGATGCTGCGGGAGGTTGTCACGGTCGACGACGTCCTGCGGTCGCCTCTGGTATCGGACCCCTTGCACAAGCTGGACTGCTGCGTGGTGAGCGACGGGGGCGGAGCTGTCGTGGTTGTTCGGCCCGAGATCGCGCGAAGTCTAAAGAGGCCGGTGGTGGACATCCTGGGCGCGGGAGAGTTCGTCAAAGGCACTCAGAACGGCAGGATTGATCTGACCTACTCCGGCGCGGCGGTCAGCGGGCCTCGCGCCTTCGAGGAAGCGCGCATCTCGCCGGCAGACATCCAATACGCATCGGTTTACGACAGCTTCACCATCACGGTGCTGGTTCAGCTCGAGGATCTGGGCTTCTGCAAGAAGGGCGAAGGTGGTCGGTATGTCGCCGACGGGAACCTGATCTCCGGCGTGGGAAAAATGCCGGTGAACACGGATGGAGGCGGTCTTTGCAACAACCATCCGAGCCGGGGCGGGATCACCAAAGTCATCGAGGCGGTTCGCCAACTGCGCGGCGAGGCGCATCCGGCAGTGCAAGTTCGAGGATGCGAGCTCGCCCTTGCACATGGGACAGGCGGCTACTTGGGCACCCGGCATGGAAGTGGCACGCTCATTCTCGGGAGGGGGTGACCGTGCCGGACCAGACGGACTGGCTTGTCGATCGCATCTACGAGGACCCCCTCGCGGATTCGGAGAACCGCCCCTTCTGGGAGGCGACAAAGGAAGGGCGCTTCCTGATCAAGAGGTGCCTCGACTGCACCCAGCCGCACTGGTACCCGCGTTCACTCTGCCCGTACTGCCAAAGCGAGCGGACGGAATGGATCCAGGCCCGCGGGACTGGAACCATCTACTCGGTCACCATCAATCGCAGATCCGAACGCCGGCCTTACGCGCTTGCGTTGGTCACTTTGGACGAAGGGGTCACGGTGCTCACGAACATAGTCGATTGCAACTCAGGGCAGTTGCGCATCGGAGACAGGGTGCGCGTGGCCTTCAAGGCCACTGCAAGTGGCGACGCGATTCCAGTCTTCACGCCAGCCAGATAGATTCCTCGGGAGAAAGCAGATGAACCAACTCGTCACGCTTCAGGGGCGGACAGTCATCGTGACCGGCGCCGCGCAGGGCATTGGCAACTGCATCGCATCACTCGTCGTCGAGCTTGGAGGCAACCTTGTTGCGGTCGACAGGAACGCCGAGAAGCTCGCCTCCGGCTTGGCGCACCTGAGCCAGGAGCGCGTTCTCGCGATCACCGGCGACGTCACCACGCCCGACCTGGCGCCGGATGTTGTGAATCGATCGGTCCGGCGATTCGGCGCGGTTCATGGGCTCGTGAACAACGCCGGGATCGTTCGGCCGGCGATGATCGAGAAGATGAGCCTGGACCAGTGGAACGAAGTGCTCAGCGTTCACCTGACCGGCGCCTTCCTGTTTCTCCAGGCAACCGGGCGACACATGGTGGAGCGGGTGAAGAGTGGGGACACTGCAGGAAACTCGATCGTCAACATTTCGTCCATCGCAGGTAGCAAGGGTGCGATAGGTCAGATCAACTACGCGGCGGCGAAGGCCGGAATGTTCGGAATAACGATGTCTGCCGCGAAGGAATGGGGGAAGCACAAGATCCGGGTGAACACCGTCGCCTTCGGTACCGTCATTACGCCCATGACGGAAGTCGTGCGCGGAGAAAAGTTCCGGGACAAGATCCTGTCACAGATCACCTTGGGCTATTTCCCCGAACCGAGAGAGGTGGCGCCGTCCGTCCTGTTCCTTCTCTCCGACGCAGCCTCGTACATCACGGGCCAGCATCTCGGGGTAAGTGGCGGCGCCCACATATCCGTTTGAACCTCGAATGGATCGCTTTGACCTGCCAGCTTCTCCTTGGAATCACCACGTTCCTCCAACACTCAAGAGGTGTGCCATGTTCGAAAGAATCGTACGGCTTCTTTGCGGCGCTCTCCTTTGCGCGCTGCTCCCCGTGGCAATGGCCGCGTATCCGGAGCGCCCCATCAGGCTGCTGATCCCGCAAACGCCAGGGACGGCAACCGATATTCACGCCCGCAAACTCGCCGAGTTCCTGTCCAAGGAACTGAAGGTGCCGGTCGTTCCCGACAACCGGGCCGGGGCGAACGGCGTCCCTGCGGCAGTAGCGATCAAGAATGCCGCGCCCGACGGCTACACGCTGATGATGTCGCTGCCGTCCCAGACGCTCCTCAATCCCTTCCTCTACAAGAACATTGGCTACGATGGCTTGCGGGATTTCGCGTTCGTGGCGCCGGTCACGGAGTTCACGTACGTCATCGTTGCCTCGAAGAAATCGGGGATCACGAGTTTCGAGCAACTGGTCAACGAGGCAAGGAGAAATCCGGGCAAGTTCACGTTCTCTTCCCCCGGCGTCGGGAACTTCCAGTATCTGGGCCTGGAACTCATCTGGAAGAATGCTGGAATCAGGTTGGTCCACGTCCCGTACAACGGTTCTGCCGCATCCCAGCAGGCCGTGCTCACTGGTGAGGTCGATGTGGCGCTCCTGACGACGAGCACGACGGCCACGCAGATCGAAGCCGACAGGTTGACGCCACTTGTCGTCAGCGCCCCGTCGAAGTTCTCGGAGAGAAACAAGATTCGCACATTCAAGGA
>CAZMDA010000062.1:0-1899 GCA_964564865.1 uncultured Bordetella sp. | reverse complement strand
TGATGTGCCGGTTCCCGCCTGGATTGCACTCGTCGGACCGAAGGACCTGCCCCCCGAGATCATCAAGGTTCTTGAGGGGGCGGTAATAAGGTACAAGCAGCAGCCGGAGACGCTGCAGTTCTTTCTCAACTCGATGGTAGAGGCCAGCCCCGGGGGCAGTGCAGTGATTCGCAATCGGGTCGAGAATGAGAAGAAGATATGGGGGGACTTCATGCGGGAGAACAATGTGCAGCCCCAGTAGCGTCCGAGAACAAGGAAGATTCCCTTGATCGACAAGATTCGTGCGTCGGCGGCTGAGGCTGTCGCGATCGTTCCAAGCGGTAGCGTGGTGCTGTCCGGCGGCTTCGGCGAGATCGGCGTGCCGCAGGAGCTCCTCGAGGCTCTCGCCGAGCGGGACGTCAAGGATCTCACGATCGTTTCGAACAACGGAGGAACGGGGGACAGAGGCCTGGCGTTGCTCTTCAAGCAGCGTCGTGTCCGTCGGCTGATCACCTCGTTTCCTTCGCAGCCGGGGGCAGACCACTTCCACGCCGCCTACGAGGAGGGTGGTGTCGAGGTGGAACTGGTTCCCCAAGGCACGCTCGCAGAACGACTCCGCGCGGGGGGCGCCGGCCTCGCAGGCTTCTTCACGCCTACCGGCTACGGAACCGAGCTTGCACAGGGCAAGGAGACGCGGATCGTGAACGGTCGCGGGTTCGTGTACGAAAACGCGCTTACGGCCGATTTTGCCTTCGTGATCGCAGACAGGTCGGACCCGTACGGGAACTTGCGCTACCGCTTGGCAGCGCGCAACTTCAATCCAGTCATGGCGATGGCTGCCCGGCACACGATCGCGCAGGTCTCCGCTCTGGTTCCATTGGGCAGCATCGAGCCTGATGACGTGCACACACCAGGGATCTTCGTCAACCAAGTGGTAAAGGTCACTCGATGACACACGGCTGGACCGACCGCGAAATGGCCTCTCGCGTTGCGCGGGAGTTTGGCGACGGCAGTTGCGTCAATCTTGGCGTCGGCTTGCCCACTCTCGTCGCGGATTTCATCCCCCCGGACCGGACGATCTTCTTCCATAGCGAGAACGGGATCATCGGAATGGGCCCTGAACCCAGGGCGGGTGAGGTCGATCCCGATGTGGTGAATGCCTCCAAGAAACCCGCGACGCTGATACAAGGCGCCGCCATCGTGCATCACGCGGATTCGTTCGCGCTGATCCGCGGCGGGCGGCTGGACTACTCGGTTCTGGGCGGACTCCAAGTCTCCGCTCGGGGAGACCTCGCGAACTGGCGAGTTCCGGGCACCAAGGGCGTGGGCGGTGTCGGTGGCGCAATGGATCTGGTGGTTGGCGCAGCCAGGGTGTTCGTGATGATGCGTCAAATCGACAAGCATGGTCGCCCCAAGCTGGTGAGGCAATGCACCTATCCGCTCACTGGAGTAGCCTGTGTCCACGCAGTCTTCACCGAGCTCGGGGTTGTTTCGTTCGCCCAGGACGGTTTCGTCGTGCGGGAGCTCGCTCCCGGCGTGTCTGAGTCCGCGATGCGCGCAGCGATCGACGGGCCCACGCAGTTCGAGCTGAACCGCCCCGGGATTCCTGGCGTCTCGGCGGCGTGAGTCAGGCAGAAGTGGCGCCGGAAACCCGGACTGCGCCGCGCGCACTCAGTCCTCGCGCAACCGGAGATGGTGCAGTAGAGTAACGATGGTTCTGGTACCAGAGACCGGTCAGACCACGGGCGACCGCCGGTTCGTCCGGGTGCCCTCCGCCTGAAGGAGCGCATTTGACGCCCGGTTTTTCGCTTACACTCCGCGCATGCCAATCAGTGAATCGCAAGCACAAGCGGCACTCGCCACAATCGTCGACCCGAACACCGGCAAGGACTACGTCGCCACCCGCTCGGTGAAGTCGCT
>CAZMDA010000061.1:0-21332 GCA_964564865.1 uncultured Bordetella sp. | reverse complement strand
GCGGTCCACCGAATCGCGGAACGAGGCCACCATGATCGCCATGGCGCACATGAGCGCGAAGCTGGCGACGATGGCCGCCAGGCTCACCATCGCCTGCCCGGGCGCGCCGCGCAGCTGCGCGAGCGCCAGCGCGACCGGCGGCCGGCGCGTCAGGGGCAGGCGCGCCAGCACCGCGCGCGCGAGCCAGGGCATGAGCAGGACGCCGCCCACCAGCAGGCAGGCGATGGCGGCGTAGCCGGGCAGCGGCAGTCCGTCCACCGCCGGCAGCTGCGATAGCGCCGCCCCCGCGGCGAGCAGCGCGAGGCCCGGCGCGACGCCGGCCGCGCGCTCGACCAAGCGCTCGCCGTCGCCCGCCTTGAGCGCCTGCGCCGGCGGCACGCGCGCCGCGTCGCGCGCCGGCAGCCAGGCGCCGGCCACCGCCACCGCGATGCCGGCCGCCCAGTAGGCCGCGATGTAACCGATCGGCAGCACGAGCTCCGGCTGCACGCCGCGGAACAGGCCCGCGCCGAGGTCCGCGCCGCCCAGCCGCACCGCGGCGAGCGCGATGCCCCAGCCCAGCGCGATGCCGAGCGCGCTGCCCACGGCGCCCAGCAGCGCCGCCTCGGCCAGCACCAGCCGGAACACGCCCCCGCCGCGGAGCCCCAGCACCCGCAGCAACGCGTGCTCGCCGCGCCGGCGCGCCACCTCCAGCGCCTGCGCCGAGAACACCAGGAAGCCCCCGGTGAACAGCGCCACCAGCGCGAGCACGTTCAGGTTGACGCGGTAGGCGCGCGACAGGTTCGCGCCGGACTCCTCCACCGCGTCCACCGTGGACACATGGACCCCCGCCGGCAGCCGCGCCTGGATCGCGGCGCGCAGCTGTTCCCGGTCCACGCCGGGCGCGAGGCGCAGGTCGACGCGGTTGAGCTGCCCGCCCCGCCCCAGGCGCCACTGCGCGGTGGCGACGTCGGCCAGCGCCGCGACGCCGCGCAGCGACGACGCCGGCAGCACGCCCGCGACCCGCAGCTCGACCGCCTGCAGCCCGGCGACGATCTCCAGCTTGCCCTCCCGGGCCAGGTCCGCCGCGGCCGCCGAGAGGTACACCGTGTCGGGCTGTAGCAGGTCCAGCCGCCAGCCGGGCTCGCCGCCGAACAGCGCCGGCTGCATCTGCGCCGCGCGCAGCGGATCGAGGCCGACGAGGCGGATGGTCCGCACCTCGCCGCCGCCCGGCAGCCCCGCCTCCAGCTCCAGGATGGGACTCGCCACCGCGACCCCGGGCAGGCGCGCGAGTTCGGCGTACAGCGCCTCCGGGAAGCCCGCGCGCCCGCCGCGCACTTCGAGGTCGGCGTCCCCGGACAGCGCGCGCACGCCGGCTGCGAGCTCGCCCACCGCGGCCTGGTTGACCAGGTGGACCGCGAAACCGAGCGCGACCCCGAGCGCGATGCCGGCCGTCGACAGGAGCACGCGGCCACCGGAACCGGCGCCGAAGCGGCGCGCGAGCGCGAGGCTAAGCCGGAACATCCCCCGCCAGCGTGATCCGGTGCATGACGCGCCGGAAGCCGTGGTAGTCGTTCACCGGGTTGTGCTGGGCGCAGCGGTTGTCCCAGAACGCGATCGAGCCCACCTGCCAGGCGAAGCGGCAGGTGAACTCCGGGTTGATGGCGTGCTGGTAGAGGAACTCCAGCAGCGGCCGGCTCTCGTCCTCGGTCATGCCGGCGAAGCGCACCGTGTGGCCGCGGTTGACGTACAGCGCCTTGCGCCCGGTCTCCGGGTGCGTGCGCACCACCGGGTGCTCGGCGGAGAACTCCCGGCGCGCCTCCTCGGTGCCGGAGGACTTGATGCGGTCCTCGCGCGTCTTCGAGGCGTCCGCCTTGGTGGAGCTGTTCACCGCCTTGAGGCCCTCCAGCATGCGCTTCATGCCCGCCGAGAGCGCGTCGTAGGCCGCGGTCATGCTGGCGAACAGCGTGTCGCCGCCGTAGGGCGGGATCTCGCGCGCGAGCAGCATCGAGCCCATCGGCGGGCGCTCCAGGTAGGCGGTGTCGGTGTGCCAGATGGCGCCGAAGGCGGCGCGCTCGTGCTCCAGCTTCTTCACCTCGATGATCTTCGGGAAGCCCTCCAGCCCCTTCACCAGCGGGTACTCCACCGGCTCGCCGAAGGCCTGGGCGAAGGCCATGTACTGCGCCGGCGTCAGCGGCTGGTCGCGGAAGAAGATCACCTGGTGCTCCAGAAACAGGCGCCGGATCTGAGCCGCGGCGTCCCCGGAGAGCGGCTGCGCGAGATCGATGCCCGACAGCTCGGCGCCGAGGGCGCCGGATACCTTCCTTGCCTGGATCATGCTTCCCCGGGTCCTTCCACTTTCCGGTGGCCGGTGACCTCGGCCACGTTGAGATGGTTCTCCAGCACGCGCACGCCGCGGATGCGGCCGGCGACGTCGCTGCAGGAATCGCTCTGCTCGATGTGGTCCACGGTGCCGTAGAGCTGCACCAGGCCGTCGCGCGCCACCACGCGCACGTTGAAGCGCCCGGTGGAGCCGTGGGTGCGCAGCGCGGCGCGCACGTGGTGGGCGAGCGCGACGTCGCGCAGGCGGGCGCGCGACTCGTCGGTCTCGGCGAACTGCGGCGAGCGCACCATCTTCGCGATCTCGTCCACGCACTGCGCCACCGACACGCGGTCGGTGTTGAAGCCGACGTCGTACTCGTTGATGTCGCGGGTGTCGATGTGGAAGTGGCGGCGCATCACCGCCTGCGCCGCCTCGTCGTTCTGCGCCACGATGCGCTCGACCTCCGCGACGTTGTCCGAGCTGAGGCGCGCCATCATCCGCTGCACCCGGGTGCGGCGCGAGGCCGAGACGCAGACCCGCACCGCGTGCGGCACCTCCTTCAGCAGCGAGGTCGCGCCCCAGCCGCGCAGGATGATGGCGTCGTCGGACTCGGCCATGGACAGGATCTCGTCGGCGGTGAGGATGCGCAGGCGCAACTGGTCGGTGGTGAGGCGCTCGATCAGGCCCTGGGTGCCCTCCAGGAAGCTCACCACGTGGCTCTTGCGGATGCGGGCGCGGTTGGCGAGGTGGTCGATCATCTCGTGGTGGCGCACCTTCATGCCAAGGGCCTGCTCCAGCCCCGCGGCCACCTCCTTGCCCAGCGAGCCCATCTCCCGGTTCATCGCGATCAGCGGCATGGCGTCGTCCCCCTGCCGCTATGCTACGCCACGAACCGCGTCAGGACCTGTCCCGGCCCGCGATCCCGGACAGGAAGATAGGTCCGGCCGTCGTGCACCTGCGCGCCGTTGACCCAGACCCCGTGCACGCCGGCCGGGTCGCGCAGCATCCGGGTGCCGCCGCCGGGCAGGTCCGGCGCGCGGCGCAGGGGCGAGACCCCGACCGTCGCCGGGTCGACCAGGAGCAGGTCGGCCGCCGCGCCGGCGGCGATCCGGCCCCTCCCGGGGATGCGGTACTTGGCCGCCGGGTCGCTGGTGAGGCGGCGCACGCCTTCCTCCAGCGTGAAGGTCCCCGTCTCGCGCACCCAGTGCTGCAGGAAATGCAGGCCGAAGCCGGCGTCGCAGAAGTAGATGAGGTGCGCGCCGGCGTCCGACAGCGCCACCACCCCCTGCTCGTGCCGGAGCAGCGGCGCCACCCCGGCATCGTTGTTCTGGAACAGCTTGCCGATCAGCTGCGCCTCCAGCGGCAGGTCGAGGAAGTAGTCCAGCGGGTCCCGGTTCGCCTGCCGCGCCAGCGCCGCGATGCTCGTGCCCTCGCGCTCGATCTTGTTCCAGTCGCCGTAGAACAGGATGCCCTGCCTGGGGTTGGCCAGGTTCTCGCGGAAGCGCGCGCGGAAGGCGGGGTCGCGGTAGATCGCGGCGCGCGCCTCCGGCTGCGCCGCCTTGATGCGGTCGAAGGCGTCGTGCGAGTAGAGCAGGTACGGCTCGGCCAGCGTGAAGTCGAACGACAGCGGCTGGCAGCTGGTGTGGATGTAGACCTCGCGGCCCCGCGCGCGGGCCGCGGCGCAGCGCTCGTAGTAGGACAGGGCCTTGTCCGGATCGGCGTCGTTGAACATGGTGAGCACCGTGACCATGAACGCCGGGCGGCCGGTCTCGGCGGCCACCCGCTCCATGTACTCCGTGGTGCCGCGCGGGCCGGTGGCCATGACGAAGATGCCGCGCCCGGCCTCCTTCAGCGGCGCGAGCAGCGCGAACAGCTCCTCGTCCCGGGCGATGGTCGAGGGCATCGGCCGCCCGGCCCAGCCGGCGTGGTTGGGCGAGAAGGACGAGGCGAAGCCGATCGCGCCGGCGGCCAGCGCCTCGCGCACCTGCGCCTGCATCGCCGCCAGCTCCGCGGGCGTGGGCTCGGCGCGCGTCGAGGCCTCCTCGCCCATCACCGCGCTGCGGATGGTGGAGTGCTGCGCCAGCACCGCGACGTTGGCGCAGGGGCCGATGCGGCGCAGCTGCGCGAGGTAGTCGGCGAAGGTCTCGGCCTCCCAGTTCACGCCCGCCTCCAGCGCGGCGAGGTCCATGCCCTCCACCACCGACAGGTTCCTGAGCACCGTCCGGCGCTGCGGCGCCGGGCAGGGCGCGATGCCGAAGCCGCAGTTGCCGAGCACCGCGGTGGTCACGCCCAATGCCGGGGACGGCGACAGCGTCCGGTCCCAGGTCACCTGCGCGTCGTAGTGGGTGTGCACGTCCACGATGCCGGGCATGAGCGCGAGGCCGTCGGCGTCCACGGACTGCCGCGCCGCATCGCTGATCCGGCCCACCTGCGCGATGACGCCGTCCCGGACGCCGACATCGCCGGTGAAGCGCGGCGCGCCGCTGCCGTCGAGGATGGTGGCGCCGCGGATGAGGAGGTCGAGCATGGACGGACCTTAGCCGTGGCCGGGCGGCGGAACAAGGGCCGGTTCGACCGTGTACGCTACGCGCGGATGTCCTCCCCCTCGCCCCTTGGCGCCCTGCAGCGCGACCGCATGCGCCTGTACCTGCGCATTGTCGCGGCCAGCGCCGCGGTCGGCGTGGTCTACGGCGCGCTCCTTTCACGGGGCGGCCTCTCGGCCTGGACCAGCATGGGCCTGGGCGTCCTGAACGGGGCCGGCATCGCCGGCTGCATCGGCGCCATCGAGATCTTCCTGCTGCGCGGGGGCTCGTCCATGAAGCGCCTCCTGCAGCTGCCGTTCCTGGCGGTGGTGCTGCTGAAGACCGCCGCCTACGCGGCCATCGCTTCGCTGTTCATCGTCGCCCTGCCATGGGCCGTGGGCGCCGGCCTGCTGGAGCGCCAGGCCATCCTGGTCGCCATCGGCTTCTCGCTGGCGATGACGCTCATCGTCGTGGTCACGCTGCAGGCCGCCGGCCTGGTCGGCGGGCGCACCTTCGCCAACCTGGTGCTGGGGCGCTACCGGCAGCCGCGCGCCGAGCGGCGCTTCTTCCTGTTCGTGGACGTGGTCGGCTCCACGGCCATCGCCGAGCGCCTGGGCGCCCTGCAGGCGCACCGCTTCCTCGCCGCGGTGTTCAGCGCCACCGCCGAGGCCGTGGCGGCGGCGCGGGGCGAGGTCTACCAGTACGTCGGCGACGAGATCGTGGTGACCTGGACCGAGGACGAGGGCCTGCCGCAGGCGCGGCCCCTGCGCTGCCTGGCGGACATGCGCGCCGCGCTCGCCGCCGCGGCCCCGGAGTTCCGCGCGCGGTTCGGCGCCGAGCCGGGGCTGCGCGCCGCGCTGCACCTGGGCGAGGTCATCGCCGGCGAGGTGGGCGAACAACGGCGCGCGATCGTGTACCACGGCGACGTCATGAACACCGCCTCGCGCCTGGAGCAGGCGACGCGGCAGCTGGGCTGCCGCTTCATCGCCTCGGACGCCGCGCTCTCGGCGCTCGGCCATCCGGCGGGATTCGCCTACCGCGACTTGGGGGAGCTGGCGCTGCGCGGGCGCCGGCAGGCGATCCGCGCCTGGGCGGTGGAGGACTAGCCGATCACCCGGTCGGCGCGCTTGAGCAGCGCGCTGGGCAGGCCGTGGCCCAGCTGGTGGGCGACATGGCGGTTGATCACCAGCTCCAGCCGCGTGGCGCGCTCCACCGGGATCTCGGCGGCCTTCGCGCCCCTCAGGATGCGGTCGGCGATGGCCGCGCTGCGGCGCAGGGAATCGCCGACGTCGGCGCCGTAGCTCAGCATCGCGCCCGCCTCGGCCCATTCGGAGCGGTGTGCGAGCAGCGCGATCTCGTTGCGCTCGGCGGCCTGCGCCACCTCGCGCCGGCGCGCGAGCAGGGTGAAGGAAGTGGACAGCTTCACCACCTGGATGCCGTCGCGGCGGAACTGCGCCAGCGCCTTCGCCACCGCCTCGAAGTTGATGAACTCGGCCACCGAGAGCTGGAAGCCGTGCTGCCTCGCCGCCGCCTCGTTCGCCGCGCGCTGCTGCTTCGCCTCCGCGGCGCGGCTGTCCAGCACCAGCCCGACGCGCTTCAACGCCGGCATCGCCTGGCGCAGCAGCTCGTATCGACCCGGTGTGACGTCGCCGGGCGACAGCCAGGCGCCGGTGGCGTTGCGCCCGGGCCTGGCCAGCGACTGCACCAGCCCGGCGGCCACCGGGTCGGCGGCGGTGGTGAACACCACCGGGATGCCTTCGCTCGCCTTGATCGCGGCGAGCGCGGTGCTGGCAGTGCTGGCGTAGACCAGGTCGGGCGAGCGCGCCGCGGCGTTGCGGCCCAGCGTCTCCAGGTACTCGCGCATGCCGCGGCCGGAGTGGTGCTCGTAGGCGATGTTGAGCTTCTCCGCCCAGCCGCGCCGGCGCAGCTCCTCGAAGAAGGGCCGCGCCGCGGGCTCGTCGTCCTCGGCGTCGCCGGCGTGCAGCACCACCACCAGCTTCTGCGCCTGGGCGAGGGCGAGCCCGGGGACGAGGGTCCCGGCGGCAAGCGCGGCCAGCAGGGCGCGGCGGGAGGTCATGGCGCGACTCTAAGAGTAAAATCCTTGAAAAACAACCCTTTCCCCGGAATGTCCAAACTCGCCAAACCGTCCCAGCCCGCCTCGCACTCGAACTTCATCCGCCAGCGCATCGAGGCGGACCTGGCCTCGGGCAAGGTGAAGGCCATCAAGACCCGGTTTCCCCCGGAACCCAACGGCTACCTGCACCTGGGGCACGCCAAGTCCATCCTGCTCAACTTCGGCCTGGCGAAGGAGTACGGCGGCACCTGCAACCTGCGCTTCGACGACACCAACCCGGAGAAGGAGGAGCAGGAGTACGTCGATTCCATCATCGAATCGGTGAAGTGGCTGGTGCCGGAATTCGACGGCAAGGCCCTGTACGCCTCGGATTACTTCGACTTCATGTACCAGTGCGCCGAGTACTTGGTCACCTCGGGCAACGCCTACGTCGACTCGCAGTCGGCGGACGACATGAAGCGCAACCGGGGGGACTTCACCCATCCGGGGGTGGATTCGCCTTATCGCTCACGCTCCGCCGACGAGAACCTGGCCTTGCTGCGCGAGATGCGCGACGGCAAGCATGCCGACGGCGCCCATGTCCTGCGGGCGAAGATCAGCATGGCTTCGCCCAACATCAACATGCGGGATCCGGCTTTGTACCGGATCAAGCGAGTCACGCACCACCGCACCGGCGACAAGTGGTGCATCTATCCCATGTACACCTACGCGCATCCGATCGAGGATGCGGTCGAGGGGGTTACCCACTCGCTGTGTACTTTGGAGTTCGAGGACCAGCGGCCTTTTTATGATTGGCTGCTGAACAAACTGGCGGACGGCGGCTTGCTGACGCGGCCCCTGCCCCAGCAGATCGAGTTTGCGCGGCTGCAGCTGACGAACGTCATGCTTTCCAAGCGGCTATTGATCAAACTGGTGCAGGACGGCGTGGTGGATGGCTGGGACGATCCGCGCATGCCCACCCTTTCCGGCGCGCGGCGGCGGGGGTATACGCCCGAGGGCTTCCGGCGCTTCGCGGAGCGCGTCGGGGTGTCGAAGGAGAACTCGTGGATCGACTACTCCGTGCTCGAGGACTGCATGCGCGAGCACCTGGACGAGGTCGCGCCGCGGCGCTTCGCGGTGCTGGATCCGCTCAAGCTCGTCATCGAGAACTATCCGGAGGGGCAGGAAGAGATGATGGAGGCGCCCAACCATCCGAAGAAGCCGGAGATGGGGAAGCGGACGATGCCGTTCTCGCGGGAGTTGTGGATTGAGCGAGAGGATTATCAGGAGACGCCGGAGCCTAAGTACTTCCGGCTTTATCCGGGGAACAAGGTGCGGCTGCGGTTTGGCTATGTGATCGAGTGCATTGGGTATGACAAGGCCAGCAATACCGTGCGGGCCAGGTACCTGCCGGAAACCAAGTCAGGAACGCCGGGCGCCGACTCGGTGAAGGTCAAGGGCAATATTCATTGGGTGAGCGTCAAGCGCGCCCATGAGGCGGACATCCGGATCTACGACCGGCACTTCAGGGCCGAGAAACCCCAGGGCCAGGACGATCTCAATCCGGATTCCCTGAAGACGATTCGCGCGCAACTTGAGCCCGGCCTCGGAACCGCGGTATCCGGCGCGGTCCAGTTTGAACGACACGGCTACTTCGCACCGGACCGGGGTGGCTTCAATCGCACGGTGACGCTGCGGGACGCCTGGCAGTAGGCCGGGCGGATGTAACCGATCGGGCCAGAAGGCTGGGAGCGGGCCGTAAGGGCCTTGGCTGAGGGGAGAATCAAGCATTTCCAGCGGCTTCTTGAACAGCTAGGGAAGTAGTCTCAAAACCGCTTCCCGGTCTTCTCGTCAAAGATAACCCGATTCGGGCCAATCTGATTGCGCGCTACTTGCCCGAGATTGTGAACCAGATCGTCCTCTCCAACGTCGATTGCAACTCGCAGAAGCTTTCTGCCCCCCAGCGGGCGAAACTCTCCAAAGTCACAAGTAGCTATCTTTTCTGGAGTTCCCTCACTGTGCCATTTACGAACCCACCACACCCAAAAGTCTGCGGCTTGAAGTGGTAGAAAATCCATGTCATCTTCGAATCGGGGAACGGAGCCGTAGTACCCCCTTATGTCATCTGGACGAGCCTTGATGTATTCGTCCCAAATGGAAATCACGGTCTTCTTGTCTACGCCGTTGTCAAAGTAGAAGTCTATCTTCTCGTCTCCGAACACTTCGCGCATTCGTCCGCGTTCAAGATGGAAGCGGTCCATTAAATATCTAAAGGCTATGTACCAAGGGTTCTCAAAGACTGCCCAATCGTCAATAATCGCGCCAGACACTTGAATCCTGCGCAGCGCCCTCTTCAGTTCTGATTGGTCAATTCGGACAGAAACCCATCCAAGTACGTGTTCCTCGATCACCCGAAAGAACGGCTCAGTCTTCTTGATGCCGTCTGGACGGAACGCCATCTCGTTCATCTTGAAGTGATAGCGACCATCGTTTCTAGGAGTTCCAAATCGCGGAAGCATCCTTCCCCAGATGTCCGAGAACCTGGCCCATGCCTCTGCGCTAGCGATATAGCCACCAAGAACGAATACCCCGTCCTTTTCGGCACTCTCGTCTATGAACGCCTGAAGCACTAGAAATAGCCTTTCCCGAGCCATCTTTAGGGTGAGGCCATTTAATTGCGACCACACCCGGTCCACGGCGGGTGAGCCCCCCCATACGTGTTCCGGAATCATGCTACCCCCGCCCCTTGTTTGGGTACGGGAAAGTGAATATCGCCCCGATCGGTTGCATCCGGTCCGGGCCGAGGCCTCAGATGTACGGCGCCGCCAGCTTTTCCGTCGAAATTGCTTTCTTCACCGCCGACCTCTCCAGCATCCGCCCGAGGTGAGCGCCGTAGTGGGACAGGCTCCTCGCCGGCCTCCCAAAGAACCTCGTCCACCTCCCCATCAAGAACGCCCAAGCATCCAGCGCCCCATACCGCTCCCCCAAAAACCACGCCTTCCCATGCGTAGCCAGCTGGTTCTCGATCTGGTCCAGCATCAACCCCACCTTCGCCTCCGCATGCGCCTTCACCTGCGCAGCACCAGCAGCATTCCCCTCATCCACCCACCGCTCCGGATAGAAGTACAGCATCAAGGTCGCCTGGACGGAATTGGTGAACCACATGAGCCATTTATTGAAATGCGCCCGCTCCACGGAACCATAAGCAGGCGCCAGCCCAGCCTGGGGATACTTGTCAACCAAGTACAAGCAAATGGCGGCGGTCTCGTACAACACGAGATCGCCATCCACCAAGACAGGAATCTGCCCGTTCGGATTGAGCTTCAGGTACTCCGGCGACTTGTGCGCCGACTTGGAACGATCGACGTAGCACAGCTCGAACGGAACCCCGAGTTCCTCCAGCAGGAGGTGGGGAATGAAGCTGGCGTTGCCGGGAAAGTAATGGAGCCGGATCATGGTGACGCGAAGGATAGCGCCATCCGGAAATGTTACCGATCGGTTACATCTGCCCCGCCACGAAGCGCCAGGCGCCGCCCTCGGCGACGAGCCGCCCGCCGGTCGGCGTCGCGAAGTGCGTCCCCAGCACCAGCGTCTTCCCATCCGAGTAGCGCGACAGGAACGCCCGCCGCGTTGCCCGCGCCCGTTCCGGATCGTGGTCGAAGTTGCTCGCCCACGCGGGCTCGGCGCACTGCACCGGGTGGTGCATCAGGTCGCCGGTGATGACCGCCGAGGCGCCGCCGGAGTCGATCCGCACGCTCACATGCCCAGGCGTGTGCCCGGGCGTGGGCTCGAGGCACACCTCCGGCGTCAGCCGGTGGTCCGGCTCCACCAGGTCCGCCAGCCCTGCCTCCAGCACCGGCCGCACCGAGTCGTCGCGGATGGCGCGGTCCGGGCCCGCCGCCTCGTCCTTCCAGAACGCCCACTCCGGGCGCCCGATGAGGTAGCGCGCATTGGGGAAGGTCGGCACCCAGCGCCCATCCGAGAGCATGGTGTTCCAGCCGACGTGGTCCACGTGCAGGTGCGTGCACACGACGAGGTCCACCCGCTCGCGCGGAAAGCCCGCCCCGGCCAGGTCCTCGAGGAAGCGGCCCTTCCGCATGTGCCAGCCCTTCACCTCGCGCGGCTTGTCGTTGCCCACGCAGGTGTCCACGACGATCACCTTGCCCGCGGATTCGATCACGAAGGCATGGATGGCGGCGAGGATGCGCCCGGCCTCGGTGAGGAAATGGGGCTTCAGCCACGCGTGCTGCAGGAGCTTCTCCGGCGTGGCGTCCTTGAAGAAGAAGCTGCCGGGCGAGTCGCCCTCGATCTCGACCACGCGCGTGATGCGCGCTGCGCCCACCTGCCAGCGCTGCGGATGTGCTTGTGCGGCCGCAGCAAGCGGCGGCAGGAGAGCGGCCGGAAGGGATTCTTCCATGGCACCGGTTGATATCATGAATTGCGGCGGCCGGCATCCCCTGCTACTTTCGCCCGCATGCTCTTTCCGACCACGCTCGTAGGCAGTTACCCCCAGCCCGACTGGCTGATCGACCGCGCGCAGCTCGGCGGCCGGCTTCCCTCGCGCGTGCGCGCGAAGGAACTGTGGCGCATCCCGGAGCCGTACCTCGCCGAGGCGCAGGACGACGCGACGCTGATCGCGATCCGCGCCCAGGAGGAAGCCGGCATCGACATCGTCACCGACGGCGAGATCCGGCGCGAGAGCTACTCCAACCGCTTCGCCACCGCGCTGGAAGGCATCGACCTCGACCACCCCGGCACGGCGATGGATCGCACCGGGCGCCCGCACACGGTGCCGCGCGTGGCGGGCCGGATCCGCCGCAGGCACCCGGTGGAAGTCGAGGACCTGAAGTTCCTGCGCAGGCACACCGACCGGCAGGTGAAGATCACCCTCCCCGGCCCCTTCACGATGTCCGAGCAGGCGCAGAACGACTTCTACAAGTCGGATGAGGAATGCGCCATGGCCTACGCCGAGGCGGTCAACGAGGAGATAAAGGACCTGTTTGCGGCGGGCGCGGACGTGGTGCAGGTGGACGAACCCTACATGCAGGCGCGGCCGGAGAAGGCCAGGCAGTACGGCATCGCGGCGCTGAACCGCGCCCTCGAAGGCGTAACCGGCACGACCGCGGTCCACATCTGCTTCGGCTACGCGCATATCGTGCACAAGCGCCCGAGCGGCTACTCCTTCCTGCCGGAATTCGCCGGCTGCAGCTGCCGGCAGGTCTCCATCGAGACCGCGCAGGCGAACCTGGACTGCAGCGTGCTGGAGAAGCTGCCGGGCAAGCAGGTGATGGTGGGCTGCCTGGACCTGAGCAGGATGGAGGTCGAGACGCCCGAAGTGGTCGCGGAACGCGTGCGCCGCGCGCTCAAGTTCATCCAGCCGGAACAGGCGATCCTGGCGCCAGACTGCGGCATGAAGTACCTGCCGCGCGCCGTGGCCGACGGCAAGCTGCGCTCCATGGTGGCGGCGGCGCAGATCCTGCGCCGCGAGCACGCCTAGCCGGCGCTACTCCGCGGTGATGTTGCCCCGGGCGATGATCTCCCGCCAGCGCGCCACCTCGGAGGTGATGTAGCGCGCGAACTCCTCGGGGGTGGAGGCGAGCGCCTCGGCGCCGAACTCCGAGAAGCGCTGCCTCACCGTCGCGTCCGCGGTCGCCGCGGCGACCTCCTTCGCCAGCCGGTCCACCACCGCGCGCGGCGTGCCCTTGGGCGCGAGGAAGCCGAACCAGGCCGCCGACTCGAAGCCCTTCACGCCGGCCTCCTCGGCGGTGGGCACCTCCGGCAGCGCCGCCAGGCGCCGCTTGCTCGCCACCGCCAGCGCCTTGCCCTGCCCCGACTTGATCGGGCCGATGACGTTGGGCAGCAGCTGGAAGCTCACCGGCACGGTGCCGCCGACGAAGTCCGCCTGCAGCTGGCTGGTGACCCGGTAGGGCACGTGCTGCATCTGCGCCCCGACCAGCTGCTCGAACAGCGCGCCGGCGAGGTGCTGCGAGGAGCCGTTGCCGACCGAGCTGTAGGGCGTCTTCGGGTTCTTCTTCACGTAGGCGACGAACTCCGCCAGGGTGTTGACGTTGAGCTTCGCGCTGACGGCGACCACGTTGGGCAGCGAGGCGTAGAGCGCGATCGGCTCGAAGTCCTTCTCCGGGTCGTAGGCGAGCTTCGGGTTCAGGATCTTGTTCACCACCGTGGGCCCGGCGGCGCCCATGACGATGGTGTAGCCGTCCGCGGGCGCCTTGGCGGCCGCGGCGGTGCCGACCACGCCGCCGGCCGCGGGCCGGTTGTCCACCACGAAGCGCTGGCCCAGCGGGCCCGCCATCTTGTCGAGCACGATGCGCGCGATGACGTCGCTCGCGCTGCCGGTGGAGAACGGCACGATGGCGGTGACGGGCCTGGACGGATAGTCCTGCGCGAACGCCGAGGCGCCGGCAAGCATCAGGACTGCGAAGGTTGTGCGGGTCATGCGGGTACCTTTCCGGTGGTGGTGCCGAAGCGCTGCTTCATGGTTTCCTCGAACGTCAGGCTGCCGGGCAGGACCGCGCCGCCGGCGCGCAGGCGGTAGGCCCCGGGCCGCCGCGCCGCGGCGGGCTCCCGGCCCTCGCGCAGCGCGCGCGCCTCGCGCAGCATCAGGCGGCGGAAGTGCACCACGCCGATGTCCGTGGCGGTCAGGTTCTCGCGCGTGCGGTCGGCGATCACGCCCTGGCTCTCCTGCGCCATCATGTCCTGCTCCGAGACGCCGCGGATGCCGGTGAAGGACACCTTCTTCTGCTGCTCGCGGTCGATCAGGTAGTCGTTGGCGCGGTTGCGCAACGGTACGTAGCCCGGCCCGAGCTCGGCGAACTGGCCGTAGCCGCCTTTCTCGTACTTCGCCCGTTCCGCGGCCGGGATCGGCTGCTCCGGGTGCCAGGCGTAGATGTAGATCCAGACCGACTCGTCGTCCACCGGCACCCAGGTGTAGCCGTAGTAGGTCTCCCCGGGCATGGTGGAGGGCGTGATGGAGTGCGACGGCAGCATGAACTGCGTGATGCGCCAGTACAGGTCCTGGCCGTCCGCCTTGCGCGCGCCGCCGATGACGAAGCCCACCTCGTGGTCGATGATGGTGAACTGCGGCAGCGGGTCGCTGCGCAGCCAGCGCATCCGGTTCTCGTCCGCGGCCACGGTGTCGTTGGCGTTGGAGCGGAAGCCCGGCGCCGGCATGTGCAGGAAGGAGAAGTGCGCCGTGTCCACGGTGCCGTCCATGGACTGCGCCCAGTTGCACTGCTGCAGCCGCTTGGTGACGTAGCGGTGCGAGGCCGGCAGCAGGCCATGCTCCAGCTGCGGCAGTTCCGGCAGGCGGTCCTTCGGCCCCATGTAGGCCCACACCATCTCGCCGTACTCGCGCGTCGGGTAGGCCTTGATCGAGATCCGGCCGTGCATCGCCGCCCCCGGAGGAACGTTGGGCATGTCCACGCACCTGCCCTCGACGTCGTACTTCCAGCCGTGGTGCACGCAGCGCAGGCCGCATTCCTCGTTGCGGCCGAAGAACAGGTTGGAGCCGCGGTGCGCGCAGGCCGGCTCGATCAGGCCGACGCGGCCCTTGCTGTCGCGGAAGGCGACCAGTTCCTCGCCCATCACCTTGACGCGGATCGGCGGGCTGTCGGGCTCCGGCATCTCGCGCGACAGCGCCACCGGCAGCCAGTAGCGGCGGAAGTAGTCGCCCATCGGCGTGCCGGCGTTGGTGCGGACCAGTGTCTCGTTGTCGGCGGCGCTCATCATCGCAGCGGGATTCTAGGTCAGACCGGCGGCGCGTCCAGCCCGACTTTCGAAATCGCCCGTCGCGCCACCGGCCCCGGCGCACCCTACAATCCGGCTGCCCCCAAACCCCAGGAGCCCGCCATGCGCCGCACCGCCGCCCTCTTCGCCGCCACCCTGTGCCTCGCCCTGCCCGCGCAGGCCCAGGAACTCAGCATCGGCGCCGCCGACACCGTGCAGACGGTGCTGCAGGCGCACAAGGGCAAGCGCGTCACCGTGCGCCTCGCCGGCGGCCAGGAGCTGACCGGCGTGGTGCGCGAGGCCACGGCGAAGCTGGTGGTGCTGGGCGCGCTCACCGGGCGCGAGTTCTTCGACGCCGCGGTGCCGCTGGAGAAGGTCGAGGCGGTCATCGTCCGCACCCGGCAGTAGCGCGCATGAGCGCCGGAGCGTACGACTGGCAGGCCCTCACGGCGGACCTGAACGCCCTGCTGCGCCTGAAGACCACGGTCATCGGCATGAAGCTGTTCGAGAAGAAAGCGGACATGGAGGCGATCCCGAAGATCCGCCGCCCGAAGACCATCCATACGACGGACCAGGTCGTGAGCATGGCCTCGCGCCTGGGCTGGACCGTGGGCATCACCGCCGAGGACCTGGTGGGCAGCCAGTGCCGCGCGGTGATCGGCCTGGGGCCGCAGGACACGGAGTGGAAGAGCGGCAAGAACTACGTCGGCGTCTGGCACGCGACGCAGAAGGACGCGCAGGCGCGCCAGGAAGCGCTCTCCGTGGTGCCCTATGGCAAGTACGAGGCGATGGCGGTCTCGCCGCTCGCCTCCGGACGCCTCGACCCGCCCGACATCTGCCTGATGTACGCCACGCCGGGCCAGATGATCATCTTCATCAACGGCTTGCAGTGGAAGGATTACCGCAGGTTCGACTGGAGCGTGGTGGGCGAGACCGCGTGCGCGGATTCCTGGGGGCGCGCGCTGAAGACCGGCGAGCCCAGCCTGTCGCTGCCCTGCTTCGCCGAGCGCCGCTACGGCGGCGTGCCGGACGAGGAAATGCTGATGGCGCTGCCGCCGAAGTACCTGCCCGTCGCCATCGAGGGCATGAAGGCGCTGGCGAAGAACGGGCTGCGCTATCCGATCGCGCCCTACGGGGTGCAGAACGACGTCCGCGCCGGCATGGCGGCCAGCTATCCGGGCAAATAATTGATTTCATTGACAGCCTGCCCGGACTACTGTATAAAGCTCCACAGGAACGTCAAGCAGTGAAAAGTCCAGTCAGTCTGTAGTGGTACTCGCAGGTTCGCTTCACCAGTACCGCACTTCTTCCTAGGTCGATTCCCTTGATAGTCCAGCGGGACTGGCAGGATCACCTGCCGCCCTTTTTCTTAATAGACATCAAGGAAATATCATGAGTACAGGTACCGTGAAGTGGTTCAACGACGCCAAGGGCTTCGGCTTCATCACGCCGGATGACGGCGGCAAAGACCTTTTCGTCCATTTCTCCGCGATCCAGGGCGGCGGCTTCAAGTCGCTCAAGGAGAACGACAAGGTGCAGTACGACGTCGGCCAGGGCGCCAAGGGCCCCAACGCCACGAACGTCCGCCCGGCCTAAACCGCCCGGCGCACTGCGTTTGCGAAAAGCCCGGCTTGCCGGGCTTTTTTTATTTGTACAATAGCGGCGTGCGCGACCCCCTTCCCCTCGCCGTCACCGCCCTCGGCATCGGCCAGATCACGGCCTGGGGCACCGCCTACTACTGCCTCGGCGTGCTCGCCAAGCCGGTGGTCGCGGACACCGGCTGGAGCCTGTCCCTCGTCTACTTCGGCTTCACCGTGGCGCTGCTCGTCATGGGACTGGTCTCGACCTGGGCGGGCAAGGCGATCGACGCCTTCGGCGCGCGCCGGGTGATGACGCTGGGCACGGTGCTGACCTCGCTGGGCCTGTACGCGCTGTCGCTCGCGCGCTCTGAGGCGGCCTGGCTCGCCGCGTGGGCCTTCCTCGGCGCCGGCATGCGCCTGTGCCTGTACGACGCCGCCTTCGCGGCGCTGGTGCAGGTGCTGCCCTCGCGCGGGCGGATCGCCATCTCCTACCTCACCCTGTTCGGCGCCTTCGCCTCCACCGTGTTCTGGGTGGTGGGGCACTACTTCAACGAGTCCATGGGCTGGCGCGACACGCTGGTGATGTTCGCCGTGATCAACCTCGCGGTGTGCCTGCCGCTCAACTGGATCGGCCTGGCGCGGCGCGAGGACCCGGCGCTCGGCACCGAGCGCAAGCCCGAGCAGGGCGGCGACCACGCCCCGCTGCAGGGCGCCCGGCGCAGCATCGCCATGGCGCTGTTCGCGCTGGTGATGTCGCTCAACGGCTTCGCCTTCAGCGTGGTGACAGTGCAGCTGGTGCCGCTGCTGGAGGCCGCCGGCCTCGCCACCGCGGCCGCGGTGTGGGTGGCCTCGCTCAAGGGCTTCGCGCAGTTCGGCGGCCGCGTGGTGGAGATCGTCTTCGGCCGCAACCTGCGCCCGATCACGGTGGCGCGCATCGCCATCGGCGCGCTGCCGCTGTCGTTCCTGCTGCTGTACGCGGCGGACGGCAACTTCGCCGCGATCGTCGTCTTCACCCTGGCGATGGGCGCCTCCCAGGGCGTGATCACCATCGTGCGCGGCGCGGTGCCGCTGCAGCTGTTCGGCGCCAACGGCTACGGCACGGTGCTGGGCGTGCTGGCGACGCCGATCCTGATCGTGCACGCGATCTCGCCGACGCTGTTCGCGCTCATCGTCGACCGCTGGGGCTGGGGCGTCGGGCAGGCGGCGCTGGTGGCGGCGACGCTCGCCTCCTGCGTCGCCATCGAGCTGATGTCGCGCTGGTATGAGCGCAGCCGGATGAGCGCGCCGGCCGGGGTCAGCGGCAGCTGAAGCTGCCCGCCTCCGCGGGGTTGCCGCCGGTGTAGTGCGGATAGGCCGGCCAGCGGCACAGCGGCCGCGCGTTCACCACCTTGAAGGGCGCGGCGCGCTCCTGCTGCACCACCTGCAGCGTGCCCGGCGCGCGGCCGCGCTCCACCCAGTCCTCCAGCACCTCCAGCATGTCCACGTTCGCCGGCGCGCCGGTGCCGACGTGGTCCACGCCGGGCGCGACGTACAGGCGCGCGAACTGGTCCACCGCCGGCTGGCGCATCTTCGCCACCACCTTCTCCCAGTACTGGATACCCGCGTAAGGGCTCTGGGCGTAGTCGGCCATGTGCTCCAGGATCACCAGCTTGCCGCCGCCGGCGTGGAAGCGCGACAGGTCCGGGTCGGTGGCATCCATCAGCGCGGACACCTTCAGGATCCGGTCGCGGAACGCCTCCGGCCGGTACTGGCGCAGGTCGTAGCCGCCGTCCTGCGCGTAGAAGTACTGGATCGCGCCCGAGCCGTACTGCCAGGCGCGGCCGTTGGTGAGCGCGGGCGGCGACACCGGCGGCGAGTCGCCCGAGTACCAGGCGCGCCAGCCGCCCACCGGGAAGCTGCCCGGCGTGTTCTCCCCGCCCAGGCCGTAGCCGGGGTACTCGGTTTCCCAGTGCGCGAGGCCGAAGTTGAAGCGGTACGGGCTGTGCAGCGCCTGCACCGCGCGCAGCTGCGGCTCGGTGAGGCAGCCCTCGCCCGAGCGGCCCGGCGCGCAGCGCAGCTTCGTGACATCGAAGCGCGCGCGGCAGCCGGCGTAGTCGCCCACGATGCCGTCGGCAAGGCCGTCGGCCGCGTCGCAGGCGGCGAGCACCGCATCGTGCACCAGCTTCACCTGCGCCGGGCGGATCCAGCCCTCGCCCATGAGCGCCAGACCGTTCCTCAGGCCCATGTGCTGCAGCCCGGTCCAGTTGATCACCGGCACGCGGCTGAAGATGCCGGCGTAGTCGCCGGGGTAGCGCTGGGCCATGGCGAGGCCCTCGCGGCCGCCTTCCGAACTGCCCATGAAGTACACATGCTGCGGCGGCCGGCCGTAGCGCAGGCGCATCAGGGCCACCGCGACGTCCTTCACCTTCTTGTAGGAGGCGTGCGCGAAGTTCTCCAGCGCCTCGTCGTTGAGCGCGAACGCCTGCAGCGGCACGCCGGGCTGGTTCTGGTGGCCGGAGTCGGTGCCGAAGGTGGCGTAGCCGCGCGCCAGCGGCCCCGGGCGGTCCGGGCGCGCGCCCGGCGGCAGCGCGAGGCCGGTGATGAGCACGCCGTTGAAGCCGCCGCCGCCATACTGCAGCGCGCGCACGTTCCACTGCACCGGCAGGTTGACCTGGAAGCGGATCACCGGCGCCTTCGGGTCCAGCGGCGCGATGTCGCCGATCACCTGGCAGTGCGCCGGCAACGCCGGCTGCAGCGGCCCGCCCGGCGGCACGCGCAGGTCCGAGGCCGGGACATGGATCGCGCTGCGGACGGTGGCCGCGCCGCTGGGCAGGCCGATCTCGCCCTTCGGGATGGTCACCATCAGGCGCGCGCAGGCCTGCTCGGGCCCGGGCGGCGGCGGCGAGGCGCAGCCCGCGACGAGCGCGACCACGATTGCACAGCTTCCCAGGCGAACCCATGCCATGCGATGCTCCCTTCCCGACCCGCAACCGCTTCGTTACCCGGAGTATAGACAAATGCCCTCGCTGCAAGACCTCGGCGCCGCCGCCGGCGCGCTGCTCCGGGAGCGCCGGCACACCATCGCGGTGGCGGAATCCTCCGCCGGCGGCCTGATCAACGCCGCGCTGGTCGCCGTGCCCGGCGCCTCGGCGTACTACCTGTCGGGCGCCGTGGTCTACACCGTCCCCGGCCGCATCGCGCTGCTCGGCATCGGCAAGGAAGAGATCGTGCCGCCCATGCGCTCGGCGAGCGAGCCCTACGCCGCCCTGATGGCGCGGCGCGTGCGGGCGAACCTCGGCGCCACCTGGGGACTGGCCGAGACCGGCGCCAGCGGCCCGTCGGGCAACCGCTACGGCGATGCGCCGGGCCACGCCTGCATCGCGGTGAGCGGGCCGCTGGAGGCGGCGATCACGCTCGAGACCGGCAGCGCCGACCGCGAGGCCAACATGTGGGCCTTCGCGCGCCGCGCCCTGGCGTTGCTCGAGGACTGTATCCGCAAGGCAAGCTGAGGTAGAGTTCGTCCATGGGGAACCTCTTCGCCAACATGCCGGTCCCGATGGTCGGCGCGCTCGCGGGCGTCGCCCTGGGCATCGTCCTGGTGGTGTTCGAGTACTCCATGCTCAAGCGCCTGGCCGAGCGCCGCGCGGTGCAGAAGGGCAAGAAGGTGGTCGAGATGGACCCCACCGAGCGCAAGCAGTTCTTCGGCATGGTCAAGTTCTCGTTCTTCCTGCCGCCGGGCTTCGCGCTCGCGGCGTGGATGTTCTGGGGCTGAGCTAGTCCCCTTCGTCCGGCGCCCCGCCGGCCGAAGCCAGGTCCTCCTGCTTCACCTTGTCGGCGTTGAACTTCGCCGCGCGGGCGGCCATCGTCTTCAGCACCGCCTCCAGTTCCGGCGGCTCGCCCTGGATCCAGCGCAACGGGTTGATGCGCGCCACCACGAAGGCCTTGAGGTACGGGCTGACGAAGCCCTTCGCCTTCAGCTTCGCCACCGCCGCGGCGACGTGGCCGTCCAGCTCCATCAGCAGCGCCGCGTGCTGCTCGTGCGCCTTGAGCGCCTGCGCGATCGGCGCCTCGGAGAACTTCTCCAGCCGCCGCACGATCGGGTTGTACGCGCCGCCGGAGAAGCGCGCGTTCTTTTCGTAACACAGGCCCATCGTCACCAGCGAGGCTTCCTCCAGGTAGAAGGCGAAGCCCGACTCCGCGCGCGAACCGTCCTCCGCCAGCAGCCCGCGGTAGATGCGGATCACCTCGATCGCCTTCTCGCGCAGGTTGTGCGCCTTCTCGGTGTTGAGCGCGAGGATCTGCCACGCCACTTCCCGCTTCGGCACGACCAGCGCGGCGATCGCCTTCGCCCCCAGGCGCTTCATCGCCGCCAGGCGGTGGCCGCCGTTGGGCGTCCAGAACCCCTTCTCGGGGGCGGTGATGGCGATGATGGGATCGAGGAACACGCCGGTCCGGTGCAGCACGTCCGCCAGGCGCTTGTGGTGCATGTCGGAGACGTCGCGCTGGAACGGCGTCGGCTCGACCTTGTCCACCGGCAGGATGGCGAACAGCAACGGATGCTTCCCGAGCGGGTCATGGTAGGCGGCCACCACCAGGCCGCCTTCGCGCTCCACCCAATCCTTCGTCCTCTGCGCCTCGGCCGGCAGTTCCTCGAGCCGGCATTCCAGCGCGGCGATGCCGCGGGAACCGGCGGCGGCCTTGCGCGGGCGCTTCCTCGGCGCCGCGCGCTTCAACCCGGACTGGCGCTTCGCGGTCGCCACGGCGCGGCGCCTAGTTGCGCCCCTTGGTCACCGGCAGGTCGATGCCGTTGTCGCGCGCGATCTGGTAGTAGCGCAGCGCCTCGCCGTAGTCGCGCGAGACGCCGGGCTTGCCCACCTGCAGCATGTCACCCAGGCGCTTGGCGGCCTCGCCGCCGGTCCGCGACTTGGCGCGCGCCAGCTGGCGCAGCATGCGCGCGGCCTCCGCGGACTTGCCGTCGTTGTCCAGCGCGATCGCGCGCGCGAGCAGCGTCTCCGGGGTCGGCGAGGGATCGGGCACCGGCGCGGCCATGGCGACCTTCACCGGGTCGGGCGCCTTCTTAGCGTCCTCGACCGGCGCGGGAGCGGGCGCCGGCGCGGGCTTGGGCGCGGGCGCCGCCGCGACCGGCTTCGCGG
>CAZMDA010000060.1:0-22145 GCA_964564865.1 uncultured Bordetella sp. | reverse complement strand
CCCCAATCTGCGCGGATTCGATGATCAAGTTCACGGTGACGAGCACCAAGGGCGGTGTCGGCAAGACCACGCTCACGGCCAATCTCGGGGCGTTGCTCGCCGATATGGGGCTGCGCGTCCTGTTGATCGACGCGGATGTGCAGCCGTCGCTCTCCAAGTACTTTCCGCTGGCGACCCAGAAACCCGCCGCCGGCCTGACCGAAGTCATCGTTCGCGGCGAGGTCACGGTGCCGTGCATCACCGCGACCATGTACCGGAACCTCGACATCGTCGTCTCCGACGATCCCGAGGGGAACCTGCCGCACTGGCTGCTGAACCGCATCGACCGCGGCTTCCGACTGCGCTTCGCGCTTCAGTCGCCCGTCGTCGCCGGCGCCTATGACTGCGTGCTGATCGACACCCAGGGTGCGGTCGGGCCGCTGCAGGACGCCGCGGTGATGGCGGCCGATATCCTCGTCTCGCCGATCACGCCAGAAATCCTGTCGGCCCGCGAGTTCAAGGACGGCACGATGGAGTTGCTCGAACGGCTCGAGCCTGGCAGCACGCTCGGCGCGACGCTCGGACCCATGAAAGCGGTGATCTACAGGCAGGATCGAACCGCCGATGCGCGCGTTATCGCCACCGGAATTCGCGACGACTTTATCAAGCTCAAGGGCCGTGTCTCCGTTCTCGAAACGGTCGTGCCGCACGCCAAGGCTTACAAGGAGGCGGCGACGCTGCGTATCCCTGTTCACCGGCACGAACGAAAGCGCGATGGCGTCACACCCAGCGCCTCCACCGTCATGCACCAGCTTGCCTGGGAGCTGATACCCAGCCTGCAGGGTGTCTATGCCGAATCGGTACGCCCGCAGGAGAGAATCGCGTGAGCGGGGAGGCCGTGCACAAAGGGAGCGCGGACGCGGCGGTCACGCAACTGCCTTCCGCAACTTCCGGGCGCCACGTCACCATCGAGGAACGCCGTCGCCTCGTCGCCGAGTCGTTGCGGGTCGGCAATCCCGGAAACAACGCCAGGGAACTGCCGGCGCACGCCGATCCGCGGCATGACTGCCAGATCGAACTCGCGGTCGATGACATACGGCCCTATGAGAACAATCCGCGCCGCGCGGCAAACGCCAGGTTCGCGGAGATCAAGGAATCGATCCGTTCCAGCGGAATTCGCAATCCACTGACTGTGACCCGCAGACCCGGCGACGAGCACTTCATCGTCGAGGCGGGCGGCAACACCCGCCTGCTCGCGGTGCAGGAGCTATGGGCCGAAACACGCGACGCGCGTTTTCAGAAACTCGTGGTGCTGTTTCGGCCGTGGCGCTCCGAGAGCCACGTGCTCACCTCGCATCTCATCGAGAACGAGCTGCGCGGCGAGATGACTTTCTGGGACAAGGCGACCGGCGTCGTTGCGCTGAAGGCGAGGCTCGAAGCCGAAAAGGGCCGTTCGTTGTCGCTGAGGCAGCTCGAAGACGAGATGAAGAGTCTCGGTCTATCGGTCAACACCGCGACCCTTGCTCACAGTCTGTTTGCCACCGAGCGGCTGCGCACCCTCGGCGAGACCGTGGCCGAACTGTCGGGACTGGACGTGAAGACGATCCAGCCCAGGCTCAATCTCCTGAAGCGCTATGTGCAGACGCGGGCAGCGATCGCCGAGGACGATCTTTACGAGACGATTTTCGAGCCGGTCTTTCGGGAAATTGCTGATGAGCACTGCCGGTCGCGCACCTTCAGTGCGGCGGAGGTTTGCAGCGCGTGCGAACAGGCCCTCGCGCAGCATCTCGGGGCGGGTGTAGAGCAGCTGCGCGACGCGCTCCAATCTCCGGAACGGCCGCGACAAGACGCGCCGGAAAGGCTGCCGCTCCAGACCGGTACGGCTACATCTCCCCGAACGCCCGCCTCGTCCCCTGAATCACGGGAGGCCGAACCGCCTGTTAGCACCGCTAACGCGGACACGCCCCCATCAGCCCCGCTAGTGGGACACATGGCCGCAACTTCGGACCGCGCCGAGAAGCCGGCGCCGCTTTCGCTTCTCGTCGAACAGGTTCGAGCCTTTGCCAATGTGTCCGGCATCGCTCGCTGTTTGCGCGTGAACGCAGCTGCACGCCTTGGCTACGACCTGGACGCGTTGCTCGTCGCGGATGATGGAGAGCCGCGGCCAGACAGGCATCGTGCCTGGCGATTGCTCGCGCTTCTCGCCGGGCAGCTCGACGACGACGCTCGCGGAGACCTGACCAATTCCGTGGCTGGGTCCCCATCCGATGCCGCGATGCTTCGCTGGCTCCTCGATTCGCGCGATGAGGCGGCCGGCATCTTCTGGAACGTCCTGACGCTGGCGAGACAGTCCGGCGCATGCGTCTTAGCTCGCGACGGCTCGAATCGCCCCGAGCAGCTACAGGGGGACGCGTGATGTTGCCGCTCCTCGACGCCCAGGTTCGATTGGTGCTCCTCAACCACGTCGCGGTGCGCCTGGCCGAGGGGCAGCCGAACGAGCTGCATGCCGCCGGCATCGAGAACGAACAGCTGGCACGTCTGCGGCAGCTCTCGGCGCTCGACCTCAGCCGCCTCGCCGCCATGCGCGATCTCACCATCGGCATCGCCTTCGACGCGGTCGGACTGAACGCCGGGCTGCGCGCGGTCGCGCTGGTCAACGAAGCGAAGGCGCTCGAAGCGTATTTCATCCGCCACGGCGCCTCCTGGCAGATGATGAGCGCGCTCTTCAAGGTTCGACGCAAGGTGACGCTCAAGCGCCGCCGCGACTGCGGCGCCTGGCGGCCGTCGGGGCGGTCGCCGCTTCCAGACAGGGCGACGCGCGCGCGCATTTTCCGCGCATGGCGCGCCATCGACGATCCCAACATCCGCGTTCGTTACTACCGGCTGCACCAAGTGTTCCCGCAGCTCCCCATCGCGGTTCTGGAAGCGGTTCTGCGCGCGTTCGAGGCCAAGGAATGAACACGCGATCCGGAATTGCCTCGGGAATCACCCCCGAACTGCTGCTCGAGGTCTTCGACATTCCGGTGTCGTTTCACCGCTGCCTCGTTCCGATTACCGGCGGCGTGACCGCAGCCCTGATGCTGTCGCAGGCGATCTGGACGACTCAGACGATCGAGCGCGCAGCCGACGGCTGGTTCTCGAAATCGCGGGACGAGTGGACCGAGGAAACCGGGCTTTCTCGCTGGGAGCAGGAGACGGCGCGACGCGCCCTGCGCGGCGGAGGATTCCTCGAGGAAAAGCGTGTAGGCGTGCCGGCAAAGCTCTGGTTTCGCGTGCGTCCTGAGGCGGTGTGGCGCGCATTGAAGGCGCGCGCGACCCATGTTCCCCGATGACGGCGCGCGGTATCGGGCGTGAAAGAGCGGGGATTTGCAGCGGATGCTGGCGGCGACTCACGGGAGTCAGGAAGGCACGACAGGGACCTCGCGATTGTCTGGCCGCTGCTGGGCCGGCACATCGCCTTCCATCGCCGCCTCGTCGATCTGACCGCGAACGTGAAGGCAGCGCTCCTGCTCTCGCAGACGATCTACTGGACGCGCCACGGCCGCGACATCGCCGGCAGAGGTGGATGGTTCCTCAAGACAACTGAGCAATGGGAGATGGAAACGGCTCTATCGGTGAAGGAACAGGTCAGCGCGCGTGAGGTGTTGCGCGAGCTCGCCGTCCTGAGCGAACAACGCATGGGCGTTCCCGCAAAGCTCCACTACCGCTTGTGCCTCGATCAGCTTGCCGCTTTGCTTTCCGATCGAATCGGCAGGGCCTGCGCTGGCCTCGACTGGTCCGACGGCGCCGCGGTCGCGGAACTGCTGGGTCCGTCGGTCGCTTACCACCGCAGGCTCGCCGGGATCGGCGGAGGGGTTCACGCAGGATTGCTGCTCTCTCGCGCGCTGCACCTGACGCGGCTTCAATTGAAGAGGCGCCTGGATGCATGGGTCCGCAGTTCGGCGGCGCAGTGGTCCGACGAGATCGGCCTTACGCGTCGCGAACAGGAGACGGCGCGCCGAGACTTGGTGCGCGTAGGCGTTTGGGAAGAGACGCTGACCGGTGTCCCACCCACGCTCGTCGTCCGCGTCAGGCTCGACTGCCTGCTTGCACTCCTGGCCGGGGACGACGCCACGACCGGAAAAGATGGCGCTACGCCCGTGTCGCCGGATGGTGGAGTTCCAGCAAACAGGCCTGCACAAAACGGCGAATCAAGACGGTGGGAATCCCACCTTCTTGTTCTGCCGAAAACGCCAAATCAGATTCGCCAAGACCGCCATCACAGTTCGGCCGAAACCGCCAATCCACATATACGAGGAAGTACAAGTGATTCAGTACAACCACTGCACGCGCCTCAGGACGCTAGCGACATGACCCGCTCGACGCGTGGTGGTGATCTGATTTTTCCTGAAGCGCTGCTACCCGACGAACGCGCGGCGGCGCTCGTACTGGTCGGGCGTTTCCCGAACCAGGCGCAGGCCTTGCTCGACGAACTGAGCGCTCGAATGCAGGCGAAAGCGATTCACACCGGTCCGATCGCTTACCTGCGCGGATTGGTCAAGCGCGCCAGCAGCGGCGAGTTCGTGCCCGAGCTGGGACAGCGCGTCGCAGCTGCCAGGCACAGGCGCGAGGAGGAAATGATCCAGCGCCAGCAGCACGAAGCGGAGGAGCGGCGCCTCGCGGCGGAGCGCGCGACACCCGAATACCAGGCCAAGGTCGCCGCGCGCCGAGAGGAGATCCGGCGACTCCTCGATGGGATGCGGCCGAAGCGCTCGCCGGGAGATCGTTCATGACCCTTCGCCGCCATCGCCTTGCAGCCAGCGATTCAGTGCGGCTGCTAGCACTGCTAACGCGCTTTGGCGATCGCCCTGTTTGGGACGAGCACCATCGGAACGGAGTCTTCCATGGCAGGACCTGATGCCACCGCGCATGGCGAGCCGAGGGAGGCCGACGGCCGACCGGCCGGCGCCGCCGCATTTCCCGTGAGCCCGGACTCGCCCTTCGCCGATGGTTACGACATCGCCTCCGAGCGCGATGCGCTGGCCGATCTCGTCGCTTCCGCGAACCCCGATCCGGCCGACCCACGGTGGTCCAGGTTCGTCGAGCTGCGCCAACGCGAAGCTGAACTGCGTGAGGTGGCGCAAGGCAAGGTGCCGCACCCGCAGCCAGCGCCGGGCGAGGCTGTTCAGGCAGTGAAGCGCCCGGCGAAACTCGGCCAGCTCGTGGACGAGACGCCGGACACGATGACTCTGCACACGAAGGACGCATACGGACTGTTCACCGGACGTCCCGCCAACAACAGCGCCAGGCTGCCGCCGATCCCCGGAGGCAGGCGCTTTGCCGCAGTGCTCAAGTCGATCTGGCACCTGTCGGCCAACGACAATCCGTATGCGGACTGGATCCTCATTCGGATGTATGACGGCCTGGTCGCGTTTCGCGCCAGTCTTGCTCGCGCGATTTCCATCCGGGATGAGGAGATGGCGCTCCTCAGACGCAAAGGCCTGGCGCTCTCGGTGATGGCCTCGCGCAGCCCCAAGACCGTGGAACTCGGGTTTCGCAGTCCTTACGGCTACGCCACGGCCGAGGCGATCGTCGACTTCGACTACTACGTGCGCATGGTCAAGACGCTGATCCACAAGGATCGAATGAGCGACGAGGAGGGCCGGATTGCGATTCGCGCGGTGGGACGTGAACTGCGCGCGCTCTTTCTTGAGCCGATCCGCTGGGAAAGAAATCTGCTTCGAGAGGAGCTACGCCAGCTGGGCCGGAGCGATTTCCTCCCGAGCGCGGATGCGGCGGCGCGGCAGCGCGTGCGCGCTGTGGTCGCGCTCTTCGGCGAGGTGCCGCGCAAGGTGTTTACAGCCATGGAGACGCCGCGGCACACGCGCCGCCGAGTGAAACTCACCGACGCCGAGCTGCGCCTGCTTCAGGAGGCGTCGCTTGCCGCCGGCGACGCCTCGCCGCAATCCGACACGGAACTGCTGTGAACAAGCGATCCTATTTCGATGATGCAACTGTGGCCCGGCGTCGCAACGCCGACGGCTTGATCGTTTCCCGTGGAACGCCGCGTGACGCTCACGATAGCGGCGCGCGGTGATCACCGAAGTGTCAATGCACAAATCAACCCAACGGAGGCAAGAATGTCGAATGAGTTTCGAGGAACTGGAAACGTCGGGGACCAACCCCGCCTGAAGGTCGTCGTGGTGGGTTCCGAAGAGCGGCAGGTCGCCGAGCTTCGGGTGTTCTTCGACGAGTATCGCCAGGACGGCAGCGGCGGCGTCGAGTCGGCCGGCGGATTCTGGCTGGATGTCAATGTATGGGGTGACCGACACGCAGCGGAAGTGGCGAACCTCGTGAAGAAGGGCGCGCGCGTTCATGTCATCGGAAAGCTTGCCGAGAGCAAGTGGATCGTGACGGCAACCAAGGAGGAGCGCCGCGCGCTCTACCTGAACGCCGATCATCTATTCCTCAGCCTGACGCGGCTAGCTGAAGCGCGCTTCAAGCCGCGGCGAGAAGCGTCGGAAACCGAGGCCTGAGCGTGACCGGCCAGGACGTTGCGGGAGGTAGCACGCATGAGGCCTCGATCTTCCCTGGCTCCGAGGAATTCCGCATGGTACGTGCGATTGCATTGCTCGCCCTTCTGGAGGCGGCACGCCATGGCGAGTATCGCGCGACCTTCCGCGGTTTTCGCGTGGAGGCGTTGCGGCAGTGCCCGCCGGGCGCCGATGCCTTCGTTGACGTGCACCTGTGCGTCACCCTCGGGCGCGCGATTGTCGAGCGCGGCAACGTGGTCGCAAGCGATGCCGGTGCAGTGGAACCAAATGTCTAAACAGCGGTCTTGTGATTTGAATACGCACTGCCGGAGTCCGCGCGCAATTCCGGATCTCGGGCAGACGCTCCAGGTGTTGCACGTTGGCTGAGTCAGCCCGGTTGATGCCCGTCACGCATCGCCCTTAGCTCGCAAGAGCGCCCAAACCGGCCTCATCTCCTGAAAGCCGGTGGCCGCAAGGCTTGGAGGTACTTGTCAGTCGCTTCATCCCAGTCGGGGATACCTATCCCCGGTCGGGGCATGGTCTCCCCATTTATCTTCATGTGAAAAGGAGACCAGCATGTCAGAGCAATCCCAGGCAACAAGTCAGTCGTCGTTCTTCAATCTGCACGTCGAAGGCGTCGGCTATCTCAATCGCGTTCGCACGGTCAAGCCGAAGAAGGGACAGGAGTTTCTGGCGTGCACCGTGTCCGCGATGCGAGGCAGCACCGACGACATCGCCTACACGCGCTTCGATTGCAGGGTGAGCGGCACCGAAGCCCAGAAGATCGTCAGGCGTCTGGAGTCCGACGTCGCGGCCGAAAGGATCGTGATCATCGGCTTCAAGATCGCGGACATCTATCCGGAACTGTTCACCTTCGAGAAAGGTGAGAAGAAGGGGCAGCCCGGTGTGAGCATCAAGGGCCGTCTGCTGCGGGTCAAGTTCGCCAAGGTCAACGGCGAGCCGGTCGACCTGCCGCAACCGGCGAGCTCGAGCGAACCCGAGCGCGTCGCGGCCTAGCCGTTCGCATCAGGCAGTTCTTTCACCCCCTGGGGAGATCACTCTCCCCGGGGGAGCGGTCTCCCCGCTTTTTCAAGGAGACCGTCATGAAAGAAGCCCTGTGGAACGTCGTCACGGACCTGAAGCTCATGGTCCTGATCGTCGTTCTCTCCCAGGTCCTCGCGCTCGCCAAAGCGATCGCCTGACCATCCTCGAAAACCTCTCCTTCGGGCGGGGTTTTCACCTGTGGGCCGACCCAGAGGTGAAAACCCCGCCAACCACTTGAAGGAGAGGCCCATGAAGCAAGCGCTGTGGAACGTCGTCACCAACCTGAAGATCATGGTGCTGTGTGTCGTGATCTCGCAAGTCATCGTCATCATCCGGATCCTGGCGTGAGAAGCGGGTCCTCCCGCACACGCGCGCCATGAACGGACAACCGTGTCTTCAAGAGCCCCTCGCGAAGAAGCAGACACAGCGGGGGCTCTACCCAAGCCGTGGCGTGCCACGGTTTCGGTAGAGCGCGTGTCGGATCACGCGGCCATAGCCGCGCGCATTGCGCGACTCACATTGTTCGCCCACTGCCATCAGGCAGTGCCCTTGAAACCGGCCTCATCTCCTGAAAGCCGGTGGCCGCAAGGCTCGGAGGTATTCGTCGTGATTGAGCTGTTATCGAAGTCTGTCAACCCTCGGGGGATGTCTCTTCCCCCAAGGGAGAGGTGTTCCCCTTTCTATGCAAAGGAGAACACTGTGAGTCAAATGATTGAAGCGATGTCGGACCGTGAACTGCTCGGCATCATCGTCGGAAGCAAGACCGCCGAGAAGCTGCTGCAGGACGCAGGCGGAAGCCTGTCGAAGCTGCTGAACGAGTGCCCGGCAATGTACGACCCGAAGCCGAAGGTGACAACGAAGTTGAAGGTCGCCAAGGAGCTGGTGCGGCGCTCGCTGATCGAGGCGATGCGCCACCGGGATGTCCTGTCGTCGCCGGCAAGCGTGCGCGACTACCTGCGCATGACGTTGGCGGGTCGGGACTACGAGGTGTTCATGGTCCTGTTCCTTGATGCGCAGAACCGTGTCCTCTCGTCGGAGGAGATGTTCCGTGGAACGCTGACTCAAACCAGCGTGTACCCGCGGGAAGTCGTCAAGAGGAGCCTCGCCAACAACGCCGGCGCGGTGATCTTCGCCCACAACCATCCCTCGGGCGTGGCGGAGCCGAGCCGCGCCGACGAACTGTTGACGCAGTCGTTGAAGCAGGCGCTGGCCCTGGTCGACGTCCGGGTGCTGGATCACTTTGTCGTCGCGGGAGGCGGTGTCATGTCGTTCGCCGAACGCGGTCTGTTGTAGCTGTGAGCAGTACTACCTGAAGGGGACATCCCCTTCAGGTAGCCCAGGTAGCTGGTGCGACGCGAGTCGCGCCGAAAGTCCGGTTCGGAATCCTCCGAGCTGGTTCATTGACCCCAGCGGGGATGTTGCAAACCCCGCGCAGGGGTCTGCCGTCCCCGCTTTTCTCTTGGAGTAATCGATATGAAAAGCGGACGTTCTCTCGTAAATCTGGCGCAGGAACTGGAGCGCCAGCTCGCAACCAAGCGGGACCTGGTGCTGCCGTCGTCACTCTTGCAATGCCGAACCGATGAGGGTGGTGACCTGAAAGTGATCGTCGATGCAAACGGCTGTGACGGCGTCTACGGGATTACCAATCTCGCGCGCCGGCAACTCGCCGACAAGTTGAAAATCCCGTTCACGTACTTCGAACGCATGCGGACGGAACAACCGGGTCTGCTTGACCGGAACGTCAACACCTGGCTTCAGGGCGACAACGAGCCGAGGATGATTCGTACGCTGGACGGGCAGGTGAGGGCGGTGCTTTCCGACCGCTACCGCCGCCTGGACAACTACGATCTCGCGGAGAACGTCCTGCCGATCCTGCAGCGGCTCCCCGAGGTGCGCTTCGAATCAGTCGAACTGACCGAGACGAAGATGTACCTCAAGGTCGTCACGCCGCGCGTCGAGTACGAGATCGCTCCCGGCGATATCGTGCAGGCGGGCATTGTGATCACCAACTCGGAAGTCGGTCATGGCACGCTCTCGGTACAGCCTCTGGTCTACCGGCTCGTGTGCCGAAACGGGCTCATCGCATCGGACCGCACGCTGCGAAAGACGCACGTCGGTCGGTCGCTTTCTTCGGAAGACGAGGCGGTCACCGTGTTCAGGGACGATACCCTGGCCGCGGACGACAGGGCCTTCTTCCTGAAGGTGCGCGACGTGGTCGAAGCGGCGGTGTCCGAAGCAACGTTTCGTCAGGTAGCGCAGAAGATGCAAAAGACGCTCGACGTCAAGCTCACCGGCGATCCGGTCAAGACCGTCGAGGTGCTCGCCAACCGCTACACACTCAACGAAGCCGAGCGCGCCGGCGTGCTGCGCCAGCTCATCGTCCAAGGTGATCTTTCCGCCTACGGATTGGTGAATGCCGTGACGCACTTCTCGCACGAGGTGGAAGACTACGATCGTGCGACGGAGTTCGAGGCGCTGGGTGGCAAGCTGATCGAGCTGCCTTCCGCCGAGTGGAAAGAGCTTGCGGAAGCGGCATGATAGCCGCGGCCGGATTCTTGATCCGGCTCCGCAGTCCATTGACCGTCACTCGGGACGGTTGCTCAATCGGTACGGCCCACAAGGCCGTGCCGATTTTTTTTTGCTCGCTCGTTCTCTGTTAGCAGTGCTCACAGCCGACGCGCCGGCGTGCCGATCGACTATCTATCTGCCAAGATAGACGGCAGTAATCGCCTCGCGTTCGTGCCCGAGCTCCTCGCTGATCGTGAGGCGCGCTTCGCGGTCCAGCGAACGTTGTTCCGGCGACAGGTCCTTCGAGTGCGGCCCGCCCGCTGCGGGCGCGGCCCATCCGGTGATCTCCTTGTAGCGCACCTGCGCGTACTGATGACGGTGCCCGTGCACCCGATGAATGCCCGCCTTGTCGCAGTGATGCTCGAAGCGCCGGAGTTGATCCACGTAGCGCAATTCCGCCGGTATGAGGCTGCCCCTGCCGGCGATGCGCTTTGCCTCGTCCAAGACCCGGCGCTGCTCATCGTTGCGGATCGGTATCTCGCGAGCACGCCCGCCCTTGGTCCAGGTGTCCTTGAGCACGAGCCGGTCGCCGCGATCGGCCCAGTCGGGCTGAATCTTGATCGATTCCCCTCGGCGCAATCCGAATGCCACCTGCAGCTCCAGCGACATGCGGGTGTAGGCGTCGGCGACCCTCGACAGATCGCCCGTCGTGAGGTCGCGCGCCTTGTTGGCGTTGGTCACGTACTGCCGCTTGCCGATGCCATAGCGTGAGTTGTCCGCCGCGACAACCTTGTCCTTGCCGATCTTCTCCGCCCACCATCGAAGCTCTGCCATGCGATTCTTGATCGTTCCCACCGCCAGGCCCGACGCCTTCCAGCTCTCGACCAGGCGCTCGACGTGCTTCGCCTTGAGGCTCGCGACGCCCATGTGTCGATAGCCCCAGTCGTGGAGCTGATTGGCGATCTGGTCCAGCACGCGCTCGCGGTCGCGCTGCGTGGCGAAGCTGCCGTCGCGATTCCGATGGCATAGCTGTTTCAGTTCGTAGTTCAAGTCCCGCATCCGCCCCTCGCCAGGTTCATTCCCTTTCTCACTTTGCTGCCCCTTTGCTTCTGCCCTTTTTCGCTGCTGCTGATGTGAGTAACCTGTCCGGTTAGTGTTTCTGTCCGTCCCGAACGCTTGGCGTATCGGGATCTACAAGGGACTCGGGACACCACTCCCGTTTTGTGCCGTTTCTTTGCTGCTCGCCGCCGCGGCACGCGGCATTGGCGTCGATGGCGCTTCCTGTGGGAAGTCGCTTCATCGCGTGAGCCATTGACCCAGGGCTCGAAGGGGCGCCCGCTGTTGTCGTTTCGGGGCGCGGCTTTGCACTGAGACCCGCGGAGAGCGGGCGAGAGGTCGGGCCGCGTTGCGCGGCCGAGGTTGACGACGGGTCAGGGAGCCCGTCACGTGGGGTCATCACTTGCGCCAGTCGGCGGTAAGGTCTTGACGGCTGGGGCATCGTGCGCATCGTCACTACCGGCATCGCCCGTAGTGACGATGCGGTTGGCGCAGAGGTCCTGCCGCAGTGACGCGGCAAGGTTGCAGCAGGGTGCGTACTCGCTGGTGCCGCTACGATCTACTCGGGGGGATCAGCTCCATGCGTGCCGCACGGACTGCACGACTGGTGCAGCGCGAGTCTCGCCGGCCACGGCTTGCCGTTGGGGCAGGGGAGTTGGACTTGTCGTTTGCGAGTGCGAACGATGGGTGATCGACGCTGTCGTGCCGTATCGACGGCTTCGGCAAAGCGGCGATCATCGCCTTGACCTGTACTGCGAGATTACGGGTATCTCCGGGCTTTCGGCCCACCGGCTCTCAGGAGATCAGGCCGGCTTTGGCGCTCGACGTTGCGAGCAAGGGCGATGCGGTTACGGGCATCAACCGGGCTGACTCAGCCAACGTGAATCGATGTTCGAACTGCTGCGCACAATGGTCACGGCATACTGCGCCATAACCATCGATCGCAGGGCTGGCAATGTGACCATCCAACGATTGCGCAAGTTCCGCAAGGCGAAGAAACGAGCTGTCAGCACTGCTAACGATCGTGCGGCGATAGGGTTGACGCGGACAGCTTACCCACCGCCGCGCGTTCCGTGCGTGAGAGGCGCCTCCACGCGCGACCGTGGATAAGCTGTTTGTGCCGCTGAGGACTGCGGTTTTGCTGGAACGAATGTCCTTGGAAGTGAGCTAATGGATTTGCCGACGCATCAAGCCCCTGGTTGCAACTCCACACGCACCTCGCGTGACTTACCGGCCCCCTCCACCGACAAGACCACCACGTCGCCGACTTTCTTGTCGTCGAGCCGGGCCAACAGCTTGGCGACGTCGTCCACGGCCGCGCCGTCGATGCTGATGATGCGATCGCCGGGCATGATGCCCTGAGGCGTGACCTCGACACCGGCGAGTCCCGCCTTCTGGGCCGCCGAGCCGGGCGCCACGCGCAAGACGAAGACGCCCTGGCTGCCGGTCAAGGCCTGCAGGCGTGCATTGAGCTGCTCGTCCACCTCGATGCCCAGCGCGGGCCGGGTGTACTTGCCGGTCTTGATCAGCTGCGGCACCACGCGCAAGACGGTGTCGACCGGCACCGCGAAACCGATGCCGGCGGACGCGCCGGAGGGGCTGTAGATGGCGGTGTTGATGCCGATCAGCCGCCCGGCCGAATCGAGTAGCGGGCCGCCGGAATTGCCGGGGTTGATCGCGGCGTCGGTCTGGATCAGGTGGTCGATGGCCGGGCCGCCGGCTTCGCCCGCGAGGCTGCGGTCGAGCGCGGAGACGATGCCGGTGGTGAGCGTCCAGTCCAGGCCGAACGGATTGCCGATGGCAAAGACCTTCTGCCCCACCTTGAGGTCGGCGCTGGTCCCCACCGGCACCGCCGGCGGACGCTTGAAGCCGACGCCGATCTTGAGCACGGCGATGTCGTGCGCGGGACTGGCACCGACGAGCGCCGCCTGGTAATCGCGTCCGTCGGCCAGTTTGACCGTGGCGGCTGATGCCCCCTGGATCACGTGAAAGTTGGTCACGACATGGCCGGCATCGTCCCAGACGAAGCCGGAGCCGGTGCCGCGCGGCACGGAAAAGACGTTGCGCGACCAGACGTCGCGCACCAGCTGCGCCGTGGTGATGTAGACCACTGAGCCACGCGACTTCTCGAACAGTTGGATGGTGGTCTGCTCGTCCGCCGCCAGGTCGCCGCGCGGCGTCACCGTGCGCTCGGCCGCCTCGCGCGGGCTGAACCAGGCTTCGATGGCGGGCAGGAACTGCCACAGCACCATGAGCGCGGCGATGCAGGCGGTGATGACAAGCCAGCGCCGGATGAATCGGTCCGGTGCGGCGCGGCTGTAGGGGTCGGGGTAGGTCATGCGGTTCTCCTGTTTGAAATCAACGCCAGAGGCCGCCGTAACGCCAGCGCGGCGGATGGGGTGATACGGTCATCTCTGGGGCGAAATGAGTCGATGAAAACGGCACCATCACGGGCTGCGGTGCAAGTTCCTGCAAGCGCCGGATGCGCTCGGCCGTTGCCGGATGCGTGCGCAGCCAGGACGGCTCGGGATTGCCCCAGCCCGGCAGCAGCCAGGCGCGCCAGGAGCGGCTCACCCGCTCGATCTTGGCAAGCGCGGAGGCCAGGCCCTGCGGGTCGCCAGTCAATTCGGCGGCGAGCCGATCGGCGTCGAATTCGCGCACCCGCGACAGGCCCAGTTGCGCCAGGAGCGCGAGCTGCGGCGAGACCGCCAGCAAGAGTAGTGCGGGCCACTGGATATCGACCGCCTCCAACAGCAAGGCCGGCAGGCTGAAGAGAATCATGACCTGCCCCAACAGGGCCAGGAGGTGCGTGAGCCGGCTGATGGAATCGGCCAGCCCCATCACGCGCAGATCCTCGTTGGCGATGTGGGCGATTTCATGCGCGACGACGCCCGCCAGTTCGCGCGGCGTGAGGCGTCGCAACAGACCGTCGGTGAGCGCAATCGCCGAATGCCGTTTCGATCCGGTCGCAAAAGCATTGACGATGGCACTGGGCACGTAATGCGGCACCGGCACGGTGGGCAGACCGGCCCGCGCCGCCAGTTCGCGCACCAGGAGCCAAAGCTCGGGCACCTCGCCCGGGTGCAGGGCGCGGGCGCCGTACAGCCGCAAGGTCAGCCCGGAGGCCGCCGCCGGTTCGAGCAGCAGGGTGAAACCGGCGGCCGTCAGCGCCAGCCACAATCCACTGTCACCGAACAGCAGGCTGCCGGCGATGGCCGCGATGCCAAGCAGGGTCAATACCAGCAACGTGGTTTGCAGGCGGTTGAGCCAGCGATGCCGCACTCCGACCTCCTGTGCGTGGTGCAGATCACGACTGCTCATCTGGGCTTTCCTCGGCGGCCCGGTCATCGCGCTCGCGCAGCAGCCAGTAAGTCGCCCCGAGCGCCAGCGTCGCGCCGGCGAGAGCAGCGATCTTGGCGGGGGTCGCTTCCGGGTCGAGGATCACGAACTTGCGCGCCAAGGCGATTAGGCCGATCAGGATCACCGTCTTGACCTGGATGATGCTGTCGCGCCGCAAGGCCACGCGCAAGATGGAATGCTTGAACTCCATCGCGATGAGCAGCGTCATGATCATGCCGAACACGGTCTGGAATACCTTGTGGTCGAGCGAATTGAACGCATCCAGAATCAGCAGCGTGAAGACAATGGCAATGAGCTGGAACAGCGATACCACGATGATCACGGCAATCACAGCGGACAGCACGAGCGCGATGACCTGCTCGAAGCGCTCATAGAAGCTCATGACGGCCCACTGGTCACGAAGGACTCGAATTGGGTTGAGGTGCGTTGATTTCATGAGACGAGATTCCTTTTGATGTCAGTTTGGTCGAAACGCCGATGCACCTCGCTGAGCTTCCCGCTGATCGCCTCGGCAGGAATGCCCAAGAGCAACATCACCTGCTCGGCCAGACCCAAGGCGGCGGCAAAGGATGGCTGATAGACGCGTACGTTCGGCAGCGCAGCCAACGCCCTGGCGTCCGTCACGCGGGCACACGACACCACCACGGGCAATGTCGGACAGCGCTCGCGAACCGCCTGCGCGATGCGCAAGGCCGGCTTTGACCGCGAGAAGGTCAACACCACCAGGCGAGCCTGCGCCAAGCCGGCAGCGACCAGAGTATCAGGCCGGCTGGCGTCGCCATGGAACACCGGGGCACCGGCTGCGCGTGCCGTCTCCACCTTCTGTTCGTCCGATTCCAGCAACAGGTGAGCAATGCCCGCCTCAGTCAGCGCATAGCCGACACCCAGGCCAAGCTCGTCGGCGCCGCAGACGATGACGTGGTCGCGCAGCGCCCCAGCCCGCACACCGACCTGTCCTTCTTCGGCCTGCGGCGGTTGGGCCAGGCCGCGCGTGCGGCTCAGGAATCCGGCCAGCCGGTCATGCTGGCGAATCAGCACAGGGGCCATTGCCATGCTCAGCACGAGCGCAACCAGCATCGGTTGAGCCACGTCGCCAGGCATCAGGCGCTGTTGCAGGATTGCCCCCAACAGCAACAGCGCGAATTCGCCGCCGTGCCCCAGTGCGATGCCCGCCCGCCAGGCGTCGAGCGCAGACAGGCGGGCCAGACGCAGCGCCACATGGTTCAAGACCATCTTGACCGGCACCAACAGCAGCAGCCAGCCCAGCACCGCCAGCGGCGCAGCGACGATCTGGGCCACATCCAACTGCAGGCCGATGGTCACGAAGAACAGGCCCGACAGCACGTCACGAAACGGCCTCAGATGCGTTTCCATGTGGTGCCGGACATCGCTCTCGCCCAACACCATGCCGGCGAGAAAGGCCCCAAGCGCGGCCGACAGGCCCAGCCCATGCGCCGCCGCGGCCGCCCCCACCACCAGACTCAGCGAGACCAGGACAAAGGACTCTTCATGCTCCTGGCGTGCCACCCAGCTCAGCAGCCCATGCAACAGACGGCGCGACGCGACGACCGAGACCGCGAACAGCAGCAGCACGCCGCCCACTTCCAGCAGCAGATGCTCGATCCGGGGCGAGTCACCGCGCGCCCAGATCGCGATCAGGGCCAAGAGCGGCACGGTGGCCAGGTCCTGGAACACCAGCACGGAGATGGCGCTGCGGCCATGGCGTGTGGTCAGCTCGCCTTGATCGGCCAGTTGTCGGCTGACCAGCGCGGTGGACGACATGGCCGCCGCCGTCCCCAGCAGCGCGGCACTGCCCGACGTCATGCCGAGCCCCAGCAATACCAGCGCCACCGGAACGGCGACCACCACCATTTGCAGCGTGCCGGCCACCAGCACGGTCTTGCGGGTGAGCCAGAAATGACCAAGCGAGAACTCCAGCCCGACCATGAACAACAGCAGCGCCACCCCCAGCTCGGAGAGAAAGCTCAGCGCCGGGCCGGGTACGACCCAGGCGAACAGAGATGGCCCCAGCACAGCGCCGACCGTCAGATATCCCAGCAGCGTGGGAATGCGGAGCGCCGCCGTGACCACGGCCGCCACACTGCACGCGGCCAGCAGTGCCAGGGTCGTGCCGAGCAAGTCTTGCACGGGTCAGCGTCCCATCTGTGCCGAGGCCCAGCGCACGATCTCCTGCGCGCCCATGGCGCCGGCCTGACGTGCGATCTCCCGCCCGCCGCGAAACAGCGCCAGGGTCGGAATGCTGCGAATGCCGAACTGGGCGGCCAGCTGCGGTTCGGCCTCGGTGTTGACCTTGGCCAGCCTGACCTTGGGTTCGAGCAGGCGCGCGGCTTGCTGGAACTGCGGGGCCATCATCTTGCAGGGGCCGCACCACGGCGCCCAGAAGTCGACGAGCAACGGAATGTCGCTGCGCTCCACGTGGCGCGCAAAGCTCGCGTTGGTCAGCTCGATAGGCTCGCCGCGGAACAAGGGCTGCTGGCACCGTCCGCAATGGGGCTGGTCCGCGAGCTTGGTACTCGGCACGCGGTTGATGGACTGGCAATGCGGACAGACGATGTGCAGGCTGTCACTCACGTGGAGACTCCGGGATGGGTTGAGGGTGAAACGTGTGCAGAGTCGGTCGCCGTCGCTGGCGCCACCGGCTGCAGCCCCTGCGTCAGCGCGCGGATGTCGTGCTCGTCCAGGGTTTCCCGCGCCAGCAACTCGCGGGCACAGCGCTCCAGCACCGCGCGATTGGCATCGAGAATCCCGTAAGCGCGATCGAACACGTCCATCACGATGTCACGGATGGCCTCGTCGATGCGCGCCTGGGTCGATTCGGCGACCCGGCAGCCGCCGTGGGCCAGTTCCGGCGTATCGAGAAAGCGCGGCCGCTGCGCCTCCAAAGCGATATAGCCCAGGTCCTCATCCATGCCGAAGCGCGTGATCATGTCGCGCGCGATGTCGGTGGCGCGCGCCAGATCGTCCGCCGCGCCGGTGGACAGTTCGCCGAAGACCAGCTTCTCGGCCGCCCGTCCGCCCAGCAGCACGGCAATCTTGTGCTCCAGATCGGCGCGCGTCATCAGGAAGCGGTCTTCCGTGGGCCGCTGCAGGGTGTAGCCGAGCGCGCCGATGCCGCGCGGGATGATCGAGATCTTGTGCACCGGGTCGGTGCCTGGCAGCGCCAGCGCCACCAGCGCATGGCCCATCTCGTGGTAGGCCACGGTCTCGCGCTCCTTGGGGTTGAGCACGCGGCTCCTCTTCTCCAGCCCGGCCACGATGCGCTCGATGGCGGCGGTGAAGTCCTGCAGTTCCACGGCAGCCGCCTTGCGCCGCGTGGCAGCCAGCGCCGCCTCGTTGACCAGATTGGCCAGATCGGCTCCCGAGAAGCCGGTGGTCAGCGCCGCTACCTGTTCCAGATCCACGTCTTGCGCCAGCGTGATCTTGCGCACGTGCACCTTCAGGATGTCCAAGCGACCCTTCTTGTCCGGGCGGTCCACCAGCACCTGGCGGTCGAAGCGGCCGGCGCGCAGCAGCGCCTGATCGAGGATTTCGGGCCGGTTGGTGGCGGCCAGGATGATGAGTCCCACCGAGGCATCGAAGCCGTCCATCTCGGTGAGCAACTGGTTCAACGTCTGCTCGCGCTCGTCGTGGCCCCCGATCGGGCCGCCGACGCCGCGCGCGCGGCCCAGCGCGTCGAGCTCGTCGATGAAGATGATGGCCGGCGCCTGCGCGCGGGCCTGCTCGAACAGGTCGCGCACGCGCGCCGCGCCCACACCGACGAACATCTCGACGAATTCCGAGCCGGAGATGGAAAAGAACGGCACGCCCGCTTCGCCCGCCACCGCCTTGGCCAGCAGGGTCTTGCCGGTGCCCGGCGGCCCCACCAGCAGCACGCCCTTGGGAATGCGCGCACCCAGGCGTCCATAGTCCTGCGGGTTCTTCAGGAAGTCGACGATCTCGACCAGCTCGGCCTTGGCTTCATCGACGCCGGCCACGTCCGCGAAGGTGACGCCGGTGTTCTTCTCCATGAACACCTTGGCGCGGCTCTTGCCGATGCTCAGGAACCCGCCCATGCCCTGCTTCTCGGCAAAGCGGCGGAACAGGAAGAACCATACGCCGAAGAAGGCCACCGCCGGCAGGATCCACGACAGGACGTCGCGCAGCCAGGTGCTTTCCACCACGCGGGCATAGGGCACGTTGTACTTGGATAGACGATCGGCCAGATCGGGCTCGACCCGGGTCGCCACGATCGTCGTCTTGCCCCGGCTGTCGGGCGATTTCAGGCGCCCGGTGACGGTGCGGTCCGACACCAGAACCTCGGCGACCCTTCCTTCGGCCAGCGCCTTCTCGAATTCGCTGTAAGGCACCGGCTCGACGGTCTTCGCCGCCTGCCAGTAGTCCTGCAAGGTCAGTAGCAGCAGGATGGCGACGATCCAGTAGCCGATGTTCCATTGATCCTTCTTTTCCATAGGCCGTTTACCTCGAAGGTCGTTTCGCTAGAGGATGGGAGTGAACAGACGAGCCGCCCCGTCACGCAACCGGACGGCCAGCGGGCGCGAGTGCAACGCCACAGCCGACACTTCGTCCGACGCTGCACGGACGGTATCGAAGAGTGCCTCCAGCCGTGTGCACAGCGCGGCGTCGTAGACCTCGACATTGAACTCGAAGTTGAGGCGCAGGCTGCGCGCATCCCAGTTGGCCGAACCCAGGCAACACCACTGGCCATCGACCAGCAACAGCTTGGTATGGTCGAATGGGCCGGGCCGCTCGAAGATGCGCACACCGTGCTCCAACACCTGCCAGTAATGGGCGCGCGCAGCCCATTGCACGGTCGGGTGATCGCCCTGCGCGGGAGTCAGCACGTCGATGCGCACGCCGCGCAAGGCGGCGGTACTCAACGCCGCGATCATCGGCTGATCGGGCACAAAGTAGGGTGTCCAGATGCGCACCGAATGCCGCGCCGCGCTCAGGGCGCCCATGAGGATCCAACGTATCCTGTCCAGGGTCTCATCGGGTCCGGCCTCGATACCCCGTGCCCAACTGTTCTCCGACCCAACCATCGGTGCAGGCGACTTGCCCCAGAAGCGCTCATCGAGCCGTTCGCCCGTGGTGTCGCACCAATCCTCGGTGAAACACTGCATGAGCTGCGCCACCACCGGACCTTGCAACCGAAAGTGCAGGTCATGGCAGGCTTGCCCGGGCGCCTCGGGCTGCCAGTACGGGCTGGCGATGTTCATGCCGCCGGTGAAGCCTGACTCGCCGTCGATCACCAGCAGCTTGCGGTGGTTGCGCAGGTGCGCGGCATGCAGGCGCGCAGGGATCAAGGTCGGGTTGAACGAGGCCGCTGGAACTCCGGCACGCTGCAGGGCCCGGTAGGCGCTGCAGCGCGTCCAGCGCGCGTAGACGTCGTCGATCAGCACCCGCACCTGGACGCCGCGTGCATTGGCGCGTTGCAGCGCATCGACGAACTGCGCACCGATGCCCTGCCCGTCGAAGATGTACGAGGCCAGGGCAATGCTGTGCCGGGCCGACTCGATGGCGGCGAGCATGGCCGGGTAGGCTTGCTCGCCATCGAGCAGTGGTTCGAGGCGGTTGCCACCGGTCAGCGGCTGGCCGGTGGCGCGCCCGACCAGATGCGCCAGACCGGCCAATGCCGTCGGCACGTCCGGCGGGACTTCAGGCCGATCGATGCGCTGGGCAGGACGGCCCTCAGCCGGGTAGAGCCGCCGCGCGCGCCGCTGATAACGGTTGATGCCGAACAGCGCATACAGCAGGGATCCGCCCAGCGGCACCAGGGCAATCAGCAGCACCCACAGCGTGGCCGACCGCGGATCCCGCTTGTAGACGATGGCATGTCCGGCCGCGGCGATGGCCACCGCGAGCGACACGACGGTGGCGGCCCATGTCAGCCCGCTCGGGTCCGGCACGACAACCGCCCCGGGCCTCAGCTTTGCTCGCTCGCCGGCTTCTTCTTGCGCGTCGCCTTGCCCGCATCGCTCGGCGGCGTCTCAACCGCCTTGGCGTCATCGGGCTTGGCCGTCTCGGCCGGCTCCTCTTTCGGCGGCTCCTTGCGTTCGAACACGACGCGCTCGGCTTTGTCGTCCCAGCGTGCGCTGGCGTGATCGCCCTTGCCGATGCCGCCGCCGAGCATCTCGCGTGCCAGCGCGGTTTCCAGCTCGCTGCGAATCAACCGCTTGAGCTCGCGCGCACCAAACTCCGGCTTGTAGCCTTCTTCCGCGAAATGGTCGATCAGCGTCTCATCGAAGGTGAGCGTCACGCCCTGGCTGGCGGCGTTGCGCGCCACGCGATCGAGCTGCAGGCCGACGATGTGGCGGATCTCCTCCTTGCCCAGCGCATGGAAGACGATGATCTCGTCGATGCGGTTGAGGAACTCGGGGCGGAAGTGTCCGCGCAGCACGTCCATCACCTCGCCCTTGGTCCTCTCGTATTCCTCGCCGGCGGCGCCACGGGCCTTCAGCCGACGCTGGATGATGTCCGAGCCCAAGTTCGAGGTGGCGATGATGATGGTATTGGTGAAATCCACCACCCGGCCCTTGCCGTCGGTGAGCCGCCCGTCGTCGAACACCTGCAGCAGGATGTTGTAGACGTCGGGGTGAGCCTTCTCGATCTCGTCCAGCAGCAACACGCTGTAGGGTTTGCGCCGCACCTTCTCGGTGAGCTGGCCACCCTCGTCGTAGCCGACGTAACCCGGAGGCGCCCCCACCAGGCGTGCCACGGTATGGCGTTCCCCGTACTCGGACATGTCGATGCGCAGCAGCGCACCTTCATCGCCATAGATGGACTCGGCCAGCGCCTTGGCGAGCTCGGTCTTGCCCACGCCGGTCGGCCCGAGGAACAGAAAAGTCGCCACCGGCTTGCTGCCTTCGCGCAGGCCCGCGCGCGACAACCGCACGGCATCGGCCACCGCGCGCACCGCTTCGTCCTGGCCCACCAGGCGCTCGTGCAGCCGCTGCTCCAGATGCAGCAGCTTCTCGCGTTCTTCCACCGTCAGCTCGTTGACCGGAATGCCGGTCAGGCGCGAGACGATCTGCGCGACATGCTCGGCCTTGACCTCGGCGCTGCCCGAGGCGCGCTCGCGCTCCCATTCCTCGACGAGCTTCTTGAGTTCGGCCTCCTTGGCCTCGATGCGCTTGCCGAGCTCGGCGGCCTTGTCGTACTGCTTGCGCGAGGCCACATAGTCCTGCTCACGCCGCAGCTGGTGCAGTTCGGACTCCAGCTCTTGCACCGCCACCGGGCGGGCCGTGGCCGACAGCTTCACGCGTGCGGCCGCCTGGTCGAGCAGGTCGATGGCCTTGTCGGGCAAAAAGCGCGCGGTGATGTAGCGGTCGGAAAGTTCGGCTGCGGCGATGATGGCCTCCTCGGTGATGCTCACCTTGTGATGCGCCTCGAAGGTGTCGCGCAGGCCGCGCAGGATCATGATGGCCTGCGCCACCGTCGGCTCGGGCACCATCACCGGCTGGAAGCGGCGCTCCAGCGCGGCATCCTTCTCGATGTATTTCTGGTATTCGTTCAGCGTGGTGGCGCCAATCAGGTTCAGCTCGCCGCGCGCCATCATCGGCTTGAAGACGTTGGCCACATCCAGCCCGCCTTCGCCGCCGCCCTGGCCGGCGCCGACGATGGTGTGCACCTCGTCGATGAACAGGATCAGCTCGCCCTGGTGCTCGG
>CAZMDA010000059.1:0-22345 GCA_964564865.1 uncultured Bordetella sp. | reverse complement strand
CCGTAGCCGCCCAGGATGTTGACGATCTTGGTGCTGTTGGTGGCAAGGCGCTTCCAGCCGTTCGCCTCCGCGATCTCGCGCGCGTAGGACTGGTAGAAGCACATGCCGGAGAGCACATGCCCGCCGGCGTCCTCGATCGAGCGGGTGTAGCCGAAGCGGTCGCAGTCGGGCTTCACCTGCGGGCTGGTGACCGCCAGCAGCGGCTTGACGAAGCGGCGGCCGGCGCACAGCGCCGCGAGGTCGCGCAGTTCGTACAGGCTCAGCTGCGGCGCGGAGAACACCACCACGTCCACCTCGCCGTCGGCCGGGTAGTTGGCCATCAGCGCCCGCACCTCGGCCTCGCCAACGCGGTGCGCGATCGGCAGCCTGTCGCCGCCGCAGTCCGCGAGGCGAACGGCCTCCGGCGTGATGCCGGCCAGGTGGAACAGGGCGATGGAGCCGAAGCTCGCCATCGCGGCGCCGAAATGCTTCATCGCATCCGATCCCGGCGCGCCCTCCAGCCCCTCCACCACGGGCACCGACCAGTAATTGCCGGCGAGCTTGCCGACCACGCCGCCCAGCGCGCCCCATTCGTTCAGCGTGCGCGGCGTCCAGTCGGCGCGGATGCGGACGGTCGCCCGGCGCTGCGCGTCGAGGTGGAACCCGTAGCGGGGCGTGCGCCCGGTGAGCCCTGCCGACAGCGCCGAGGGCCCGCCTTCGTAGTTGGAGCGGGCGCCGCAGACCGAGTTGGCGTAGATCACCACGCCGGTGTCGCCGAAGGCCACGCTTTCGTTGCGCGTGGGCGCCTGGATGGTCTGGTAGTTGATGCAGGTATCGGTGAGCGACACGCCCAGCTTCTGGAACGCGGCGATGGTGCGGCGCTCCAGCTCGAGGAACCGCTCCGGCTGCTTCAGCACCTTCGCCTTGGCGAAATCGGTGCCGCGCGGGTCGGTGATGGTCGGGATCCGGACCCGGGCCCTGCCGCCGTCCTCGCGCGCCATCTCCTCCAGCCATTGCACCCCGGCTTCGCCGAGGCTCTCGGTGTCGGCCATGATGTGCGCTTGGGTGACCTCGACGAAATCCTCCGCGCCGAAGTAGTCCCCCACCTGGATCTGGTGCTCGATGGCGGCCTGCGGCGCGCGGCCGAGGTCGCCGGCGCGCATCGCGCGTTCGATGTCGTTGAGCTTCATGGCGGCGATTCTAGCGACTATGCGGGAAACCCATGCCGAACTGCCCGTTCAGGCTGGTCGGACTGCGAGCACGACCTTCCCGATCTGCTCGCCCCGATCCAGCAGCATGTGGGCGAACCTCGCTTCCTCGAACGGGAAGACCTTGTGCATCAGCATCCGTACCCGTCCGTCTGCAAGCAGCGGCCAGACTTCCGCCTCCAAGGCCGCGGCGATGCGTGACTTGAAGGCGACTGGCCGCCGGCGAAGCGTCGAACCGGTAAGCGTGAGCCGGCGACGCATAAGGTCGCGCAAGTCGACCTCCGCGTGCGTTCCGAGATGTGTGCCGATCATCACCAAGCGGCCGCCCTCGCGAAGCAGCCCCTGCTCCGCGGCGATGTACGGGCCGGCTTGGGAATCGAGGATGGCATCGAATCCCTCCCCGGCTACGGCTTTGCGGGCCTGCTCGGGCCATTGCCTGTCGCGATAGTCGATGGCCGCATGCGCGCCAAGGGAGAGGCAGACGGAGCGCTTCTCGCTCGTGCTGGCTGTCGCGACCACGCAGGCGTCGCGCATGTGGCGCGCAATCTGCGTGGCCGCGATGCCGACACCGCTTGTGCCGCCCTGAATGAGCAGGTTGTCGCCCTGCTGCAGCCTGCCCAGGTCGGGCTCCAGGAGGTTTACCCAAGCGGTAAAGAAGGTCTCGGGCAGCGCGGCCGCCTCCAGATACCCGAATCCTCGCGGCAGCGGCATGCACTGCCCCGCCGGCGCCACGCAGTACTCGGCATACCCGCCAGCGACCACCAACGCGCAAACCGCGTCGCCGACCTTCCAGCGGAGCGTGCCCGGCCCGCAGCGTACGACCTCGCCGGCGATTTCAAGCCCGAGGATATTCGAGGCGCCGGGCGGGGGCGGATAGATGCCGATCCTCTGCGAAACGTCCGGCCGGTTGACCCCCGAGGCATGCACGCGCACCAGTACCTCGTTCTCGCCGGGAGACGGGACAGGCAGTGTGCGCAGTTCAAGGACCTCGGGACCGCCGTGGCGAGTCACCTCGATCGCACGCATGCAGGCGGGAATCTCGCGCGTCACCTGCGCACCCGGCTGCGCGTGGCGTCCGCAATCGGCACTACCTTGGGAACCAGCTTCACCTGGTAGCGATACCGGGTAGGGTGGTAGTGAACATACGCGACTTCTAGCGGCGTGCCGTCGTGCGCGAAGTAGCCGCGCACACCGCGCAGCACCGGCTCGCCTTCGGCTATGCCCAGTCGCCGAGCGATCTCCGCGTCGGCGATCACTGGATCGATGATCTGCTCTGCATATGCCACGGTCCATCCGCAGCGCTTCTCGACCACCCGGATGGGGGGCGTCGCGCCACGAAAGTCCTCTGGCGCGATGTGCCTCGCCGTCTGCGGCGGAAAATAGAAGGCGGAGTACGACAAAGGAAGCTCGCCAGTATGGTTCACGGTACGTATGCATCGTACGGGCTGGCCAGGCGGCAGATGGAGCAAGTCCGACACGGCGCGCGGCGGCTCCCGCATCAGGTCATCGATCACCCGGTGGCGGTTCAGCGGGATCACGTCGTCGATGTACCCGGTCAATGAGACCGACTTGACGAGCTCTTCCGCGTGCGCCACGCGGGTCCCGCGGCCGCGCCTGCGCTCGATGAGTCGCCGGGCGGTCAGGGCCTCCATCGCGCGGCGCACGGTAATCCGGCTCATGCCCAGTTCGGCGCAAAGCCTGGCCTCGGACGGCATCAGGCTGCCTGCCGGGTACACACCCCGGGCGATCCGGCGCATGAACTCGGCTTCGGCCTGCTGGTAGAGCGGCGGCGCACCACGCTTCTGCGGCATGTTCTTCAATGTTATTACTATTACCTGGATCGCGACTATTGATTTACTTGTGTATTCTTAGAAATGTTATAACATTACTTTTTTGCCTGCCATTGGAGTCTTCACACATGCACGCGTTGCTACGCCTTGTCCTCGCCTCGGCATTCGCCCTCGCCGCCCCATCCGCGCTCCACGCCCAGAGTTTTCCAGATGGGCCGGTCGCCCTCGTCGTGCCTTACCCGGCTGGCGGATCCGTCGACTTCACGGCGCGGCTGTTCGCACCCTATCTCGCAAAGGAATGGAAGCAGCCTGTCATCGTGGAGAACCGCGCCGGCGCTGCCGCCGTCATCGGATCGCAGTTCGTCGCGCGCGCGAAGCCCGACGGCCGCACGGTCCTCGTTGCCACCGCCGGCATGAGCATTCAGCCGTCGGTGCACAAGGATCTGCCCTACGATTTCCTCAAGGACTTCGTGCCGGTCACGCAACTTGTCACCTCGCCGAGCCTGCTATCCGTCCATCCTTCCATACCCGCTTCCACACTGCCCGAGTTGGTGCGCTACCTCAAGAACCATCCCGGCACGCCGTTCAGTTCCCAGGGACTCGGCTCCCATGCGCACCTTCTCATGGAACTCCTGCGGTCCGAAGCCGGACTCGACCTTCTGCACGTGCCGTACCGGGGCAGCGCCCCCGCGACGACCGCGTTGCTGGCCGGGGAAACGAAGCTTCAGTTCGACATCATGACCTCCGCTCTTCCCCATATCGCCGCGGGAAAGCTGAAGCCGATCGCAGTGACCACGCCGGAGCGCCGCAAGCAGCTGCCGAACGTCCAGACGATGCTGGAGGCCGGCTTCCCGACGCTTACGGTGAGTTCCTGGACCGGCCTCATGGTCCCGGCGGGCACCCCGGCGGCGGCCGTCAGGGAACTTCACCGGGGCTTTCGCGCGGCGCTCTCGGACGCGGGAATCGGCGCGCGACTCGTCGATTCCGGCTATGTCATTGTCGGCAGCAGCCCCGAGGAGTTCGCGGCTTTCTTCAGACAGGACATCGAGCGTTTCGCCAAGGCAGCCGCCCTGGCGAAAGTTGACAAGACCACGCCGAACTGACGCCGATGGCGCGCACGCGCCGCGCCGAGATCGCAGGCGCAGGATACGCGGGGCTCGCGGCCGCAATCTCGCTCGCAAGACGCGGATGGCGCGTGCGAGTGCATGAAGCCAACCACGAGCTGCGCGAGCTGGGCGCCGGCATCTTCATGTGGGAGAACGGGCTGCGAGCGCTCGACCGCCTCGGCGTGCGCGGGCAGGTGGAGACTGGGGCATTCAAGCCAAGCGCCTCCGAAGTCCGCATCGACGGCGAGCTCAAGTCGTCCCAGCCGACGAATACGGCGGAAAGCTACCCGATGCTGACGATGACCCGGCAGCAGATGTATGCGCCGATGCTGCAGGCCGCACTGGCGGCAGGAGCCGACATCGTGACCGGCTCGCGCGCCATCGGCGCGGATCCGGCCGGCCAGCTGCTCCTGGAGGACGGCCGTCGGCTGCCGGCGGACCTCATCGTTGGCGCCGACGGCGTGGGCTCGCGCGTGCGCGATTCGCTGACGATCGAGTCACGGCGCACGGCGTTTGGTTTCGGCATCACCCGGGTGCTGACGAGCCGCAACGGCTTTCGCGGTCCCGATTGGGACAAGGTTGTCGACTTCTGGCGGCATGGCAGGCGCCCTAGGCGCATCCTCTATGTGCCCTGCACCTCGGACGTCGCCTATCTCGCCATGATGGCGGAATCTTCCGACGCCAGAGGCATCTCGATCCCGGTAGAAGCGAACCTTTGGCAGGAGGATTTTCCCGTGCTGGCACCCCTGATCGCGGAGATCGGCACCACCGGCCGCTTCGACCCGTACCAATCCCTGCACCTTGCGCGCTGGTCGCTCGGCACGGTAGCGCTGGTAGGCGATTCGGCGCACGGCATGCCGCCCACCCTCGGCCAGGGCGCAGGCTGCGCCATTGTCAATGCGGAAGCCTTGGGCTCTGCACTCGAGCGTGCTACTGATGTCGCCGAAGCACTTCGTCTATGGGAAGCGCGGATCCGTCCCGCCACCGATCGGATTCAGTCCAGGGCGGAGGAGTTCGCGGCAATGGGCATGCGCCGCAGCCTGGTTCCGAAGGCGGCGCTTGGCGCGGAAGCATTGGCGGGCGCCCGGACGCAGGAAGAGGTTCGGGGATCATGAACACCGACGGACTGCCGGGCCGCGAGTGGGAGAACGAGCCTTGGTATGCGGCAGCCTGGGCCCTGGTACAACGACGGCACGGTGCAGCCAGCGACCGACTCGGCAGACCGATGGTGGAGCACTTCAGGCGCGTCGCGCGCATTCTCGGTCAAATGTTCCCGCATGCCTCGCGGAGCCAGGTGGAGGCCGCGCTGCTCCACGACGCGTTCGAGCCTGGAGGCTTCGAGGCAGCCGAACTGGAGCAGGCCGGGATCACACCGGAAGCGCTTGGCATCATCCGGCGCATCACGCTGCCGACCGACGGGCGCAGCTACCTTGAGTACTCCCGCGACCTCGCGGCCAGCGGGGACATCGCCGCCCTCGAAGTGAAGCTGGCGGACAACGCCGATGCCTTCGCGCTCTTTGGCGCGCTCGGCGGGGAAGAAGGCGAACGCCGCATCCGCGAGCAGTACGTGCCGTCAAGAGAGATCATGCGCCAGGGGCTGCAATCGGCGCGCGGTCCTTCCAGATCGATCTGATCTCCGGCCCGCTCTGAACCCGGGCCACCGCACGCGGCGGTATCGCGGGTAACGCCCCGCACCGACTAGAATCCGGCCGGTGCCAGACCACACCCCCATGATGCAGCAGTACCTGCGCCTCAAGGCGCAGCATCCGGACATCCTGCTGTTCTACCGGATGGGCGATTTCTACGAGCTGTTCTACGACGATGCCGCGAAGGGCTCGCGGCTGCTGGACCTGACCCTCACCGCGCGCGGCGCCTCGGCCGGCCAGCCGATCCCGATGGCGGGCGTGCCGGCGCACTCGGTGGAGCAGTACCTCGCGAAACTGGTGAAGCTGGGCGAATCGGTCGCGATCTGCGAGCAGGTGGGCGACGTCGCCACCGCCAAAGGCCCGGTGGAGCGGCAGGTGACGCGGATCGTCACGCCGGGGACCCTGACCGATTCCGAGCTGCTGGAGGAGAAGTCCGAGAACATCCTCCTTGCGCTCAGCACGGAGAAAGCCTGCGTCGGCCTCGCCTGGCTGTCCCTCGCCAGCGGCGAGCTCCGGGTCGCGGAAATCGCGCCCGCGGCGCTGGAGAACGAGCTGCGCCGGATTTCCCCCTCCGAGATCCTCGCCGCCGACGGCGAGTACCCCGGATACGCGTTGACGAAGCTCCCGGCCTGGAACTTCGACTACGAGTCCGCGAGGAAGCGCCTGCTGGAGCAGCTGGGCGCCGCCTCCCTCGAAGGCTACGGCATCGAGGACCTGCGCCCCGCCATCGCCGCCTGCGGCGCCCTGCTCGACTACGCCCGCAAGACCCAGGGCCAGGCGCTCGCCCACGTCACCGCGGTGACCGCGGAGCGCGCCGGCCAGTACCTGCGCATGGACGCGGCGACGCGCCGCAACCTGGAGATCACGGAGACCCTGCGCGGCGAGCCGGCGCCCACCCTGTTCTCGCTGCTCGACGAATGCGCCACCGGCATGGGCAGCCGCCTCCTGCGCCACTGGCTGCACCATCCGCTGCGCGACCGCGACATCCTGGCCGCGCGCCACGGCGCGATCGAGGCGCTGGATTCGTCGGCCGCCGCGATGCACGCGGTGCTGCGCCGCTTCGCCGACGTGGAACGGATCGGCGCGCGCATCGCGTTGCGCAATGCCCGCCCGCGCGACCTTTCCGGCCTGCGCGCCAGCCTGGCCCTGCTCCCGGACCTCGTGGCCGCGTTCCCGGCGGAGCGCGCCGGCCTGCTCGGCGCGCTTGCCGGCGACCTCGCCGTGCCGGCGGGATGCCTCGACCTGCTCTCGCGCGCCATCGCCGACGAGCCCTCGGCCCTGGTTCGCGATGGCGGCGTGTTCGCCGAGGGCTGGTCGGCGGAGCTGGACGAGCTGCGCGCGCTGCAGTCCAATGCCGGCGGCTTCCTCATCGAGCTGGAGGCGCGCGAGCGCGCCCGCACCGGCATCGCCAACCTGAAGGTGGCCTACAACCACGTCCACGGCTACTACATCGAGGTCACCAACGCGCAGGCGGCGAAGGTGCCCGACGACTACCGCCGCCGGCAGACGCTGAAGAACGCCGAGCGCTACATCACGCCGGAGCTGAAGGCGTTCGAGGACAAGGCGCTGTCGGCGCGCGATCGCGCGCTGGCATTGGAGAAGTCGCTCTACGACGCGCTGTTGCAGGACCTGCAGCAGCATCTGCCTGCGCTGCAGCGGGTGGCGAAGGCGCTGGCCCAGTCCGACGTGCTCGCCTGCCTGTCCGCCATCGCCGCGCGGCGCGGCTGGTGCCGGCCGCAGTTCGCGGCGGAGACGCTGCTCGAAATCGAAGCCGGCCGCCACCCGGTGGTGGAGGCGCGCATCGAGGCGGAGAACGGCCGCTTCATCCCGAACGACGCGCGCCTCTCGCCGGCGCGCCAGCTGCTGCTCATCACCGGCCCGAACATGGGCGGCAAGTCCACCTACATGCGCCAGGTCGCGCTGATCGCGCTCCTGGCGCACGCGGGCAGCTTCGTGCCGGCGAAATCGGCGCGGCTGGGGCCGATCGACCAGATCTTCACCCGCGTCGGCGCCTCGGACGACCTCGCCGGCGGCCGCTCCACCTTCATGGTCGAGATGACCGAGAGCGCCAACATCCTGCACAACGCGACCGCGCACAGCCTGGTGCTGATGGACGAGGTCGGGCGCGGCACCTCGACCTTCGACGGCCTCGCGCTCGCCTGGGCGATCGCGCGCCACCTGGTGGAGAAGAACCGCCCGCTGACGCTGTTCGCGACGCACTATTTCGAGATGACGCGCCTCGCGCTGGAGCACCGCAGCGTGGCGAACGTGCACATGGACGCGGTGGAGCACAAGGACACGGTGGTGTTCCTGCACGCGGTGGAGGAAGGCCCGGCCTCGCGCAGCTACGGGCTGCAGGTGGCGGCGCTGGCCGGGGTGCCGAAGCCGGTGATCCGGCAGGCGAAGAAGTACCTGGAAATGCTGGAGCAGCAGAGCCTGTCCCGGGGCTGGCAGGACGACCTGTTCCTCAAGCCGGCCCCTGCCGAGCCCGAACCCGCCACCGACCCGCTGCGCGAGGCGATGCAGCAGGTGAACCCGGACGACTTGAGCCCCCGCGAGGCCCTGGCCCTGCTGTATCGACTCAAGAAGCTATCTTGATATCCGATCAATTGCGATTTCTTGCAAAACAGGGGTTTGCTCAGGTTGCGTTGCCGTCAGCTTGAGCGGATAAGTGGTCTTGCGCCCCATGAGCCGGCAACCCGCCAAGCGAAAGTCCCCCGAATCGCGCCAGGACCGCGTCGGAGCCCTGCTTGCGCTGCCTTTCGTCGGCGTCGCGATCTGCGCCGCGAAGGACCTGCGCTGGACCCAGATCAATGACCGTTTGTGCGCGATGCTCGGGCGTACCCGCGCCGACCTGCTGCGCCGGCACTGGACTGAAGTCTGTCATGCCGACGACCGCGCCGCGGGACAGGAGGCGCTGCGGCGCCTGCGGACCACAACCGGCGCGCCGGTCCGCGTCCGCTTGCGCTTTTGCCATGCCGAAGGGCACGACGTCCCCGCGGACATTGAACTCAGCCGCCTACAGGGGCGGGCGGGCAGCGCCGGCGAGCGGTATGTCGCGCTGGTGACCGAGGCGGCGCCGGCCAGCGGCGCGCTCGGGATTCTCGCCCAGGCGGAAACCCCGGTGCTGGTCATCGACGCCGGGCGCGGTGACGTGGTCGAGGCCAATCCGGCGGCAGAGCGGTTCTACGGCCAGACGCTCGCCGACATGCGCAGCCGGGGGCTCCACGTCTGGGACGTGAGCCTTTCGCGCAGGGCGGACGTCGTGGCGCGGCTGCGCGAGGCCGCGGCCGGCCGCGCCGGTCGCTTCGAGGCGCAGCACCGCACCGCGCGCGACGAGCTGAAGGAAGTGGAGATTCACTGCGGCCCGGTGACGCTGGACGGCCGCGCCTGCGTCTATGGGATCGTGCACGACCGCACGGAGCTCAAACGCGCGGAGTCCGCGCGCCTTGAGGCGGAGGAAAAGCTCAAGGCCGTCATCGAGCAGTCGATCAGCGGCATCTACATCATCGAGGATGGCCGCTTTACCTACGTCAATCCGCGTCTCGCGGAGATCTTCGGCTACGCGCCCGCGGAGGTGCTCGGGCTGCCGGCGCTGGAGCTGGTGGATCCCCCGGACCGCGACCGCGTGACGGAAAACATCCGCCGCCGGCTCGAAGGCGCGGTGGCCAGCATCAAATACGAGTTCCGCGGCCGCCGGCGGGACGGCAGCGTGGTGAACATCGGCGCCCACGGCAGCGTCGCCATGATCTCCGGCCGGCGCGTCATCGTCGGCACGCTGCAGGACATCACGGCGCGGGTGCAGAACGAACAGCGGCGCGAGATCGACCTGGCGCGGCTGGAAGCGGCGATGCAGGCCGCGGTGCAGACCATTACCCGGATCGTCGAGCTGCGCGATCCCTACACCGCCGGCCACGAGCGCCGGGTTGCCGGACTTTCGCTGTTGTTCGCCCGCGAGCTGGGCATGGACACGGACCGGCTGAGAGGACTCGCGATCGCCGGCGGACTGCACGACATCGGCAAGATCGGCGTTCCGGTGGAAGTCCTGGTGAAGCCCACGCGGCTGTCGGCGGCCGAATTCCAGGTCGTGAAGGACCACGCGGCGCATGGCTACGACATCCTGCGCGTGATGGACTTCCCGTGGCCGGTCGCGGACGCGGCGCGCCAGCATCACGAGCGCATCGACGGCAGCGGGTACCCGCAGGGTCTCAAGGGTAGCGCGATTCTCCAGGAGGCCCGGATCCTGGCGGTCGCGGACGTGATCGAGGCGATGGCGAGCCATCGACCCTACCGCGCCGCGCTGGGCCTGGCGCCGGCGCTGGAGGAAATCGAACGCGGCGCGGGCCGGCTTTACGACGCCGAGGTCTCGGCCGTGGCGCTGCGGACGTGCCGCGCCGACGGCTTCCGCCTGCCGGCCTAGCAGGATCCGGCAGGCGCGCAGGTGTGGAGAGCTGTTCTCCGATTCAAGGAAGCGGGAACGGGATCTATAAGGGGACGCGCCCGCGGCTCGTCTCGACGATCTGGTCGCGGCGCAGGCCGATGTCCCGCAGGGCGTGGTCGCTCAATTCCTCGAGCTCACGCTCGGTCGCCCTTGTGGCGATCCAGGCCGCGCAGGCGTCGCGCAGGCGCGCCCAGAGTCCCGGCATGTCTGGCGCCAGCAGCGTCGCCTCGGCGGCCGTTTCGGCGCCGACCAGCACCAGGCCGTCGCCGTTGACGCGGTAGCCGCGCCCCGGGCCGAGGAGCGCGTCGCGGCGGGCGCCGTCCTCGGTGACCCAGACCCGGCCCGACAGCACCTCGATCCAGCTGCCCGCGGCGCAGCGCAGGCGCAGGTAGTCGTTCGTGTTCAGTTGCAGGACCATGGCCGCAGTGTGGCGCGCCGGCCGCGCCCATAACAGATTCAGTTTCCGTATACTGTGTGCAGAACAGTTCGATGCATGCGAAACTGTTATGAGCACAGCATGCCGGAACTGTGTCTGTTCCCGTCACAGCCAGCCTGCGAGGATGCCCCCATGCTGGACAACGCCCCGCTCTACCACCAGGTCGCCGACCAGATCCACGGCCTGATCCGCGCCGGCACCCTGCGCGCCGGCGAGAAGGTGCCCTCGGTGCGGCGCCTGTCGCACCAGGAGGGCGTCTCGGTCTCCACCGTGCTGCAGGCCTACCAGCGGCTGGAGGACATCGGCGTCATCGAGGCACGCCCGCAGTCCGGCTACTACGTGCGCGTCGCGCCGGCGCCGGTGGCCGAGCCGGCCGCCTCGCGCCCGCCGCAGCGCCCGCTCACGGTGGAAGTCAACGCGCTGGCGGAGGCCATGCTCGCCGCCGGGCAGGACCCGAGGATGGTGTCCTTCGGCTCGGCCTGCCCGCAGGGCGACCTGTTCCCGCTGGAACGGGTCCGCCGCGTGCTCGCCGCCCAGGCCCGGCGCCACCGGGATTCGCTCGGCCGCTACGGGCTGCCGCCGGGCACCGACCGGCTGCGGCGCGCGGTGGCGCGCCGCGCGCTGGAATGGGGCTGCCGCATCGACTACCGCAACCTGGTGACCACCACCGGGTGCATGGAGGCCATCAACCTGTGCCTGCGGGCGGTCACGAAGCCCGGCGACACCGTGGCGCTGGAATCGCCGACCTACTACGGCTTCCTGCAGATCCTGAAGTCCCTCGGCCTGCGCGCGCTGGAGATCCCGACCCACCCGCGCACCGGCATCTCGCTGGAGGCGCTGGCGCTCGCGCTCGAGGCGCAGGACGTGAAGGCGGTGCTGGTGATGCCCAACGTCTCCAACCCGATCGGCGCCTCGATGTCCAACCAGGCCAAGAAGCAGCTGGTGGAGATGCTCGCGGCGCGCGGCATCCCGCTGATCGAGGACCACATCTACGCCGAGCTGAACTACGACGGCCCGGCGCTGCGCGCGGCCAAGGCCTACGACAAGACCGGCAACGTCATGCTGTGCAGCTCGTTCTCCAAGACGCTCGCCCCCGGCCTGAAGTCCGGCTGGATCGAGCCCGGGCGCTGGCGCGACGCCATCCGCACGCTGAAATGGGTGGCGAGCGGCGGCCACAACGAGATCATCGAGCTGACGCTGGCCGAGCTGCTGGAATCGGGCGGCTACGAGCGCTCGCTGCGCCAGCTGCGCCGGCGCTGCCAGCAGCAGGTGGACGCCGCGCGCGCGGTGATCGCCGAGGCCTTCCCCGCGGGCACCCGGGTGACCCTGCCCGCGGGCGGCTTCATCCTCTGGGTGGAGCTGCCCAAGGCCTGCGACACCATCGTGCTGTTCGAACGGCTGCTGGAGCGGGGCATCAGCATCGCCCCCGGCCCGATGTTCTCGGCGTCGCAGCGCTACCGCAACTGCATGCGCATCAGCCTGGGCTACCCGTGGAACGAGCGCTCGGAGAAGGCGCTGCGGGAGGTCGGGAGGCTCGCCGCCGCGCAGTAGCCGTTGCATTAGACTTGCGCCGGTGCAGCTCATCGACATCGGCGCCAACCTCACCCACAGCGCCTTCCAGCCCGACCTCGACGAGGTGCTGGCGCGCGCGCGCGCCGCGGGCGTGGGCGAGCTCGTGGTCACCGGCACCGGCGTCGCCGAAAGCCGCGCCGCCGCCGCCCTCGCCGCGGCCCGCGCCGGCCTCTATGCCACCGCCGGCGTCCACCCGCACCACGCGCGCGACTGCGACGACGCCACCATTGCGGCCTTGCGCGAGATCGCGCGCCAGCCGAAGGTGGTCGCGATCGGCGAGTGCGGGCTCGACTTCAACCGCAACTATTCGCCGCACCCGAGCCAGGAGCAGTGGTTCGTGGCGCAGCTGGAACTGGGCATCGAGCTGGGCAAGCCGCTGTTCCTGCATTCGCGCGACGCGCACCCGCGCTTCGCGGAAGTCCTGAAGGCCCACCGCCCGGCGAAGGCGGTGGCGCACTGCTTCACCGGGGAGAAGGCGGAGCTGCACGCCTACCTGGACCTTGGCCTGTACATCGGCATCACCGGCTGGATCTGCGACGAGCGGCGCGGACGGCACCTGCTGGAGCTGGTGCGCGACATCCCGCGCGACCGCCTGCTGCTGGAGACCGACGCGCCGTACCTGACGCCGCGCGACCTGAGGCCGCAGCCCAAGGCGCGGCGCAACGAGCCCGCATTCCTCCCGCACATCGCGCGCGCCGTCGCCCGCGCGCTGGGACGCCCCGTGGAGGAGGTCGCCGCCGAGACCACGCGCAACGCGCGGGCGTTCTTCTCCCTTCCCGGCCATGAACCTCGCCCACCTGCTCCACCGCAGCGCGCGCTGGCTGCCTGACGCGCCCGCGCTGGCGGTGGGCGAAGGCGCCACCGCGAGCTACGCCGGGCTGTCCCGCCGCGCGGCCGCGCTCGCGGCGGGCCTGCGCGGCCGGCTGGGGCTGGAACCCGGCGACCGCGTCGCCCTCGCGATGGGCAACTGCCCGGAGTACTGGGAAGTCCTGTTCGCCTGCTGGCACGCGGGCCTGGCGGCGGTGCCGATGAACGCCAAGCTGCATCCGAAGGAGTTCGCGTACATCCTCGGCAACAGCGGCGCGAAGGCCTGCTTCGCGACGCCCGACCTCGCCGGGGAAATCGCCGGCGTCGAGACGATTGCCACCGGCAGCGCCGAGTACCGCAGGCTGGAGGCGGAGGCGATCCCGGTCGCGGACGCCGGTCCCGGCGACCTCGCCTGGCTGTTCTACACCAGCGGCACCACCGGCGTGCCCAAGGGCGCGATGCTGACCCACCGCAACCTGCTGTTCGCGGTGCAGGCCTACTTCGCCGACATCGACAAGCTCGGGCCCGGGGACGCGATCCTGCACGCGGCGCCGCTGTCGCACGGTTCCGGCCTCTACGGGCTGCCCCATTTCGCCGCGGGCGCGGTGAACGTCATCCCGGAGAGCGGCGGTTTCGACGCCGGGGAGATGTTCACGCTGCTCGAGCGCTGGCCGGGCGCCTCGTTCTTCGCCGCGCCCACCATGGTGGTGCGGCTGCTCGCGAGCCCCGCCGCGCGCAAGCCGCGCCACCTGAAGACCATCACCTATGGCGGCGCCGCGATGTACGTCGCCGACGCGCTGCGCGCCATCGATCTCTTTGGCGGCGAGCACCTCTACCAGCTGTTCGGCCAGGGCGAGAGCCCGATGACCATCACCGGGCTGCCGCAGGCCTGCCATGCGCGCCGGGAGAAGCTGGAGTCCTGCGGCGTGGCGCGCACCGGCGTGGAGGTCCGCGTGGTGGACGGCGAGGACCGCGACCTGCCGCCGGGCGAGGTGGGCGAGATCCTGACCCGCTCCGACTGCGTCATGGCCGGCTACTGGGAGAACCCGAAGGCCACGCGGCAGGCGCTGCGCGGCGGCTGGCTGCATACCGGGGACCTGGGTTCGCTCGACGCGGCGGGGTTCCTCACCATCCGCGACCGCTCCAAGGACATGATCATCTCCGGCGGCGCCAACATCTACCCCCGCGAGATCGAGGAAGTGCTGCTGCGCCACCCGGCGGTGGCCGAATGCTCGGTGGTCGGCCGGCCGCATCCGGAATGGGGCGAGGAGGTGGTCGCCTTCGTGGTCCGGCGCTCGCCGGTCTCCACCGGCGAGCTGGACGCCCTGTGCCTGGAGAACATCGCCCGCTTCAAGCGCCCCCGCGAGTACCGCTTCGTCGACGGCCTGCCCAAGAACAACTACGGCAAGGTGCTGAAGACGGACCTGCGCAAGCTGCTGTAAAACCCTCATAATCCCGGTCCCATGAGCCAACGGCCGGTGATCCTGGTGGCGGACGACGCGGAGGACATCCGCGGACTGTTCGGCGTCTGGCTGAAGAAGGACTACGAGGTCAAGTTCGCCGCCTCCGGCGCCGAGGCCCTCGCCCAGGCCGACACCGAGCCCCTGCCGGACCTGATCCTGCTGGATATCGAGCTGCCGGACACCGACGGCTACGAGGTCTGCAAGCAGCTGAAGGCGAATCCGTCGCTGGCCGCGATCCCGGTCATCTTCGTCACCGCCCGCAACGACCCCAAGGACCAGGCGCGCGGCCTGATGGGCGGCGCGGTCGACTACATCACCAAGCCGCTCAGCGCGCCGATCACGCTGCTGCGGGTGCGCACCCAGCTCGCGCTGGTGAACCAGCGCCGCGCGCTCGAGGACCAGATCCGCGAGCGCACCGAGGAGCTCCACGAGACGCGCCTGCAGCTCATCCGGCGCCTGGCGCGCGCCATGGAGTACCGCGAGGGCGGCATCACCCAGCGCGTGCTGCGCGTGAGCGAGTACGTGCACTTGCTCGCCGAGGCCCTCGGCCTCAAGGGCAAGGTCTGCGAGGTGCTGTCGCAGGCGGCGCCGCTGTACGACGTCGGCAAGATGGGCGTGCCCGAGCACATCCTCACCAAGGCCGAGGCGCTCAACGAGCGCGAATGGGCCGAGATGCGCAAGCACCCCGAGATCGGCGCCCAGATCATCGGCGAGCACAAGGACCCGCTGCTGGAGCAGGCGCGCGTCATGGCGCTCACGCACCACGAGCGCTGGGACGGCACCGGCTACCCGGCGAAGCTGAAGGGCGACGCCATCCCGGTGCCGGGCCGCATCATGGCGGTGGCCGATGCCTTCGAGGCGATGACCTCGACGCAGCGCCACCGCAGCCCGATCTCGTCCATGGACGCGGCGAAGAAAATTTCAGCCGATGCCGGCAAGCAGTTCGATCCGAAGATCGTCGCCGCTTTCATGAAAGTGGTGAAGCAGTTCGACGAGGTGCGCGCGCGCCACAAGGACGAGCTCGAGGGCATCCACGACCTCGACTTCGGCTCGCCGGCGAAGAAGTAGGGGTGGAAAATGCGCGCCTTAGCGCGCCCGCAGGCGCCGGGTGGCGGCCTGCAGGCCGCGCCAGAGCCAGCGCAGCAGGAGCAGCGCGGCCAGCGCGCCCGCCGCGAACAGCGCCAGGAACACGGCCGGATGCGCCACCGCGAGCCACAAGCCCGCGGGCACCAGTGCATCCTCGGCCAGCGACGCGCTCCAGTTGCTGAACGGCTCGGGCGACAGGTTGAGCGCGCCGCGCGCGCCCGCCTTCGCGAAATGCGCGCCCGCCGCCACCGCGCCGCCGAGGATCGCGGCGGCCGCGGCCACGGCCGCCGATTCGCCGCCCAGCGCCAGCGCCATCAGCGCGGCGCCTGCGGGGACGCGGATGAAGGTGTGTGCCGCATCCCACAGGCTGTCCAGCCAGGGCAGCTTGTCGGCGAAGAACTCGACCGCCAGCATGAACCCGCTTGCGCCGAGCACCAGCGGATGCGCCAGCAGCGAGAGGTGGCCGGGCAGTTCGATCCAGCCCAACCGGCCGGCGAGGCCGCACAGGAAGAGCACGACGTAGACACGCACACCCGCGCCCCAGGCGAGGGCGAGGGCAAGGGCCAGCTCCGGCAGGCCCGGCGCGGCTATTCGCCCTTCCCGGGATTGGGCGAGAAGTACTTCTCGTACTTGCCCTTCACTTCCTTCCAGTCATCCGCGTCCGGCGGCGGCGTGCCCTTGCGGGTGATGTTGGGCCACTTTACCGCGTACTCGGTGTTGAGCGGCAGCCAGGCCGCCGCCTTCGCGTCCGAATCCGGCACGATCGCCTTGGGCGGGCACTCGGGCTCGCACACGCCGCAGTCGATGCACTCGTCCGGGTGGATGACGAGCATGTTCTCGCCCTCGTAGAAGCAGTCCACGGGACAGACTTCGACGCAGTCCATGTGCTTGCACTTGATGCAGTCTTCGGTGACGACGTAGGTCATTGGGATAAGCGGTTTTCGGCGATGCGGGAAAGGGGCAATTATCGCATCCCGGCATCGGCGTGACGAACGTCACGCCATCGGCGCCCGTCCTGCCTTAACTTATGCACCCATGAGGCCCACGTCCCGCCTGCCCGGCCGGCGCTACCTGCTGCTGATCGCCCCGATGGCGCTCATCATCGCGGTACTGCTGTTGCTGGTCGACGCCGCGATGGAGAACCTCTCGGCCGGCCGGGCCTACGTCGGCGGCGAGGGCCTCTGGTCCAAGGCCCAGAAGGATGCGGTCTACCACCTGCTGCGCTACTCGCGCTCGGGATACGAAAGCCAGTTCCAGCTGTACCTCGAGGCGATCGCGGTGCCCCTGGGTGATCGCAAGGCGCGCGAGGCCCTCGACCGGCCGGACCCGGACTTCGAGGCCGCCCGCCAGGGCTTCCTCGAGGGACGCAACCACCCCGAGGACGTGGATGCCATGGCGCGCCTGTTCGTGCGTTTCCGGAATGTCCACTACATCGACAAGGCGATCGCCATCTGGGCCGAAGGCGACCGCCTGATCGCGCAGCTTGAGGGCGTGGCGGCCCGGCTGCGGAGCGAGATCGCCGGCGGCCGCCCGGACCCGGCCCGCATCGAGGCCCTGCGCGAGGAGATCCACCGGATCTCGCTTGCGCTGGGTCCGCTGGAAGACGCATTTTCGTACACGCTGGGCGAGGCGACGCGCTGGATGCGCGAGGTGCTGTTCCTGGCGATGGTCGCCGCCGCGCTGCTGCTGCTCGCCGCGGCCGCGCTCGCCGTCGGCCGGCCGCTGCGCCGCGCCGACGCCGCCGAGGAGCGCCTGCGCGAGCTGGCGCGCAGGCTGAAGCGCAACGCGCAGCGGATGGAGTTCCTTGCGCACCACGACACGCTGACGCAGCTGCCCAATCGCGCCATGCTGCTGGAGCGCCTCCGCCAGGCCAGTTCGCTGGCGCGCAGGCAGGGCCGGCGCATCGGCCTGCTGTTCGTGGACCTGGACCAGTTCAAGCGCGTCAACGACACCCTCGGCCACAGCACCGGCGACGCGCTGCTGCGCAGCGTCGCGCAGCGCCTGCGCGCAAGCGTGCGCGAGGAGGACATGGTCGCGCGCCTGGGCGGCGACGAGTTCTGCGTGCTGCTGGAGGGCATCGAATCGCCCGAGGCCGCCGGCGCGGTGGCGGAGAAACTGCTGCAGGCGCTGTCGGTACCCCATGCCGTGGGCGACAGGACCCTCGAGGCCGGCGCGAGCATCGGCATCGCTTGCCAGCCGGAGGACGGCGAAGATGTCGAGACCCTGCTCATGAACGCGGACATCGCCATGTACCGCGCCAAGTCCGCGGGGCGCAACCGCCATTGCTTCTTCGGCGCCGGCCGGGCGCCCGCCGGCGCACGCTCCGGCTACGCCGCCTAGCCGAGCACGAAGTCGTAGCGCGCGGCGAGCGGCGCCGTTCCACGCTCCAGCCTCACCACCAGCGCCGGATCCGCGCCACGGGCCTCGCCCGGAAAGTACAACTGCGTGGTCAGCACCCGGCCGCCGGGCCGCTGCAGCTTGACGTGGATGTGCCGCGGCCGGCCCATGTAGGGCGGCGGCAGGATGGTCTCGATGCGATAGCGGCCCTCGGCGTCCGCCGCCACCTTGCCGCGGTAGCGGAAGCCGGTGTTGTCGTACTCGCCCTTCTCGTCCGCCTGCCAGAAATCCAGCAGCGCGCCGGGGACGGGCTTGCAGTCCGCGGCCAGCACCCGCCCGGCCAGCTCGAGGCGCTCGCCCTTGGAGTCGGGCTCGACGAGGGAGGCGCGCATCGGCGCGCCCGGCTTGTAGAACGGCCCTTCCATGTCGCGCGGCGTGGGCTGGCCGCAGCCCTGGCCCCGAGCGGCGAAGGGGAATGCGAGCGCGGCACCGACCAGGGCACGGCGGCGGATCAGGATCATGGCGTCAACCTTTCACGCAGAGGACTTGCTTCAAGGTATGTACGACCTCGACCAGGTCGGACTGGTTCGCCATGACCGTGTCGATGTCCTTGTAGGCAGCGGGGATTTCGTCCAGCACGCCCTTGTCCTTGCGGCAAACAACGCCCGTGGTCTGCAATTCCAGGTCGGCGACGGTGTATCGCCCGGCCGCCTGGTTGCGGCTCATGCGCCGCCCGGCGCCGTGGGCGCAGGATTGGAAGGCCTCGGCACCGCCCCTGCCGCGCACGATGTAGCTGCGCGTGCCCATGCTGCCCGGGATGATCCCCAGTTCGCCTTCCCGGGCGCGGATCGCGCCCTTGCGCGTCACCCAGACGTCCTCCCCGTAATGGTGCTCGCGGGCCACATAGTTGTGGTGGCAGTTCACTGCCTCGGTCGTGACCTCGAACGCCGGCAGGTGCCGGCGCAGCGCCTCCAGCACGAGGTCCATCATCTCGGCGCGGTTCGCGGCGGCGTAGTCCTGCGCCCAGGCCACGGCCTGGACGTAGTCGGCGAAATGGCGCGCGCCCTCCTCGAAGTACGCCAGGTCGCGGTGCGGCAGGTTGACCTGGTTGCGCTCCGCGTCCTTGCGCGCCAGCTCGATGAAGTGCATGCCGATGGCGTTGCCGATGCCGCGGCTGCCCGAATGCAGCATCACCCAGGCGCGCCCCGCCTCGTCCAGGCACAGCTCGATGAAATGGTTGCCCCCGCCCAGCGTCCCCAGCTGGCGCACCCAGCTGGAGCGCTTGCCGAGGCGCTTCTCGACGCCGGGATGCTTCTCCAGGATCGCCTTCAGGCCGCGCTTGAATCGCTTCGCGGCCTGGTCCCTGGCGTCGCGCTCCTCGTGCTGGTTGAAACCAACCGGTACGTCGCGGGAAATCTGGTTGAACACCTTCTTCAACGCGGCCTCGTCGAGCTCGTTCGCGGTCAGCGACAGCCGCGCCGCGATCATGCCGCAGCCGATGTCCACGCCCACCGCCGCCGGGATGATGGCGCGCAGCGTCGGGATCACCGAGCCGACGGTGGCGCCGATGCCCAGGTGCACGTCGGGCATGGCCGCGACGTGGTGGTGAACGATCGGCAGCTTCGAGACGTTGACCAGCTGCTCGCGCGCCCCGGGTTCGAGGCTGTCGGTATAGACCTTGACCGGGACGCGGCCTTCGCGGATCTCCTCCAGGACGGGCATCGTGCCAGTCTAGCGCCGCGGGACCGGTCAGGCGGTGAGCTTGCCCAGCAGCGCGCGCAGGGTGGCGAGTTCCTGCGCCGACAGCCGGCCCGAGAACCGGGCGTCGTTTGCGCGCACGCGCTGGTTGAGCTCGCGCAGCCGCGCCTCGCCGCGCCGGGTGAGGTACAGGCCCCAGGAACGCGCGTCCTCCGGCCGGTTGCGCCGCTCCACCCAGCCGCGCTTTTCCATCCAGTCGGCGAGCGCCATGGCGCCGGAGCGCGCGGTGCCCAGCGCCGCGCCCAGCGCGGACTGGGACAGGCCCGGATTGGCGCCGATGATCACCAGCGCGGTATAGCGCGCCGGGGTGATGTCCACCCCCGCGGTGGCCTGGTGGAAGGCCTCGAATCCGGCCAGCTGGGCGCGCCGCAGCACGTAGCCCAGGTGCTCGTCCAGGTCGCCATAGCTCAGGCCCTCGACCCGCGCTATGCTTCCCGGGCGCGGGCCGCGCGCCTTCGATTTGGGCGGCCGGTGTGCCGGCGTCCGGTTGGTCGTTGATCCCATCGTTGACCCGCAGATTGTAATGCTATATAACGATCGCCACTTCTGAGGAGGAGGAAACCCATGGATCGCCGCCAGTTCAACAAGGCCGCCGCCGCCGGCCTCGCCACCGCCCTGTCCCCCGCCATCGTCCGCGCCCAGGCCCGCCGCCTGAAGGTCGGCGTGCTGCTGCCGCGCTCCGGCGTGCAGGCCGGCATCGGCCAGGACTGCCACCGCGCCGTGGAGGTGGGCAGCCGCATCCTCGCCGACCTCGGCCTGCCAGGCCTGGACATCATGAACGGCGACACCGAGTCGAACGTCGACGTCGGCCGCGCCCGCGCCGAGCGCCTGATCAGCGAGGGCGCGCAGCTGCTGGTGGGCGCCTTCGACTCGGGCCAGACCACCGCCATCGCGCAGGTGGCCGAGCAGCGCGGCATCCCCCTGGTGATCAACATCGCCGCGGCGCCGCCGATCACCGAGCAGGGCTACAAGTTCGTGTTCCGCAACTTCCCCACCGCGCCCATGATCCTGGGCGATGCCTTCGCCAACCAGCTGGAGGTGTTCAAGGCCACGGGCGTGTCGCCCAAGACCGCGGTGTTCATGCACGTCAACGACACCTTCGGCGTCGCCATGCAGAAGGGCTTCAGCGGCGTGATGCAGAAGTTCCCGGCGATCCCCTACAAGCTGGTGGACACGATCGCGTACGACCCGGCCGCGCGCGACCTGTCGGTCGAGGTGACGAAGGCCCGCGCCTCCGGCGCCGAGGCGCTGGTCATGGTGAGCCGGCTGAACGACGCCATCCTGATCACCCGGGAACTGGTCAAGCAGCGCTGGGCCCCGTCGGCGATCCTCAGCATGGGCCCGGGCTGGTACGAGGACCAGTACCTGAAGACGCTGGGCAAGCTGGGCGACGGGCCGATCAGCTTCGTGCCCTGGTACGACCCGAACAAGAAGCTCGCCAAGACGCTCGAGGCGGCGCACCTCAAGGCGCACCCCGAGATCAACCTCAACACCAACCACGTCTACACCTTCGAGGCGTTGCTGGTCGCGGCCGACGCCTTCAAGCGCGCCGGCAGCGCGGACCCGAAGGCGCTGGCCGACGCCATCCGCGCCACCAACATCACGGACAACGTCAGCACCGGGCCGGGCATCCAGTTCGACGCCAAGGGCCAGAACGACAAGCTGCGCAACTCCGCGATCCAGAACCGCGGCGGCAAGCTGGTCGTCGTGGCGCCCGCCAGCGCCTCGAACGCCAAGCCCGAGCTGCCGGTGCGGGCCTACGACAAGCGCTAGGTTGAGCTAGGTTGAGACTGACCCGGGTCCCCGCCGTCGCGGGGACGACAACCTCGGTCTGACGCCGCCCTGCCGGTCGAGATCTACCTGAACGTCGCCGCCAGCGGCCTGTTGACGGGACTCGTCTACGGGCTGATGGCGCTCGGCCTGTCGGTCATCTTCGGCGTCGTGCGCGTGGTCAACTTCGCGCACGGCGAGATGATGACCGTGGCGATGTACCTCGCCCTGGTGCTGTTCACCGCGCTCAAGCTCGACCCCCTGGTGTCGCTGGTGCCGATCGCGGCGGTGCTGTTCGTGTTCGGCTACCTGCTGCAGGCGGGCCTCATCAGCCCGTTCATCAACCGGCCCGAGCACAGCCAGTTCATGCTGCTGGTGGCGGTGGCGCTGATTCTGGTGAACCTGCAGCTGATCGCGTTCGGCCCGGACGCGAAGGGCATCCGCACCAGCTACTCGTTCGACAGCTTCAAGCTGGGCCCCCTGGTGGTGGACGCGGCCAAGGTCTACGCCGCAGGCGCGGCGCTGGTGGTGGCCGCGGCGCTGTTCGCCTTCTTCCGCTTCACCCTCACCGGCAAGGCGATCCGCGCCTGCGCCGACAACTACCACGGCGCGCTGGTGGTCGGCCTCAACGTGCGCCACCTGTACGCCCTCACCTTCGGCCTGGGCGCGGCCTGCGTCGGCGCCGCCGGCGCGATGCTGATGGCGGTGATCGACGTCACCCCGGCGATCGGCCCGGCCTACACCCTGCTCGCCTTCGTCATCGTCATCACCGGCGGGCTGGGCTCGATGCCCGGGGCGCTTCTGGGCGGGCTGCTGATCGGGGTCACCGAGGCGCTGGGCGGAGTGCTGTTCACGCCCTCGGCCAAGAGCATGTTCGCCTTCGCGCTGCTGGTGCTGGTGCTGCTGTTCCGGCCGCAGGGCATCCTCGGGCGCAAGGCCGCATGAT
>CAZMDA010000058.1:262-22445 GCA_964564865.1 uncultured Bordetella sp. | reverse complement strand
GCGCGGGTCATCGGGCGCCTCGCCGAAGGCGCGCCGCGCGTGGCCGTCGTCTAGCGCTTTCCCAGAAGGGGCCGCAGCCCCTTCCACACGTTCTCCAGCAGCAGGGGCTGCGCCTGCTCGTTGGGGTGGATGCGGTCGTCCAGGAAGAGCTCCCGCTTGTCGCCGAAGCCCTCGAACAGGAACGGCACCAGCGCCGCCTTGCTCGACTTCGCGACCTCGGCGAAGGCGCCGTCGAAGGCTTTGGTGTACTCCGGGCCGTAGTTGGGCGGCAGGCGCATGCCCACCAGGAGAACTTTCGCCCCCGCCTTCTGTCCCATGGCGACCATGGCGGCAAGATTCTTCTTCATGGCTGCCACCGGCAGCCCCCGCAAGCCGTCGTTGGCGCCCAGTTCCAGCAGCACCACGGCGGGGCGGTGAGCCTCGAGCATCTTCTGCAGGCGCGCGAGGCCGCCCGCGGTGGTTTCCCCGGAGATGCTCGCGTTGACGACGCTATAATCCAGCCGCTCGCGCTTCAGGCGCTCCCCGAGGAGCGTCACCCAGCCGCGGTTCGCGGCGATGCCATAGGCGGCCGACAGGCTGTCGCCGAACACCAGGACCACCGGCGTTGAGGCCCGCGCCCATCCCCCCATGAACATGGAAGCAACCCAGGCGAGCATGAAGACGACGACGGTTCTGAGTGCGCGTGGCATCGGCAAGACGGTGAAGAGCGGCGGGGACGATCTCGTCATTCTGCGCGAAATCGGCTTCGACGTCGCCTCCGGCGAGGCGGTGGCCATCGTCGGCGCCTCGGGCTCGGGCAAGTCCACGCTGCTCGCGATCCTCGCGGGCCTGGACACGCCCACCACGGGCACGGTGGAGCTGGACGGAGTGGACATCTTCGGCTTGGACGAGGATTCGCGCGCGGAGTTGCGCGGCCGCTCGGTCGGTTTCGTGTTCCAGTCCTTCCAGCTGCTGCCGGCGCTCTCGGCCCTGGAGAACGTGATGCTGCCGCTGGAGCTGGCCGGGCGCGAGGACGCGGAAGCCGAGGCGCGCGCGATCCTGCAGCGCGTCGGCCTGGGCGCGCGCCTGGGCCACTACCCCAAGCACCTGTCCGGCGGCGAGCAGCAGCGCGTGGCACTGGCGCGCGCCTTCGTGGTGCGTCCCAAGCTGCTGCTGGCCGATGAGCCCACCGGGAGCCTGGATTCGGAATCCGGCACGGCGGTCATCGACCTGGTGTTCGAGTTGAACCGCAGCTTCGGCACCACGCTCATCATGGTCACGCACGACGAGGGCCTTGCCAGGCGCTGCGGGCGGATCGTGCGCCTCGTGGCGGGGCGCATAGCGTCATGATCGTCAAGCAGGCGCTGCGGATGTTCGCGCGCGACTGGCGCGCGGGCGAGCTGCGCATCCTCGCCGCCGCGCTGGTGGTGGCGGTGGCGAGCGTCACCAGCGTCGCCTTCTTCGCCGACCGCGTCAGCCGCGCCCTGGTGCGCGACGCGCACCAGCTGCTGGGGGCGGACCTGGTGCTGGTCTCGGACCATCCCTGGCGCCAGGCCATCGGCGAGGAAATCCAGCGCCGCGGCCTCGCCTTCGCGCGCGCGACCACGTTCATCAGCATGGTGTTTGCCGGCGAGCAGTCGCAGCTGGCGGGCGTGAAGGCGGTGTCGGACAACTATCCCCTGCGCGGCAAGCTGCGCATCGCCAAGGCGCTCAATGCGCCCGACGCGCAGGCCGAGGCCGGCCCGGCGCGCGGCACGGTGTGGATCGAGGAGCGCCTGGTCACCGCGCTGGAGACGCCGGTGGGCGGCCGGATCCGGCTGGGCGGCGCCGAGTTCGAGGTTGCCGCGATCCTCACGCTGGAGCCCGAGCGCGGGGCGAACTTCTTCAACATCGCGCCGCGCCTGTTCATGAACGTGGCCGACGTGCCCGCCACCGGCCTGGTGCAGACCGGCAGCCGGGTGTGGCATTACCTCTACGCCGCCGGCCCGCAGGAGCGCATCGGGGCGCTGGAATCCTGGGCCAAGCAGCAGCTGGAGCGCGGCCAGCGCGTGGACAACCTGGAGAGCGGCCGGCCCGAGGTGCGCGCCGCGATCGAGCGCGCGCAGCGCTTCCTGGGCCTCACCGCGCTGCTGGCGGCGATCCTGGCCGGCGTGGCCGTGGCGCTGGGCACCCGCCGCTTCGTCGAGCGCCACCTGGACGGCTGCGCGGTGATGCGCTGCCTCGGCGCGACGCAGGGGCGCCTGATATCGCTCTACGGCATCGAGTTCGCGATCCTCGGCATCGGCGCCTGCGCGCTGGGCTGCCTGATCGGGATCGGGGCGCAGGCCGCGATCGCCGCGGCGCTGTCGGAGATGCTGCGCGCGGACCTGCCCGCGCCCGCCATGCTGCCCGCGGTGCAGGGCTTCCTGGTGGGGCTGGTGCTGCTGCTCGGCTTCGCGCTGCCGCCGCTGGTGCAACTGAAGAACGTGCCCGCGGTGCGCGTCATCCGGCGCGAATCCGGCTCGGCCAGGGGCGGCACCGTGGCGGTGTATGCCGCGGGCCTTGCCGCGCTCTCGGGCCTGCTCATCTGGCAGGCGGGCGACGTGCGGCTCGGCGCCACCGTGGTCGGCGGCTTCGGCGTCGCGGTGGCGGTGTTCGCCGCCGTCGCGTGGGTCCTGCTGCGACTTCTGGCGAGCGGCCCGGTCGCGAGGCGGATCGGAGCGAGCAGCACGGCATTGCGCTATGGCCTCGCCAACCTGCGGCGCCACTCGCGCGGCAACGCGATCCAGGTGGCGAGCCTGGCGCTGGGCCTCACCGCGGTGCTGCTGCTCACCTTCACCCGCAACGACCTGGTGGACGCCTGGCGCCGCAGCGCGCCGCCGGACGCGCCCAACCGCTTCCTGATCGGCGTGCAGCCCGACCAGCTGGCCAGCGTGCGCCAGTTCTTCGCCGAGCAGCGCATCGCCGCGCCGGAGTTCTATCCCATGGTGCGCGGCCGCCTGACGAGCGTGAACGGCCGCAAGGTGTCCGAGGCCGACTACACCGAGGAGCGCGCGCGCCGGCTGGTGGAGCGCGAGTTCAACCTCTCGTTCACCGACGCGCCGCCCGCGCACAACGAGATCGTGTCCGGCAGGTGGTTCGGGCCGGCCGCCGTGGAGGTCTCGGTGGAGGAGGGCATCGCCAACCGGCTGGGCTGGAAGATGGGCGACGAGCTCAGCTTCAGCGTCGGCGCCGAGACTTTCTCCGCGCGCATCAGTTCCATGCGCCGCCTGAAGTGGGATTCGATGAAGGTGAACTTCTTCGTCATCGCGCCGCCGGCGCTGCTGGGCAAGTTCCCCTCCAGCTACGTGTCCGCCTTCCGCCTGGAGCCGGGCGACGAGCGCAAGGTGAACGAGCTCGCCGCGCGCTTCCCCAACCTCACGGTGGTGGACGTGGGCGCCGCGGTGCGCCAGGCGCAGACCGTGATCGACCAGGTGATCACCGCGGTGCAGGTGGTGTTCCTGTTCGCGATGGGCGCGGGGCTCCTGGTGCTGTACTCCGCGCTGGTGGCCACCGAGGACGAGCGCCGGCGCGAGGCCGCGGTGATGCGCGTCTACGGCGCCTCGCGGACGCAGGTCACCAACAGCCAGCGCGTCGAGTTCCTCTCCATGGGCTTGCTGGCGGGCGCGCTCGCCGCCGCGGGTGCCGCCGCCATCGGCCAGCTGCTGGCGCGGCGCGTGTTCGAGCTCGACCTGCCGCCCAACCAGTGGCTGCTCGTTGCCGGCCCGGTGGCGGGGGTGCTGCTGCTGTCGCTGAACGCGTGGCTCTCCGCCCGCAAGGTGCTGTCGGCCTCGCCCGCGCTTACACTGAGGGATGCGCTCTAGCGCCCTTGCGCTCGTCTTTCTCCTGGCCGCCGGCCCGGCGGCCGCGCAGCAACCCTGGCATGGGCCCGTGGATTCCCCGAATGTAACCGATCGGTTACATCCGAAGCCCGCCGCCGCCCCGCCGGCCACGGCCCCGGCGCCCGCCCGGCGCGAGCCGCATCGCGCCCTGCGAGACACGCCCCACGTCTGGCTGGCGCAGATGATCGCCCTCAAGTTCTACGATCCGACCTATTCGGCGGCGCTGAACGCGCGCAAGGGCATCCCGAACAGTTTCCACATGCCCGAGGAACAGTGGGTCCGCAAGGCGCGCGCCGAGATTTCCCGCCTGCGCAAGGCGCCACCCGGCGTGCAGATACTCACGATTCCGCGCGCACCGGTTGCGCCGACGCTCGATGGGCGGATCTACCTCGAGGAATGGAAAGGCGCGCTGCGCCTCGCGCTCGTGCCGGAATCGGGCGGCACCTCGGTGCTTCTGCTCGCGCACGGCGGGCAGCTGTACCTCGCCGCGCACGCGACCCCGGACCGCACCGAGGAGGGCTTCGACCAGTTCCGCTTCTGGTTCCACCTCGATTTGTCGCCCTACCTGCGGAACGAGCGCGTGTTCCTCGCCGGCAAGGGCTGGTTCGCGCAGCTGCGCGAGGTGATGCTGCCGCCGGAGCGCGAGCCGATCCAGGAGGCCCCGCCGCCGGGGATGCGGCTCACCCAGAAGACCGACTGGAACATCTTCGAGCGCTCGCGCGGTGCGAGCCGCGTGGACGGCTACCGCCAGTACGAGCTGGCGGTGGACCTGGAGGAGGTCGGCCTCTTCCCGGGCGTGCCGTTCCCGGCGTTCTTCGAGATCGAGGGCGACCCGGTGAAGGACGCGGCCGGCAGGTTCAAGGCGCGGACCGTACTCGGCACCGCGGGAGCCAAGGACCAGCCCGTCTGGCTGACCATCGCGCCGTGAGCGGGCGGCGGCGGACTAGAATGCGGCATGGCTGAAGCCGCAGTCCTCGTTGCACTCGTCGCGCTGGCGCTGGCCGGCTTCCTCGCCTGGCGCGGCGGCCGCGCGACCGATGACCTCACGCGCTCGCTGGAGGAGAAGCACCGCCAGATGCTGGGCGACCTGCATTCGGGGCTGACCCAGCAGTCCGACCGCCTCTCGTCGCGCCTGTCCGAGGAGCTGAACCAGACCCGCGACGCGCTGCACCGCCTGCAGCTGTCCATGGGCGCGAACCTCGGCGAGACCGCCGACAAGCTGAACGCCAAGATCGACGCCCGCATGGACCAGATCTCGGGCAAGGTGACCGAGCGCCTGGACGAGGGCTTCCGGAAGACCAACGAGACCTTCACCAGCGTCATGGCGCGCCTGGCCACCATCGACGAGGCGCAGAAGAAGATCGACACCCTCACCGGCAGCGTGGTGAGCCTGCAGGAACTGCTGGGGGACAAGAAGACGCGCGGCAGCTTCGGCGAGGTGCAGCTGGAGGCGCTGGTGCGCAACACCCTGCCGACGCAGGCCTTCGAGATGCAGTACACGCTCTCCAACGGCACCCGCGCCGACTGCGTGCTGAAGCTGCCCGACCCCACCGGCCTGGTGGCGGTGGACTCGAAGTTCCCGCTCGAGAACTACAACCGCATGTTCGAGGGGAAAAGCGACGATCCGATGCGGGCGCTGGCGCAGAAGCAGTTCCGCCTCGACATCCGCAAGCACGTGGACGACATCGCGAAGAAGTACATCATCCCGGACGAGACCTCCGACGGCGCGGTGATGTTCGTCCCCGCCGAGGCGGTGTTCGCCGAGATCCACGCCTACCACCAGGAAGTGGTGGACTACGCCATCTCGAAGCGGGTCTGGATCGTCTCGCCCACCACCCTGATGGCGGTGCTCAACACCGCGCGCGCGGTGCTGAAGGACGTGGAGACGAAGAAGCAGATCCACATCATCCGCGACGCGCTGGTGCGCCTGGGGCAGGACTTCCGCCGCTTCGACGAGCGCATGAAGAAGCTCGCCGACCACATCCGCCAGGCCCACCAGGATGCCGAGGACGTGCAGGTCTCCAGCCGCAAGATCTCGCAGCAGTTCCAGAAGATCGAGGCCGCGGAGCTGGAGGCGCCGGAGCCGGCCGCGGTGGCGAACGTGGTCAGGCTGGCGGAGGAGAGGAAGCCGGGGGGCTGATGTTCTACCTGGACCTTTTCAGGGCGCTGGACCGGGAGAAGGTTCGCTACCTGCTGGTGGGCGGCATGGCGGTCAACTTGCACGGCGCCGAACGAATGACCATGGATGTGGACCTCATGATCGGCCTCGATGCGGACAATCTCGCGCGTTTCCTGGCGGCAGCGCGACTCCTTGGCCTGAAGCCGGCCAACCTTCCGGTGCGCATCGAGCAGCTCTGCGATCCGGACACGGTGCGCACGTGGGTCGAGGAGCGGAACATGCTGGCGATGCAGCTGCGCGGACCGGCGCTCGAGGCTCCCTCGGTCGACATCCTTCTCAAGACCGCTGTTGCCTTCGAGGATGCGTATCCTCGCCGGCATGCAATGACCGTGGAGGGCGTGCCGGTCAGCGTGATCGCGGTGCGTGACCTGATCGCGTTGAAGGAGGCCGCAGGCCGCAAGGTAGACCGCTCGGACATCCAGGCTCTGCACCGGGTCGAGATGCTCAGGAGCCGGCGGCGCGAGGACTGATGGAGCGCGAAGCCTACGACTATGAGTACGAGCTGACCGACGAGCAGCTGCTGCGCTACATGGCGCTGCCGCCGATCGCGAAGCTGCGCTGGCTTGACGACGCGCGCCGATTCACGCTCTTCGCGCGTCGCGCCCGCGAGCTGGCGGTGCGGGAGCCTGAACCCGGCCGCAAGCCCGAGTGACCAGTCTCGATCAGGCGCTCGCCGGCGCGCAGCACGCCCCCGACACGCCGGCCGTGACCCGCGCCGCCTTCGTCATCGGCAACACCGGCAAGCTGGGCGAGGAACTCCTGAACGTCCTGCTCGAAAGCCCGCTGTACTCGGCGGTGCACGTCGGCGTGCGCAAGGACATGCGCAGCCACGTCCCCAGGCTGCATCCCATGGTGGTCCCCGGCGACCTCGCCGCCTGGGATCCCTGCGCAGGGATGAAGCGGACGCCCGAGGACCTGTACCTGTGCATCGAGCCCGAGGCGAAGTCCTTCTGGAAGATCCCCAAGCCCTATGTCGCCATCACCAGCGCGCAGGCCGCGGCGCTCGCGCGCCGGATGCGCGCCGGGGGCGCGGTCCGCGTCGCCGTGATCACGCCGCTGGAGGCGATCCTGCAGCTGGGCGCGGCGCCCGCGATCCGGGACACCGACGAGCTGGCGATCCTCGAAGCCGGGTTCGCGCGCCTGCTGGTGCTGCGGCCGGTTGCGGACGGCAGGGGCGCGGCCGCGCCCGGCTTCTTCGGCAGGGTGGGCGGGCTGGTGACCCGCACGCTGGGTAGCTACATGACGCCGAAGTCGCTGCAGCCGGTGCGGGTGCGGCGCGCGGCGCAGGCCACGGTGGACACCCTCGCGTCGATGGACGACGGCACGCGGGTGATGGGCGCGGAACAGCTGCGCGAGCTGGTGGGCGATCCTATGGAGGGAAAGACGAGATGACGAACGATTGGAAGGCGGTTCCGGGCAGGACGATTTCAGACGAGGTGATCCCCGCGCGTGCCGGCTGGAGCCGGGAACTCAAGCAGGGCGAGGTGCTGCGCCTGGTGGACCTGGAGGGGAAGCAGGCGGTGGACTTCCTGTGCTACAACGCCCGCGACCACGAGGACCGCTACGCCGCCGCGGACACCATGAAGATCAACGGCAACATCTTCATCGGCAAGGGCACGGTGCTGTACTCGGTGAACTGCAACCCGCTCCTGACCGTGGTCGAGGACACGCTCGGCTTCCACGACACCATCGGCGGCTGCTGCTCCTCGGCGCTCAACCGCCGGCGTTACAACAAGCCCGACGATCCGAGCTGCCGGCAGAACTTCCTCGACCAGCTGAAGCGCTACGGCATGGGCCCGCGCGACATGGTCGCGAACCTGAACTTCTTCATGTACGTGCCGGTGGGCAAGGACGGGTCCATGGACATGGGCCCGAGCATTTCCCGGCCGGGCGACTTCGTGGACCTGCGCGCGGAGATGGACGTGCTGGCGGTGGTGTCCAACTGCCCGCAGATGAACAACCCGGTGAACGACTTCAACCCGACGCCGGTGCGCGCGATGGTGTACCGGCCGTAGGCGCCCGCAAGCGAAACTGGGTTTGCCAGCAAGGCGCGTGGTGTTCAGAATCCGGCGAACCTTGTCTCGCCGAAAGAATTCCCATGCCCGGCATCATCACAGGCTTCGATCATCCCGTCATCGCGGTTCGCGACATGCCGCAGGCGCGCGGCATCTACGAGCGCATGGGCTTCACGGTGCCGCCGCGCGGCAGCCACAAGGAGTGGGGCACCGGCAACTGGTGCATCATGTTCCCGCACGACTACCTGGAACTGCGCGGCATCGTCGACCCGAAGCGCTACCTGCACGGTCTCGACGCATTCCTCGCCAAGCGCGAGGGGTTGATGGGCGTCGCCTTCTCTTCCGAGACCGAGGCGGCAAGCGCGGTCGCCGCGCTTCGCGCCAAGGGGCTGCATCCGGCCGATCCGCGCGAGCTGACGCGCAACTTCGAGTTGCCGGACGGGAACCTGGAGCCGCGCTTCCGGCTGATCTTCTTCGACACCAAGGAGACCGACGGCCTGATGTCGTCCCTCATCTGCCAGCACCTCACGCCGCAGCTGATCCGGCGGCCGGCATTCCTGGTGCATGCCAATGGCGTGACCGGCCTTCGGTCGATGACGATGGTGACGCGCGATGCGGCGCGTGCGCGGGACCTGCTCGCCAAGTACCTCGACGCGGCGCCGAGTCCGGCTGCCGATGGTGCGCTCGAGGTGCCCGTCGGGCGCGGCGCGGTACTGCGCGTGCTGGATGAGGCGCGGGCCGCGGCGCTCGGGATGGCGATCGCGGGCGCCGAGGCGCCGTACCTGAGCGCGGTCGCCCTGCGTACCGGTTCGCTTGCGCAGTGCGCGCGCGCGCTCGAGGCGGGCGCGGTGCCGCATACCCGTACGCCCGGCGGCGCGCTGCGGGTGGAGGCGGAGCACGCCTGCGGCGCGATCCTCGAGTTCGTCGAGGGTGCCTAGTCCCGCGCTGGCCGGCGAACCGGCCGCGCTGCCCCGCTCGGTCTGGCTGGAAACCGCCGCGCCGGCGCCATCGATGCCCCCGCTGGCCGGCGAGGTCGAGGCCGACGTGCTCGTGGTCGGCGCGGGTTTCACCGGACTTGCCGCGGCGGTCCACCTGGCGGAGCAGGGCGCGCGGGTCGTGGTGCTGGAGGCGGTGGAGCCCGGCTGGGGCGCTTCCGGGCGCAACAACGGCCAGGTCATCCCGGGCCTGAAGCTCGATCCGGACGACCTGGAGCGGACATTCGGCCGCGAGCGCGGTGCCCGCCTCGCCGCGTGGGGCGGCAGCGCCCCGGACCGGGTTTTCGAGTTGATCGAGCGGTACGGCATTCCGTGCCATCCGGTGCGGACCGGCTGGATCCAGCCCGCGTACACCGCGCGGTCGGTGGCGCAGGTCGAGTCGCGCTGCGCGCAATGGGCTGCCCGCGGCGCGCCCGTGGACCTGCTGCCGCATGCGGATCTGGAACGGATGCTGGGAACCGGTGCCTTCCTGGCGGCATGGATCGATCGCCGCGGCGGCACCATCAATCCGCTGGGGTTCGCGCGCGGCCTCGCGGTCGCGGCCATGCGGGCCGGCGCCGCCGCGCACGCCCACAGCCCGGTCCAGTCCCTCGAGCGCGCCGGGAAGGGCTGGGTTGCGCGCACGGCAAGGGGCGCCGTGCGCGCCGCGAAGGTCCTCGTCGCGACCGCGGCGTATGCCGACGACCTGGTCCCGGGCCTGCGCCGATCCTTCGTTCCCGTGCGTACCGCGCAGACCGCCTCGGTGCCGCTGCCGGCGCACATGGCGGCGGCGATCCTGCCCGGGCGCCAGGGCGCTTCGGACACGCGCAGGCTGCTGACGTCGTTCCGCCTCTCACCGGATGGGCGCCTGGTGATGGGCGGCTCGGGCGCCACCGGCGGGCTGTCGCACGAGCACCTGCTGCCGCGCCTGCGGCGCGCCGGCGCCGAGCTGTTCCGGGCGCTGGGGCCGGTCGAATGGGCCTTCGGCTGGAGCGGCTACTTCGCGGTCACTTCCGAGCACCTGCCGCGCCTGCACGAATCGGGCGACGGCATCGTTTGCGCGCTCGGCTGCAACGGGCGCGGCATCGCGGTGTCCACCGCGCTCGGCCGCCTGGCCGCCGAGCGCCTGCTGGGGCGCGACGACCGGGACGCGCCCCTGCGCCCGACGCCGATGCGCAGCGTGCCGTTCTATGCGTTCCGGCACATCGGGATCGCGGTCGCGACCACGGCCGGCGCGGCGCGCGATCGATACGATCGCTTGCGCTCGGCAGCCGCGCCATGACCCTGCGCATCGGCCTGATCGGCTTTGGCGCCCTCGGCTCGCTGGCGTTCGCGCATGCCGCCGCTGCGGCGGGCCGCTGCGTCGTGTCCGGGCTGCTCGCCCGCGGGCGCAAGGCGGAGCACCCGGCCGGCCTCGAGGTTCGCACCGGCCTGGAGGAATTCCTCGCCCTGAACCACGACGTGGTCATCGAGTGCGCCGGCCAGGCCGCGCTGCGCGAACACGGGCGCGCCGTGCTCGCCGCGGGCGTCGACCTGGTGCCGGCCTCCGTAGGCGCCCTGGTGGACGACGAGCTGCGGGAGGCGTTGCGGGAAGCGGCGGCGCGCGCCGGACGGGCCGTGCGCATTCCCTCGGGTGCGATCGTCGGCATCGATGGCCTCGCCGCCGCCCGGCATGGCGGCATCGACGAGGTCCTCTATCGCGGCACGATGCCGCCGCACGTGCTGCGGCCCAGCGAGGGCGCATCGGTGCCGGGGCAGCGCACGCTGGTGTACGAAGGCAGCGCGCGCGCGGCGATCGCGCAGTTCCCGAAGAACGTCAACCTCACCGCGACGATCGCCCTGGCCGGGGTGGGCTTCGACCGCACCCGGGTGGAACTGCTGGTCGATCCCGCGGTGGAGGACAACGTGCATGAGCTGCACGTCCGCGGCGCATTCGGCAGCTACAGCGCGCGCGTGTGCGGGCGGCGCATCCAGCCGTCCTCGCCGTCCTCGCGCCTGGTCGCCGGCAGCCTGCTGGAGGCGGCATTGGGCCGCGCTTGCGCCGTCCTGGGCAAAGTGTAGACAGTTTTGTCGGCAAAGAGTTATAGTGCAGCGGTATTCCCACCCTCCGCAGGAGTGCAGATGACCAAGACCGCAGCCATCCTGATGACCGCCGCCGGCCTGCTCGCAGCGACCGCGGCGCCGGCCTTCGCGCAGGCCTATCCCGACCGCCCGATCCGCTTCGTCGTGCCCTGGGCCGCGGGCGGCGTCGCGGATGCGATGGCGCGCGTGGTCGCCAAGCCGCTGTCGGATAGCCTGCGCCAGCCGGTCGTGGTGGAGAACCGCGCCGGCGCCGGCGGCACCATCGGCAGCGAGATCGTCGCCAAGGCCGCGCCCGACGGCTACACGCTGGTGATCGCGGCCGCGAGCCATGCCACCACGCCGGCGCTGTACCGGAAGATGCGCTTCGACGCCGTCACGGACTTCGCGCCGGTGACGCAGATCGTCGCGGTGCCTTGGCTGGTGGTGGTCAACGCCTCGGTGCCGGCCGGCAACGTTGCCGAGCTGGTGGCGCTGGGCAAGCAGCGGCGCATCACCTTCGGCTCCGGCGGCACCGGCAGTTCCAACCACCTCGCGGGCGAGCTGTTCCGCTCGCTGGCCGGCATCCAGATGGAGCACATCGCCTACAAGGGCAGCGCGCCGGCGCTGAACGACCTGCTGGGCGGCCAGATCGACATGATGTTCGATTCGATCAACACCGCGATGCCGCACGTGCGTTCCGGCAAGCTCAAGGCGCTGGGCGTGACCGGCATCCGGCGCACGCCGCTCGCGCCCGAGCTGCCGACCGTCGCGGAGTCCGGCGTCGGCACGTTCGACGCCGGCACCTGGATCGCGATGATGGCGCCGGCGAAGACCCCGCGCGAGATCGTCAACAGGCTCCAGGCCGAGGTCCGCCGGATCCTGTTCGAGCCCGCCATGCGCGAGTACCTCGCCAAGCAGGGCGTCGACCCGGTCGGCAGCACGCCCGAGGAGTTCGGCGCCTACCTCAGGGCCGAGGTGGACAAGTGGTCGAAGGTCGTCGCCATGGCGAAGGTGCCGCCGGCGGACTGACCGCCGCCGGCGGGCCGGCGTCAGGGCGCGTACAGGCGCACCACGCCGGCCTGGATCACCCGCACGATCTCCTCCATGCGGCGCGAGATATGGCCCTCGAGGATGGCCTGGCAGCGGCGCAGGTCGCGCGCGAGCAGGGCGTCCACCAGGGCCTGGTGCTCGCCGTACAGCCCGCTGTGGCGCTCCTCCATGTCGACCCAGCGCACGAAATGGATGCGCGCATTGACCCCTTCCAGCGCGCGCACCATCTCGTCGTTGCGCGACAGCGCAACGACGCGGACATGGAACTCCTCGTCCAGCGCGACCAGCCGCTGCGTCGGGATCCGGCCGGACTTTCGCATCACCTCGTTCCAGAACGTCCGCACGGCGAGGATGTCGGCATCCGCGGCGCGCTCGATCGCGAGCGCGGCCGCCGCGCTCTCCAGGCACTTGCGCAGCTCGTAGAGGTTGTAAATGTCCTGCCGGTCCAGCTCGCGGCCGTAGAAGCCGCGGTTGGGCACGAAGGTGAGGAACTTCTCGGAGGCGAGCCGGTTCAGCGCCTCCCGCACCGGGGTGCGGCTGGTGTTGAACGCCTGCGACAGCTCCAGTTCGTTGACGCGCTCGCCCGGGCGCAGCTTGTAGAGGATCGCCATCTGCCGCAGCTGCTCGTACAGGCCGCTGGCGGTGAGGCCGGTGCGCCTGGCGGCGGCGGGCTTGCCACGCTTGGCCATGGCGTCAGACCGTGAACAGGCGGCCGTGCGCGGGCAGGCGGTCGTGCACCCCCGCCAGCCGCAGGGCGTGCCACGCCATGGCGTGATTGCTGGAGGTGACCGGCTTGCCCAGCTCCGCCTCCAGCGCGCTCACCTGGTCGGCCACGCGCAGGCTGGTGCAGGACACGAACACCGCATCCACGGCGTCGTCGCGGCCGATCTCCAGCACGGCGCGGCGCACCGACCCGGCGTCGATGCGCGCGACCTCGTTGTCGTTCTCGTGGTCGTACGAGCCGGCGCGCGCGATGCCGATTCCGCGCGCCTCGATGTAGCCGCCCATCCAGTCGCTGATGCTGCGCACGTACGGCGTGAGCAGGGCGATGCGCCGCGCCCCCAGCGCCTTGAGCCCGGCGAGCGCGGCGGTGATCGGCGTGGTGCAGGGAACGCCCGGCCGCGCCTCGCGCACGCGCTCGAACACGCGCTCCTCCCCGATCACCATCGCGCCCGAAGTGCAGCCGAAGGCAACCACGTGGAGCGGCTCGCCGGGACGGATCAGGGCGACGCTCGCGGCGATGTCCTTCTCCATCTCGGCCAGCGTCTCGGGGGTGATGCGGGGCGAGTTGTACAGGCGGCTTTCGTAGAAGGCAACGCCGTCCAGCCGCATCAGGCTCCGCCACTCGTGCTCGATGGTGTTGTCGGTGGCGAGCACCACCAGGCCGATCGCGGCCCGGTGGCAGATGCCGGCGTCCATGGTGAAGGGGAGCTTGCGGTACGGCGCGGCGCCGGCAGCGGGCGCGAGCGTGGCGGGTGCGCTCATTGGAGTGTCATCCCTTCGATGTCGATCCCGGGCTGGCGGCGGTCCATGATGTCGGCCACGATTCTCGCCGTGCCGCAGGCCATCGTCCAGCCCATGTGGCCGTGGCCGGCGTTCAGGAACAGGTTGCGGTGCCGGGTCGAGCCCAGGATCGGCGTGCCCTCCGGGGTCATCGGCCGCAGGCAGGACCAGTACGACGGGCGCGCGTAGTCGGCCCCGTCGGGGAACAGGTCCCGGGCGGCGCGCAGCATGTCGTCGAAGTCCGCCGGCTCATGCGCGGTATCGTAGCCGGAGAACTCGGCCGTGGCGGTGAAGCGCAGCCGGTCGCCGAGCCGCGCCCAGGCCACCAGGTTGTTCTCGTCCACGCCGCCCAGCGTCGGGGGACGGTGCTCCGGCCCGACCGGGAGCGTGAGGGAGTAGCCCTTGACCGGGTAGACCGGCAGGCGGTAGCCGAGCCGCCGCGCGAGCAGCGGGGCGTACGAGCCCAGCGCCAGCACGAACTCGTCTCCCTCGATGCGGCCGCGGTCGGTGATCGCCGCCGAGACGCGGTCGCCGGCGTGCTCGAGGTCGCGCACCTGGCGGCCGAACTCGAACCGCACCCCCAGCGCCTCGCAGCGCCGCGCCAGGTCCTCGGAGAACAGGTGCGCGTCGCCGCTTTCGTCCGACGGGCAGAAGATCGCCCCGGCGATGCGGTGCTTGGAGCGCGCGAAGGTGGGTTCGCGCGCGGCCACCTCCTCGGGGGAGAGCGTCTCCAGCTTCAGGCCGTTGTCGGACAGGATGGACATGGCCGCGCGGCCGCGTTCGAACGAAGGCTGGTCGCGGTAGACGTACAGCAGGCCGGAGGCAATGCGGTCATAGGCCAGCCCCTCGGCCGCGGTGAGCTCCTGCAGCAGGTGCTGCGAGTAGCGGCACAGCACCAGCTTGCGCGAGGTGTTCAGCCGCGAGCGCTCGGCAGTGCAGTTCCGCAGAAAGCGCAGGCACCAGGCCCACATGCGCGGATCCGCGTTCAGCTTCAGGCGCAGCGCCTGGCCACCGACGAAGAGCGACTTCAGGAGGATCTTCGGGGCCCGGGGCGAGGCCCAGGTATAGGCATGGCCCGGCGCCACCAGCCCGGCGTTGGCGTAGCTTGTCTCGCGGGCGACGCCGTCGTTGCGATCCACGACGACGACTTCACGGCCGGATTTCGCCAGGTACCACGCGGTGGTGACGCCGACGATGCCGCCGCCGAGGATGACCGTCTTCATGCGCGATCCCCCAGGCCTCAGGCGGCTGCAATCACGCCGATCTCGACCGTGTACTGCGGGAAGGCAAGCTTCGACTCGACGCAGGCGCGCGCCGGGGTGTGCCCCGCCGGCACCCAGGGGTCCCAGACCGCGTTCATCTCGTTGAAGGTCGCCGCGTCCGCCAGCCAGATGGTGGCGCTGAGGATCCTGGTCTTGTCGCTGCCGGCGTCGGCCAGCAGGCGGTCGATCTTGGCCAGGATCTGCCGCGTCTGCCCGGCGACGTCGGCCTTGGTGTCGTCGGCGACCTGGCCGGCGAGGAACACGAACCCGTTGCAGGCCACCGCCTGGCTCATGCGGGGACCGGTCTGAAAGCGCTTGATTTCCATGGCCTGCCTGCCTCCTGGTTTGCAATGCGGGCCAATATAAAGATTGCCGACAAAACTGTCCACACATTTGCTAGGATGGGCCGCAGCCTCCGCTGATCGCTGGGAGAAGCACGGATGGATCGATCCTACTGGCAGCCGGTGCCGGCAAACGGCTGGGTGACGGTCAAGCTCGCGCCGGCCGACACCGGCAGCGACACCGCCGCGATGGGCGAACAGTGCGTCGCGCCCGGCGGCCACGTGCGCGAGCACGCCCACCCGGACCAGGAGGAGATCATCCACGTGCTCGAGGGCCGCGGCACCGCGGTGATCGACGGCGTGCGGCACCCGATGGCGCCGGGCGATGCGTTCTTTCTCGGCAAGGGCGTGCGTCATTCCTTCGTCAACGCGGGCGATGCCGGATTGCGCTTTTCCTGGACGATCATGCCTGGCCGCGGGCTGCACGAGTTCTTCGCCGCGATCGGCCGCCCGCGGCGGCCGGGCGAGCCCGCGCCCGAGCCCTTTGAGCGGCCCGCCGACGTCGGCGCCATCGAGGCGCGCACCGGCTTCGCGCCACCCCGGCCCGAGGCCTGACGCCATGGCGACCCTTTTGCGGACCGCACGCGCATGACGATGGTGAAGACGCCGGACGGCGCCGAGCTCTGGTGCGAGTCTGCCGGCGAGGGCGAGCCGCTGCTGCTGATCACCGGATTGGGCGGCAACGCGTCGTTCTGGACCGAGCAGCGGCCGCTGTTCGCGGCGAAGTACCGGACCATCACCTACGACCACCGCGGGACGGGCCGCAGCACGCTGGCGCGCATGCGGTACTCGGTCGAGCAGATGGCGGCGGATGCGCTCGCGGTACTGGACGGGCTGGGCGTGGAACGCGCGCACCTGGTCGGGCATTCGACCGGCGGCTGCATCGGCCAGGTTCTCGCCCTGGACCACCCGCACCGCGTGGCGAGCCTGGTCGCCAGCTCCAGCTGGGCCGCCGCGGACGACTACTTCCGCCGGCTGTTCGAGGTGCGCCGGCGCGCGCTGGAGGAAGGCGGCCCGACCACCTATGTTCGGTGCGGCACGCTGTTCCAGTACTCGCCGGAGTGGATTGCCGCTCACATGCCCGAGATCGAGGCCGCGGAACGGGCCACATTGGCCGCGTTCCCGCCCGCGGAGATCGTGCTGAGCAAGATCGAGGCGATCCTGCGCTTCGACCGGACTGCGGACCTGCCTCGCCTGCGCGTGCCGACCCTGGTGAACGCCGCGGTGGACGACCTGATCTGCCCGCCGTACTTCTCGCGCGCGCTCGCCGCGGCCATCCCGGGCGCGCAGCTCGGCATCCTGCCGCAGGGCGGGCATTTCTGCCCGCGCTCCCATCCGCAGCCGTACTTCCGCAACGTCGGCGCCTTCCTGGACGGCGTTGCGCAGCAGACCTCCCCCGCTTCCCGACGCCCGAACTGAAAGGACCGACCATGACCGCCGCAACCGCCGCTCGCCCCGCCCCGACCCTCGCCGCTTTCGCGCGCCGCACGCTGTTTGCCGCCGCCGCCGCCGTCTGCGCGGCGGCCGCGTCGAACGCCGGCGCGCAGGCCTATCCGTCGCGGCCGGTCACCCTGGTGGTGCCGTTCGCCCCCGGCGGCGCATCCGACGTCACCGCGCGGACGCTGGGCAACCGCATGGGCGAGATCCTCGGCCAGAGGGTCGTGATCGACAACAAGCCGGGCGCCGGCGGCGCGGTCGGCGCGGAGGCGGTTTCCCGGGCGCAGCCGAACGGCTACACGCTCCTGTTCTGGAACATCGGTTTCGTCACCACGGCGCACCTGGCCAAGCTGTCCTACGATCACCTCAAGGACTTCCAGCCGGTGGGATTGTCCGGCATGACCCCCACCATCCTCACCGTCGGCCCGTCGCTGCAGGCGAAGACGTTGCGCGAGTTCATCGACCACGCGCGCGCGAACCCGGGCAAGGTCAACTTCGGCTCCTCGGGGCTGGGCTCGTCCGACCACCTGGCGCTCGAGCTGTTCCAGAAGATGGCGGGCATCAGCATGACCCATGTGCCCTACAAGGGCGGCGCGCCGGCCACGGCCGCGACCATGGCCGGCGAGATCGACCTCGTCGGCCTCTCCGCGGGATCGGTGCTGGGCCAGATCCGGGCGGGCAAGCTGCGCGCGCTCGCCATGGGCAGCGAGCGCAGGTATTCGCAGCTGCCGGATGTGCCGACGGCGACCGAGGCGGGCGTCCCGGGCTACGTGGTGGACGTGTGGCTGGGCGTGTGGGCGCCGGCGGGTACGCCGCGCGACATCGTGCAGAAGCTGAACGAGGCGATGCGCGCCTCGCTTGCCACCGAATCGGTGCGCGAATCGCTCGCCAAGGCGGGAATCGTGGCGGTCAGCTCGGCGTCGGCCGACGAGTTCACCGCCTTTGTGCGCGCGGAGTCGGAGAAGTGGGGCCGCGTCATCCGCGATTCGAACATCAAGATCCAGTAGTGCGGGCCGACATGGCGGGGCCGGAGGCGCGCTGGGATGTCGTGATCGTCGGCGGCGGCGGCATGGGTTCGAGCGCCGCGCTGCACATCGCCGAGGCGGCGCCGGGCAGCCGCGTCGCCGTGATCGAATCCGACCCGGGCTATGCGCAGGCCTCGACCTGGCGCGCGACGACGGGAGGGGTGCGCAGGGTTCACGCGCTGCCCGAGAACATCGAGCTTTCCGACTATGGGATAGGGTTCTATCGCGATTTCGCCGCGCGCACCGCGGTAGACGGCATCGGCACGGATTGCGGGTTCGTCAAGGGCGGCTACCTGCTCACCGGCGGACCGGAGGCCAAGGCCGGCCTCGCGGCGAACTTCGAGCGCCAGCGTGCCAAGGGCGTCATGGTGCACTGGATGGAGCCCGCGGACGTCGGCAACGCCTTTCCGTCCCTGCGCACCGACAACCTTGGCGCGGCGGTGCATTCTCCCGAGGACGGCTGGGCGAATCCGCAACTCGTGCTGCAGGGACTGCGCCGCAAGGCCGAATCGCTCGGGGTGCGCTACATCGCCGACGAAGTGGTCGGGTTCGAAGTGCAGGGCCGGCTGGCGAAGGCGGTGTCGCTGCGCTCCGGGGCGAGGTTTGCCGCGCCCGCTTTCGTGGTCGCGGCCGGGCCATGGAGCGGCAGGGTCTGCGCGCTCGCGGGCATCAGGACGCCGATCGGGCCCATGCTGCGCTACGACTTTGACTTCGAGATCGACGTCGCGCTCGAGCCGCTGCCGTTCATCAAGGACTGGGCGCGCGTCGCGTTCCGTCCAAGCGGCGCAGGCTACCGCGGCGGCGTGCAATCCACCGACATGCCGCGCGGTTTCGACCTGGGCATCGACGCCGGATTCTTCGAGCGCGCGATGCGGCCCGCGCTGGTGGAGCGCTGCCGGGAATTCGCCGCGGCGCGCCAGACCGGCGCCACCTCCGGGCTGTTCGACCAGAACGAGTTCGACCAGAACGCCATCATCGGTCCCCTGACCGGGACGATGGACAACCTGCACCTGCTGGCGGGCTTCTCCGGACACGGCTTCATGCACGTGCCCGGCGCCGGGCGCGCGATCGCGGAACTGGTGGTGCACGGCGGCTTTCGCACCATCGACCTGGGCGCGCTCGGCTGGCGACGCATCGTGGAGAACCGGCCCTACCGGGATCGGCGCTAGTCGAGCCCTGGCGCAGCCTCGAACCGTTTCAAGGACGCACCGCCGCATTCCGCCGCAGGTAGTGCGCGATCGCCGCGCGCAGGCGCGCCGTGCGCACCGGCTTGGTCAGCAATAGCAGCCCGGCCTCGCGCGCAAGCTGGAACAGGTCCGCGCCCACGTCGCCGGATACCAGCAGGGCAGGCAGGCGCGGCCCGAAGCGGGCGCGCAGCGCCGCGACCGCCGTGAACCCCGTTTCGCCATCCCGCAGCCGGTAGTCCACCACCGCGACGGAGGGCTGCAGCCCGGCCGCATCGAGCGCGGCCAAGGCCTCCGCGGCCGAGCCCGCGTCCACCACCCGGCACTGCCAATGGCCGAGGACCTCGCGCATGCCGTCACGCACGGCTTTCTCGTCGTCGATCACGACCACCACGCTGCCGGCCAGCGCGTCGGCGGGCTCGTCGCGCGCCCGGGCTGGATCCTCGGCGACCGCCGCCTCGTTCCCCGCCGGCACCAGCACCCGGAACACCGAGCCCCGGCCCGGGCGCGAGGCGAGCGCGACCGGCGTGCCCATCAGCGCGGCGATGCGCTTCACCGTCGCAAGCCCCAGTCCCAGCCCCTTGCGGCGGTCGCGCTCCGAGTTGCCCAGCTGGACGAACTCCTCGAACACCCGATCGCGGTCCGCGGCCGCGATGCCGACGCCGGTGTCCCAGACTTCGAGCGACCAGCCGGCGCCGCGCCGGCGGCAGCCCACCAGCACGCCGCCGCGCGCGGTGTAGCGCAGCGCGTTGACGATCAGGTTGCCGAGGATGCGCTCGATGAGCACCGGGTCGGCGTGCAGCACGGCGCGGGTGGGCCGGAACGCGAGCCCGAGGTTCTCGTGCGCCGCGATCGGGCCGTAGACGCGGGCCAGGCGGTCGAACAGGCGCTGCGCCGGCACGTGCGTGGGCGCGGGCACGACCTGGCCCGCGTCCAGTTGCGAGATGTCGAGCAGCTCGTCGAACAGTTCATCGAGCGCGTCCACGCTCGCCAGCACCTGGTCCACGCGCTGCGCGTTCTCCGGGGTGCGCACGCTGTCGCGCAGCGACGCGGCGAACAGGCCCAGCGCATGCAGGGGCTGGCGCAGGTCGTGGCTGGCGGCGGCGAAGAACTGCGACTTGGCGCGGCTCGCTGCTTCCGCGCGCTCGCGCGCGGCCTCGGCCTCGGCGCTCTTCTTCGCCAGCGATTCGGCCAGTTCCGCGTTGCGGTGGCTGGTGACGATGGCCTCCCGGATCAGGCGCGCCTGGCGGGCGCCGAAGGCGAGCAGCGCGAGCAGGAACAGCGCCGCGGTTCCGGCGACGAACGCGTACTCGAGCGTGCCCTCCAGCGCGATGCGCGCGATCAGCGGCACGAGCATCGGCAGCAGGTAGCCCACCAGGGTCGGCAGGTGGTAGGCGGTGGCGGAGATCGAGCCGGCGGCAAGCCCGGCGACGACATTGAGCAGCAGCGATTGCCCCAGCGGGTCGCCCGGCGCAAAGGCGATCACGGCGAGGACTCCCCACCCGGCGCCACCGGTCACCATGCTCCATTGGAAACGCCGGCCCCAGCGCTTCGCGTCGCGTTCACGGTCCGGCGCGCGCCGGTAGGCGGCGCACAGCGCCAGGCGGGCGAGCTGCAGCGCGGCGAAGGCCAGGTACCAGGCCAGCAGCGGCGCCTCCGGCACCCGGGCGGACAGCATCCACCCCAGCAGCGCGCCGACCACCAGCCCGACGCCCGAGACCATCGGCCCCTGGCGATACAGCGCCTCCACGGCTTCCCGCTCCACGCGGTCGCCGAGCCGGGCCTCCTCGCTCACGCCGCCGTTCCGCGCGATCCGATCAAGCCCGCGCGCTGCGCCGCCAGCACCGCCTGGGTGCGGTTCTCCGCGCCCAGGTGCTCGAAGATCGCCTCCACGTGCGTGCGCACCGTGCGCACGGCGATCTCCAGCGTCCTGGCGATCTCCTTGTTGGTGTAGCCCTCCCCGAGCAGGCGCAGCACCTCCAGCTGGCGCAGCGTGAGCGAGCCCGCCGGCTGCACGGGCGCATCGCCTTCCTGCGGCAGGAAGACCTCGCCCTCCAGCACCCGGAGGATGGCCGCCGCCACATCCTCGACCGCGAGCGACTTCGGGATGAAGCCCGAGGCGCCGGCTGCCACCGCGCGCCGCGCCAGGCCAGCCTCCTCATTGCCCGAGATCAGCACCCGCGGCACGTCGGGCCGGCGTTCGCCGAAGTGCGCCAGCGCCGCGAGACCATCCATGCCCGGCAGGCGCTGGTCCACCAGCACCAGGTCGAAGCCCGGCTCGCGCTCGAGCAGCGCCAGGGCGTCCTCCGCCGAGGCGGCGCCTTCCACCTCGGCGCCGGGCATGGCCGAGGCCAGCGCCGCGATCAGGCCGAGGCGGTAGAGCGGGTGGTCGTCGACGATGAGCAGGCGGGGCATGGGTGCTTGGGGCGGATTCTTGCACGCTAGCGCGGGGGAGGCCGGGGGGGTATCGGCGTTTTGGCCGATTGTGCGGTGGGGTTGGGGCGGCAATCATCGGCCAGCATGGAGCGCGGACGATGAGGAAAGACCGGCAGGCGGTACGGAGAGGAACGACGCTGGCGCTTGCGGTGGCGGCGGTGTTTGCCACGCCGGCGCTGGCGAACCCGACGGCTCCGGTCGTGGCCCACGGCTCGGCGGCGTTCAGCCAACCTGCGCCGAACGTGCTGCAGGTCGTGAACTCGCCCGGCGCGATCATCAACTGGCGGGGCTTCTCGATCGGTGCCGGCGAAGCCACGCGGTTCCTGCAGCAGTCGGCGGCGAGCGCCGTGCTCAACCGCGTGACCGGCGCCGACCCCTCCAGCATCCTCGGCACGCTGTCCTCCAATGGCCGGGTGTTCCTCGTCAACCCGCATGGCATCGTGTTCGGTGCCGGGTCGGTGATCGACACCGCCGGCTTCGTCGCCTCCACGCTCAACATCAGCGACCAGGACTTCCTTTCCGGGCGCCTGAGGTTCGAGGGCGGCGGCCACGGCCTGTTGCGCAACGAAGGCGCGATCCGCGCGAGCGGCGACATCTTCCTCGTCGGCCCGCAAGTCCAGAACGCGGGCCTCATCCGCAGCGAGGCGGGGAGCGTGCTCCTGGCCGCCGGGCAGTCGGTCACCATCACCAGCCCCGATGCCCATGGGGTGCAGTTCGCGCTGCAGGCGCCGGCCGACACGGCGCTCAACCTCGGCACGATCGAGGCGCGGAACGCGGCGGGCCTGTTCGCCGGCACGCTGCGCCACTCCGGCGAGATCCGGGCGACGAGCGTCGCCGTGGACGCCGCCGGCCGCGTGGTCCTGGCCGCGCAGCAGGA
>CAZMDA010000058.1:0-252 GCA_964564865.1 uncultured Bordetella sp. | reverse complement strand
CAACGCGCTGGTCAGCGTGGACAACGCCCTGGGCCGGGGCGGCCGGGTCGAGATCACCGGCGGGCGCGTCGGCCTGTTCGACAACGCCTCCGTCACCGCGCGCGGCGCGGAGGGCGGGGGCGAAGTCCTGGTCGGTGGCGGATTCCAGGGCGCGGATCCGGCGGTGCGCAACGCGGCGATGACCCATGTCGCGCCGGGCGCGACGCTCGACGCCAGCGCCACGGCGGCAGGCGACGGCGGCCGCGTCATTGT
>CAZMDA010000057.1:0-24606 GCA_964564865.1 uncultured Bordetella sp. | reverse complement strand
GGCATGCTCACCAACCCGCTGCGCGACCGCTTCGGCATCGTGGCGCGGCTGGAGTTCTACGGCACCGAGGACCTGACGAAGATCGTGCAGCGCTCGGCCCGGCTGCTGGAGGTGGCGCTCGCCGACGAGGGCGCCGCCGAGATCGCCGGGCGCTCGCGCGGCACGCCGCGCATCGCCAACCGGCTCCTGCGCCGGGTGCGCGACTACGCCCAGGTGAAGGCCGACGGCCGGGTGTCCAAGGCGGTGGCCGACGCGGCGCTCGCGATGCTGGACGTGGACGCCCTGGGCCTGGACCTGATGGACCGCAAGCTGCTTCTCGCGGTGATCGAGAAGTTCGGCGGCGGCCCGGTCGGGGTCGAGAACCTCGCCCACGCCATCGGCGAGGAGACCGACACCATCGAGGACGTGCTGGAGCCCTACCTGATCCAGTGCGGCTACCTGCAGCGCACCCCGCGGGGGCGGATGGCGACCCTCACCGCCTACCGGCATTTCGGCATCGTCGCGCCCCGCGCGGCCGCGGACCTGCTCTCCGACCCGAACGGCGCTTGAATCCGTTCCAGTTCCAGGTGCGCGTCTATTACGAGGACACCGACCTGGGCGGCGTGGTCTACTACGCGAACTACCTGCGCTACTTCGAGCGCGCCCGCAGCGAGTGGCTGCGCAGCCTCGGCGTGAACCAGGAGCGCATGGCCGCTGTCGAAGGGGTCGGGTTCGTCGTGGCGCGCGCGGAAATCGACTTCAAGGTCGGCGCCCGCCTGGACGACCTCCTGTCGGTGAGCGTGAAGCCGGTGGAGGTGAAGCGCAGCTACCTGTGGCTGGAGCAGGAGGCCCGCCTGCCGGACGGCCGCCTGTGCGCCAGCGCCCGCATCCAGGCCGCCTGCGTCCGCCACAAGGACATGAAGCCGTTGCCCCTGCCCGACGAACTGACCGCGAGGATCGCCGCATGAGGAAGCCGACATGAGCGTCACCCAGGACATGGACCTCTGGAACCTGGTCATGAACGCCTCCCTCGTGGTGAAGGCGGTGATGCTGCTGCTGCTGGCGGTGTCCTTCATGTCCTGGATGTTCATCTTCCGCAAGTGGTTCACCATCCGCAACGCGCGCGCGCAGACCGAGCAGTTCGAGCGCGAGTTCTGGAGCGGCAACGACCTGAACGCGCTCTACCAGGGCTCGGTCAACGCGCGCCACAGCATCGGCAGCCTGGAGCGCATCTTCGAGGCCGGCTTCCGCGAGTTCACCAAGCTGCGCGGCCAGCGCGGCACCGACCCCTCGGTGATGGTGGACGGCGCCCGCCGCGCCATGCGCGCCACCTACCAGCGGGAGATGGACCACCTCGAGCGGCACCTGTCGTTCCTCGCCTCCACCGGCTCGGTGAGCCCCTACGTGGGCCTGTTCGGCACGGTGTGGGGGATCATGCATGCGTTCCGGAGCCTGGCGAACGTGCAGCAGGCGACCCTGGCGCAGGTGGCGCCCGGCATCGCGGAGGCGCTGATCGCCACCGCCATCGGCCTGTTCGCGGCCATCCCCGCGGTGGTGGCCTACAACCGCTTCTCGCACGACATCGACCGCATCGCGATCCGGTTCGAGAGCTTCATGGAGGAGTTCTCCAACGTGCTGCAGCGCCAGGCCGTGGTGCGCTAGGCATGCCGCGGCTGCACTCCAAGCGCGGCCCGATGCACGAGATCAACGTCGTGCCGTACGTGGACGTGATGCTGGTGCTGCTGGTGATCTTCATGGTCACCGCGCCGCTGGTGACCCCCGGGGTGATCGAGCTGCCTTCGGTGGGCGCGGCAAGCGCGCCGAGACTGGCCCCGATCGAGGTGATCATCAAGGAGGACCGCTCGCTGACCGTGCGCGAGCGCGACGCGGCCGGGCGCATCGTCAGCGAGCGCGCGGTCGCCATCGGCGAGGTCAAGTCGCTGGTCAAGGACCCGAAGACCCCGGTGCTCATCTCTGGCGACAAGAACGTGAGGTACGAGGCGGTGCTGCAGGTGATGGACGAGCTGCGCGCCAAGGGCGTCGAGCGGGTCGGATTGCAGGTGAAGCCCCGGCAATGAACGCGGCGACGGCGATGTTCGAGGAACGCGCCGAGCCCGGGGAGTGGCTGTCGCTCGCGCTGGCGGTCCTGGTCCATGTCCTGCTCGCCCTGGTGCTCGTCTTCGGCGTGCGCTGGCAGAACCGGCCGCCGGAGTCGGTGACGGTGGAGCTGTGGGAGGCGCCGCAGGCAGCGCCGCCGCCGCCCGCGGCCGAGCCCAAGCCGGCGCCCAAGGTCGAGCCCCCGCCAGCGCCCGCGCCCAAGCCGGAGCCGCGGATCGAGAAGCCGGACATCGTCGAGAAGGCGCCGCCGCCCAAGCCCGAGGCGAAGAAGGTCGAGCCCAAGCCCAAACCCGTTGTGAAGCCGGAGCCGTTGAAGCCCAGGGTGACCGAGGCCGAGAAGCGGATGAGGGAGGAACTATTGCGTGAGGAAGCGAGCTTCGCGCTGAAGCGCGAGCAGCAGGATGCTAAGGAGCGGCAGGCGAAAGAAGCGAGTGCGGCGCTTGGCATGGCGCGCGCCGCTTGGGGCGCGAGGATCCAATCCCACATAAGAAGCAGAATCAACAGGGATATCGCGGACGCGGTCCCCGGGAACCCGGCCTCGATGTTCCGGGTTACGCTGTTTCCGAGTGGCGAGGTGCGTACGATTACGCTGCAAAAATCGGGAGGCAACAAGGCGTACGACGACGAAGTCGAGCGTGCAATTCGCCGGGCATCTCCTTTGCCGAAGCCCGAAAAATCGGAGATCTTCGATCCCGACCTACGTTTAACCTTTCGCCCAAAGGACAAGGACTTATAATCACCCCGATGAGAAAACTGTTGGCGCTCCTGCTGCTGTGCTTCGCCACGGTCGCGTCTGCGCAACTGTCCATCGAGATCACCGGCGCCGGGGCGCAGCGCATCCCGGTCGCGGTGGTTCCCTTCGCCGGCGAGGCGGCGCTCGGCCCGGTCATCACCGCCATCGTCAAGGCGGACCTGGAGCGGAGCGGCATGTTCCGCCTGGTCGAGGCGCCGGCGCTGGTGCCGGTGCCCACCGAGGCCTCCGCGGTCAACTACGCCGAGTGGCGCTCGCGCCTCGCCGACGCGCTGGTGCAGGGCTCGGTGGCGGTGCGGCCCGACGGCCGCTTCGAGGTGCGCTTCAAGCTGCACGACGTCGTCAAGGGCGCCGACCTGTCGGGCGTGGCCTACACCCTGTCGCGCGACCAGATGCGCGCCACCGCGCACCGGATCTCTGACTACGTGTTCGAGAAGCTGACCGGCATCCGCGGCGTGTTCTCGACGCGCATCGCCTACGTGGTCAAGCGCGGCCCCCGGTTCGAGCTGCAGATCGCCGATGCCGACGGCGCCGGCGAGGAGACCGCGCTGGCGTCGCTGGAGCCGATCATCTCGCCCACCTGGTCGCCCGACGGCCGGCGCCTCGCCTACGTCTCGTTCGAGAACAAGAAGCCGGTGGTCTACGTGCATTCGCTGCTCGACGGCAAGCGCCATGTCGCGGCCAACTTCAAGGGCTCGAACTCGGCGCCGGCCTGGTCGCCGGACGGTTCGCGCCTGGCGGTGTCGCTGTCGCGCGACGGCGGCTCGCAGCTGTACCTGGTCAACCCGGACGGCAGCGGCGTGCGGCGCCTGTCCAGCTCCAACGGCATCGACACCGAGCCGGTGTTCTCGCCCGACGGCCAGAGCATCTATTTCACCTCCGACCGCGGCGGCAGCCCGCAGGTGTACCGCATGCCGGCCGGAGGCGGCGAGCCTCAGCGCGTGACCTTCGAAGGCAGCTACAACGTGTCGCCGCGCATCAGTCCGGACGGCAGGCTCCTCGCCTACATCACCCGCAACGGCGGCAAGTACCAGGTGGCGACCATGGACCTCGCCACGCGCCAGGTGCAGGTGATCACCGACAGCGACAAGGACGAGTCGCCCAGCTTCGCCCCCAACGGCCGCATGCTCCTGCTCGCGACCGTCGTCGGCGGCCGCGGCGTGCTCTCGGCGGTGTCTTCGGACGGCCGCGTCAAGCAGCGCCTCACCGTCTCCGCGGGCGATGTCCGCGAACCCGCGTGGGGTCCGTTCACGAAGTGAAAAGGAGTCGAATATGCGCTCAATCCTGATTGCTGCAGCGATGGTCGCGGTCGCAGGCCTTGCGGCCTGCTCCTCCACCCCCGAGGACGAGCAGAGCCCGGCTGCCGTCGAGGAGCGCCAGCAGGGCGCCCCGGCCAGTTCGGCGAGTACCCAGCCGGTCAAGCCCGGCAGCGTCGCGCGCGTCGATCTCACCGGTGCCGGCAAGACCCCGGCCCGCGCGCCGCACAACGACCCGGGCAACATCCTGTCGCGGCGCTCGATCTACTACGACCTGGACCAGTACACCGTCAAGGACCAGTACCGCGATCTGGTGGAGGCGCACGCCAAGTACCTGCGGGCCAACCCGCAGCTGAAGATGCTGCTCCAGGGCCACACCGACGAGCGGGGCAGCCGCGAGTACAACATCGGCCTGGGCCAGCGCCGCTCCGACGGCGTGAAGCGGATGATGACGCTGCTCGGGGTCAAGGAGGACCAGATCGAATCGGTCAGCCTGGGCGAGGAAAAGCCCGCCGATCCGGGCCATGACGAGGCCGCCTGGTCGAAGAATCGCCGCAGCGACATCCTGTACTCCGGAGAGTTCTGAGCGATGCGCAGGCAAGCCGCCGCGGCGCTTGTCGCCGCAGCGCTCGCGCTCCCGGGCGCGGCGCTGGCGCTGTTCGACGATGACGTTGCCCGGCAGCGCATCGAGTCGCTGCGCAAGCAGGTCGAGGCCGCCAACAAGAGCTTCGAGGAGCGCCTCGGCCGGGTCGAGGACCGGCGCGCGCTGCTGGAGCTCGCGGCGCAGATCGAGTCGCTGCGGGCCGAGATCGCCCGCGTGCGCGGCCAGATCGAGGTGATGCAGAACCAGGTCGAGACCGGCGACAAGCGCGGCAAGGACCTGTATGTGGACATCGACACGCGCCTGAGGAAGCTCGAGCAGGAGCGGGAGAAGGTGGCCGCCGCCGCCGCCGAGAAACCGCCGGCCGACGCCGCCCCGCCCGCGGCCGAGACCAAGGCCTACGAGGCGGCGCTGAACCAGTTCAAGCTCGGCAACTACCCCCTCGCCATCTCCGCGTTCCAGGGCTTCCTGGTGACCTATCCGACCAGCAAGCTCGCGCCCTCGGCGCAGTACTGGATCGGCAACGCGCACTTTGCGCAGCGCGACTACCGGCAGGCCATCGCCGCGCAGCAGCGCGTGCTCTCGGCCTGGCCGGACGATGCCAAGGCGCCCGACGCCCTGCTCAACGTCGCCTCCTCGCAGGAGGCGCTGGGCGACCGGCGCGGCGCGCAGAAGACGCTCGAGGGCCTGCTCGTGAAGTACCCGGCCAGCCCGGCCGCGGCGAGCGCCAAGCAGCGCCTGGCGCAGGGCGCCAGAAAATAAAAGCGGTCGTCCTGCTCTCGGGCGGGCTCGACTCCGCCACCACCCTCGCCTGGGCGCGGCGCGAGGGCCACGAATGCTGGTGCCTTTCGGTGGACTACGGCCAGCGGCACGGCGCCGAACTGCAGGCGGCGGCCCGCATCGCGGGCAGGCTGGGCGCGCAGGAGCACCGGGTGGTGCGACTGGACCTCGCGCAATTCGGCGGCTCGGCGCTCACCGACCAGGCGATCGTGGTGCCCACCGGCGGAGTCCAGCCGGGCATTCCGATCACCTACGTCCCGGCGCGCAACACCATCCTGCTGTCGCTGGCCCTGGCGTGGGCCGAAGTGCTCGGGGCGGAGGCGATCTTCGTCGGCGCCAACGCGGTGGACTATTCCGGCTACCCGGACTGCCGCCCGGCGTACCTGGAGGCGTTCGAAGCCATGGCCAACCTCGCCACCAAGGCGGCGGTGGAAGGACGGCGCATCCAGGTGCGGGGCCCGCTGGTGGACCTGCCCAAGGCGGCGATCGTGAAACTGGCGCTGGAGCTGGGCGTGGATCCGGCCGAAACCGTGTCCTGCTACCAGCCGGATGCGGAGGGACGTGCTTGCGGCGCCTGCGACGCGTGCCGGATCCGGAAAAAGGGGTTCGCGGAGGCGGGCGCGGCGGATTCGACGCGCTACATATAGTGGATTCGGGGCCGGATTTGATAGAATTCGCCCCCTTTCCAGCAGTTTTCCTACGGGTCGTTAGCTCAGCTGGTAGAGCAGCGGACTTTTAATCCGTTGGTCGGCGGTTCGAATCCGCCACGGCCTACCAATCTCAACAGGCCCCGGCTTTCCGCCGGGGCCTTTTTCTTTGGTGGCGTGGGCCGGTCGCTGCCGCCGGCCAAGCCTAGGTCTTCATGATCTTCTTGCCGGCCTTGCGGTTCTTGATGAGGCCGGTTCCGCCTTTCGCCTTGGCCGCGCGCTTCTTCGCCGCCGTCATCCGTCCGCCTCTGGTCTTCTTCATCTCCGTCTCCTCGGTGTGGGCATCGAGTTTCGAGAATACGGCGCCGGCGTACCCGGGTCCGTGTGACAACGCACACTGCGAATACGCCATAATCAGCGCACCATCACCGGGGGAGACCGCATGTTCCGTAACACCGTCCTTGCCGCCGCGCTCGCGGCCTTCAGTACCATCGCGCTCGCGCAGGCCTATCCGGCGAAGCCAATCCGCGTCATGGTCGGCTACGCGGCCGGCGGCGCCGCCGAGGCCGGGTTCCGCCCCCTGGCGAAGATCCTCGAGCCGCTGATCGGCCAGCCCCTCATCATCGAGTACAAGCCGGGCAACGCGGGCGGCGTGGCCATGGAGCAGATGGCGAAGACCGCGCCCGACGGCTATTCGCTTTACTACTACGACAGCGGCCCGCTGACGGTGGCGCCGCACATCCACAAGATCGGCTACGACTACCTGAAGTCCTTCACCCAGCTGGGCCACGTCTGCGGCAGCGGCAGCCTGCTGGCGGTGCACCCGTCCACGCCCTTCAAGTCGATGCAGGACGTAATCACGCTGTCCAAAAAGGAGCCGAACAAGTGGAGCTACGGCACCTCCGGCGTCGGCGGCCCGCACCACATGTCGGGCGAGCTGTTCAAGAACGTCTCCGGCGCGATCCTGCTGCACATCCCCTACAAGGGCGGCGGCCCGGCCATGACCGACCTCATGGGGGGGCAGGTTCCGATGCTGTTCTCTTCGCTCGGGCCGGCGGTGGGCGCGGTGAAGTCCGGCAAGATCCGCGCGCTGGCGGTGACCTCGCCCACGCGCGCGGCTGTATTCCCGGAGGTGCCGACGATGGACGAGCTGGGCCTGAAGGGCTTCGATTCGACCGCCTGGTACGGGCTGCTGGGACCTGCCGGGCTGCCGGCGGAGGTGGTGGCGCGCTGGACGCAGGCGCTGGCGAAGGCCGCTACCGACAAGGCCGGGCTTGCCGCCATCAACGCCACCGGCTGCGATGCCGAGATCCTGACGCCCGCGCAGACCATCGAGAAGATCAAGGCCGACCACACCAAGTGGGGCAAGGTCGTGAAGGACGCGAACATCAAGGCGGACTGAGCGCCGGGGGGGGTCCCCGCGCGTCGCGTCTGGCTCCTGGAGGGCCTGGCTTAGGCCAGGCCCTTTTCTCTTGCCCTTGCGCCTATGTGCGCGGGCGCACAGATCGCGCCGATGTCTGGGGCGACAATCCACCGCGCACCATGCTGAGGCACACATTCCTGTTTCTGGCCGTAACGGCCGTCGGCTTGCCCGCGCAGGCGCAACTCCTGTTGCCGCCCGGCGCCGGCGGCCAGATCCAGCAAGTGCCGCCTGCCCCCGCGCCCTCGCGCCCGGCGCCCGAGATCCGCATCGAGCAGCGCGGCGCGCCGGTCCTCCCGGCCACCGACCAGACCCGTATTCCGGTGCGTGCGCTGCGCATCACCGGCCAGACCCTGTATCCGGAAGCCGAGCTGGTTTCGATCACGGGCTTTGCCTCGCCCTCCGAGCTGACGCTGTCGGACCTGCGCGGGATGGCCGCGAGGATCTCCGACCATTACCACCGCAACGGGTATTTCGTGGCGCAGGCCTACCTGCCGCCGCAGGACCTCAGCAATGGCGTGGTGACCATCGCGGTGCTCGAAGGCCGTTACGGCAGCATCAACCTGCGCAACTCCACGAACCTGTCCAATACGCTGGTCAATGACCTGCTGGAGGGGCTCAACAGCGGCGATACCATCGCCATCGCCCCCCTGGAGAGCAGGCTGCTGCTGCTGTCGGACCTGCCCGGCGTGGTGGTGAGGTCGACCCTGGCGCCCGGCGCCGAGGTCGGCACCTCCGACCTGATCGTCGAGATCACCCCGGGGCAGCGGGTCACCGGCAGCGTCGAGGCCGACAACGCCGGCAACCGCTATACCGGCGCCAACCGCATCGGCGGGACGGTCAACCTGAACAATCCCACCGGGCACGGCGACGTCGCGAGCCTGCGCGTGCTGACCTCCGGCGACGGGCTGAAGTACGGCCGTGCCTCCTACCAGACGCGGATCGGCAAGGCGACCGCGGGCATCGCCTATGCCGCCCTCGACTACCGCCTGGGCAAGGAGTTCGAGGCGCTGCAGGCGCACGGCACCGCCCGGATCCTGACCCTCTACGGCGGCTATCCGCTGATCCGCTCGCGCGCCACCAACCTCAACGTGCTGGTCGCCTATGACCACAAGCGCTTCGAGGATCGGACGGACGTTCCGCCTTCGCTCACGGAGAAGAGGGCGCGCGTGTTGTCTGCGACGCTCTACGGCAATCACCGCGATCGCATCGGCGCCGGCGGGCTGACCAGCTATTCGGTCACCGGTTCGGCCGGCGACCTCGACATACTCACGCCCGCGGCGCTGGCACAGGATGCGGCGGGTCCGCGGGCCAACGGCAGCTTCGGCAAGCTGGGGTTCCAAGCCTCGCGGCTGCAGAACATCACCGACCGGTTCTCGCTGTACGGCTCGATCAATGGACAGTTCGCCTCCAAGAACCTGGACATCTCCGAGAAGATGTCGCTGGGCGGACCCTATGGGGTGCGGGCCTATCCGGTGGGCGAGGCTTATGCGGACGAGGGCTACATCGTGAACCTGGAGGCCAGGTATCGCCTGCCGACGCCGGCGGCGTTGCCCGGACAGCTCCACTTGATCGGCTTTGTCGATACCGGCTCGGTGACCATCAACAAGGATCCCTGGCTGGCAGGGCCGAACAGCCGGACGCTTAGCGCCACCGGCATCGGGCTCAACTGGGCGGACTACAACAATTTCTCGGTCAGCGCGACCTGGGCCCACAAGCTGGGCAATGAAAGGGCGACCTCGGCTCCGGATTCCGACACGCGCTTCTGGGTTCACGCGATCAAGTACTTCTGAAGCAAGCCTGATTCTGCGCGCCGGGGGCCTCTTCTCCTGGCGCTGTGTGTGCTGCTGCACAGACGGCGGGGGTGCAGGAAGCGAACATGCCTTTCCGTGGGTAAAGGGAAGGCCGCCATGAAGCGCATCGTTCGCACTGTCCAACTGGTCCGGAGTCACAACGCAGCCGCATCGGGGGACGTGAACGCCGATTCGCGCCTCGCGCTCAAAGGCCTCGCCGTCTGCCTGATGCTGGCGTTCGGCTCGCAGGCGCACGCCCTGCCGGTCGGCGGCGCGGTGGCGGCGGGCAGCGCCACCATCGCTTCCAGCGCCAACTCGATGACGATCAACCAGTCGACCCAGAACGTGGCGATCAACTGGCAGAGCTTCAGCATCGGGCAGGGACAGGGCGTCCAGTTCGTGCAACCGAGCACCAGCGCCGTCGCGCTCAACCGGGTCGTGGGTCAGGATCCCTCGAGCATCCTGGGCAGCCTGTCGGCCAACGGCAAGGTGTTCCTGGTGAACCCGAACGGCATCCTGTTCGGCCCGGGTTCGCAGGTGAACGTCGGCGGCCTCGTGGCCTCCACGCGCAACATCACCGACGCCGACTTCATGGCGGGGCGGCACCGGTTCGCCGGCACGGGCGGCGGCGACGTCGTCAACCAGGGTTCCATCACCGCCGCGGGCGGGCAGGTGGCCCTGCTGGGCGCGAACGTGAGCAACGATGGCGTGATCGTGGCGAACATGGGTTCGGTCGCACTGGTCGCGGGCAATGCGGTGACGCTCGACCTGGCGGGGGACGGATTGCTGAGCGTCAGCGTGGACGAGGGCACAGTGAACGCGATGGTCCGCAACGGCGGCCTTATCCGCGCCAACGGCGGCAACGTGATGCTGACGGCCCAGGCGGCGGGAACGCTGCTCAGGACCACGGTGAACAACACCGGCATCATCGAGGCGCAATCCATCCAGAACCGCAACGGCACGATCCGGCTGATGGGCGACATGGCAAGCGGAACCGTGAGCAACAGCGGCACGCTCGATGCTTCCGGCAGGGGCGCGGGACAGACCGGCGGCAGCGTGACGGCGACCGCCCACCACGTCGGGCTGTTCGGCGGCCGCATCGATGCCTCCGGAGACGCGGGCGGCGGCACGGTGCTGGTCGGCGGCGGCTTCCAGGGCAACAACCCGGCCGTGCAGAGCGCTTCGGCGACCTACATGAGCCCGGACGCCACGATTGCGGCGGACGCGATCACCAATGGCGACGGCGGTACGGTCGTGCTGTGGTCGAACGACTCGACGCGCGCCCAGGGCAGCATCACGGCCCGCGGCGGCGCTCAGGGCGGCAACGGGGGGCTGATCGAAACGTCCTCGCATTCCCTTGATGTCGTCGGCATCCGGGTGAACGCCGGCGCGCCCAACGGCAGCGCCGGCCTGTGGCTGCTCGACCCGGCCGACGTCACGATCGGGGCAGCGACGGTCGGTGCGACGCAGAACGGCAACGTCTTCGAACCCGACTCCGGCGTGGGCGTGGCCACCGTCGGCGTCGCCGATCTCAGGGGTGCGCTGGAGGCGGCCGGCGGAACCAACATCACCATCACCACCACCAACACCGGCGTCCCGGGCAGCGGAGCCGGCAACATCACCATCGCAGCGGCCCTCACCTGGGTGAACGCGGCCGGCGATTCGACGCTGACCCTGAACGCCGCCGGGAACGTGAACATCAACGCGGCGGTGTCCGCCACGCGCGGCAGCCTCGTGGTGTGCTGCGGACAGGACATCAACATCCGCGAGGCGATCACGACCACCAATGGCAGCGTCCTGCTGACGGCCGGCCGCGACATCAACGTCATCCGGAGCGCGCTCTCGCCGGCAACCGACATCACGGCGAACAACGGCAACGTCACCATGTGCGCCGGGCGCGACATCCTGCTGGACAATCAGTTCAACGGCGCGGCGCTGATGACGATCACCAACGGCAACGCCGGTCTCGTCCAGGGCCTGGGCCTGGGGCTGGGCCTGGTGCTGAGCGCGGGCAATGGCGGCACGGGGCCAGGAGCGGCCGGCGGAACGGTGACCATCACGCCGCTCACGAACATAACCGTCACGGCGGCACCGACGACCATTTTCTACAATCCGGTCTCCTACGCGATCGCGGACCGCGCGAATTTCGCGCCCAACATCACCGGCCTCGCGCCCGCCCAGTTCATGCTCGTGTTCCCCGAGGTGGCGCCCAAGGCCTTCGACGGCACCACCACCGCGACGCTGACGGGCCTGAAGAACATTCCCGCCGGCATCGATGTCACGCTGACCGGCGCCGGCACCGCCAACTTCGTCACCGCAGCCGCGGGAGCGAACAAGGCCGTCACCTTCACCGGGTTCGGCCTCGGCGGCGCGGACGCCGGCCTGTTTGCCCTCCCGGGCGGGGCCGTTTGCTGCCTGCCGGCCGTCCAGAGGACCACGGGCACGATCACGGCGGCAGCGACGACGACCTCCCCGGCCACCGACACCTTCTCGCCCCTCCCATTCCTGCCCCTGCTCCTGGCCGGGCCGTTCCCGACGGATCTGGGCTTGACCCTGGGGGGCATGCAGATGCCGCCGCAACTCGCGGCGCTTCCGACAGGGGCAGTGGCCGACGCAGTCGTGCTGCCGCCGGTCGAGGAAGTCAGGGAAACCGCCGTCGAAGCGCCGGCCGCGGCGCCGGGCGGGATCGCGCGTCCGCCCAGGCCCGACCGCAACTAGGTCACGGCCTTGCGTTCCCTGAACGCGGGCCGGTCCCAGGCGCGGGAGGACATGATGTTCTTCAGCGCCGCCACCGCGTCCCAGATGTCCGCGTAGCGGACGTAGAGGCCGGCGAAGCCGAAACGCAGCACGTCCGGGGCGCGGAAATCCCCGATCACGCCGCGCGCGATGAGCGCCTGCATGATGGCGTAGCCCTCCGGGTGCGTGAGCGACACCTGGCTGCCGCGCAGCGCGGCCTCGCGCGGGCTGGCGAGGCCGAAGCCGTGCCCGGCCAGTTCCTGGTCCACCAGCCGGATGAAGCACTCGCCCAGCGCGCTGCCCTTCGCGCGCAGCGCCTGCAGGTCCACGTCCTCGAACACGGCGAGCGCTTCCTCCAGCGCGATCAGGCTCAGTTGCGGCGCGGTGCCCACCAGCATTCGGTCTATGCCAGCGTGCGGTGCGTAGTCGTGGTCAAAGGCGAAGGGCTTCGCGTGGCCGTGCCAGCCTTGTATTGGCTGGCGGAACGTGAGCAGGTGCTGGGAGGAGACGAAGATAAAGGCGGGCGCGCCCGGCCCGCCGTTCAGGTATTTGTAGCCGCAGCCCACCGCGAAATCCACCTCGCAGGCGTCCAGCTCGACCGGCAAGGTCCCGGTGCTGTGGCTAAGGTCCCAGATCGCGAGCGCGCCCTGCTCGTGGGCGAGGCGCGTGATGCTCGCCATGTCGTAGACCAGACCGCTGCGGTAATTCACGTGGGTGAGTTGGACCAGGGCAAGGTCGTTCCCTGCGGCGCGGATCGCGGCTTCGACTTCGCCCGGCTCCACGCAGCGCAACTCGACCCCCATCAGATCCGCCACGCCTTCGTTGACGTAGACGTCCGTCGGGAAGTTGCCGGTCTCGGAGACGATGACCTTGCGCCCGACGCGCAGGCGCAGCGCCGCGACCAGCGCCTTGAAGAGGTTCACGGAGGTGGAGTCGCAGACGATCACTTCCTCCGGCTTCGCGCCCACCAGCCGCGCGATCGCCGCCCCGGCGCGCTGCGGCGCCGGATACCAGCCGGCCTCGTTCCAGGAGCGGATCAGGCCGTTGCCCCATTCCTCCTCGACCGCCCGGCGCATGCGCGCAATCACGCGCTTGGGAAGCGCCCCAAGGGAATTGCCGTCCAGGTAGATGACGCCGGCGGGCAGCGCGAACGCGTCGCGCTTGCCCGCGAGCGGGTCGGCGGCATCCATTCGAACGAGCGCCTCGCGGTCCAGTGTCCCTGTGGTAGAAATCGACTCCATGAAAGCCATCCTAGCGAACGAACCCCTTCCTGTCTCCGACCCGCGCTCGCTCGTGGACGCGGAGGTACCCGATCCCGCCGCACCGAGGGGCCACGACATCCTGGTGCGCACCGAGGCCATCTCCGTGAACCCGGTGGATACCAAGACGCGGATGCTCAGCCATCCCGGCGCCGCGGGCACGAAGCCCGGACCGCGCATCCTCGGCTGGGACGCCGCCGGCGTGGTCCAGGCCGTGGGCGACAAGGTTTCGCTCTTCAAGCCGGGCGACGCGGTGTACTACGCGGGCTCGAACCAGCGCCCGGGCAGCAACGCGCAACTGCAGCTGGTGGACGAGCGCATCGTGGCGAAGAAGCCCGCGACGCTCGACTTCGCGCAGGCGGCGGCGATGCCGCTCACCACGATCACCGCCTACGAGGGCATCGTGGACCGCATGGGCGTGGATCCCGATGGTGGGAGCGCGGGCGCGAAGCTGCTGGTCATCGCCGGCGCCGGCGGCGTGGGCTCGATGGCGATCCAGATCGGCCGCAAGCTGGGGCTGGAGGTGATTGCCACCGCGTCGCGGCCGGCGAGCGAGAAATGGTGCCGCGACCTCGGCGCCCGGCACATCGTCAACCACCACCAGCCGCTGCAGGACGGGCTGAAGGCGATCGGCGTGGCCGAGGTGGACTACGTGCTCATCTGCTCGGACATCGACCTGTACTGGGCGCAGCTCAACGACGTGGTGAAGCCGCAGGGCAGCGTGTGCACGATCGTGCGCAACGAGAAGCCCGCCGACATCATGGCGATCCAGAGGAAGGCGCTGCGCTTCTCCTGGGAGGCGATGTTCGTGCGCTCGACCTTCCAGACCGCCGACATGATCGAGCAGCACCGCCTGCTCGCGCGCGTGGCCGGCTGGATCGACGCCGGCGCGGTGAAGTGCACCCTGACCGAGAAGCTCTCGCCCATCAACGCCGCCAACCTGCGCGCGGCGCACGCCAGGCTGGAATCGAAGGGGATGATCGGGAAGCTGGTGCTCAGCGGCTGGTAGCCGCTCCTTGACCGGGATGGTGAGAAGCCAGCGCTACTCCCGCACCCGCAGCAGCTTCTTCGCCTCCGACAGGCGGCGGATGGAGCGCATGACGCGCGCCAGGTGGGCGCGGTTGGCAACCTCCACCACGAACAGCATCGTGGTGTACACCGAGCGGTCCTCCTCCATGCTGATGGAGTCGATGTTGGAGCCGGCCTCGGCGATCGCCGAGGCGACCTTGGCGAGCACGCCGCGCTGGTTGGCCACCATCACCTTGATCGCGGTCTGGAACAGGCGCGTCGGCTGCCGGTCCCACTCGACGTCGATCCAGGCCTCGGGCTCGACGCGCCGCGAGCGCGCGACGTGGCGGCACTCGGCGGTGTGCACCACCAGGCCCTGGCCCTTCTTGATCGAGCCCACGATGGCGTCGCCCGGGATCGGGCGGCAGCAGCTGGCCAGCTGCACCGCCATGCCCTCGGTGCCGCGGATCACCACGCTGGCGCCCTTGGGGTGGGGCTTGGCGTCGCCCTCGGCGCGCATCACCAGGCGCCGCGCCACGACCGCGGGCAGCTGCTTGCCCAGGCCGATGTCCGCCAGCAGCTCGACCCGGGTGCGGCCCACGGTCTCGCGGATCACCCGCTCCCAGCTCGCCTCGTCGATTTCCGCCAGCGTCACCCCATAGCCCTTGAGCGCCTGCTCCAGCAGCCGCTCGCCCAGCGCCGCGGACTCCTCGTACTGCATGGTCTTCAGGAAATGGCGGATGTTGGAGCGCGCCTTGGCGGTGCGCACGTACTGCAGCCAGGCCGGGTTGGGCTTGGCATAGCCGGTGGTGATGGCCTCGACGCGGTCGCCGTTCCTGAGCTCGGTCCTGAGCGGCACCAGCTCGCCGTTCACCTTGGCCGCGACGCAGCGGTTGCCGATGTCGGTGTGCACCGCGTAGGCGAAGTCCACGGCGGTGGCGCCCCGCGGCAGCGACATGATGCGGCCCTTGGGGGTGAAGACGTAGACCTCGTCCGGGAACAGGTCGACCTTGACGTGCTCGAGGAACTCCTGCGAATCGCCCGACTGGCTCTGGATCTCGAGCAGCGACTGCAGCCACTGGTGGGTCTTCTTCTGCAGCTCGTTGAGCGACGCGGCGTCGTCCTTGTACATCCAGTGCGAGGCGACGCCGGCCTCGGCCAGGCGGTGCATGGCCTCGGTGCGTACCTGCACCTCCACCGGCACGCCGAAGGGGCCGATGAGCGCGGTGTGGATGGACTGGTAGCCGTTCGCCTTCGGGATCGCGATGTAGTCCTTGAACTTGCCCGGCACCGGCTTGTACAGGCCGTGCAGGGCGCCGATGGTGAGGTAGCAGGTGGGGACGTCCTTCACCACCACGCGCAGGCCGTAGATGTCATGCACCTCGGAGAACGACAGGTGCTTCTCGATCATCTTGCGGTAGATGGAATAGATGTGCTTCTCCCGGCCGGTCACCGCGGCCTCGATGCGCGCCTCGGCGAGCTTCGCCTTCACCGCGGCCTCGATCTTGCCCACCAGCTCGCGCCGGTTGCCGCGCGCGTTGCGCGTGGCCTTCACCAGCACGCGGTAGCGCAGCGGGTACATGTGCGAGAAGGCGAGCTCCTGCAGCTCGTGGAACAGCTCGTTCAGCCCCAGCCGGTTGGCGATCGGGGCGTAGATCTCCATGGTTTCGCGCGCCACGCGCCGGCGCTTGGCCGGCGGCACCGCGTCCAGCGTGCGCATGTTGTGCAGGCGGTCGGCGAGCTTGATCAGGATGACGCGCACGTCGCGCGCCATGGCCAGGAGCATTTTCCGGAAGTTCTCGGCCTGCGCTTCCTCGGCCGACTGGAACTCGATCTTGTCCAGCTTGGACAGGCCGTCCACGAGCTCGGCCACCGGCTTGCCGAAGGTGTCGGAGATCTCGTCCTTCGTGACCGAGGTGTCCTCCATCACGTCGTGCAGCAGCGCGGCCTGCAGCGCCTGGCCGTCCAGGTGCCAGCCGGCCAGGATCTCGGCCACCGCCAGCGGATGCGAGATGTAGGGCTCGCCGGATTGCCGGGTCTGGCCGGCATGGGCCGCGTCCGAGAACCGGTAGGCCTCGGTCAGGCGCGCGACATCGCCCGGCTTCAGGTAGCTGAAGCGGCTGGCATCGAGGGTGCGGACGGCGACCATGGGGGGAGTCTAATCCGGCGCCCCCTGCGCCGGGGAATGCCCTAGAGCGTGGGCAGCGGCGCGGCGCTGGCGTTGCGCTTGAGGACCTCGGTGCCCACCTTGCCGCTGGCGATCTCGCGCAGCGCGATCACGGTGTGCTTGTCCTTGTCGTGCTCGACCTGCGCGGTGGCGCCCTGGCTCAGCTGGCGGGCGCGGTAGGTGGCCGCCAGCGTGAGCTGGAAGCGGTTCGGGATCTTCTTCAGGCAGTCTTCAACGGTGATGCGGGCCATGTCAGCTCGTCCAATCAGGCAGGTCAGGTGGTGGTTCGCGCCTGGCGCAGGCGCTCGGCGCGGATGATGGCCTTCAGGTCCTGCAGGGCCACATCGAAGTCTTTGTTAATTATAGCATATTCGAACTCGCAGGCATGCTCGATTTCCTCGCGCGCGTTGGCGAGGCGCCGCTGGATGGCAGCCTCCGGATCCTTGCCGCGATGGCGCATGCGCCGCTCCAGCTCCGCCACCGACGGCGGGTGGATGAAGATGCCGATGGTGCCCGGGACCAGGCGCCGCACCTGCTGCGCGCCCTGCCAGTCGATCTCCAGCAGCAGGTCGCGGTCGGCCTGGAGGATCTCCCGGATCACCGATTGGGACGTGCCGTAGCGGTTGCCGTGCACCTCGGCGCACTCCAGGAACTCGCCGCGTTCCAGCATGGCGAGGAAGGTCTTCTCATCCACGAAGTGGTACTCGCGGCCGTCCGCCTCCCCGGGGCGCGGCGCGCGGGTGGTGTAGGAGACGGACAAGGTCAGCCTGGGGTCGTCCTTCAGCAGCGCCTCGATGAGCGAGCTCTTGCCCGCTCCCGAGGGCGCGGCGATGATGAACAGCAGTCCCTTCATGGCGTTCTCATTCGATATTCTGCACCTGCTCGCGCACCTGCTCGATCAGGAGCTTGAGTTCCAGCGCGCAGTCGGCGAGCGCGAGCCCCTGCGCCTTGGAGGCGAGCGTGTTCGCCTCGCGGTTGAGTTCCTGGGCGAGGAAATCGAGCCGCTTTCCGGCAGCGCCGCCTTTCCCCAGCACCCGCTCCACTTCCGACAGGTGCGCGGTGAGCCGCGTCAGTTCCTCGTCCACGTCGCTGCGGGCCGCCTGTACCGCCAGCTCGGCGCGGATGCGCTCCTCGTCCACCGCCACCTGCGCCTCGCGCAGGCGCTCGGCGACCCGCGCCTTCCAGGCGGCGAGCGCCTCGGGCACCAGCGGCGCGGCCTCGGCGACGCGGCGGCGCATCTGCGTCACCCGCTCCTGGATGATGGCGGCAAGCTTGGCGCCCTCGCGCTCGCGGGCCGCGCACAGCTCGTCCAGCGCGCGCCGCGCGAGCGACTCCACCGCGGCGCGGATCGCCTCCTCGTCCACCGGCGCGTCGGCGAGCACGCCGGGCCAGCGCAGCACGTCGGCGAGGCGCAGCGGCGCGGCCTCCGGGAACGCGCGGCCTGCTTCTTCGGCGAGGCGCCTGAGCTCGGCGAGCGCCTGGGCGTTGAGCGGGCGCGCCGCCGCCGCCGCGCCGCCGGCGAGCGCCAGGCGGCAGTCCACCTTGCCGCGGGCAATGCGCGCCGTGATCAGCTCGCGCAGCAGCGGCTCGCTTGCGCGCAGTTCCTCGGCGACGCGGAACTGCAGGTCGAGGAAGCGCGAATTCACGGTGCGCATCTCGAGCGCCAGGGCGCCGCGCGGCGTCTGCGCGCTGGCGGCGGCGTAACCGGTCATGCTGCGGATCATGGTCGGCGCGGGCAAATCCGTGTCGCGGTGTGAGGAATGCCCGGGGTGATGGCCGTGGGCAGCGGTTATCATACGGGCAGATGTCCTCGCAAGCCAACCAGCCGCTGCCGGAAGGCTTCCAGCTCGAAAACTACCGCATCCTGAGAGTGCTTGCCTCGGGCGGCTTTTCGTTCGTCTACCTCGCGCACGACGAGAACGAGGCGCCGGTGGCGCTGAAGGAATACCTGCCGGCGAGCCTCGCGCTGCGCACCGACTCCAGCCCCGCGCCGGTGGTGCCGGAGGAGACGCTGCCCGCGTTCCGCTACGGCCTGAAGTGCTTCTTCGAGGAAGGCAAGGCGCTGGCGGGCCTCGCGCACCCGAACGTGGTGCGGGTGCTCAACTTCTTCCGCGCCAACGGCACGGTGTACATGGTGATGCGCTACGAGCGCGGCCGCAGCCTGCAGGAGCACATCAAGAAGCGTAGCGGCGCGCTGAAGGAGGACTGGATCCGCGGCACCTTCATCGAGCTGCTGAACGGCCTGCGCGAAGTGCACACCGGGCGCCTGCTGCACCTGGACATCAAGCCGGGCAACATCTACATCCGCAACGACGGCGCACCGCTGCTGATCGACTTCGGCGCCGCGCGCCAGACGCTGGTGGCCGAGGGCGCGAAGCTGCCGCCGATGTACACCCCGGGCTTCGCCTCGCCCGAGCACCACGGCGAGCGCGAGAAGCTCGGGCCCTGGAGCGACATCTATTCGGTGGGCGCGAGCCTGTACGCCTGCCTCTCGGGCGCGCCGCCCCCGGCCGCGGCCGAGCGGCTGGAGAAGGACCGCCTGATCCCGGCGCGCAAGGCCTGGGCCGGCCGGTACTCGGCCGAGCTGCTCGACACCATCGACTGGTGCCTGCGCCTGGACCACCTGGAGCGGCCGCAGAGCGTGCTCGCCCTGCAGAAGGCGCTCGCCGGGGAGAAGGCGCCGGCATACCGCGGCGAGGCGCCGGTGCTCGATCAGTTGAAGAGCGCTATATTCAGGCTCGCACGACGATGAAGCACACCCTGTTCCAGGCGAGCCGGATCGGCGCCCGCACCTACCAGCAGGACCGGCTCGGCCAGTGGTCCAACGGCGAGGCGATGGTGCTCGCGCTGGCCGACGGCATGGGCGGGCACCTGCATGGCGAGGTGGCGGCGCAGATCGCGGTGGATTACCTCGGCGCCGCGTTCCGCTCCGAGGCGCGGCCGCGCATCGCCGAACCCGAGACGTTCCTGTACCGCGCCATCGGCCGCGCGCACGCGATGATCGTGCACCAGGGGCAGAAGATGGGGCTGCCGGATTCACCGCGCACCACCATCGTCGCCTGCGTGGTGCAGGGCGGGCGCGCCTGGTGGTCCTTCGTCGGCGATTCGCGCCTGTACCTGATCCGGGAGGGGCGCCTGGTGACGCGCACCCGGGACCACACCATTGTGCAGCAGCTGGTGGACGCCGGCCGCATCCGCGAGGAGGCGGTGGCGGTGCACCCGGACCGCAACAAGCTCCTGCGCTGCCTGGGCGGGCCGATCGCGCCGCGCATGGAGCCGGTGGCGAGCGCGACCCTCGAGAAGGACGACCTGGTGCTGCTCTGTTCGGACGGCTTCTGGGGGCCGCTCACCCAGCGCCAGATCCTGATGGGGCTGATCGGCAAGCCGCCGGCGGAGGCGCTCCCCGGCCTGATCGACATGGCCGAGGCGCGCGCCGGCAAGACCTGCGACAACGTGTCGGTGCTGGCGATGCACTGGCTGGACGAGAGCCCGGCGGTGTTCGACGACCCGCCGACGGTGCCGCAGGACGCCGGCCTGCCCGCCGGACCCAACTTCACCGCCTCGGCCACCGATTTCCTGCGCGTCACCGACGCCGAGATCGAAAGCCAGATCGCCCAGATCAAGGCCGCGCTCGGCCGTCCCGACGCCGGCAAGAAGGACTAGAGGGGAGTTCGAGCGATGCGACCCAGTGGCAGGAAACCCGGCGAATTGCGCGACGTCCGCCTCACGCGCGGCTTCACCCGCCACGCCGAGGGCTCGGTGCTGGTGGAGTTCGGCGAGACCCGCGTGCTGTGCACCGCCAGCGTGGAGAACCGCGTGCCGCCGTTCCTGCGCGACAAGGGCCGCGGCTGGGTCACCGCCGAGTACGGCATGCTGCCGCGCGCGACGCACACCCGGGGCGAGCGCGAGGCGGCGCGCGGCAAGCAGTCCGGCCGCACGCAGGAGATCCAGCGCCTGATCGGCAGGGCCCTGCGCTCGGTGGTGGACATGCCGGCGCTCGGCGAGCGCACGGTGCACCTCGACTGCGACGTGCTGCAGGCCGACGGCGGCACGCGCACCGCGGCCATCACCGGCGCCTTCGTGGCGCTGCACGACGCCTTCGCCTGGATGCAGGGCAAGGGCCTGATCGCGGCCCTGCCGGCGCGGGACTTCGTCGCCGCGGTGTCCGTGGGCGTCTACCAGGGCACGCCGGTGCTGGACCTGGACTACGCCGAGGACGTCGCCTGCGACACCGACATGAACGTGGTCATGACCGGCGCCGGGCGCTTCGTCGAGGTGCAGGGCACCGCCGAGGGCGAGCCCTTCGCGCGCGCCGAGCTGGACGCGCTGCTGGACCTGGCCGGCCGCGGCATCGCCGAGCTGGTCGCGCGCCAGCGCCAGGCGCTCGGCCTGGCCTAGGCCATGGCCCCGAAGTCCCTGGTGCTCGCCTCGGGCAACCCGGGCAAGGCGCGAGAGATCCGTGCGCTGCTGGAGCCGCTGGGCATCCACGTCGTGTCGCAGGCCGAGTTGGGGCTGTCGGAAGCCGAGGAGCCGCACGACACTTTCCTGGAGAACGCGCTCGCCAAGGCGCGCCACGCCAGCCGCGCCACCGGCCTGCCCGCGCTGGCGGACGATTCCGGCCTGTGCGTGGATGCGCTGGGCGGCCTGCCCGGGGTGCACTCGGCGTACTTTGCCGGGCGCGAGGGCGAGCGCGAGGCGCGCGACGCGCGCAACAACGCCAAGCTGCTGGCGAGCCTGTCGGCGAAGTCCAACCGGCGCGCGCACTACACCTGCGTCATGGTGCTCACGCGCCGCGCCGACGACCCGGAGCCGCTGGTGGCCGAAGGCCGCTGGGCGGGCAGCATCGGCACCGGGCCGCGCGGCGCGAACGGCTTCGGCTACGATCCGCTGTTCCATGTAACCGATCGGTTACATGGCGCCCCCTGCACCGCCGCGGAACTGCCGCCGGAGGAGAAGAACCGCATCAGCCACCGCGGCCGGGCGCTCGCGCTCCTGCTCGAACGCCTCCGCGCCGAACCATGAAGGCGGTCGTCCTGTCGCGGCCGTGGGAAGTGAAGTTCACGGCGCTGCCGCCGCTCGCGCTCTACGTCCACCTGCCCTGGTGTGTGCGCAAGTGCCCGTATTGCGACTTCAACTCGCACGAGCGCAAGGGCGAGCTGCCGGAGCGCGAGTACGTGGATGCGCTGGTCGCGGACCTGGAGGCGCTGCTGCCCTCGGTGTGGGGGCGCCGGATCACGAGCGTGTTCATCGGCGGGGGCACACCGAGCCTGTTCGCGCCGGAAGCCATCGACCGGCTGCTGGCGGCGGTGCGGGCGCGCATCCCGGTCGAGCCGGAAGCGGAGGTGACGCTGGAGGCGAACCCGGGCACCGCGGAGGCGGGCCGCTTCCGCGGCTACCGCGAGGCGGGGGTCAACCGCCTGTCGCTCGGCATCCAGAGCTTCGACGACGCGATGCTGAAGGCCCTTGGCCGCATCCATTCGGCGGACGAGGCGCGGCGCGCCATTGAGATGGCGCAAGCCGCCTTCGACAACGTGAACCTGGACCTGATGTACGGCCTGCCGGGACAGACCCCGGCCAGGGCGCAGGCGGAGATGCGCGAGGCGCTGCGCTGGCAGACCGCGCACCTGTCGGCCTACCAGCTCACCATCGAGCCCAACACCGTTTTCTGGTCCAGGCCCCCGGCGCTGCCCGACCACGACGCCGGCGCCGACATGCAGCTCGCCATCGAGGTCCTGCTGGGCGAAGGCGGCTACGAGCACTACGAGACCTCGGCCTTCGCGCGCCCCGGGCGGCGCTGCCGGCACAACCTGAACTACTGGGAGTACGGCGACTACCTTGGCCTGGGGGCCGGCGCCCACGGCAAGCTTTCCTTCGCCGACCGCGTCGCGCGCCACGAGCGGGCCAAGCCGCCGCGCGAGCACATGAACGCGGGCGGGACGGTGGAACAGAAAGCGATCGAGCCGCGCGAGCTGCCCTTCGAGTTCATGCTCAATGCGGCGCGGCTGGTGGAGGGCTTCGCGCTGGAGCTGTTCCCGGCGCGGACGGGATTGCCGTCCTCCGCGCTGGAGCCGGGGTTGAAGGCGGCGGAGGGCAAGGGACTCATCGAGCGCGACCTGCAGCGCGCGACGCCGACCGAGCGCGGCCGGCGCTTCCTCAACGAATTGCAGCAGTTGTTCCTGCCCTGATTCAGATGCGCCGGTAGTGCAGGTCGCGCACCTCGTGGCCCAGTTTCAGGCCGCGGCGCTCGAACTTGGTCATCGGCCGCGAGGCGCCCGCGGGCAGGCGCTCGAGCAGGGGCTCGGCGCCGAGCACGCTCTCCATGTGCTCGGCGTACTCCACCCAGTCCGTGGCGGCGTGCAACACGCCGCCCGGCGCGAGCTTGCGCGCGAGCAGGGCGGCCAGCTCAGGCTGCACCAGGCGGCGCTTGTGGTGGCGCTTCTTGGGCCAGGGGTCGGGGAAGAAGAGGTGGATCCCCTCCAGCGCGCCGTCGGGGATCATCGCTTCGAGGACCTCGACCGCGTCGTGCCGGATGACGCGCAGGTTCTTCAGATCCAGTTCTTCGATCTTCTTCAGCAGGCTGCCGACGCCGGGGCCGTGCACCTCGACCGCGATGAAGTCGGTCTCCGGATGCGCCTGGGCGATGGCTGCGGTGGTCTCGCCCATGCCCGAGCCGATTTCCAGCACCAGCGGCGCAATGCGGCCGAATACCGCGCGCGGCTCCAGCGGCGCCGCGGCATACGCGATGCCGTAGCGGGGATACAGCTCCTCCAGGGCGCGCTGCTGCGAGGGCGTGGTCCTGCCCTGGCGCAGGACGAAGCTGCGGATCCTGCGCTGGTTCAAGCCGCCTTGGGCTGAGAAGCGGAAGCCGAGGCGGAAATCCGTCCCTCGGTCGGCGACGAGGGCGAGGCGGAGTAGAACTTCTTCGGCATCCGCCCGGCGCGGAAGGCCTCGCGACCGGCCTCGACCGCCTTCTTCATCGCCCCGGCCATCAGGACCGGATCCTTCGCCGCGGCGATGGCGGTGTTCATCAGCACGCCGTCGCAGCCGAGTTCCATGGCGATGGCCGCGTCCGAGGCGGTTCCCACGCCCGCATCCACCAGCACCGGGACCTTGATGCGGTCGATGATGAGCTGCAGGTTCCACGGGTTGAGGATCCCCATCCCGGAGCCGATCAGCGAGGCGAGCGGCATCACCGCGACGCAGCCGGCCTCCTCCAGCATCTTCGCCTGGATCGGGTCGTCCGAGCAGTACACCATCACCTTGAAGCCTTCCTTCACCAGCGTGTTCGCCGCGGCGAGGGTCTCGGGCATGTTCGGGAACAGGGACTCGGCGTCGCCCAGCACTTCCAGCTTCACCAGGTCGTGGCCGTCCAGCAGCTCGCGCGCCAGGCGCAGCGTGCGCACCGCGTCCTGCGCCGAGTAGCAGCCGGCGGTGTTGGGCAGGTAGGTGAACTTCGACGGCGGCAGGAACTCCAGCAGCGACGGCTCGTCCTTGGTCTGGCCGATGTTGGTGCGCCGGATGGCGACGGTGACGATCTCGGCGCCCGAGGCGTCGATGGCGGCGCGCGTCTGCGCGAAGTCCTTGTACTTGCCGGTGCCCACGAGCAGCCGCGAGCCGTAAGCCTTGCCTGCGATGACCAGCGAATCCATCTCAGCCTCCGCCCACCGCGACCACGATCTCTAGGCGGTCGCCGTCCGTCACCAGGGTCGAGCCGTGCGCGCTGCGCGGCACGATTTCGCCGTTTCGCTCCACCGCGATCTTGCGTCCCGCGAGCGCCATGCGCTCGAGCAGTTCGCTCACCGCCAAGGGGGCCTCGAGCCGCTGCGCGGCGCCGTTCACCAGCACCTGGATCATGGCGCGAATGATATCAGGGCGGGTCGCGGCGTTCGGTGCTCTGGTCAAGCACGATGCGCCGCACTTCCCGCCCGTCGCGGTACTCCCGGTACTCGCCCTCCACCACGACGCCGGAGCGGCCGCGGAGCTTGCGCCCGCGCCAGGCGAGCCAGGCCCAGGCGACGAGCGCGATGGCGAGGATCACCCCGAGCGCGATCGAGGCGAACACCAGCGCGGCGGCGAAGACCGCGAGGGCGA
>CAZMDA010000056.1:0-24641 GCA_964564865.1 uncultured Bordetella sp. | reverse complement strand
TTAGCGTACACACGCTTTCCAAGCGTGCGCCTTAAGCCGCTCGGCCATCTCTCCGGGTTCGGGCGAGGGCGGATTCTAGCAGCGGCGGCTCAGGGCGCGCAGCCGGGCACGTCCAGCTGGGGGTAGCCCAGCGCGATGCAGGTCTGGGCCTTGTACACCAGCAGCGCCACCCAGATCACCAGCACGAGGAAGAAACCGACCATGCCGATATGCTGGTCGAGCACCACGCGGGGCGTGATCAGGCGCGTCACCCGGGTCACCGGCGACGTCAGCAGCCGGAACAGCTTGTAGACCAGGTTGTCGGCGCGCTTCGCGCCGGCGATCACCCACAGGATCCCCTGGCCGAGGAAGGCCACGCCCGCGACTTCCGTCAGGGCCTTGAGAATCAGGATAATCTGCAGTTGTGGATCCATGGGCGGAGCAATGGCGATCTTACCTTCGCGGACGCGTTCTTGAGGCCTTCGGCGTCAAGAACGCCGCGGTTGCCGCCTACCTTGAGGCGCTGCGGGCAGCGCCGGGCTTCGCCCGGGCGGCGGCGCGAGCGGCCTACCTGCTCGCCTCGCAGGACCGCTACGGCGAAGCCGAGCCGCTGTTCCGGATCGCCCTGCGCTCGGATCCCGGCAACGCCGCGACCCACTTCAACCTCGGGTTCGCGCTCGGCAAGCTCGGCCGCCACGACGACGCGGTGAGCGCGCTGCGCGAGGCGACCCGGCTGCGGCCGGGGCTGGACCGCGCCTGGTATGGCCTGGGCATGGCGCAGGCCGCCCTCGGCCGGCACGCCGAGGCCGCCGCGGCGCTGCACGAGGCGGCCACGCTGCAGCCGATGAACCCCCACGCCTGGTACGCGCTCGGGATGGCGCACCATGCGCTCGGCGACGCGGCGCGGGTGAAGGAGGTGGCCTTGCACCTGGTGCGCTTCGACCCGCGCATGGCCCGGCGCCTGATCCGGGAATCCGGGTCCCTGGACCTCGAGTACCTCGTCAAGGACCTGGTGGTGTAAAAAGAAAGGGCCTGCCGCAGCAGGCCCTTCCTGTCGCGAGCGCGGATCCGGGGATCTAGCGCGCTTCGCTCACCACGGTATCGCCCTTGAGGAGCGGATACCGCACGTGCTCGACGAACTCCTGGACCTCCTTGCTCGGCGGCGAGGTGAGCAGGCTCACGATCCAGATCGTCACCAGGCCCACCGGCAGGCCGAACATGCCCGCGGAGATCGGGTTCAAGCCGAACCAGAGGTCCATCTTGGGCACGCCCATGTTGGTGAAGAACGGGTAGGTGCGCAGCATGTAGTACATGCAGACGCCCAGCCCGGCCAGCATGCCGACGATCGCGCCCCACTTGTTGGCGCGCTTCCAGAACACGCCCATCACCAGCGGCGGGAAGAACGCCGACGCCGCGAGCGAGAACGCCGCGCCGACCAGGAACAGGATGTCCCCCGGCTTGAGCGACGTCACGTAGGCCGCGACGATCGCCACCACGATGAGCAGGACCTTGGAGATCGTCACCCGCTTCGTGGTGGAAGCGGTCGGGTCGATCATCTTGTAGTACAGGTCGTGCGACAGCGCGTTGGCGATGGTGAGCAGCAGGCCGTCGGCGGTCGACAGCGCCGCCGCTAGGCCGCCCGCCGCCACCAGACCCGACACCACGTACGGCAGGCCGGCGATCTCGGGCGTGGCGAGCACGATCAGGTCCTGCCCGATGACCACCTCGGCCCACTGCACCACGCCATCCATGTTGATGTCCCGGATGCTGAGCAGCGTCGGATCCACCCGTGCCCAGTTCGCCGCCCATGCGGGCAGGGAAGCGAACGAGCTGCCCACCAGGTTCGAGTACATCTCGAACTTGGCGAGCACCGCCAGGCAGGGCGCCGTGAAGTACAGCAGGAAGATGAAGAACAGCGACCAGAACACCGACACCCTCGCCTGCTGCACGCTCGGCGTCGTGTAGTAGCGCATCAGGATGTGCGGCAGCGCCGCGGTGCCGAACATCATGCAGAACACGATGCCGATGAAGTTGAGCCGCGCGGTGTTCTGCGCCTTCTCGTCCTTGCCCGGGTACGGGGTCGCGTGCGCAGCCACCGGCGCCGCGCGCCCGGCCTGCCCGCGGTCCGAGGCCCACATCTTCTTGGCCGCATCGACGTCCTTCGGATAGGCGGCGAGCGCCTTCTCCGCCGCTGCGGCCTTGGCCGCGTCGTTGGCCGCCTTGGCGTCGGCCAGGTCCTTCTCGATCCGCGCCTTGCCGTCCGCAAACGCCTTGTCCGGCTCCTTCAGCGCCGCCGCCGCGGCCGCGCCGCGCTCCGTGCGCAACTTGCGCACCTCGAGCTCCTTCGGATCCGAGTTGATCTTCTTCTCCAGGTCGCCGACCTTCTGCAGCGTGTAGCCGTAGGCGATCTGGGGGATCGGGATGCCGGTGTGCTTCACGCCCAGCCAGACCACCGGGGTCAGGTAGGCGATGATCAGGATGATGTACTGCGCGACCTGGGTCCAGGTCACCGCCTTCATCCCGCCCAGCATCGAGCAGACCAGGATGCCGCCCAGGCCCACGAACACGCCGATGCCGAACTCCAGGCCCGTGAACCGGCTGGTGATCAGGCCGACGCCGTAGATCTGCGCCACCACGTAGACGAACGAGCAGGTGATCGCGGCGATGATGCCGATGGTGCGCACGATGTTGCCGCCGTAGCGCTCGGCGAGGAAGTCGGGAATCGTGAACTGGCCGAACTTGCGCAGGTAGGGCGCGAGCAGCAGCGCCACCAGGCAGTAGCCGCCGGTCCAGCCCATCACGAACGCGAGGCCGTCGAAGCCGCCCAGGAACAGGCCGCCCGCCATGGCGATGAACGAGGCCGCGCTCATCCAGTCGGCGCCGGTCGCCATGCCGTTGAAGAACGCCGGCACCCGGCGCCCCGCGACGTAGTACTCCGCGACCTCCGCGGTGCGGCTCATGATGCCGATGCCCGCGTACAGGGCGATGGTGGCGAACAGGAACCAGTAGCCGATCCACTGCCGCGACATGCCCATCTGCTCGGCGATGCCGAGCAGGATCACGAAGGACAGGAAGCCGCCGGCGTAGAAGGTGTAGTACTTCTTGAGCTGGCGGTTGAAGGCCGAATGCGAGAAGGCTTGCGAGCTCATTCGAGGTCTCCTTCGTTGACGCCGTATTCCTTGTCCAGGCCGGTCATGTACCAGGCGTAGACGCCGATGATGATCACGTAGATGGCGAGGGATCCCTGCGCCGACATGTAGAACCCGAGGGGGAAGCCGAAGAAGGTGATCGCGTTCAGCTCCCGCGCGTACCAGGCCTCGACGAACGTCACCACGAACCAGACTGCCAGCAGCACGCCCGTGATCACGAGGTTCTTGCGCCAGTATTCCTTGTGTTTTTCTGTGAGTTCCATGACTCCCCCTCTGATGGTAGCCAGCGCATCCTGCTGACAAAAACTTACAGCGAGCTTACTGTTTCGTTGTGCAGGGCAATATGCTGCGCCGCGCCATGGCCCGCCCTCAGCCGTCGGCCGCGAGCAGCTGTTCCACCTTCGCCAGCAGCTCCCTGGTCGAGAAAGGCTTGGTGATGTAGAGGTCCGCCCCGATCGCCATGCCCTTGTTCACCTCGGCGGCGTAGCCCTTGGCCGAGAGCATCAGGATCTTGATGTGCCGCAGGTCGGCGCGCTCGCGCACCTTCTGGCAGACGTCGTGCCCGCTCAGCACCGGCATCATCACGTCGAGCAGCACCAGGTCGGGCTTGTCGGCCTCGATCCGGCGCATCGCCTCGCCGCCGTCGCGCGCCACGCTCACCTGCAGGCCGCGGCGCGAGAGCAGGAACTCCAGCGCCTGCACGATGTTGGGCTCGTCGTCGACGATCAGGACCTGCTTGCCCATTTCAGGCCGCCTTCTCCTCGGCCGGGCCGATGGGCAGCGTGAAGCTGAAGCAGGCGCCCTCCCCGGGCCGGCTGCGCACCCAGAGGCGGCCGCCGTGGTGCTCGATGATCTGCCGGCAGATGTGCAGGCCCAGGCCCGTGCCCTTGGGCTTGTCGGTGAGGGTATCCCCGCCCTGGCGGAAGCGGTCGAAGATCACCTTCTGGTCGGCCTCGCTGATGCCCAGGCCGTTGTCGCTCACGTCCACCCGCAGCTCGCCGCCGCGCTCGCGCAGCGCGATCTCGATGATGCCCGCCCCGGGGCGGCAGAACTTCGCCGCGTTGGACAGCAGATTCAGCATCACCTGGATGATGCGGTCGACGTCCCCGTTGACCGGCTTCACCTCGCGCGGCATCAGCACCTGCACCCGGATGCCCTTCTCCTGGAACTGCTGGTCCATCGCCGCGACGGTGTCGGAGATCACCTCGCGCATGTCCACCCGCGCCCCCTGCCACTCCACCCGGCCCGACTCCAGCTTGGAGACGTCCAGCACCTGGCTGATGAGGCGCGTCAGGCGCTCGGATTCCTTGGTGATGATGTCGAGGAACCTGCGCCGCTGCGCGGCGTCGACCGTCGCGTCCTCGCGCAGGATCTCGGAGAAGGCGCGGATCGAGGTGAGCGGCGTGCGCAGCTCGTGCGACACCGTGGAGACGAACTCGTCCTTGAGGCGGTCGAGCTCCTTCAGCCGCTCGTTGGCCTCGCGCAGCTCGGCGGTGGCGGCCTCCAGCTCGCGGGACTTCTGCTCCAGGCGGTGGCTGTAGACCACCACCTGCGAGGCCTCGTCCAGGATCTCGCGCACCTCGTCGATGGTCAGGGCCTCCTCCTTCACCACCGAGGCCACCATGACGCGCGCCGAGGCCGCGCCGATGGCCCCGGCCAGCTGCACCTCGACGTAGTGCACGAACTCGGCGTCCGCCGGCAGCGCGTCGCCCGGCCAGCGCAGGCCCCGGGCGCGGGCGTAGTCGGCGAAGGCGGCATCCGCCGCGGCGGCGCCCTGGAAGCGGGCCAGCAGGTTGTAGAGCTCCGGGACCGAGGCGGTGCCGCGCCAGAAGCGCGCCCCGCCGCTGCCCTCCGCGCCCTGGCGGAACACGTCCACGAACAGGCTGGCCTGGCGGTGCTCGTCGGCGCTCTGCGTGCCCACCAGCGACACCGCGACGTAGGCGCCGATGTTGGCGATCATGCTCCAGATCATGGCGTGCGTGATCTGGTCCAGGCCCGCCAGGCCGAACAGCGCCAGCGGCTTGAGCAGCTCCACGCCCCAGGGACCGTCCTCGACGAAGCCGATCGGCAGCCAGCCCGAGCGCGCCAGCGCGGGCAGCAGCAGCGTGTAGAGCCAGACCGCGAACCCCGCCGACAGGCCCGCCAGCGCGCCCAGGCGCGTGCCGCCCTTCCAGAAGATGCCGCCCAGCACCGCGGGGGCGAACTGCGCCACCGCGGCGAAGGACACCAGGCCGATGGACACCAGCGCGTAGGCCTCGCCCGCCAGGCGGAAGTACAGGTAGCCCAGCAGCAGGATCATGACGATCGCGCCGCGCCGGATGCCCAGCAGGAGCGCAGTGAGGTCCGGCTGCTCGGCCAGGCGCAGGCGCTTCAGGCGCAGCAGCACCGGCATCACCAGGTCGTTGCACACCATGGTCGAGAGCGCGATGGTCTCCACGATCACCATGCCGGTGGCGGCCGACAGCCCGCCGATGAAGACCAGCAGCGCGAGACCCTCCTGGCGCGCCGCCATCGGCAGCGTCAGGACGTAGGTGTCGGCGTCGACGCCGCCGTCGGGGAAGCGCAGGTTGCCGCCGAAGGCGATCGGCAGCACGAAGACGTTGATCGCCAGCATGTAGAGCGGGAACAGCCAGATCGCCTTGTTCAGGTGGCGCTCGTCGGTGTTCTCGATCACCGTCACCTGGAACTGGCGCGGCAGGAACATGATCGCCAGCATGGACAGGATGGTCAGCCAGACCCAGGTGCCGTAGCCGCCGGCGACGCCCTCCAGCGGCGTCATCAGCGGCAGCAGGTTCGGCTCGCGCCAGGCGCGCTCGAAGATGTCGCCGATGCCGTTGTACATGCCGTAGGTGACGAACAGCCCCACGGCGAGGAACGCCACCAGCTTGACCAGCGACTCGAAGGCGATCGCCGCCACCATGCCCTCGTGGTGCTCGGCGGCGTCCAGGTGCCGGGTGCCGAACAGGATGGTGAACGCGGCGAGGATCAGCGCGATCCAGAACGCGGTGTCGGCCCCCAGCGGCGCGCCGCCGGCCGCCGGCGGCATGCGGATCTCCGGGTACTGCAGCAGGATGGCGTAGCTGGTGGCGATCGCCTTCAGCTGCAGCGAGATGTAGGGCAGGATGCCGATCACCGCGATCACCGTCACCAGGCCGCCGATCAGCGCACTCTTGCCGTAGCGCGAGGCGACGAAGTCCGCCAGCGTCGTGATGCGGTTGGTCTTGCTGATGCGGATGATCTTGCGCATCACCAGCCACCACAGCGCGATCATCAGCGTCGGCCCCAGGTAGATCGGCAGGAATCCGATGCCGTCGCTCGCCGCCCGCCCCACCGAGCCGTAGAAGGTCCAGGCGGTGGCGTACACCGCCAGCGACAGGGCGTAGATGTAGGGGTTGGCGATGATCGAGCGCCCGGCGTCGGCGCGCTTGTCGGCGTAGTAGGCGATGCCGAACAGCACGCCCAGGTAGGCGAAGGCCACCAGGACGATGACGTGGCCCTGGAGCACCGCCCGCCCCTAGCGCCCGGACCGGGCCGCCGGCGCCATCAGCGCTCCACGGCCACGGCCATCAGGGCGACCAGCACCGTCCAGGCGGCGAAGATGAAGACGTACAGCAGCGGCACGCCGAAGGCGTCCACGGGGAGGTTGAACAGCGACAGCACCGGGTAGTTGAACAGCAGGCAGCCGAGGATGAACAGCGCCACCAGGCGCTGTCCCTTGGCCTCGTCGCGCGCCACGGCCTCAGCTCACCGGCTGCTTCAGCTGCTCCAGGATCGCCGGGTTCTCCAGCGTGGAGACGTCCTGCGTGATCTCCTCGCCCTTGGCGATGGCGCGCAGCAGGCGGCGCATGATCTTGCCCGAGCGCGTCTTGGGCAGGTTGTCGCCGAAGCGGATGTCCTTGGGCTTGGCGATGGCGCCGATCTCCTTGCCGACCCAGTCGCGCAGCTCGCGCGCGATTTTCTTCGCCTCCTCGCCGGTCGGCCGCGGCCCCTTCAGCACCACGAAGGCGCAGACCGCCTCGCCGGTGAGCTCGTCCGGCCGCCCCACCACCGCGGCCTCGGCCACCAGCTTCGAGTTGGCCACCAGCGCCGACTCGATCTCCATGGTGCCGAGGCGGTGGCCGGAGACGTTCAGCACGTCGTCGATGCGCCCGACGATGCGGAAGTAGCCCTCCTCGTCGGTGCTGGCGCCGTCTCCGGCGAGGTACAGCTTGTTCTTGAAGTCGTCGGGCCAATAGGTCTTCTTGTAGCGCTCCGGGTCGCCCCAGATGGTGCGCAGCATCGAGGGCCAGGGCCGGCGGATCACCAGGATCCCGCCCTTGCCGCGCCCGACCGACTGGCCGGTCTCGTCCACGATGTCGGCGAAGATGCCCGGCAGCGGCAGCGTCGCCGAGCCCGGCTTGGTGGGCGTCGCCCCCGGCAGCGGCGTGATCAGGTGCCCGCCGGTCTCGGTCTGCCACCAGGTGTCCACGATCGGGCAGCGGCCGCCGCCCACCACTTCGTGGTACCACATCCAGGCCTCCGGGTTGATCGGCTCGCCCACGGTGCCCAGGATCCTGAGGCTCGACAGGTCGTACTTCTTCGGCAGGTCGCCCCCCGCCTTGATCAGGGACCGGATCGCCGTCGGCGCGGTGTAGAACACCGAGCACTTGTGGTCCTGGATCATCTTCCAGAAGCGGCCGGCGTCCGGATAGGTCGGCACGCCCTCGAAGATGATCTCGGTGGCGCCCACCGCGAGCGGCCCGTAGCAGACGTAGGAATGGCCGGTGACCCAGCCCACGTCGGCGGTGCACCAGAACACGTCCGAGGCCTTGTAGTCGAAGGTCCACTTCATGGTGAGGATGGTCCACAGCAGGTACCCGGCGGTGGAGTGCTGGATGCCCTTGGGCTTGCCGGTGGACCCGGAGGTGTAGAGGATGAACAGCGGATGCTCGGCGTTGACCCACGCCGGCTCGCAGCTGTCGGGCTGCCCCTTCACCGCCTCCTCCCACCACAGGTCGCGGCCGGCGCTCATCGGCACCGGGCTGCCGGAGCGCCGGTAGACGATCACGGTGCGGATCGCCTCGCAGCCGCCCATCGCCAGGCCCTCGTCCACCACCGGCTTCAACGGGATCTCCTTGCCGCCGCGGAACTGGCCGTCGGCGGTGATCACCGCCACCGCGCCCGCGTCCACGATGCGTTCCTGCACGCTCTTGGCGGAGAAGCCGCCGAACACCACGGAATGGGTCGCCCCGATCCTGGCGCAGGCCTGCATCGCCACCACCGCCTGGATGGACATCGGCATGTAGACGAGGACCCGGTCGCCCAGCTTGATGCCGCGCGCCTTGAGGGCGTTGGCGAACCGGCACACCTCGTGGTACAGCGCCTGGTAGGTGATGCGCGTCACCTTGCCGTCGTCGGCCTCGAAGATGATCGCAGTCTTGTCCGGTTGCGACTTCAGGTGCCGGTCGAGGCAGTTGTACGACGCGTTCAGCTCGCCGTCGTGGTACCAGCGGAAGAACGGCGCCTTCGATTCGTCCAGCACCTGGGTGAAGGGCTTGCGCCAGAGCAGTTCCTGCTTCGCCAGGCGCCCCCAGTAGCCCTGGAAGTCCTTCTCCGCCTCCGCCACCAGCTTGCGGTAGGCGTCCATGCCGGAGATGTTGGCCTGGCGGACGAAGTCGGCCGACGGCGGGAAGACGCGCGTCTCGGTGAGAACGGTTTCGATGCCTGCGGACATGCCGGTTTCCTCCTTCGGGATGCGATTTTGCAGGGGGCGTGCTTACACCTCGCTTACGCGAATACAATCACCAAATCCGCACCCTGTAAAGGCAACGCCGCCCCATGAAACAGCCCTCCGAAGCCCGCGCCCTGCGCCCGCTTCCCTCGCTCATCTTCGCCAGCCGCTGGCTGCAGCTGCCGCTGTACCTCGGCCTGATCGTCGCCCAGGGCATCTACGTCTGGCTGTTCTGGCAGGAGCTCTACTACCTGCTGCTCGCGGCGTTCGGCAACGCGAGCGCGCTGGGCCACGTGCTGGACGCGGTCACGGTGGCCGGCGTCGAGCGCCCGGACAAGCTCACCGAGACGGTCATCATGCTGGTGGTGCTGGGCCTGATCGACGTCGTCATGATCTCCAACCTGCTCATCATGGTCATCGTCGGCGGCTACGAGACCTTCGTCTCGCGCATGCACCTGGAAGCGCACCCGGACCAGCCCGAGTGGCTCTCGCACGTCAACGCCTCGGTGCTCAAGGTGAAGCTGGCGACGGCGATCATCGGCATCTCCTCGATCCACCTGCTCAAGACCTTCATCAACGCGGCCGCCTACGACGAGAAGACGCTGGTGGCGCAGACGGTGATCCACATCACGTTCCTGTTCTCGGCCATCGCCATCGCCTACAGCGACCGCCTGATGGCGCATGCCGCGCCGCAGGGCCAGGGGAGCCACTGATGGCCGCCATCCAGCGCGAGCACCTGGTGCAGAGCGTCGCCGACGCGCTGCAGTTCATCTCCTACTACCACCCGGTGGACTACATCCGCGCCCTCGGCCGCGCCTACGAGCGCGAGCAGTCGCCGGCGGCCAAGGACGCCATCGCGCAGATCCTCACCAACTCGCGCCTGTGCGCCGAGGGCCACCGGCCGATCTGCCAGGACACCGGCATCGTCAACGTGTTCCTCAAGGTCGGCATGGACGCGCGCTTCGAGGGGTTCAATGACGGGCTGGACGCGGCGGTCAACGAAGGCGTGCGCCGCGGCTACCTGAACCCGGACAACCCGCTGCGCGCCTCGGTGCTGGAGGATCCCCAGTTCGCGCGCCGCAGCACGAAGGACAACACCCCGGCGGTGATCCACGTCCAGATGGTTCCGGGGAACAAGGTCTCGGTCGATGTCGCCGCCAAGGGCGGCGGCTCGGAGGCGAAATCCAAGTTCGCCATGCTCAACCCGTCCGACTCGCTGGTGGACTGGGTGCTGAAGACCGTGCCCACCATGGGCGCGGGCTGGTGCCCGCCCGGGATGCTGGGCATCGGCATCGGCGGCACCGCGGAGAAGGCGATGGTGATGGCCAAGGAAGCCCTGATGGGCGAGATCGACATGGCGGAGCTGAAGGCCCGCGGGCCGAAGGACAAGTACGAGGAGCTGCGCATCGAGCTCTACGACAAGGTGAACGCCCTGGGCATCGGCGCGCAGGGCCTGGGCGGCCTGTCCACCGTGCTGGACGTCAAGATCCTGCACTACCCCACGCACGCGGCGAACAAGCCGGTGGCGATGATCCCGAACTGCGCCGCGACCCGGCATGCGCACTTCACGCTGGACGGGTCCGGGCCGGCGTCGTTCGCGGTGCCGAAGCTCTCCGATTGGCCGGCCGTGACCTGGACGCCGGACGCGAACTCCACCCGCGTCAACCTGGACACGCTGACCCGCGCCGAGGTGGCCGCCTGGAAGCCGGGCCAGCGCCTGCTGCTGTCGGGCAAGCTCCTCACCGGCCGCGACGCCGCGCACAAGCGCATCCAGGACATGCTGGCGAAGGGGGAGAAGCTGCCGGTGGACTTCACCAACCGCGTCATCTACTACGTCGGACCGGTGGACGCGGTGCGCGACGAAGTCATCGGTCCCGCCGGCCCGACCACCGCCACGCGCATGGACAAGTTCACCGACCTGATGCTGGAGAAGACCGGCCTCATCGGCATGGTGGGCAAGGCCGAGCGCGGCCCGGCGGCGCTCGAGGCGATCCGCAAGCACAAGGCCGCCTACCTGATGGCGGTGGGCGGCGCCGCTTACCTCGTCGCGAAAGCGATCCGCCAATCGAAGGTGCTCGCCTTCGCCGACCTCGGCATGGAGGCGATCCACGAGTTCGTGGTCGAGGACATGCCGGTGACCGTGGCGGTGGATTCCAGCGGCAGCTCGGTGCACAACACCGGGCCGGCGGAGTGGTCGAGGAAGATCGTCGAGCTGAAGATTCCCGTCACGGCGGCTTGAACGGGAATCCCCGGGCCGCCGGACAAGGAGCCGCGCGCATGAGCGACATCCCGCAGCTCCCGCCCGCCATTCCCCGCACGCACGGCCCCCTAGTCGCCGCGTTCGGCCGCCGCATGCTGGCGCTCACCGGCTGGCGCCTCGAGAACATCGAAGGCGGCTTCCCGGACGTGCCGAAGTTCGTGATGATCGTGGCGCCGCACACGTCGAACTGGGACGTCCCGGTCGGCCTGATGGCCAAGTTCGCGCTGCGCCTCGCCTGCCGGTTCATCGCCAAGCATTCCATTTTCTGGTGGCCGCTGGGCGCGGTCCTGCGGGCGCTGGGCGGCGTCCCGGTCAACCGGTCGGCCGCATCCGATTTCGTGGACCAGACGGTGCGCATCTTCAGCGCACGCGAGCAGCTGGTGCTGGTCATCACTCCCGAGGGCACGCGCTCGAAGGTCGAGCGCTGGAAATCGGGATTCCACCGCATCGCGCGGGCGGCGGGCGTGCCGGTGGTGCTGGTCAGCTTCGACTACCAGCACAAGGTCATCCGCCTCGGGCCGTCGTTCACGGCCACCGGGGACTACGAGCGGGACCTCGCCCGGATCCAGTCGCACATCAGCGCCTCCATGGCTCGCCATCCGGAACGGTACTGAACCACCGACCGCTTAAAATAGCGCCCGGAGGTTCTCCCATGCGACAAGTCCACATCTGCGAAGTCGGCCCGCGCGACGGGCTGCAGAACGCCCACCAGCTGATGCCCACCGAGGCGAAGAAGCGCTGGATCAGCGCGTTGGCGGAGGCCGGCCTGGAGGAGATCGAGGTCGGCTCCTTCGTGCCGCCGAAGCTCATCCCGGCGATGGCCGACACCGGCGAGATCGTGAAGCACGCGCTCGCCATCCCCGGCATCCGCGTCGTGGCGCTCGCGCCCAACCTGAAGGGCTACCTGCGCGCGGTCGAGGCCGGCGCGCACAAGGTCACCTTCCCGGTGTCCGCCTCGCGCAAGCACAGCGAGGCCAACGTGCGCATGTCACCGGAAGACATGATCGGGCAGGTGAAGGCCTGCGTCGAAGCGCGCGACGCCTCCGGCAAGCCCACGCTGATCGAGGGCGCGGTGTCCACCGCCTTCGGCTGCACCATGCAGGGCGAGGTGCCCGAGGACGACGTGGTGAAGTTCGCCACCCTGCTCGCCGAGGCCGGCTGCGACTGCGTCGCGCTCGCCGACACCGTGGGCTACGCCAACCCGGCGCAGATCCGGCGCGTGTTCCGCCGCGTGCGCGCCGCCATCGGCGCCAAGCTGGAGGCCGCGCACCTGCACAACACCCGCGGCCTGGGCCTGGCCAACGCGCTCGCCGCCTACGAGGAAGGCGTGCGCCATTTCGATTCGTCGCTCGGCGGCCTGGGCGGATGCCCGTTCGCGCCCGGCGCGAGCGGCAACGTCATCACCGAGGACCTGGTGTTCATGTTCGAGAGCATGGGCGTGCCCACCGGCATCGACCTGGACAAGCTCATGGCTGCGCGGAAGATGATGACCGCCGCCATTCCCGGCGAGCCGGTGTACGGCCACATGGCGCTCGCCGGCGTGCCCAAGGGGTTCCGTGCTGCCGCTTGATGGAGTAAGGGTCGTCGAGTTTGCCCACATGGTCATGGGCCCGTCCTGCGGGCTCGTGCTGGCGGACCTGGGCGCCGAGGTGATCAAGGTCGAGCCCCTCGAAGGCGACAACACGCGCCGGCTGCAGGCCGCCGGCGCCGGCTTCTTCCCGGTGTTCAACCGCAACAAGAAGAGCCTCGGCGTGGACCTCAAGTCCCCGAAGGGGCGCGAGATCGTGCTCAAGCTGCTGGACCAGGCCGACGTGCTCACCGAGAACTTCCGCCCCGGGGCCCTCGACAAGCTGGGCCTGGGCCACGAGGCGCTGGCGCAGCGCAACCCGCGCCTGGTCTACTGCTCCATGAAGGGGTTCCTCGACGGGCCCTACGAGCACCGCGCGGCGCTGGACGAGGTGGTGCAGATGATGGGTGGCCTGGCCTACATGACCGGGCTGCCCGAGCGCCCCTTGCGCGCCGGCTCCTCGGTGGTGGACATCATGGGCGGCACCTTCGCCGCGGTGGGGATCCTCGCCGCGCTGCGCGAGCGCGAGCGCACCGGGCGCGGGCGCCGGGTGACGAGCGCGCTGTTCGAGAGCGTGGCCTTCCTGGTGGCGCAGCACATGGCGCAGTTCGAGCTCACCGGCGAGGCGCCGCCGCCGATGTCGGTGAAGCGCCCGGCCTGGGGCGTGTACGACATCTTCGAGACCGCGGACACGGACGGCGGGGATGCGCGCCTGTTCGTCGGCGTCGTCACCGACACCCAGTGGGCGATCTTCTGCAAGGCCTTCGACCTGCCCGAGCTCGCGGCCGATCCGCGCCTCGCCAGCAACGGCGCGCGCGTGAAGGAGCGCGGCTGGATGCTGCCGCGCCTGGCCGAGGTGCTGAAGCGCTACACCCGGGCCGAGCTGATCGCCAAGCTGGAGGCCATCGGCCTGCCCTACGCGCCGATCTCGAAGCCCTGGGACCTGCTGGAGGACCCGCACCTCAAGGCCTCCGGCGGCCTGCTGGACACGCAGGTCCCGGGCGGCGGGCGCTTCCACGCGCCCACCCTGCCCCTGGCGCTGGACGGCGAGCGCCTGCCCAAGCGCAGCGACCCGCCAGCCATCGGCGAGGGCGCGCGCGAACTGCTCGCGGGCATGGGCTACAGCGACGCCGACATCGACGCGCTGCTGCGCGACAAGGTCATCGCGCTGCCCTAGCCAGGCCAGGATGTAACCGATCGGTTACATCCTGCGGATGCCGCTCAGCTCGTGATCGGCCGCGTCTCGCCCGGCTTCATCAGCGTCACCTGCACGTTCGGCGCGATCTGCGCCAGCGCGTTGCGGAACTGCTCGCCCGCCTCGACGCCCTTCACGAACGGGTTGTGCGCATAATGCACCGGGATCGCGTGCTGCACGCCCAGCCACTGGCAGGCGCGCGCGGCTTCCTCCGGCCCCATGGTGAAGGGGCCGTTGCCGACGCACACGATGGCGACGTTGGGCTGGTAGCGCTCGCCCAGGGTCTTCATCTCGCCGAACAGGTCGGTGTCGCCGCTGATGTAGACGCGCACGCCGCCGATGTCGAGCATGAACCCGGCCGCGGGATACGCCGCCAGGGTCGAGTGCACCGCGGGCACCAGGCGCGCGGTCATGGCGCCGTGCACGCCGGCGCCGCCGAAGTTCATGCCGGCGCCGTTGTTGACCACCACCTTGGCCGGATCGAGGCCGGCCTTCTTGAAGTCCGGCACCAGGCCCTTGCGCATCAGGTCGCTCTGGCCCGCGGTCTTGACCGGCACGTTGGCGTCCACCAGCACCTTCAGCATCTCGAAGTAGTCGCCGATGTGGTCGCCGTGGTCGTGCGTGAGGAGCGTGTAGACCGCCTCCGGGTTCTTGCCGGCAATGTAGCGCGCGAAGCCTTCCTTGGTGGCGTACTCCGCGGGCTTGGCGACGTTGAAGCGCGTCCAGCCCGCGTTGTTCCAGATCCAGGCGTCGCCGAAGGCGATCTGCTTGTAGTCCGGCGTGGCCAGTTCCACCACGCCGCCGCCCAGCCAACGCACCGAGGCGCGCCCCCCGGCCAGCCTTGCGCTGCCACCGGTGCCCGCCCCCGGCGACATCGCCGTGCCACAGCCGCCCAGGGCGAGCGCGCCGCCCAGGGCCAGCATGCCACCCAGTACCGAACGCCTCCCAGCATCCACCTTGTTCATCGTCTCCTCCTCCATTGGGTACTCCGTCACTTCAAAAGGACATCGATCCCCGCCTGCGCGATCTGTTCGTCCTGCTGCGACTGCACGCCCGAGACGCCGACCGCGCCGATGCAGGTCCCGTCTACGACGACCGGCAGGCCGCCCTGTACCGGCAGGATCCCCGGCATCTTCAGCATCGCGGTGCGTCCGCCCTTGACGATCTCCTCCCAGGTGCCGCTCGAGCGGCGCGAGAGCGCCGCGGTGCGGCCCTTCTCCACCGCGATCGCCGCGTTGGCGGGCGTGGCGCCGTCCATGCGCTCGAAATGCAGCAGGTGGCCGCCGTCGTCGAGGATCGCGATCGCCACGTTCCAGCTGTTCCGCCGCGCCTCGGCCTGCGCCGCGGCGGCGATCCTGCGGCAATCCTCCAGGGTCAGTTCGGAGCGTGTCTTCATGGGGTCTTCATTTCACTCCCAGGCAGTCCTTGATCTGCTGCAGCGCGCCCGGGTCCTCGATGGTGGTGAGGTCCCCCGGGTCGCGCCCTTCGGCGAGCGCGGCGATCGAGCGCCGCAGCACCTTGCCCGAGCGCGTCTTGGGCAGGAGCGTGACGAAGAATACGCGCCCGGGCCGGCCGATGGCGCCCAGTTGCTGGTTCACCGTCTGCATCACCTCGCCTTCCATCTTCAGGCGCCCTTCCGGCGTGGCGGCCTGCGCCGGGTCCTTCAGCACCGCAAAGGCCATCGGCAACTGGCCCTTCAACTGGTCCGCGACCCCGACCACCGCGCATTCGGCGATGCCCGGGTGCATGTTCACCGCCTCCTCGATCTCGCGCGTGCCGAGGCGGTGGCCGGCGACGTTGATGACGTCGTCGGTGCGACCGAGGATGAAGTAGTAGCCGTCCTTGTCCCGGATGCCCCAGTCGAACGTCGCATATAACAGCTGGCCGGGGAACATGGAGAAGTAAGTCTTGACGAAGCGCTCGTCGTCGCCCCACAGCGTGCTCATGCAGCCCGGCGGCAGCGGCGGCTCGACCACCACCACGGCCTTCTCGTCCGCGCCGGCGACGCTGGCGTCCGACTCGCGCAGCAGCTTGAGGTCGTAGCCGTAGGCGGGGAAGGACGGGCTGCCGAACTTGATCGGCGTCTTCTCCACCCCGGGCAGCGAGGTGAGCACCGGCCAGCCGGTCTCGGTCTGCCAGTAGTGGTCGATTACCGGCTTGCCGAGGCCCTGCGAGATCCACGCATGCGTGGGCTCGTCCAGCGGCTCGCCGGCCAGGAACAGGTGCTTGAGCGTGGACAGGTCGTACTTCTTCAACCAGGCGACGTCGTGCTTCTTCAGCACCCGGATCGCGGTGGGCGCCGAGAACATCACCGCCACCTTGTGGTCCTGCACGATCTTCCACCACACCCCGGCGTCCGGCCGCACCGGCACGCCTTCGTAGATGATGGTGGTCATGCCGGCGATGAGCGGGCCGTAGATGATGTAGGAGTGGCCCACCGCCCAGCCGATGTCCGAGGTGGTGAAGATCGCCTCGCCCGGCCCGCCGCAATAGATGTGCTGCATCGAGGCCGCCATCGCCACCGCATGGCCGCCGACGTCGCGCTGCACGCCCTTGGGCTTGCCGGTGGTGCCGGAGGTGTAGAGGATGTAGGACGGCTCGCTCGATTCCAGCCAGGCGCAGGGCACCGTGGCGCCCTCGTGCTGCTTCGCCAGCGTCGCCCAGTCCACGTCGCGCTGCGGGACCGAGGGCATGGACGGATCCAGGCCGCGCTTGAGGATCAGCACCTTCGCCGGCGGGAACCTGGACAAGCGGATGGATTCGTCCACCAGCGGCTTGTAGGGCACGACTTTCCCCATCCTGCTGCCGCCGTCGGCGGTCACCATCAGCTTCGGCTTCGCGTCGTCGATGCGCGCGGCGAGGCTGGCGGCGGCGAAGCCGCCGAACACCACCGAGTGGATGGCGCCGATCCTCGCGCAGGCGAGGATGGCGAACACGGCTTCGGGCGTGTTCGGCATGTAGATGATGACGCGGTCGCCGCGGCCCACGCCCAGCGCCTGCATCATCGCCGCGACGCGGTTCACCTCGGCGTGCAGCTGGCGGTAGGTGAAGGACTGCTCCCGGTCCACCTCGGTGGAGATCCACACCAGCGCCTTCTGCTCGCCGCGCGGCGCGAGATGCCGGTCCACGGCGTTGTGGCACAGGTTGGTCTCGCCGCCGACGAACCACTTCGCGAACGGCGGCCGCGAGTAATCCAGCACCTTCGTGAACGGCTTGTGCCAGTCGATGCGCTTCGCTTCTTCGGTCCAGAAGGCGTCGCGGTCCTTCAGCGACCGGGCGTGGAACTCCTTGTACGTGCTCATGCGCGCCTCACGCGTTCAGGTCCACCACGATGCGGCCGGTCACCTTGGCGTTGATGTAGTCGTCGAACACCGTCGGCAGCTCGGCGAAGGGGATGGTCCGCGCCATCTGCTTCAACCCCGCCGGCTTCATGTCCGAACCGAGGCGGTCCCACACCCTGCGCTCCAGCTCGGGACTCGGCGCGTCCGTGGAATTGATCCCCAGCAGCATGGCGCCGCGCAGGATGAACGGCATCACGGTGGTCTCCAGCTTGTGGCTGGCGGCGAGGCCGATCGAGGCGATGACGCCGTTGAACTTCATGGTGCTCGCCATCCAGGCGAGCACCTCGCCGCCCAGGTTGTCCACCGCGCCCTGCCAGGTGGCCTTGTCCAGCGGCCGGATCTTCGCCAGGTCCAGCTCGCTGCGCAGCTTGATCTCCTTCGCGCCCAAGCCCTTCAGGTAGTCGCCCTGCTCCGCCTTCCCCGTAAGCGCGACCACGTGGTAGCCCAGCTTCGCCAGCGCGGCGATGGCGATGGAACCCACCCCGCCGGTGGCGCCGTTGACGATCACCGGCCCGCCCGCGGGGTGCAGGCCGTTGTGCTCCATCTTCACGATCGCCAGGCCCGCGGTGTAGCCGGCGGTGCCGAAGGCCATCGCTTCCCACAGCGTCATGCCCTTGGGCAGCTTCACCGCCCAGCGCGCCGGGATGCGCGCGTACTCCGCGTAGCCGCCGTGGTGCTTGACGCCGATCTCGTGCCCGACCGCGAGCACCGCGTCGCCCTTGGCGAAGGCGGGGTCCGTGGAGGACACCACCGTGCCGGCGAGGTCGATGCCGCCGACGCAGCTGGGCCGCAGCAGGATCCGGCCCTTGCCGGTGGCGGCGAGCGCGTCCTTGTAGTTGACGTCCGAGTAGGCGACGCGGACCACGACTTCGCCCGGGTCGAGTTCGTCGAGGGACAGTTGCGTGAACTCCGCCTTCACGCCCTTGTCCTGCTGGGTGATGAGGAAAGCCTTGAATTTGTCCATGGCTGATTCTAGCCAAGCCAGCGCCGGCTGCGTTCGGCCGATTCCAGGTCGCGCGCGGTGGCGATTCCCTGCCGCTCGGCCTCGGCCAGCGCGACCAGCAACAGCTGCGCGGTGGCGTAGGCATCGGCCAGCGCGTCGTGTCGCTCCGGATGCGAGATGGCGAAGGCCGCGAGCCAATCGTCCAGCGACTTGCAGGATTTCGCCTGTCCAGGGAACAGGGCCGGCGCGAGCTGGGCGAGGTCCAGCCAGCGCGGCCTCCAGCCCGGCATGGCGCGTCGCAGCAATGTCCGGTCGAACGCAGCATGGAACGCCACCGCGGGACTGCCGCCCGCATAGCGCTGGAACTCGCCCAGCGCCTCGCCCGGATCGCGGCCGGCGCGTTGCGCATCGCCGCCGATGCCGTGGACGAGGATGTTCGGCGCCGCGCTCGCCTCGGCCTGGCGCAGGACCGCGCTGAAGCTGTCGGCGTGGTCGATCCTGCCGCCGCGCACCGCCACCGCCCCCAGCGACAGCAGCCGGTCGCGTTCCGGATCCAGCCCGCTCGACTCGCAATCCAGCACCACCCATCGCATCGCCCGGGGATGCGCGGCACCCTGCCCGGCGCCCCAGCCCAGCAGGCGGGCGAGCGACCCGATCAAAGCGCGTAATCCAGCTTGAGGCGCTCCTGCAGGACGAGCGCCTGGCGGAACGCCTCCTTCAGGATCCGGCGGTCGATGGCATTCAGGCGCTCGGGGTCGACCCGGTTCTCCGCGCCCGCCGGGACATTCGACTCCAGGTACTGCCGCCGCAGGCGCAGCATCTGGACGAAGTGGAAGGCATCCACCAGCGCGGCGGCCTCGGCCTGCGGCAGCACGCCCAGGGCCGCCACGGCGCGGATGCGCGCGGCGGTGGAGGTGGCCGCCACGCCGTGCGCCAGCGCCAGCATCCGCGCCGCGTCCACGATGGGCCGCGCGCCATAGCCCTTCAGGTCCAGCGTGCCCGGGAACGCCTCCGAGGCATCGGGCGCGAAGTCGCGCAGCAATCCCAGCGGCGGCTTGACGCGGATCGCGGTCTCGGCGAGCGCGCGGCGGAACGCGGCATTGGCCGCGGCCTGCTGCAGCACGCCGTCGCGCAGCTCGCCGGCCAGGCGCGCCTCGCCCGCGAGCGCGCGGAAATCAAAGAAGATCGCCGCGTTCAGGAGCGCCTCGGGCTGCGGGTGGCGGATCCAGCCGGCGAACAGCGCGCGCCATTCATCGGGCGTCAGGCACCACTTCGGGTTGCGCGCCATGATGTCGCCCTTGCACAGAGGGAAGCCGCAGGCGTCCAGCGCCGCGTTCGCGTCCCGGGCGAACGCGAGGAAGCGCTGGCGCGCGGCTTCGATGTCACCTGCCGCCGGCGAGAAGACGAGCGCGTTGTCCTGGTCGGTGGCGAGCGTCTGCTCCAGGCGCCCTTCGCTGCCCAGGGCGAGCCAGCACCACTCCCCGGGCAGGCCTTCCCGCGGCAGGACGAGTTCCAGCACGCGCTGCGCGATGCTGTCGTTGAGCGCGCAGGTCATCTGCGTGAGCTGCTCGGCGCCCACGCCCTGCGCGAGCAGCGCCCGCGCCAGCGCGCGCACGTCGCCGGCCGCCTCGGCGAGCTGCGGCACGCTGGCCGCGGCCCGCACGCGCTCGACGATGCGCCGCAGGCTGGTGCGCTGCATGCCGAACAGGTCGCGCTCGGAGATGACCCCGGCCAGGCGCCCGTCGCGCGTCACCACCACGTGGCGAATGCCGTGGCGGACCATGGCGAGCGCCGCGTCCACCACCGGCGCGTCCTCCTCCAGCGAGACGACGTTGCCGGACATGACCCCCGAGATGGGCGCGGACACATCCGCCTGCGGCAGCGCCACGCGGCTCAGCACGTCCGGCACGGTGAAGATGCCCAGGGGCACGCCGTCCTGCGCGATCACCATGGAGCCGACGCGCTGGTCGTGCATGGTCCGCAGCACCTCGCGCACCGGCGTGCCGGGCGGGCAGGCGAGCGGCGCGCGCGAGATCACCTCGCGCAGCGGCCGCAGCATGCCGCCGGCCACGCTCTCGCCGGCGTCCGCGCGCAGCGCGCTGTGCGATTGCGCCACCAGCATCGCGAGGTGGCTGGTGCAGAAGGCGCGGAAGCGGGCGCTGCGCGCCATCACCTTGTCGAAATCCGCCGCCGCCAGCTCCCAGCAGAAGCTGTCCTCGTCGGCGCGGTAGGCATACACCGTGGCGCGCTTGCCCACCATGGCCCCCAGCGGGAAGCATTCCCCCGGCCCCATCACCACGTCCACGGTGCCGGGCGTGCTCGAGGCGCCGCCCCGCACCCGGCCCTGCTTCAGGATGTGCAGGCGCTGCACCACGCCGGATTCCGGCGCGACGATGACCGTGCCGCGCGGGTAGTAGGCGAGCTGCAGGCGCGCGGCGAGGAAGCCCAGCGACTTCGACCCCATCTGGTCGAACGGCGGGTGGGTCCTGAGCGCCGCGACCGTCGCCTCCTGCAGCGACCCGGCCATGCCTGCCTCCTCCCTTACCTGGTGACGCGTTCCGCCTGCAGGTACGCCGCCGACTGCATCTCGGTCAGGCGGCTGGCGGTGCGCTGGAACTCGGCCAGCGCCGTCTTCTCCTTGCCTCCGTCCGTGAACAGCTCGTCGGGAGTCGCCTCGGCTGCAACCACCAGTTTCACATGGTCATCGTAGAACACATCCACCAGCCAGGTAAAACGCCGCGCCGCGTCCGCGTTGCCCGGTCCCATGCGCGGCACGCCGGAGAGCATCACGGTATGGAAGCGCCGGGCCAGGTCCACGTAGTCCGCATAGGAGCGCGGTCCGCCGCACAGCGCGGCAAAATCGAACCACACCAGGCCGCCGGCGCGCCGGCGGTAGGGGATCCGGCGCCCCTCCACGTCCAGCGGCTGGCTCTCCGCCTCGACGTCCTTCAGCTCGGCGAAGATCCGCTCCATCTCCGCCTCGCCCCCGGGGCCGGTGTGGTAGACGCGCAGCTTCTCCATCTTCAGCCGCCGGTAGTCGGTGCCGTTGTCCACCTCGACCACGTCCAGCCTGGACTTCAGCAGCGCGATCGCGGGCAGAAAGCGCTCGCGCTGCAGCCCGTGCGGGTAGAGCTTGTCGGGGTGGTAGTTGCTGGTCATGACGAACTGCACGCCGCGGTCCATCACCTGCTCGAGGAAGCGCCCCAGGATCAGCGCGTCGGCGATGTCCGAGACGTGGAACTCGTCGAAGCAGATGAGGCGGTAGCGGCGCGCGGTGCGCTCGGCCGCCGCCGCCAGCGGGTCCTCGGTGCCCTTCAGCTGGTCCAGCTCGCGGTGGATCTCGCGCATGAAGTGGTGGAAATGCACCCGGCGCTTGCGCACCAGCGGCACGCAGCGGTAGAAGGCGTCCATCAGGAAGCTCTTTCCCCGGCCCACCGAGCCCCACAGGTACACGCCCCGGGGCAGCGGCGGCTTCACCAGCATGCGCTTGAGCGCGTTGCTGCGGCGCGCCTTGTAGGCGCTCCATTCCTCGAACAGGCGCTGCAGGCGCTCGACCGCGCGCCATTGCGAGGGGTCGGCGACGAAGCCGCGCGTGGCGAGGCTCTCCCGGTAGGCGGTGACGACGTCCGTCATGCCCTCACGTCCCCCGCGCCTCGCGCCGCGCCAGCCACAGGGTGCTCACCAGGATCACCGCGCCGCCGGCCAGGGTCCAGGCCGTGGGCCAGCTGCCGAAGATCGCCAGCCCCAGCAGCGCCGCCCAGACCAGCTCGAGGAACTTCACCGATTGCGTGGCGGAGATGTCGGCGACATGCATCGCCCGGGTGTTGCAGTAGTGGCCCGCGGCGCCGAGCAGCCCGCACAGCACCAGCCAGGCCCATTGCCCGGGGCTCGGCGCCGCCCAGCCCGCGAGCGCGAAGGGCAGGAACAGGGCCGCGACCCAGGCATGCTGCCAGAGCACGATCACGTCCGGCCGGTCGGTCCGGGTCAGCAGCTTGGCGACGAGGAAGCTGGCGGCGAACAGCGGCGCCGAGGCGAGCATCAGCAGCGTGCCGGCCGACAGGCCGCTGCCGCCGGCGGCCATCTCCCAGGGCCGCACCACCAGCAGCACGCCGCCGAAGCCCAGCAGCACCGCCGCCCAGCGCGCCGCGGTCATGCGCTCGTGCAGGAACAGCACCGCGCCGACGCAGATGAACAGCGGCACGCTGAAGCTGATCGCGGTGAGCTCGTCCAGCGAGATCAGCGGTACCGCCGCGAACCACAGCACCAGGCCGGCGGTGTGCAGCGCCCCGCGCAGCAGCTGGACGCCGTGGCGCGCGCGCCGCGCGCCCGAGAGCCCGCCGCGCAGAACCGCCGGCAGCATGGCGAGGCCGCCCAGCAGGTAGCGCAGCCAGCCCACCACCCAGGGATCCAGCTCCTCGGCCACCTTCTTCAGGATGGCGTTGAGGACCGTGAACAGCACGCCGGTGGCGACCATCCACAGCATGCCCCGGAGGGTGGCGCTCAGATGTTCAGCGCGACAACAGGACGCGCGCTCATATGTTGAGCGCGCGTCGGTCAACCGCCAGCGCCGCGTCCTTCATCGCCTCGGACAGCGACGGGTGCGCGTGGCAGATCATGCCGATGTCCTGGCTGGAGCCGCGGAACTCCATCGCCACCACCGCTTCCGAGATCAGCTCCGACGCCATCGGGCCGATGATGTGCACGCCGAGGATCTCGTCGGTCTTCGCGTGGGCGAGGAATTTCACCAGCCCGGTGGTGTCGCCCAGGGCCCGCGCGCGGGCGTTGGCGGAGAACGGGAACGTGCCGGCGCGGTACTCGACGCCTTCGGACCGCAGCTGCTGCTCGGTCTTGCCGACCCAGGCGATCTCGGGCGAGGTGTAGATCACCCACGGGATGGTGTTGAAGTTGACGTGGGGCTTCTGCCCCGCGATGCGCTCGGCCACCGCCACGCCCTCTTCCTCGGCCTTGTGCGCCAGCATCGGCCCGCGCACCACGTCGCCGATGGCCCAGACGCCCGGCACGCCGGTGCGGCAATCGCCGTCCACCGCGATGAAGCCCCGGTCGAGCCTGAGGCCCGCGGCCTCGGCGTTCAGTCCGGCGGTGTTCGCGGTCCGGCCGATGGACACGATCAGCCGGTCCACGTCCAGCGTCTTGGCGCCGCCGTCCGCGGCCTTGTAGTCGACCTTGACGCCCTTGCCGGAGGACACCTTCGAGATGGCGACGCCGAACTCCATCTTCAGGCCCTGCTTGAGGAAGACCTTCAGGGCTTCCTTCGCGATGGACTCGTCGGCCGCCCCGAGCAGCCCCGGCAACGCCTCCAGGATCGTCACCTCCGCGCCCAGCCGCCGCCAGACGCTGCCCATTTCCAGGCCGATCACGCCGGCGCCGATGACGCCCAGGCGCTTGGGCACCTCGGGGATGGCGAGGGCGCCGGTATTGCTGAGGATCAGCTTCTCGTCGAACTCGGCGCCCGGCAGCGCGCGCGGACTCGAGCCGGTGGCGACGATGACGTTCTTCGCGCCCAGCGTCTCGTCGCCGACCACGACCTCGCTCGGGCTCCTGAAGCTGCCGCGGCCGTGGAAGAACGCGACCTTGTTCTTCTTGAACAGGTAGGCGATGCCGTCGTTGTTCTGCCTGACGACCTTGTCCTTGCGCCCGAGCATGGTCTTCAGGTCGAGTTCCAGGCCCTTCACCTTCACGCCGTGGTCGGCGAAGTGGTGGCCGGCCTGCTCGTAGTTCTCGGAGGACTGCAGCAGCGCCTTGGAGGGGATGCAGCCGACGTTGGTGCAGGTGCCGCCCAGCGCCGGCCTGCCCTCCGCGCCCTTTGCCTCGTCGATGCAGGCGACGGACAGGCCCAGCTGCGCGGCGCGAATCGCGGCGATGTAGCCGCCGGGGCCGCCGCCGATCACCACCACGTCGAAGGACTTCATCTCAGATCTCGAGCGCCAGGCGCGCCGGGTCCTCGAGCGCCTCTTTCATCGCCACCAGCGACAGCACCGCCTCCCGGCCGTCGATGATGCGGTGGTCGTAGGACAGCGCCAGGTAGTTCATCGGCCGGATCACGATCTGGCCGTTCTCCACCACCGGGCGCTCCTTGGTGGCGTGCACCCCGAGGATCGCCGACTGCGGCGGGTTGATGATCGGCGTCGACAGCATGGAGCCGAACACGCCGCCGTTGGAGATGGAGAAGGTGCCGCCGGTGAGGTCCTCCAGCGCGAGCTTGCCGTCCTGGGCCTTCCTGCCGAACTCGGCGATCTTCTTCTCGATGCCGGCGAAGGACAGCTGGTCGGCGTCGCGCAGGATCGGCACCACCAGGCCGCGCGGGCTGCCCACGGCGACGCCGATGTCGTAGTAGCCGTGGTAGACGATGTCGTTGCCGTCGATGGAGGCGTTCACCAGCGGGAACTTCTTCAGCGCGTGCACCGCGGCCTTGACGAAGAAGGACATGAAGCCGAGCTTCACGCCGTGCTCCTTCTCGAAGCGCTCCTGGTACTTCT
>CAZMDA010000055.1:0-25569 GCA_964564865.1 uncultured Bordetella sp. | reverse complement strand
CGGGCGACGTGTCGCTGCGCACCGATGGGGCGATGTCGATCGCGGCGCTGACCCGGACCGCGGGCAATGTGACGCTGAACGCGGGTACGACGCTCGCGATCGGCCCTTCGTCCATTGCGGGCGGGGGGGGATTGACCGCGATTGCAGGCGGCACGATAACGGATACAGGCAATCTGTCGATTGCGGGAACCACGAGCCTGACCGCTGGTGCCAACGACATCACATTGGATAATTCCAACGACTTCGGCGGCGCAGTCACGGTGGTGTCCGGCAACAACGCGATCTTTGTCGATACGGGTGCCATATCCTTCACTAACATGTCGCTGACCGGCGCCCTCACCGTCACCGCTGGTGGTGGCCAGACAATTACCCTCTCCGACGTCACCACCGTCGGCAACCAGCAGTACAACGGCAACGTCTTCTTCAACAGCGCCTACGTCACCAACGGCGGCAACTTCGCGGTCACCGGAACCACCACGGTGGGCAGCAATAGTTCCATCACCGCCGGCGCGGGCAACGTGACGCTCACCGGTGCGGTCAACAGCCAGGCTGCGGAGAACAACTCCCTGACCATCAACAGTACCGGCGTGACGACCTTCGGCAGCACCATCGGTGCCACGCAGGCGCTGTCGTCGATCACGACCGACGCCGGCGGCACGCTGGCGCTGAATGGCAACGTCACCACCACCGGTGCTCAGACCTTCAACGACCAGATCACGGTCGCGAACAACCTGACCTTCACCAGCACCGGCAACGGCCCGATCACGGCGACCAACGCCTTGAACGACTTCACCGGGACCACCACCCTGAACACCACGGGCACGGTGAGCCTGAGGGACGCCAACGACCTGACGCTGGCCTCGAACAACGCGCTCACGTTCGGGACCACCACGGTCGGCACCAACCTGTCCATCACGACGAGCAACGACTCGATCGGCGGCGGTCCGCTGACTGTCGGGGGAACGACGACGTTCAACGTGGGCACCGGCAGCATCACCTTCACCGGCGCCAACGACTTTGGCGGCCTGGTGACGGCGCCGACGGCGACGAACGTCTCGCTGACCGATACCAACATGCTGAACCTGAACGTCACCGCGACCGGTTCCGCCGTGCTCTCGGCCAACGACATCACCGGCACGATCGCGGCGCCGACGGTCAACCTGACCACCGTCGCGGAGATCAATAATGACGTCCTGCTGACCGGCGTCAATTCCATCACGATCAACGGCACCGGGCCGCAGTACACGTTCATGGCCGGCTCCACCGGAAACCCGCCGGGATCGGTGACCAACAACTCCACCGCGCCGGTCGGCATCTTCGGGGCGCCCGGCTCCTGGGCGCAATCGACGACCCAGGCCGCCGCCCAGCAGCAGTCGCAGACGGCGCAGAGCTCGGTGGCCCAGGTGATCGCAGGCGAGGCGGCGAACACCTTCGGCACCGACAGCGTGGCCGAGCAGGTCGAGTACGGCTTCGCCGGGGACGTGAGCACCGCCCCGCCGATGGCGCACCGCCTGACCGGCGTCGGCATCGGCACGCCGGAGTGCTTCGCGGAGAGCCGCGACGGCGAGGCCTGCAACTAGGCCCCGCCGGCCCGACCGTACCCCTCGCGCCCTGTGAAAATGGGTGCGCGAACGCGGGGCGCCGCAAGCGCCCCGTTTTTTTTGGTGCATAATTACGCGGTAATTACGTCGTATCGGGCCCATGCAGAGCAAAATCGTGGCGATCGGCAATTCCAAGGGCGTGCGGCTGCCGCAGGACGTGCTGCGCCGCTGCAGCCTGGACGCCGGCGACCCGGTGGACATCGAAGTCCGCGCCCGCTCGATCGTGATCTCGCCCGGCCGGGCGAAGAACCCCCGCCCGGGCTGGGAGGAGAAACTGCGGGCGGCCAGGGCCGGCGAAGTGCGGGAGGACCTGCTGAAAGGGGTGCCGCTTGGCGAAGCCTGCGACCAGTAGCGCCCCGGCACCGGGCTCCGCCACCCCGCGGCAGGGCGACATCTACCTGGCCGACCTGGCGCCCGCCGGGCGCCAGCCGGTGCTGGTGGTGTCCCCGGACGAGATGAACCGGGTCCTGAAGACCGTCATCGTGGCGCCGCTGACCTCCACCCGCCGCGACTGGCCTACCCGGTGCGTGGTGTCGGTGCGCGCCCGGCCGCGGTCGGTGGCGCTGGACCAGATCCGCTGCCTGTCGGTCGAGCGCCTGGCGCGCAAGATGGGCCAGGCCGACCCGGCGCCCGCGCGCCGCATCCTGCAAGCCATGTTCGGCTAAGCCCGGCGCCACCGACCGGATCCAGCCCCGACCCGAATGTCCACCGAACCCGAAGCCGCAGTCCTGTTCGCCGACGTCAGCGGCAGCACCAAGCTTTACGAGACCGCCGGCGACCAGGCCGCGCACGCGGCCATCGAGCGCTGCATCGTCCTGATGCGGCAGAAGACCGAGGCCGCCAAGGGCAAGGTCATCAAGACCATCGGCGACGAGGTGCTGTCCACCTTCCCGGACGCGGACTCCGCGGCCGATGCCGCGATCGAGATGCAGAGCGCGATCAGCGAGCTGCTGCCGGTGGGCGGCACCAAGATCGGCATCCGGGTCGGCTTCTTCTACGGCCCGGTGGTGCACAAGGACGGCGACATCTTCGGCGACGCGGTCAACGTCGCCTCGCGCCTGTCGCACGTCGCGGTGAAGGGCCAGATCATCACCTCGCGCGAGACGGTGATGATGATGTCGCCGATGCTGAAGAGCGCGACGCGCAAGATCAGCCAGATCGCGGTCAAGGGCAAGGCCGAGCCGGTGGAGGCCTACGAACTGATGTGGCAGCAGAGCGAGGACGCCACCACCATGGCGGCGGCGCGCTCGGTGCTGAAGCCCAAGAAGACCTCGCTGCGCCTGCTGCTGCAGGGCGGCGAGACCCTGCTGTCGGACGAGCGCACCGCGGTCTCCATGGGCCGCGACCAGAGCGCCGACCTGGTGGTGCGCGACAAGATGGCCTCGCGCTCGCACGGCAAGATCGAGCGCCGCCTCGACAAGTTCATCCTCACCGACCACAGCGCCAACGGCACCTACGTCACCGTCGAGGGCGACAAGGAAATCGTGCTGCGCCGCGAGGAGTTCACCCTGCGCGGCAAGGGCTGGATCACCTTCGGGCAGTCGCGCGCCACTGCGACCGACGTGCTCGAGTTCACGTGCGAGTGACCGCCACGACCTCGCTCGCGCGGCCTTTCGTCCTTTCGCTTTCCCTGCTTTTCCCGGTCGCTTCCGGCGCCCAAGCGCCGGAAGCGAAACCTGCAGCCTCCGCCCCCGCAGCCACTTCGGCAACGTATGAGGTCAAGCGCGGCGACACCCTCTACGCCGTCGCGCGCCGCCTGCGCCCCGAGGGCGTGACCCTCAACCAGGTCCTGGTGGCGCTGTACCGCGCCAATGCGGAGGCATTCCACGGCGGCAACATCAACCAGCTGCGCGTCGGCGCTCAGCTGGCTGTTCCGCCCCGCGAAACCATGGCGGCGCTGTCGCCGGCGGATGCGATGCAGGAGGTCCGCGTCCTGACCGCGGTCAAGCCGGCGCCCGCGGTGGCGGAGCCCAAGCCCGCCGCCGCGCCGGCGCTGGCGACCCCGGCGCCGGCAACCCCTCCCGCCGGGCGCGCTCCCAAGGCGCTGCTCGGGCGCGAGGAGGCCGAGCGCCGCTACCGGGACGGCCTGGCGGCGGAGCGCCGCGGCGACGAAGTGGCCGCGTTCAACGCCTACCTTGCCGCCGGCGAGTCCGGGCACGGGCTGGCGCAGAAGAAGCTGGGCGAGATCTACGACAGGGGCACGGCGGCGGTGCAACGGGACTATGGCACCGCGCTGCTGTGGTACCAGAAGGCGCGGGAGCAGGGCGTCGAGGTGCCGCGCGCGGAGACGCGCGGCCCCTCCATCCGCTGACCCCTCGGGGCCGGCGCGACGTTACATTCCGGACGGCGGAGGGTCGCGAACGTGACGCCGGGGCGCGACAAATGCCCTTGTCAGCAACCCGGTCCGCCGAGATAATCTACAATTCGGACATCGTGCCCAGAACCGTGCTGAAACCATTGCAAAATCCGATGCTTGCAGGCCACGTGGAGCCCCCCGCCGGTGTCGGCTGCGCCTGACATCAAGCGGCTCGGCCGCTACGACATCGACCGCGTCCTCGGCAAGGGGGCGATGGGCATGGTGTACGCGGGCATCGACCCGCGCCTGCACCGCACGGTCGCGATCAAGACCATCCTGAAGAGCGCGCTCGACGCCGACACCGCCAAGGAGTATTCGATGCGGTTCGTGCGCGAGGCCCAGGCCGTCGCGCGCCTGAACCACGCCAACATCGTGCAGGTTTACGACTTCGGCGAGGAAGGCGACATCGCGTACATCGTGATGGAGTTCATCAAGGGCAAGGAGCTCAAGAACTTCTTCGACGCCAACGAGCGCTTCGACATCAAGGAAGCGGTCCGCATCATGTGCGAGCTGTGCGATGCCCTGCACTTCGCGCACGAGGCGGGCATCGTCCACCGCGACATCAAGCCGGCCAACGTGATGATCGACTCGACCGGCAAGGTGAAGCTGGCCGACTTCGGCGTCGCGCGCATCACCGACAGTTCCTCCACCGAGAAGACCCAGGCCGGAACCATGGTCGGCACCCCGGCCTACATGTCGCCGGAGCAGATCACCGGGGGCAGCGTCGACCGGCGCAGCGACATCTTCTCGGCCGGCATCATCCTGTACCAGTTCCTCACCGGCGAGAAGCCGTTCACCGGCTCGGGCGCCTGGACCATCGCCAAGAAGATCATCCAGGACAACCCGCCGGTCCCGTCGTCGATCAACAAGGGCGTCTCGCCCCTGTTCGACGCGGTGGTCAACAAGGCCCTCGCCAAGAGCGTCGAGGCGCGCTACCAGACCGCCCGCGACCTTGGGCTTGCGCTCAAGCGCGCGCTGGAGGGCCGCGGCGAGGAGGACGACGACAAGACCGTGGTGGGCTCGATGTCCGCCACCGGCATGATGCCCGCGCCGCAGATGGCGGCGGTCCGCGCCGAGGCCTCGGCGCGCACCAACGCCACCGCCTCCGGCACGCAGGAAGTGGAGCTGGAGTTCTGGCGCTCGATCAAGGACGGCAACGACCCGGACGACTTCGAGCTCTACGTGCAGCAGTTCCCGGCCGGGATCTACGCCGCGCTTGCCAAGCGCAAGATCGCCAAGCTGCGGGGCGTGGCCCCGGAGGAAACCGGCGCCAAGGCGAAGGAGCAGGAAAAGCGCGAGATGGAGGAGGCGGCGCGCAAGGAAGCCGAGGCGCGCGCCAAGCTGGCCGAGGAGAAGGAAAAGCTCGAGCAGCAGCTCGCCGAGCGCGAGGCGGAGTTCAAGAAGCGCGAGGCCGAGGCCGAGGCGCGGCGCATCGCGGCCGAGAAGGCGCGCGCCGAGCAGGACGCCAGGCGCGAGGCCGAGATGAAGGCCAAGGCCGAGGCCGACGCCAAGGCAAGGGCGCTTGAGATCGAGAAGGCGAAGAAGGAGGCCGAGAGCCTGCTTGCCAAGCGCGAGGCGGAGGCGAAGGCCAAGTACGAGGCGGAGATGGCCCGCCGCGACGCCGAGGCGGCCGCGGCGCGCGCCAAGGCCGAGGCCGAGGCCAAGGCGCGGCGCGAGACCGAGGAGAAGGCGCGCAAGGAGGCCGAACTGGCCGCGGCCAAGGCGCGGGCGGAGGCCGAGGCGCGCGCGAAGAAGCAGACCGAGGAGCTGGCCAAGGCCAAGGCGGACGCGGAGGAACGGGCCAAGAAGGAAGCCGAGGAGCGGGCCCGGCGCGAAGCCGAGCATGCCAAGCGCGAGGCGCAGCTGAAGAAGGAACTCGCCGACGCGCCCAAGGGAAAGATCCCGATCATCCCGATTACCGCGGCGTTCCTGCTGCTGATCGGCATCGGCGGCGGCGCGTGGTACTACCTCGGCAAGGCCGAGCGCGAGCGCCAGGCGGTCCTCACCGCGGCGCTGGAGACCGCGACCAAGGCGGCCGAGGAACTCAAGCAGGCGCAGACCAAGCAGCTGGAGTCGCTCAAGGCCCTGGAACAGGCGCGCGCAGCGGAGGAGGCCGCCCGCAAGGCCGGCGACACCGCCAAGCTGAAGGAGGCGCAGGAAGCCGCGAGGCGCGCCGAAGCCGAGGCGAACAAGCAGGCCGAGCTGGTCAAGCAGCGCGAGGCCGCGGCCGCCGCCGCGCGCGAAGCGGCGAGCAAGGCGAAGGCCACCGCGGACAAGCAGAGCAAGGCGAAGGACGACGGCAGGAAGACGACCGATGTCGCCGCGGTTGCGCCGACGCCCACGACCACGCCGGCGCCGGTGATCGAGACCAAACCGGCTGCCGAGGCCCCCGCGGTCACCGCGCCGACCACCACCACCAAGCCCGCGGCGACTGCCCCCGGCGCGACCAAGGGCGCCGCGACCAAGCCGGGCGCGACCGCCCCCAGGCCCGGCACGAGCGCGCCCGGCTCCACGGCGCCCGCGATCGCCATCCAGGAGCCGACCAAGGACACCGTCCCGCAGATTTCCCGCCGCGAGCGCGAAGAGCTGGAGGCGGAAGCGCGGCGGCAGGAGGAAATCGCCGCCAAGGCCAGGGAGTCCGGCAAGACCGTGGTCGCCGCCCTGGACCCGATGGCGCAGGGCCGCCAGCTGGAGGACGAAGGCAAGTTCCGCGACGCGGTCCGCGTCTACCGGCTCGCCGCGCGCAAGGGCAGCGGCCCGGCGGCGAAGCGGCTGGGGGAGATCTACGACAAGGGCTTTCCCGGGGTCCCGCGCGACCTCGCGGAATCGCTCCAGTGGTACGAGGCGGCCCGCCTGGCGGGCGAATCGGTCCCGACCGCGGCACGGCGCTGAGCGCCGGCGCCCGACGGCTGGCCGGGACCTCGAGCGGGTAACCAGGGGGGAGCGGGGATGGCGGAGCGTCCGGGGGAAGGCGTCGATCCCGACGCGACCGTCGCCATGCCAGCGCCGAAGCCGGAGGCCGGCGCGAATTTGGACCCCGATGCGACGGTTTCCATGCCGCTCCCGGTCCCGGTCCCGGAACCCACGCGCGCGCCGGACCCCGACGACACCGTCTCCGGGCCGATGCCGGTCCTGGCTGATTCCGGATCCGCTCCCAAACTCGATCTCGAGCTTGAACCTGATCCGGAGGCCACGGACCCGATCGCGCGCAGCCCGTTCTACCTGCCGCCGTCCGATCCGGACGCCACCGTGGCGATGCCCGCCGTGCAGCCGGCGGCCCTGGTGGCTAGTCCCGACCCCGACGCCACCATCGCGATCCCGACCCCGGGCAAGCGGCGCAATCCTTTCGCGCCCAAGCCGGGCCGCGACGCCATCCGGGCGGACCTTGCCGCCCTGGGCGGCCTCAATCCGCTGCTCGAGGCAGCGAACCCGATCCTCGGCGCGGTGCCCCAGCTGCGGCAGTCGCTCCGCCACCCGGACCCCGACGCCCTTCGCGACTCCCTGGCCGAGCAACTGGACACCTTCGAGGCGGCGGCCGGCATCGCCGGCGTAGGCCCCGATGCCATCCAGGTGGCGCGGCACGCGTTATGCGCCCTGCTCGACGAATCGGCCTCGCGCACGCCCTGGGGCGCGGGCTGGGCGCAGACCGGCCTGGTGCGGATCCTGCTCGACGGCGACACCAGCGGCGCGAAGTTCTTCGACGACCTCGAGCGCGCGCTCGAGGCGCCGCTGGCCAACGGCGACCTGCTGGAGTTCTTCTACGTCTGCCTGGCGCTCGGATACGAAGGCAAGTTCCGCGATGCCGAGGGCGGTCGCGAGGCGCTGGACGCGATCCGCCTGCGCCTGCACGCCCAGGTCCGCGTGCGCCGCCCGCTGCCGGAGGACGGCGAGCTCTCGCCGCATTGGCGCGGCGTCGCCACCACGAGCCGGCGGATCCCGGGAGCGATCCTGCTTTGGGGCGCGGCCAGCGCGCTTGCGCTCGTCCTGGTGGCCCTCTACCTCGCGTTCAGCGCGTCGCTGGGCGCGCTGTCGGATCCGGTGGCGCGCGACCTGGCGCAACTCAGGCCGCCGCCGGCGCCGGTGCCGGCCACGGCGGCGGGCGCCGCGGTCCCTGCCGCCGCGGCCGAGCGCGTCGCCGTTCACCTTGCCGAGGAAATCAAGCGCGGCCAGGTTGCCGTGACCGAGGACGCGCAGCGAAGCACCATCGTCCTGCGCAGCGACCGCCTGTTCGCCTCGGGCAGCGCGCGCCTGGAGGCGGGGCTCGAGCCCGTGGTGCTGCGCATCGCCGAGGCCCTGGAGCGCGTGCCGGGAACGATCCTGGTCACCGGGCATACCGACGAGGTGCCGATCCGCTCGGCGCGATTCCATTCGAACTGGGAGCTGTCCGCGGCGCGCGCGCAGTCGGTGCTGAAACTGATGGCGACGAGGGTTTCCGACCCGGCGCGGCTCAAGGCCGAGGGGCTGGCGGACTCGCAGCCGGTGGCGCCCAACGACACCGAGGCCAACCGCGCGCGCAACCGCCGCGTCGTAATCATCCTGAGGGCGGCGCCGTGAGTGAATCCGGTGCGAAATCGACGACCTTGCGCGGACTCCTGGTGAACCGCTGGACGCTAGGCGCCGCAGCCTGGGTGGCGTTCGCGATCGTGGTCTGGTTCGCCGGCGACGCCATCGCGGTGGGCGACTGGCGTCCGCTCGACCTGCCCACGCAGCGCCTCGGCCTGATGGTCGCCGCGGCCGCCGCCTGGCTGGGCTGGGAAGGCTGGCGGGTGCGCGCGGCGCGGCTGGAAACGGCCCGCATGCTCGAGGCGATCGCGGTGGCGGGCGCGGAGGGCGATTCCGCCGCGCGGGCCGCGACGGAACTGGAGATCCTGCGGGCGCGCTTCGTCGCCGCCTCGGCGGTGCTGCGGGAGGCGCGCTTTGCGGGGCCCGAAGGCGAGCGCCGCCGGCTGCACGAGCTGCCCTGGTACATGTTCATCGGCGCGCCGGGATCGGGAAAGACCACGGCACTGGTCAATTCCGGCCTGCGCTTCCCGCTGGACGGCAACCAGGGCGCGCCGTCGGTGCAGGGGGTGGGCGGGACGCGCAACTGCGACTGGTGGTTCACCGAGGACGCGGTGCTGCTCGATACCGCCGGGCGCTACACCACCCAGGAAAGCGACCGCAAGGCCGACGCCGCCGCCTGGTACGGCTTCCTCGGCCTGCTCAAGCAGTTCCGTCCCGATCGCCCGCTCAACGGCGCCATCGTCACCGTCAGCGTCTCGGACCTGATGTTGTGGAACGAAAAGGAGCGCATCCGCTACGCGGGACATGTCCGCATGCGCCTGGCCGAGCTCTACGCACGCCTGGGTTCGCGCTTCCCGGTGTACGTGCTGGTGACCAAGGCGGACCTGCTCGCCGGCTTCATGGAATTCTTCGGCGAGCTGGATGCCGCGGGACGCGCGCGCGTCTGGGGCACCACCTTCGCGGCCGGCGACGAGCCCGCCGCCGAGACCCTCGCGCAGCGCTACGCCGCGGCGTTCGCGGAGCTCGAGCAGCGCCTGAACACGGTCCTGGTCGAGCGCCTGGACGAGGAGCGCGACCTGCAGCGCCGCGCCGCCATCTACCGCTTTCCGCAGCAGTTCCATGCCCTGGGCCCGCTGGTCGGGGAGTTCATCGCGCTCGCGTTCTCGCAGCAGCAGAACCATGCCTCGACGATGCTGCGCGGCGTCTACTACACCAGCGGCACGCAGGAAGGCAATCCGATCGACCGCGTGCTGGGCGCGCTCGCGCGCAGCTTCGGCCTGGAGCGGACCGCGAGCGAGGGCGCCGGGGCCACCGGCAAGAGCTTCTTCATCAGCCGCCTGCTGCGCGAGGTGATCTTCCCGGAGCAGGGGCTGGCGGTGGACGACCGCCGCCGGCGCGCCTGGCGCCCGTTCGCCTTCGCCGCGCTCGCGGCGCTGGCAGCGGCGGTGGCCGCAGCCTGGGCGGTGAGCTACCAGGGCAATCGCGCCTTCATCGCCGACAGCGCGGCGAAGGCCATGCAGGCGAAGCAGCAGCTCGCCGAAGCCGTCCCGGGCGGCGGCGAGTTGCGCCTGCTGGATGCGCTCAATACGTTGCGCGACCTGCCCGCCGGGTACGTCGAGCGCGAGTCGCCCGTGCCCGCGTCGCTGCGCTTCGGCCTGTACCAGGGCGAGAAGCTGGGCGCGCAGGCGCAGCGCGCGTACCGGACGGCGCTGCGCGAGGGCCTGCTGGCGCGCGTCGCGGTTTCGCTGGAGGACGCGCTGCGCGGCGCGCGCGCGCGCGAAGCGCTGGAGCCGGCGCTCAAGGCCTACCTCGCGCTGCATGACCCGAAGGCGCCGGATGCCGCCGCGCTGGACTCGGCGGTGTTCAACCTGTGGCAGGTGCCAGAGGCGCGCCGCGCCGAGTTGCGCAGCCACCTCCACGCCGGGCTGCAGGAAGCGCGCGGCGACATCCCGCATCCTTACGACGAAGCGCTGGTGCGCGCAGCCCGCGCGCGGCTCGCTGCCGGGCGATCCTCATGAGCAGCCATGCCGCGCGCTGCGGCTGGACCGGCAAGCTGCCCTCGAGCGGCGACTTCCTGTCGCGCCGCGTCGATCCGGCCTTCGCCGCGCCCTGGGAGCAGTGGCTGCTCGCCATGCTCGCCGGAAGCCGGGAGCGCCTGCGCGAGCGCTGGCAGGAAAGCTTCCTGTCGGCGCCGGCGTGGCACTTCGTCCTCGCCCCGGGCGTGGTCTCGCCGGGCGCGTGGTGCGGCGTGCTGGTGTCCAGCGTGGATTCGGTGGGCCGCTACTATCCGCTCACGCTGGTATGCGGGCTGCCGGCGGCGTCGTTCGATCCCGAGCCGGCACTGAAGTCCATGGCCAACTGGTTCGCCATGGCCGAGATGCTCGCCACCGAAGCCCTGTCGCCCGCCATCGACATCGGCGCCTTCGACGATTCGGTCGCCGCGCTCCCCCTGCCGACTTTCCCGATCGACCGTGCTGCGCCCTTTGCAGCACGGTCGAAACCTTCCAGCGCATGGTCGAGCGAAACGACCGAGATCGCCGCCGGAATGTCTTTCACCGAAGAGGGCTTGCCAAGCGTGGAACGCTACTGCCAGATGCTCACCGGCAAGCCCATCCAGGTCGCGGCCGCCTCATGAGCCTCGCGCTCAAGCTCTACCAGAGGGGCGAGGGCGGCGCGACGCTGATGCGCGAGCGCTCGTTCGACACGCCCCGCATCACGCTCGGGCGCGGCGCGGATTGCGAGTTGACGCTGGAGGATCCGAAGAAGTGGGTATCCCGGATCCATGCCGTGCTCAACGTCGAGGGTGGCGAGTACTGGCTGAACGTGGTCTCGAAGGTGAATCCGGTGTTCGTCGCCGGACAGCGGCACGATCCGGGCAGCCGGGTGCAGCTGCAAGCCGGCGACCGGGTCGAGATTGGCGAGTACGTGATCGAGCTGGTGCCGCCGGCGCCGCCGCCGCCGGCCGAGCCGACCGAGCCGACATTCGTGCGGGAGCCCGTGCCGCAGCCTTCGGAGGCCACCTTCATCGGCCAGCCGGTGCCCGAGGAACCCGACATCCTGATCGAGCCCGAGCCCGAGGCCGAGCCGGAACCGCAGCAGGCGGCCGTGACCCAGCCGATGCCCGCGCCCAAGGCGCCCGCCGCGGACGACAGCGTGTTCGCCGAGGCGACCTACACCGGCGCCGCGCCGCCGGCCGGGGTGTTCGACGAGCCGACGTTCATCGGCAAGCCCGCGGCGCCGCGCACGGAGGAGACGGAGCAATCGGTCGAGGACAGCGTGTTCCAGGAGGTCACGCAGCTGCCCAACCTGCCGCCGCCGGAGGACGGCTTCTTCGACGAGCCGCCCAAGGGTGGCGGCGACTCGCCGCCGCCTTCGGCTTCCCACGCGCCGGCGGAGGCGGAGGTGCCGTACGAGGACCGCAGCGTGTTCCTGGAGCAGACGCAACTGCGCGGGCGAGCGGCGGAGGCGACCTTCCCGCAGCCCGAGGGCGCCGCGGCCGGACCCGGCGCGCAGGGCGCGCTGAAGGTCTTCTTCGAGGGCCTCGGGCTGCCGCCGCGCAGCTTCTCCGGCGACGCCGAGGCCGCGCAGTACCTGCGCCAGTGCGGCGCCATCACGCGCGCGGCCATCGACGGCGTCATGGCGCTGCTGGTGGCGCGCGCCGAGGCGAAGAAGGAGTTCCGCGCCGAGGACCGCACCATGGTGGCTTCGCGCGACAACAACCCGCTCAAGCTGATGGCCGACCCGCAGGAGGCGGTCGATTTCCTGTTCGACCCGAAGGAGCGTTCCGGCGGCTTCCTCTCCCCGGTGCAGGCGGTGAGCGACGCCTTCGACGACATGCGCGCGCACGAGGCGGCGCTGATCGCCGGCATGCGCGCCGCGATCCTGGGCGCGGTGGCGCGCTTCGACCCGAAGAGGCTGGAGGAGGAACTGGAGAAGTCCTCCGGCGGCCTGGGCCTGAACCGCAAGGCCAGGCTGTGGGAGCTGTTCGCCGCCTACCAGCAGAAGCTGGCGCGCGAGGCGAGCGACGACTTCAACAAGGTGTTCGGGCGCGATTTCCTCGCCGCCTACATGGCGCAGGTGAAGCAGCTGAAGAAGAAATAAGGAGAGGGCTTGCGGGGCCCGTCGATACTGTATATAAATACAGTCATCCATGTTGCCCCTCGAAAGCCTCCTCCAGCGGCAGGACCTCTGGCGCGGCGCCGCCCCCGCGGCCGGCGCACCCGCCGTCGCCACCGGCTTTGCGTCCCTCGACCGGGAGCTGCCCGGGGGCGGCTGGCCGGCCGGGGCGCTGAGCGAAGTCCTCTCCGGGGCCGAAGGCATCGGCGAGCTGCAGCTGGTGCTGCCGGCGCTGGCGCGGCTCACCGCCGCCGGCCGGCGCGTGGCCTGGCTGGCGCCGCCGCACCTGCCTTACGCCCCGGCGCTCGCCGCCGCCGGCGTGGCCCTGGACCGGCTCACCGTGGTGCGCGCGCCGGGACGGCGCGACGCGCTGTGGGCGGCCGAGCAGGCGCTGCGCTCGCGCGCCTTCCACGCCCTGCTGGCCTGGCCACAGCGCCCCGGCTACCCGGAGTTGCGCCGGCTGGCGGTGGCCGCCGAGGGCGGGCCGGCGTTCGCCGTGCTGTTCCGCCCGCTGCAGGCGGCGGCGGAGGCATCCCCGGCGCGCCTGCGCCTCGGATTGGAGCCCGCGGCAGGGCAGGTCCTCGTCCATTTCCTCAAGCGCAGGGGCGCGCCCGCGCGCGCGCCGTTGCCGCTCCACGTCGGAAGGCCGGTCCATGCTGTGGGTGGCTTTGCACCTGCCCGGGATCGAAGCACAGGCGCTCGCGCGCGGGCATGCGCCGCCTGAGGCCGGGCGCGAGGCGCTCGAGGCGGTCGCGACCTGGATGGGGCGCTACACCCCCAGGGTGTCGCTCGAGCCGCCCGGCGGCCTGGCCGCCGAGGTCGCGGGCAGCCTGCGCCTTGCCGGCGGCGCGGGAAAGCTCGCGCGCGGCATCCGCTCCGGACTCGCGCAACTGGGATTCGAGGGCACGCTCGCGTTCGCGCCCACCGCGCGCGCCGCGCTCTGGCGTGCGGCAGGGGGCGGCCTGGCGCTCGAGCAGTTGCCGGTCGAAGTGCTCGGCCTTGCCGCCGACCGGCTGAAGCTGCTGCGGGGGCTGGGCATCCGGGACCTGGGCGGGTTGATGCAACTGCCGCGCGAGGGCGTAGCGCGGCGCTTCGGCCAGGCGCTGGTGGATGCGCTCGACCAGGCGCGGGGGCGTCTCCCGGAGCCGCGGCGGCTCCATGTGCCGCCGGCGCGCTTCGAGGCGCGGCTGGAGCTGCCTTCGCCGGTGATCGAGGCGACGGCTGCGCTGTTCGCCGCGCGGCGCCTGCTTGCGGGACTGGAAGGCTTCCTCGCCGCGCGCCACGGCGGCGTGCGGAAGTTCACCCTGGCGCTGTTCCACGCCAGGGGCGCGCCCACCGCGGTCGAAGTCGGACTGGCGGCGCCGGCGCGGGAGGCGGAGCATTTCGCGCGCTTGCTGCGCGAACGCCTGGAGCGCCGGCCGCTGGCCGCGCCGGCCGAGGCGGTGGGGCTGTCGGCGGCGGACATCGAGCCGCTCGCCGGGCGCAGCGGCGGCCTGTTCCAGGACGAAGCCGGCGGGGAGGATTGGCTGCGCCTGGTCGAGCGCCTGCAGGCGCGCTTTGGCCGCGACGCGGTGCACGGCCTGGGATTGCAGGCCGAGCACCGGCCCGAGCGGGCCTGGCAGGCGATCGCGCCGGGGCAGCGGATCGCGGCGGGCGAGGCACCGGGGCCGGGGGTGCGGCCGCTGTGGCTGGTCGAGCCGCCGCGCGCGCTGCCGGAAGGGGGATTCGAGCTGCTCGCCGGGCCGGAGCGGATCGAGTCGGGCTGGTGGGACGGGGGCGAGGCGCGGCGGGACTACTTCGTGGCGAAGGCGCGGGATTCGTTCCTCTGGGTCTACCGCGACGCGGGGGGATGGCGGCTGCATGGCATCTTTGCCTGAAGCACCGGGCTACGCCGAGCTGCACTGCCTGTCCAGCTTCTCCTTCCTGCGCGGCGCCTCGCAGCCGGAGGAGCTGGCGGCGCGCGCCGCCGCGCTGGGCTACGCCGCGCTGGCGATCACCGACGAGTGCTCGCTCGCCGGGATCGTGCGCGCGCACGTCGCGGCGAAGCAGCACGGCCTGAAGCTGCTCATCGGCGCGGAGTTCCGGCTGCAGGAGGGCGACCAGCTGGTGCTGCTTGCGCCCGACCGCCGCGCCTACGGCGCGCTGTGCGGCCTGATCACCACCGGGCGGCGGCGGGCGAAGAAGGGCGCCTACGCGCTGGCGCGCGACGACGTGGCGCGCGTCGCCTGGAGCGGCCTGCTCGCCCTCTGGCTCCCGCAATCAGGGCAGGAATCAGGGACGGACCACGTTTTTCCCGGACGGAAAACGTGGTCCGTCCCTGTTTTTCTCGATGACTTCCGGGGGCGGGCGTGGATCGCGGCGGAGTTGCACAACGGTCCCGACGATCGTGCGTGGCTGGCGCGCCTCACGGAGCTGGCGCGCGCGAGCGGCCTGCCGCTGGTGGCCGCGGGCGACGTGCACATGCATGTGCGCTCGCGCCGCCGGCTGCAGGACGCGCTCACCGCGGTGCGCCTGGGCAGGCCGGTGGATGCCTGCGGCCGGGCGCTGTTCCCGAACGGCGAGCGTCATCTGCGGCCGCGCGCGCGCCTGGCGCAGCTCTACCCGGCGGACCTGCTCGCGGAAACGCTGGCGGTCGCGGCGCGCTGCGGGTTCTCGCTCGATGCGCTGCGCTACGAGTATCCCGAGGAGCTGGTGCCCGCGGGCGAGACGCCCGCGAGCTGGCTGCGCAGGCTGACGCTCGAGGGCCTCGCCTGGCGCTTTCCCGCCGGCGCGCCGGCGGCGGTGCGGGAACAGGTCGAGCACGAGCTGGCGCTGGTCGCGGAGCTGGGCTACGAGGCCTTCTTCCTCACCGTGCACGACGTGGTGCGGTTCGCGCGCTCGAGGGGCATCCTGTGCCAGGGCCGCGGCTCGGCGGCGAATTCGGCGGTCTGCTACTGCCTGGGCATCACCGAGGTGGACCCGGCGCGCATGAGCATGCTGTTCGAGCGCTTCGTGTCGAAGGAAAGGAACGAGCCGCCGGACATCGACGTCGACTTCGAGCACGAGCGGCGCGAGGAGGTGATCCAGTACGTGTACGGGAAGTACGGCCGCGAGCGCGCCGCGCTCGCCGCCAGCGTGATCTGCTACCGGCCGCGCAGCGCCCTGCGCGACATCGGCCGGGCGCTGGGCTTCCCGCCGGCGCAGCTGGAGCGGGTGGCGAAGACGCTGTCCTGGTGGGACGGGCGCGCGGTGCTGCCCTCGCGCCTGGCCGAGGCGGGCCTGGACCCGGAGGACGCCGCGGTCGGGCGCCTGCTCGCGCTCGCCGGCGACCTGGTCGGCTTCCCGCGCCACCTGTCGCAGCACGTCGGCGGCTTCGTCATCTCGCGCGGGCCCCTGGCCGAGCTGGTGCCGGTGGAGAACGCGGCGATGCCGGAGCGCACCGTCATCCAGTGGGACAAGGACGACCTGGAGTCCCTCGGCCTGCTCAAGGTGGACGTGCTCGCGCTGGGAATGCTCACCGCGATCCGCAAGGCGCTGCATTTCATCGGCCTGGAGGACATGCGCCGGGTGCCCGCCGAGGACCCGCAGACCTACGCCATGATCCGGCAGGCCGACACCGTGGGCGTGTTCCAGATCGAGTCGCGGGCGCAGATGAGCATGCTGCCGCGCCTGCGGCCGGAGAATTTCTACGACCTGGTGATCGAGGTGGCGATCGTGCGCCCGGGCCCGATCCAGGGCGGCATGGTGCATCCCTACCTGCGCCGCCGGCAGGGGCTGGAGCCGGTCGTGTATCCCAGCCAGGCGGTCGAGGCGGTGCTGTCGAGGACGCTCGGGGTGCCGATCTTCCAGGAGCAGGTGATGCAGCTGGCGATGGTCGCGGCCGGCTTCTCGCCGGGCGAGGCCGACGCCCTGCGCCGCTCCATGGCGGCCTGGAAGAAGAAAGGCGGACTGGAGCCCTTCGAGGCGCGCCTGAAGCAGGGCATGGCGGCGAACGGCTATGCGCCCGCCTTCGCCGACGCCATCTACCGCCAGATCCTCGGCTTTGGCGACTACGGCTTCCCGGAATCGCATTCGGCGAGCTTTGCGCTGCTGGTCTATGTCTCGGCGTGGCTCAAGCGCCACCATCCGGCGGCTTTCCTTGCCGCGCTGCTCAACAGCCAGCCGATGGGCTTCTACTCGCCCTCGCAGCTGGTGCAGGACGCGCGCCGCCACGGCGTCGAGGTGCGGGGCGTGGATGCCTGCCTGAGCGACTGGGATTGCACGCTGGAAGCGGGAGCAGGGGGGCAGGCCGTGCGGCTGGGCCTGCGCCTGGCGGGCGGCCTGGCCGAGTCCGCCGCCCGCCGCGTCATCGCGGCGCGCCCGTTCGCCACGGTCGACGAGCTGGCCCGCCGCGCCGGACTGGACCGCAAGGCGCTGGGGTGCCTGGCGGCGGCGGATGCGCTGCGGCCGCTGGCCGGGCATCGCCGGGGCGCGCACTGGCAGGCCTCGGGCAGCGAAGGCCGGCCCGCGATGCGCGCCCCGCGCGGGGACGCCCTTGCCCTGCTCGCGCCGCCGGGGGAGGCCGAGACGATCGCCGCCGACTACGACAGCCTGGGCCTCACCCTGGGCCGCCATCCCCTGGCCCTGCTGCGCCCGCAACTGGAGGCGGCGGGGCTGGCCAGCGCCGAGGCGCTGCGCGCGCTCGCCCACGGCCGCCGCGCGCGCGCCGCCGGGCTGGTCACCTGCCGGCAGCGCCCGGACACCGCGAGCGGGGTGACCTTCGTGACCCTGGAGGACGAGACCGGCTGCGTCAACGTCATCGTCTGGCGCGACCTCGCCGAGCGCCAGCGGCGGGAGTTGCTCGGGGCGCGCCTGCTCGGGGTGGAGGGCGTGCTCGAGCGCGACGGCGACGTGGTGCACCTGGTGGCCCGGCGGCTGCAGGACCATGGCCGGCTGCTCGCTCCCCTGTTTGGCGGCCTCGCGGCGCGCTCCCGGGATTTTCACTAAGCCTGACATCGGGGGCGGAGTGTCCCGAAGGCTTGTCCGACAATGTTCCCTATAATGCCCCGATGAGCGACGAAACCTACGTTGTCACGGTCCAGAAGGACCTCGAGGACCTGGTGCCCACCTTCCTCGCCAACCGGGCCAAGGAAGCCGAGGCGCTGCGCGCCGCGCTCGACAAGGGCGACATGGAGCAGCTGCGCCAGCTGGGCCACCGCATGAAGGGCGTGGGCAACTCCTACGGCTTCGAGAAAGTCTCGCTGCTGGGCAAGCTGATCGAGGACCACGCCAAGACCACGGACAAGGCGGCGCTCGAGGGTTGCCTCGCCGACTACGCCGACTACCTCGCCCGGGTCAAAGTGGTCTATGCCTGACGCCGGGGCCGGCGCCGCGCCGTTCCGCGTCCTGGTGGTCGACGACGACCCGGACATGGCCGGCTACCTGCAGATGTGGCTCCGGCGCGAGGGCATGGAGACCCTGGTTGCCCACGACGGCGACAGCGCGCTGATGAAGATCATGACCGAGACGCCGGACCTGGTGCTGTGCGACGTCATGATGCCCGGGCCCGACGGCTTCGAGATCTGCCGCCGCATCAAGGCCGACGAGAGCACGGCGCTCGTGCCGGTGGTGCTGGTGACCGCGCTGGAGGACCAGGACAGCCGGGTGCGCGGCATCGAGGCGGGCGCCGACGACTTCCTGTCCAAGCCGGTGAAGCGCGAGGAGCTGATCGCGCGCGTCAAGACGCTGCGCCGCCTGCACGACACCCGCAAGGAGCTGGAGGCGCGGCGCCTCGCCGCGGAGGTGCAGGAGAAGGAGGCGATCCGCAAGACCTTCTCGCGCTACCTGTCGCCGCGGCTCGCCGAGCGGGTGCTGAGCGACGCCAGCGGCGGCCAGAGCCTGTTCCGCGACCTGAGCGAGCGCACCGCGGTGGTGGCCCTGTTCGCCGACCTGCGCGGCTTCACGCGCCTGTCCGAGACCGTGCCGGTGTCGCGCATCGTGCCGATGCTGAACGAGTTCTTCACCGTGCTCACCGCGGCCGCGCACGAGCACGATGGCACGGTGTTCAGCATGGCGGGGGACAGCCTGCTGGTCGGCTTCAACGTCCCGGTGCCGCAGCCCGACGCCGCCGAGCGCGCGGTCGCCTGCGGCCGCGCCATGATCGAGCGCTTCGCGCCGGTGTCCGCCGCCTGGTCCGCGCGCCACGGCATCAACCCGGGCATCGGCATCGGCATCGAGGCGGGCGAGGTGGTGGCGGGCAACGTCGGCGCGCCCAGCTTCGTCAGCTACACCATCATCGGCGACGCGGTGAACGTGGCCGCGCGCCTGATGCAGAACGCGAAGGCCAACGAGATCCTGATCGGGCCGCGCGCGGCGCTGTCCCTCGAGCGCATGCTCGGGCGCGACACCTCCCTCGACCGCCGCGAGCTGGCGCTGAAGGGCAAGGCCGGCCCGGTCGGCGTGCTGGCGCTCAAGGTCGCCGCCTGAGCCGGCCCGCCATGCGCGTCCTCATCATCGACGACGACGAGGACCTGCGCAACCTGCTGGCGCACTACCTGAAGCAGGAATGGCCCGACATGGACGTGGGCAAGCTCGATCCGCTCGCGCACGACATGCCGGACGAGAATTTCCCGCTCGAGGACTACGCGCTCATCATCCTCGACTACATGCTGGGCCGCGGCGACGGCCTGGAGTGGCTGCAGATCCTCAAGCACCGCCCGGGCTGCCCGCCGATCCTGTTCCTCACCGGCGCCGGCAACGAGAGCATCGCGGTGCGCGCCATGAAGGCGGGCGCCGACGACTACCAGCGCAAGCAGGAGCTGACGCGCGAGCGCCTGGTGACCTCGGTGCGCGAGCTGACGCGCGGCCAGGGCCCCCAGTCGGACCGCACCGCCTCGCCGGAGATGGCGGCGCGCATGGAGGGCCACCTGCTGGGGGCGCGCATCCGCATCCCCGGGATCAACGTGCTGCGCCTGATCGGCGAGGGCGGCATGTCGCGCGTCTACCTCGCCTCGCGCGAGTCGGACGACGAGCCGCTGGTGGTCAAGATCCTGCGCAGCGAGGTGATGAAGGACAAGAAGGCGCTGGAGCGCTTCGTCGAGGAGTACAACCTGATCACCCGCATCCAGAGCCGCCACGTCGCCCGCATCCACGGCCACGGCGTGTCCGGCGACCATGCCTACCTGGTGATGGAGTTCTTCGACGGCGGAGACCTCAGCCAGCGCCTGGGCGGCAAGCCGATGCAGACCGAGGAGGCATTGCGCATCTTCCGCGAGCTGATGTTCGCGCTCGGCGACATCCACGAGCAGGGCATCCTGCACCGGGACCTGAAGCCGCAGAACCTGATGTTCCGCGCCGACGGCAGCCTCGCCATCGTGGACTTCGGCATCGCCAAGCACATCGACGCCATCGACCGCACCGGGGCCGGCGAGATCCTGGGCACGCCGCGCTACATGAGCCCGGAGCAGGTGCGCAGCATGGCCCTGGACCTGCGGACCGACATCTACAGCGCCGGGGTGCTGTTCTACCAGATGATCGTGGGCGAGCACCTGTTCGACGGCGAGACCGCGGTCGAGGTGGCGCTGCACCACATGAACACCCAGCCGCCGCTGCTGCCCGGGCACCTGGAGCGCTTCCAGCCGATGATGGACAAGCTGCTGGAGAAGGACCGCGACGCGCGCTTCCGCAACGCCGACGAGGTCATCGGCTTCCTGTCGCGCAAGTACTACCAGGGCACCGGCGCCTTCGGCGCCGAGAAGACGCAGAAGCTCGCCTGAAGGGCCGGGTCAGGGCAGCTCCGCCCAGATCTTGCGCAGCTGGTCGGGCAGGTCCTTGGGCGAGAAGGGCTTGGAGATGGCGCCGGCGGCGCCCAGCGAATGCAGCTCGTTCATCTCCGCGCTGGAGGCCTTGGCGGTGATGAACACCACCGGCAGCGCCCGGGTCTCGTCCAGGGTCTTCATCTTCCGGAACAGCGTCGGGCCGTCCATGCCCGGCATCATCCAGTCCAGCATCACCAGGTCGGGCTTGAAGGCGGTGATGGCGTCGATCGCCTTGAGCGGGTCGCCGACCACTTCGACCGTGAACTTGCCGATGCGCTCGAGCGACATGCGCACGATGCGCTGGATGTCCTCGTCGTCCTCGACGTAGCAGATGCGGGTGAGCGGGGTCGCGGGCATGGCTTCCTCAGGCGGGTTTGGCCGCGTCCGCGGCCAGCGGGAACTCGAACCAGAACGTGGTGCCGCCGCCTTCGCGGTCCTCGAAGCCGATGGTGCCTTCCATCATCTCGATCATGTGCTTGCAGATGGCGAGGCCCAGGCCCGTGCCGCCCTTCTGGCGCGTGAAGGCGGAATCGGCCTGCGCGAAGCGGCTGAACATGCGGCTGCGGAAGTTCTCCGGGATGCCGGGCCCCCGGTCGTGCACGCCCAGGCGCGCGCGCCCACCCGACACCGTGATGCCGACCTCCACGGTGCCGCCCTCGGGCGAGAACTTGGCGGCGTTCGACAGCAGGTTGGTGAGCACCTGCAGCACCCGCTTGCGGTCGACGTGCACGGGCGTCGGCACCGGGCTGCCGGGAAAGTCGAAGCGCACCTTGAAGCGCTCGCCGAAGGCGCGGTTGAGCACCAGCGATTCGCGCACCAGCTCGTCCAGCGACAGCACCTCCGGCACCAGCGAGAGCTTGCCCGACTCGATCTTCTCGATGTCCAGGATGTCGTTGATCAGGTCGAGCAGGCGCTGCGCGTTGCGCTCGGCCACTGTGGTGAGCTCGGTGATGTCCTTGTCGGGCTCGCCCAGCACGCCGGAATTGATCAGCTGCAGCGAGCCGATGATGGAGGTGAGCGGGGTGCGCAGCTCGTGCGACAGGGTGGAGGTGAACTCCTTCTTCACGCGCTCGGCCTCCAGCTGCTGGGTGATGTCGCGGCCCTGGGCGATCACCGCGACGATGTCGCCGGCCGGGTTGACCAGCGGCGTCACGGTCCACTCGCAGACGATCGCGATGCCGTCGCGGCGGGGATTGCGCAGCTTGAGGCCCGACATCGGCTCGCGCGTCTCGATGATGCGGCGCCAGCCGGCGTCGAACTCGGCATGGAACTGCTGCAGGATCAGCTTGTGCGCGCTCTGGCCGGTCAGCTCGGCCGGCGTGTAGCCGAACAGCAGCTCGGCGGCGTGGTTGACCTGCTGGATGCGGGCCGCGGCGTCGAACTCGATCACCGCGATCGGCGAGCGCTCCGCGAACAGGGCCAGCTTGCGCCCGGAGGCCTCCACCTGGCGCCGCGCCTCGCCCAGCTCGCCCAGCTGCTGCTGCAGGCGGCGGTTGAGCGCGGTGTAGTCCTCGGTCAGCTTGCCGTAGGCGTGGCGCAGGCGGTAGCCGGAGTCGAACACCTGGTTGAGGCGCCAGGCGATCCCCACGCTGACGGCATAGAACGCCGGCACCAGCAGCGCGATCTCGGTGAACAGGCGGTTGCCGAACGTGGCGAGCACGTAGGCGAAGGGCAGCGCAATGCCGCCGGCGTAGGCGGCGAACATCGGCCAGGACGCCGCGTACATCGGGATGCCGCCGGCGAGCACGCCGGTCAGGATCAGCGCCAGGAACACCTGCTGCTCGTCGGCATGCGAGGGGAAGAAGATCGCCGCCGCGATGCCCCAGGTGGCGCCGCTCGCCAGGGCGCCGATGCCCAGCCAGCGCAGCCACTGCTGCGCGTGGGCGGCGGGATTCACGCTGCGCCGGTAGCCCAGGTACAGGCCCAGCCGCGCGGCGGTGATCAGGAACACCAGCATGCCCCAGCCGGCCACCAGCTCCTGGAAGCGGCCCTGGCGCAGCTCGAAGGAGCAGATCGTGCCGACGAGTATGGTGCCGGCGATGCCCAGCGGCAGTTGCGAATAGAGCTGGTCGACGCGGTCGGCGAGGACGTTGCGCGGGTCGACGGACGCGCTCGCGCCGCGCGCGGCGGAGGCGAAGGTGGCGTTGCCGGAGGGAATGGATTCGGCCATGGGATGGAGCGGCCGATTATAGAGGCAGGCCACGCGCCGCGCCCCTTTCCGGGCGCGCCAGGCCGTGCGCTCTTACAAACCCTTGCCGGAGCGGATCACGCCGACCGCGACGCCCTCGATGGCGAAGCTCTCGTCCCGGGCGTCGACCTCGATGGGCTCGAAGTCCGGGTTCTCCGGCAGCAGCTGCACGGCGTGCCCGCGGCGCTTGAGCCGCTTCACGGTGACCTCGTCGGCCAGGCGCGCCACCACCACCTGGCCGCTGTGCGCCTCCTGGGTGCGGTGCACCGCGAGCAGGTCGCCCTCCAGGATGCCGGCGTCGCGCATGGACAGGCCGCGCACCTTGAGCAGGTAGTCCGCGCGCGGGGTGAACAGGTTCGGGTCCACCTGGTAGCGGGCCTGGACGTGCGCCTCGGCGAGGATCGGGGCGCCGGCCGCGACGCGGCCGATCACCGGCAGCTCGAGCAGGCGGCCCAGCTTCTGGCCGCCGCGCTCGCGCACCTTGATGCCGCGCGAGGAGCCGGCCGAGATCTCCAGCGCGCCCTTGCGCTCCAGCGCGCGCAAGTGCTGCTCGGCCGCGTTGACGGAGCGAAAGCCCATGCGCTCGGCGATCTCGGCGCGGGTGGGCGGGAAGCCGGAGACCTCGGTGAGCTCCTTGATCAGGCGCAGGATCTCGCCCTGGCGTTCGGTGAGCGGCTCGGACATGGCGCACCTTCCTGTCTTCTTATTCAGTGCTGGGATTATATCCAGTGGACAGGGGAAGAAGCAAATCCGGGCCGTCGTTGGCGGCGCGGTTCACCGCGCGCGACACCGGATGCGCGGCGATCGACTGGGGCGGGCAGGGTCCTGGCAGGCCGTCCGCGCCCGCCAGCCAGCGTCCGTAGTCGGCCGGATCCACGATCACCGGCATGCGCTCGTGGATCGGCGCCATGACCGCGTTGGGCTCGGTCGTGATGACCGCGCAGGTCTCCAGGGGGCCGCCGGGACCCTCCCAGCGTTCCCAGAGGCCGGCCAAGGCGAAGAGCTCCCCGGCCGCGGGATGGATGTAGTAGGGCTGCTTCAGCCTGCCCTCGAGCTTCCATTCGTAGAAGCCGCTGGCGGGTATCAGGCAGCGGCGGCGGCGGAAGGCCTCGCGGAACGAGGGTTTCTCCGCCACCGTTTCGGCGCGCGCGTTGTTCATCCGGGCACCCAGCGACGGGTCCTTTGCCCAGCGCGGCACGAGGCCCCATTTCACCAGCGCCGCGGCGCGCCGTCCGCCGTCGTCCCGGACGATCAGGACCTGCGCCGCCGGTGCGATGTTGTAGCGCGGGGAGAACGACGGCACCGAGGCGAGGCCGAACTGCAGCGCGACCACTTCGGGGCTGGCGTGAAGGGCGTAGCGGCCGCACATGGGTAGAATCCTCGCATGCTCATCGAGTCCCTGCTCGACACCGACCTGTACAAGTTCACCATGATGCAGGTGGTGCTGCACCACTTCCCCGGGGCGCAGGTGGAGTACGTGTTCAAGTGCCGCACCGAGGGGGTGGACCTGGCGCCGCACGCCGACGAGATCCGCGCCGGCATCGCCGACCTGTGCCGGATGCGCTTCCGCGAGGAGGAGCTCGCCTACCTGCGCGGCCTGCGCTTCATGAAGTCGGACTTCGTCGATTTCCTGGGGCTGTTCCAGTTCAACGAAAAATACATCCGGGTCGAGCGCGCGCCGGAGCCGCCGGGGCTGCAGATCTCCATCCGCGGCCCGTGGCTGCACACCATCCTGTACGAGATCCCGGTGCTGGCGATCGTCTCCGAGGTGTACTTCCGCCGCACGCAGCCGGCGCCGGACCTCGCGGAGGGCCGGCGCCGCCTGGAGGCGAAGATCGGCCAGGTGCGCGCGCTGGAGCCGGGCTTCGTGTTCCGCATCTCCGACTACGGCACGCGGCGGCGTTTCTCGCGCGCCTGGCATGACGAGGTGATCGCCACCTTCAAGCGCGAGATCCCGGAGCGCTTCGCGGGCACCTCCAACGTGTGGCTGGCGATGAAGCACGGCGTCACGCCGCTGGGGACCATGGCGCACGAGTACATGCAGGCCTGCCAGGCGCTGGGGCCGCGCCTGCGCGACTCGCAGACCTTCGCCTTCGACGTCTGGGCGAAGGAGTACCGCGGCGACCTCGGCATCGCCATCGCCGACACTTATGGGACAGAAGCATTTCTCAGAGATTTCGACATGTATTTCTGCAAGCTGTTCGACGGCGCGCGCCACGATTCGGGCGACCCCTTCCAGTGGGGCGAGCGCCTGATCGAGCACTACCGCCGCAACCGCGTCGACCCGCGCACCAAGACGCTCATCTTCTCCGACCAGCTCACGGTGCCGGTGGCGATCGAGATCGCGCGCCGCTTCCAGGGCCGGGCGCTCACCTCGTTCGGCATCGGCACCAACCTGACCAACGACCTGGGCTACGAGCCGATCAACATCGTCATCAAGATGACCGAGTGCAACGGCCAGCCGGTGGCGAAGGTGTCCGACGCCCCGGGCAAGACGGTGAGCAAGGACCCCGGCTACCTCGCCTACCTGCGCCAGGTGTTCGGGCTGGAAGAAGCGAAGGCCGATTAGCCCGCCGCCCGACACGCCTGCGCGGCCCCCGTGGCACCCGACCGCGATCGCGGTGCTGGCGACCTGCTTCATGCTCAACATGCTGGGGCGGGGCATCGGCGACACCTACACCGTGTTCCTGCAGCCGATCGAGCACGAGTTCGGCTGGTCGCGCTCGCAGCTGACCAGCGTCTACTCGGTCTACCTGCTGGTGAACGGCTTCATCGCGCCCATGGTGGGGTTCCTGTTCGACCGCAGCGGGCCGCGCTGGGTGTACGCCTCCGGTCTCGCCATCCTGGGCCTGGCGTTCGTCCTCGCCGGCTCGCTGCAGAACCTCTGGCACTTCTACCTGCTGGTCGGGGCCATGGTCGGCGTCGGCGTCAGCCTGACCGGCATGGTGCCCGCCTCGGCGCTGCTGGCGCGCTGGTAGGGGTCTCCTCGTTTTCAGTGCAATAAGTGACGGTACGCAAAGCTAGCACTGG
>CAZMDA010000054.1:0-25706 GCA_964564865.1 uncultured Bordetella sp. | reverse complement strand
CTGCCCGGCGCAGCGCAAGCAGGCGCTGCTGCATTTCGCCGGCCGGCGCGCGATGGACATCGAGGGGTTGGGCGAGAAGCTGGTGGACCAGCTGGTGGAGCGGGACCTGGTGCGCACGCCCGCCGACCTGTTCGGCCTGTCGCTGGAGCAGGTAGCGGGGCTGGAGCGGATGGCGCGCAAGTCCGCCGAGAACCTGCTTGCGGCGCTGGCGAAGGCGAAGCGGACCACGCTGGAGCGCTTCGTCTTTGCCCTCGGCATCCGCAATGTCGGCGAGACTACGGCGCGCGACCTGGCGCGCCATTTCGGCAGCCTGGACCGGCTGATGAACGCGGACGAGGCGGCGCTGCAGGCGGCGCCGGATGTCGGTCCGGTGGTGGCGCGCGCCATCCGCCAGTTCTTCGACGAGCCGCACAACCGCGAGGTGATCCGCAATCTGCGCGAGGCGGGCGTGGGCTGGGACGAGCACGAGCCGGCGCCGCCCCGCCCCGCCGGGGCGGCGAGGGTGTTCGTGCTGACCGGAACCCTGGCGCGGATGTCCCGCGAGCAGGCGCGCGAGCTCATCGAGAGCCGCGGCCACAAGGTGGCGGGCTCGGTGTCGAAGAAGACCGACTACGTCGTCGCCGGCGCGGACGCCGGCAGCAAGCTCGCCAAGGCCCGGGAACTGGGGGTCGCGGTGCTGGACGAGGCGGGGCTGATACAGTTGCTGGAAGGAAACGAAACCCGATGACACGACGCGTCACCAAGGCAGTGTTCCCGGTCGCCGGCCTGGGCAGCCGCTTCCTGCCGGCCACCAAGGCGAGTCCCAAGGAAATGCTGCCGGTCGTGGACAAGCCGCTGATCCAGTACGCGGTGGAGGAAGCCGCCGCCGCCGGCATCACCGACCTGATTTTCGTCACCGGCCGCAACAAGCGCGCCATCGAGGACCACTTCGACCGCGTCCCGGAACTGGAGGCGGCGCTGGCCAAGGGCCGCGCCGACCTGCTGCAGCTGGTCCAGGGCGTGCTGCCTGCGGGCTGCCGCTGCATCTACATCCGCCAGGTGGAGCCCCTCGGCCTGGGCCACGCCGTGCTCTGCGCGCAGCCCGTGGTGGGCGACGAGCCGTTCGCGGTGCTGCTGGCCGACGACCTGATGGACGCCTCGCCGCCGGCCACGGTGCAGCTCGCCGAGTGCTACGCGCGCGAAGGCTGCTCGGTCCTGGCGGTGGAGGACGTGCCGCGGGAACAGACCGCGAGCTACGGCATCGTCAGCCCCGCGCAGCCGGGGTCCGGGACCGACAGAATGTTACCGATCGGTAACATCGTGGAGAAGCCGGCGCCCGGGCAGGCGCCTTCGACGCTGGGCGTGGTGGGACGCTACGTGCTCACGCCTGCCATTTTCCCGCTGCTCGCCGCGGCCAAGCCCGGGCGCGGCGGCGAGATCCAGCTGACGGACGCGATCTCCGCGCTCCTTGGCGAGGAGCGCGTGCTCGCCATGAAGGTGCAGGGGCGGCGCTACGACTGCGGCACCAAGCTGGGCTACCTGAAGGCGACGGTGGAACTGGGGCTGAAGCACCCGGAGGTGGGCGCCGGGTTCGCGGATTACCTGCGGCGGAAGGGCGCATGAGCGCCGGCGCGCAGCCCGACGCGGCGGCGGCCTGGGCGTTCCTCGAGGCCTCGGACCCGGTGTGCAGCGCATCCGAGGTCGAGCAGGCGGTCGGTCGGCTCGCGCGGGAGATCACGGCGCGTCTCGCCGGCGCGTATCCGCTGGTCCTCGCGGTGATGGGCGGCGCGGTGGTGTTCGCCGGCCAGCTGCTGCCGCGGCTGCGGTTCCCGCTCGATTTCGACTACATCCACGTCACGCGCTACGGCGCGGCCACGCAGGGCGGCGGCATCGACTGGAAGGTCGAGCCCCCGCAGGCGGTCCGCGGCAGGGCGGTGCTCGTCGTCGACGACATCCTCGACGGCGGCGAGACCATGCTCGCGATCCGCGAGCGGTTGCAGGCGCAGGGCGCGGCAAGCTTCCAGTGCGCGGTGCTGGCGCAGAAGACGCTCGCGCGGGCAAGGCCGATGGACGCCGATTTCGCCGGCCTCGCCATCCCGGACCGCTTCGTCTTCGGCTGCGGCATGGACGCGAAGGGCTACTGGCGCAACCTTCCGGAGATCCGCGCCATGAAAGGAACCTGATGTTCGCCATCATCGGCGGCAGTGGACTGTCGCAACTCGCCAGCCTGGACGTGATCGAGCGCCGGGTGGCGCGCACGCCCTTCGGCGAGCCTTCGGGCGCGCTGACGTTCGGCCGGATCCACGGCTGCGACGTGGTGTTCCTCGCGCGCCACGGCTACGGGCACACCATCGCGCCGCACCAGGTCAACTACCGGGCCAACATCTGGGCGCTGAAGGCGCAGCAGGTGTCCGAGGTGATCTCGGTGGCTTCGGTGGGCGGCATCCGGCGCGGGTTCGGCCCCGGCGCCCTGGTGATCCCGGACCAGGTCATCGACTACACTTGGGGCCGCCACGGCACCTTCTTCGACGGGCCCGACAGCCAGGTCACCCACATCGATTTCACCGAGCCCTACACGCAGGCGCTGCGCGCGCGGCTCCTGGCCGCCGCGAAGGCCTGCGGGGAGGCGGTGGCCGACGGCGGCGTCTACGCCGCGACCCAGGGGCCGCGGCTGGAAACCGCGGCGGAGATCAACCGCCTGGAGCGCGACGGCGCCGACCTGGTCGGGATGACCGGCATGCCGGAGGCTTCGCTCGCCCGCGAGGCGGGGCTCGCCTACGCCGCGATCAACGTGGTGGCGAACTACGCCGCGGGCCGGGGCGACAGCGAGCACGCGATCGCGCTGGATGCGATCGAGGCGGTGCTGGAGAAGGCCATGGGACGGGTGCGTCGCATCATCGAGGCGTTCGCCGCCGCGTCAGCCCAGCCATGATCCGCGAAGTGCTCAGGATGGGCGACGGGCGGCTGCTGCAGCGCGCCGCGGCGGTCGAGCGGTTCGGCACGCCCGAGCTGGCCGCGCTGCTGCAGGACATGCGCGACACCATGGCGCACCTGAACGGCGCCGGCCTCGCCGCGCCGCAGATCGGCGTCGGCCTGCGGGTGGTGATCTTCGGCGTCAAGGCCAATCCCCGCTATCCGGAGGCCGAAGAAGTGCCGGATACCGTGCTGATCAATCCGGTGCTGCAGCCGCTGTCGGACGCAGTGGAGGAGGACTGGGAGGGGTGCCTTTCCGTGCCCGGGATGCGCGGCATCGTCCCGCGCTGGCACCGGTTGCGCTATTCGGGGTTCGACGAGCAGGGCCGCGCCTTCGAGCGCAGCGTATCCGGCTTCCACGCCCGCGTGGTCCAGCACGAGTGCGACCACCTGGACGGCATCCTGTACCCGATGCGGATCCGGGACCTGTCGAAATTCGGCTTCAACGACGCGCTGTTCCCCGGCCAGGACCTGCCGCCGGAGGACTAGGCTTCAAACCTGCAGTTCGCCGAGCAGTTCCTGCTCCAGCTTCAGCACCGCCTTCGCGTCGCCCAGGGCGGCGCCGGACACCAGGAACACGTCCTCCGCGCGGTCGCCCAGGGTGTTGATCTTGGCCGAGTACAGGTTGAGCTTGTACTGCGCCAGCTGGCGCGCGACGCGGTAGAGCAGGCCCGGCCGGTCGCTGGCGACGATGTTGAGCGAGTGGTAGGCGCCGCGTTCGTCGGGCCGGATGTCCACCGCCGGGGTAACCGGGAAGTGGCGCACGCGCCGCGAGACGCGACCCCCGCCCGGGGGCGGCAGCGGCGCCTCGGACTGGAGCTCCGCGGCGAGCTCGTTCTCGATCAGCGCCATCAGGTCGCGGTAGTGGGCCCCCGGGCCCTTGCCCATGACGAGGAACGTGTCCAGCGCGTAGCCCTCGCGCGTGGTGTGGATCTTGGCCTCGACGATGTTGAAGCCCGCGCGCTCGAAATAGCCGCAGATGCGCACGAACAGCGCCTCGCGGTCCGGGGTGTAGATCATCACCTGCAGGCCTTCGCCGAACGGCGCCAGCCGCGCGCGCACCACTGGCGCCTTCGTGTCCACCCGGTAGTGCAGGTTGCGCGTCTGCCAGGCGATCTCCTGCGCGTCGTGGCGCAGGAAGTAGGTGGTGTCCAGGCTCGCCCAGAAGCGGTCCTTGACCGCGTCCGACAGCGCGTACAGGCGCAGCAGCCGCGTCGCCTCGGCCTGCTTCTCGGCCACCGCGGTGTCCAGGGCCGGCGCCTCGCCGGCGAGGATCCGCCGCGCCATGCGGAACAGGTCCTCCAGCAGCTTCGCCTTCCAGCCGTTCCAGACCTTCGGGCTGGTGCCGCGGATGTCGGCCACCGTCAGCAGGTACAGGGCGACCAGGCGGCGCTCGTCGCCCACCATCGCGGCGAAGGCGCGCGCGACCGCCGGATCGTCGACGTCCTGCTTCTGCGCCACCGAGGACATCGCCAGGTGGTGCTCGACCAGGAAGGCGACCAGGTCGGTGTCCGCCTTCGAGAAGCCATGCCGGCGGCAGAAGCGCCGCGCGTCCACCGTGCCGAGCGTGGAATGGTCGCCGCCGCGGCCCTTGGCGATGTCGTGGTAGAGCGCCGCCACGTACAGCAGCCAGCGGCGCTCGAAGCCGCTCATCAGCTGGCTGCAGAGCGGGAACTCGTGCGCGAACTCCGGCATCGTGAAGCGGCGCAGGTTGCGCAGCACCATCAGGATGTGCTGGTCCACGGTGTAGACGTGGTACAGGTCGTGCTGCATCTGGCCGACGATGCGGCCGAACTCGGGCAGGTAGCCGCCCAGCACGTCGTACTGGTTCATGCGGCGGAACTCGTGCACGATGCCGCGCGGCTGCTGCAGGATGTGCACGAACAGCAGCCGCGCCAGCGGGTCCCGGCGCAGCTTCGCGTCCAGCCGGCCGCGCGCGCGCCACAGCGCGCGCAGGGTGGCCGCGCTCATGCCGCGCAGGTCGCCGTGCTGCTGCATCAGCAGGAAACCCTCCAGGATCGCGCGCGGCTCGCGCTCGAACAGGTCCTCGCGGCGCGCCTCCAGCAGCGTGCCGCGCGCCTGGAAGCGCTCGTTCAGCAGGCGCGGCGCGGTATCCGGCTCCGGAGCGAAGCGCGCCTGCAGGTTCTGCAGCAGGATGGTATTGAGCTGGGTGATCGCCTTGGCGTGCCGGTAGTAGGCCTGCATCAGCTGCTCGCTGGCGCGCCGCGAGGGCTTGGCGGCGAAGCCGCACTGCGTGGCGAGGGCGTCCTGGTAGTCGAACACGATGCGGTCCTCGCGGCGGCCGGCAAGGTAGTGCAGCCGGATGCGCAGGTCCTGGATCGCGGCTTCGTGGCGGGCCAGGCGCAGCGCCTCCTCCTTCTGCAGCAGGCCTTCGCTGGCAAGGTCGCGCCAGTGCCGGCCGATGCCGCAGGCCTGCGCGATCCAGCGGATCGCCTGCAGGTCGCGCAGCCCGCCCGGCGATTCCTTCAGGTTGGGCTCGAGCGCGAACGGCGTGTCGCGGTGCTTGGCGTGGCGCTGCTCCTGCTCCAGTCGCTTCGCCTTCAGGAAGGCGACCGGGTCGCTGGCGCGCGCGAGCGCCTTCTCCAGGCGGCGGAACAGGCGCGCGTCCCCCGCCAGCAGGCGCGCCTCGAGCAGGGCGGTCTCGATGGTGATGTCGCCGCGCGCGGCCTGCAGGCAGGCCTCGACCGTGCGCACGCTGTGCCCGATCTCCAGGCCGACGTCCCAGAACAGGCCCACCACGCGTTCCAGGCGCGCGCGTTCGCCTTCGTCCGGCTCGCGCGCGAGGAGGATCAGCACGTCCACGTCCGAACACGGGAACAGCTCGCCGCGCCCGTAGCCGCCGGTGGCCACCAGCGCCATCGCGGCCGACGGCGCGTGGTCGCGCCAGAGCGCCTGCAGCGTGAGGTCGATGCGCCGTGCATGCTCGCGCAGCAGCCAGGCGGGCTTGCGCCCCTTCAGGTAGGCCTCGCGCAGCGCCGCGCGCGCCTGCCGCAGCCCGTCGCGCAGCGACTCGACCGGGGCCGGCGAGGTCACGGGGAACTCAGGCGGCCGCGGCCGGCGGCGGGGGCGGCGCGCCTTCCGACAAGGTCAGGACCTCGTAGCCGCCTTCGGTGACGAGGACGGTGTGCTCCCACTGGGCCGACAGGCTGTGGTCCTTGGTGACGATGGTCCAGCCGTCGGCCAGCTCGCGGATCGCGGCCTTGCCGGCGTTGATCATCGGCTCGATGGTGAAGGTCATGCCGGGCTCCAGGCGCATCCCGGTGCCGGCGCGGCCATAGTGCAGCACCTGGGGCTCCTCGTGGAACTTGCGCCCGATGCCGTGGCCGCAGAACTCGCGCACCACCGAATAGCCGGCGGCCTCGGCGTGGCGCTGGATCGCCTCGCCGATGTCGCCCAGCTGCGCCCCCGGGCGCACGGCGCGGATGCCGCGCCACATGCACTCGTAGGTGGTCTCGACCAGGCGGCGCGCCTGGATGCCGGGCTCGCCGACGTAGTACATCCGGCTGGAGTCGCCGTGGAAGCCGTCCTTGATGACGGTGATGTCGATGTTGAGCACGTCGCCCGCCTTGAGCACCCGCTCCCCGGGGATGCCGTGGCAGACCTGGTGGTTCACGGACGTGCAGATGGACTTCGGGAACGGCTTGTAGCCCGGCGGGGCATAGTTGAGCGGCGCCGGGACCGTGCCCTGCGTCCCGACCATGTAGGCGTGGCACAGGTCGTTCAGCTTTCCGGTGCTGACCCCCGGGCGGACATGGGGGGTGATGTAGTCGAGGACCTCGGAGGCCAGTCGCCCGGCGATCCGCATCTTCCCGACTTCCTCGGCGTTCTTGATGACAGCGGGCATGGGGTGCAAAAAGGTGCTGATTATGCTAGAATTTCGGGCTCTCTGCGGAACGTGATTCACGATCCGCGGAGAAGTTTCCCGCCTGGCAGCTTAGGGTGCCCCTGGCAGTGAGCAGGACCAGGGGTCGCTGTTTGCCGGTGCGGCAGTGATCAACCCTAAACCGGAGCTTTGCACATGTCTGTGACGATGCGTCAGATGCTGGAGGCCGGCGTGCATTTCGGCCACCAGACGCGGTACTGGAACCCGAAGATGGCCCCGTACATCTTCGGCCACCGCAACAAGATCCACATCATCAACCTCGAGAAGACGCTGGCCCTGTACCAGGACGCGACCAAGTACGTCCGCCAGCTGACCGCCAACAAGGGCACGGTGCTGTTCGTCGGCACCAAGCGCCAAGCGCGCGAGATCGTGCGCGAGGAGGCGCAGCGCTGCGGCAGCCCGTACGTCGACTACCGCTGGCTGGGCGGCATGCTCACCAACTTCAAGACCGTCAAGCAGTCCATCAAGCGCCTGAAGGAGATGGAGGGCATGGTGGCCGACGGCACGCTGGAGCGCATGTCCAAGAAGGAGGCGCTCGGCGTGCAGCGCGAGCTGGAGAAGCTGCAGCGCTCGCTGGGCGGCATCAAGGACCTGAACGGCCTGCCCGACGCGCTGTTCATCATCGACGTCGGCTACCAGAAGGGCGCCGTCCAGGAAGCGGCCAAGCTGGGCGTGCCGGTGGTGGCGGTGGTCGACACCAACCACTCGCCGGCGGGCATCACCCACATCATTCCCGGCAACGACGACTCCAGTCGCGCGATCCGGCTGTACGCGCGCGGCATCGCCGACGCGGTGCTGGAAGGCCGCTCGCAGGCGGTGGAGGAAGTGGTCGCCGCCTCGCGCGACGAGTTCGTCGAAGTCGAAGAGGCCGGCGAGGGCTGAGCGGAGCCGGCGCGGAACCTCGAAAAAGGGGCCCGCGTGGCCCCTTTTTTTGAATCGGAAACACGAAAGGAAGGCAGGAGCATGGCTGAGATCAGTGCAAGCCTCGTCCGGGAACTGCGGGAACTCACCGGGCTGGGGATGATGGAATGCAAGAAGGCGCTCGCCGAGGCCGGGGGCGACCTGCGGAAGGCCGAGGAGCTGCTGCGCATCAAGAGCGGCGCCAAGGCGAGCAAGGCCGCCGGCCGCATCGCCGCCGAGGGCGTCATCGGCACCTTCCTCGCCGCCGACGGCAGGCTGGGGACGCTGGTGGAACTGAACTGCGAGACCGATTTCGTCGCCAAGAACGCGGACTTCCTCGCCTTCGCCGCCGACCTCGCCGCGCTGGTGGCGGAGAAGAACCCGGCGGACACCGCGGCGCTGGGCGCGCTGGAGGGCGTCGAGGCGCGGCGCCAGGCGCTGGTGCAGAAGATCGGGGAGAACATCTCCATCCGCCGCTTCGAGCGCATCGCGGCGCGGGGTCAGCTCGCCCAGTACGTCCATGGCGGCCGCATCGGCGTGCTGGTGGACTACGAGGGCGCGGAGGACGCCGGCAAGGACGTCGCGATGCACGTTTCCTTCGCCAGGCCCGCCTACATGACCAGGGCGGACGTGCCCGCCGACGTGGTCGAGCGCGAGCGCGGCATCCTCGCGGCGCGCGCCGCGGAATCGGGCAAGCCGGCCGAGATCGTCGCCAAGATGGTGGAGGGCGGCCTCAATAAGTACCTGGGCGAGCTGACGCTGCTCGGGCAGCCCTTCATCAAGGACGACAAGCAGACCATCGAGAAGATGCTGGCGGCGCGCAAGACGAAGGTGCACGGCTTCCGCTTCCTCGTGGTCGGCGCCGGCATCGAGAAGAAGTCCGCCGACTTCGCCGCCGAGGTGATGGCGACGGCGGGGATGGCGCGCTGAGCCAGGACCGGGCCATGCCCTCGAGCGCCGCCTTCACGCCCCGCTACAAGCGCATCCTGCTCAAGCTCTCGGGCGAGGCGCTGATGGGCGAGGGCGCCTACGGCATCAGCCGCCAGACCATCGGCGAGATCGTGGGCGAGATCGCGGAGGTGGCCCGGGCCGGGGTCGAGATCGGGGTGGTGATCGGCGGCGGCAACATCTTCCGCGGCGTCGCCCCCGGCGCCGCCGGGATGGACCGGGCGACGGCCGACTACATGGGCATGCTGGCGACGGTGATGAACGCGCTCGCGCTGCAGGACGCGATGCGCCAGGCGGGCATCGCCAGCCGGGTGCAGTCCGCGCTCAACATCGAGCAGGTGGTGGAACCCTACATCCGCGGCAAGGCGATCCGCTACCTCGAGGAGGGCAAGCTGGTGATCTTCGCCGCCGGCACCGGCAATCCCTTCTTCACCACCGACACCGCCGCCGCGCTGCGCGCGAGCGAGGTGGGCGCCGAGATCGTGCTCAAGGCGACCAAGGTCGACGGGGTCTACACCGCCGACCCGAAGAAGGATGCCTCGGCGCAGCGCTACCACCGGGTCAGCTTCGACGAGGCGATCCAGCGCGACCTGAAGGTCATGGACGCCACGGCGCTCGCGCTCTGCCGCGACCAGCGGCTGCCGGTCAACGTGTTCAGCATCTTCAAGAAGGGCGCGCTCGTCCGCGTCGTCGCCGGCGCGGACGAAGGCACCCTGGTGCACGCATAGGGCAGGATTTCTGGGACTGCAACGCCGGAGGCTGGGATGATCGCCGAACTGAAGAAGAACACCGAAGCCCGCATGAAGAAGAGCCTGGAGGCCTTCAAGGCCGACCTCGCCAAGGTCCGCACCGGGCGCGCGCACGCGGGGCTGCTGGACCACATCAGCGTCGACTACTACGGCACCCCGACGCCGCTGCAGCAGGTGGCCCGGGTGACGCTGATCGACGGCCGCACCATCGGCGTCAGCCCGTTCGAGAAGAAGCTCGCACCGGCGATCGAGAAAGCGATCCGCGAGGCCAACCTCGGCCTCAACCCGGCCGCGGCGGGCGACACCATCCGCGTCCCGATGCCCTCGCTCACCGAGGAACGCCGCAAGGAACTGGCCAAGGTGGTGCACAAGGAGGCCGAGGGCGCGCGGGTGGCCATCCGCAACCTGCGGCGCGACGCCAACAACGCGCTGAAGGAGGCCCTCAAGGACAAGGAAGTGTCGGAGAACGACGAGCGCCGCGCGCAGGACGACGTGCAGAAGCTCACCGACCGTCACATCGCGGAGATCGACGCGCTCCTGAAGCAGAAGGAAGCCGAGCTGATGGCGGTCTAGGCGCGTGCCGCACCCGAGTTCCACGCTGGAGATCCCCGCGCGGCAGGCCGTGCCGCGGCACGTCGCGATCATCATGGACGGCAACGGGCGCTGGGCGCGGCAGCGGCACCTGCCGCGCTTTGCCGGCCACAAGCGCGGCGTGGAGGCGGTGCGCGAGGTCGTCAAGGCCTGCGCCGCGCGCGGCGTCGGCTTCCTCACCCTGTTCGCCTTCAGCTCGGAGAACTGGCGCCGCCCTCCGGAGGAGGTCGCGCTCCTGATGCAGCTGTTCCTCGGCGCGCTGGAGAACGAGGTGCAGAAGCTGCATCGCAACGGCATCCGCCTGAAGCTGATCGGCGAGCGCGCGCCGTTCGATCCGCGCATCCGCAGCCTGATCGCCGAGGGCGAGGCGCTCACCGCCGCGAACACCGGCCTCACCCTGACCATCGCCGCCAACTACGGCGGCCGCTGGGACATCCTGCAGGCGCTGGCGCGCCTCGCCGCCGAGCATCCCGAGGCGATCCAGGGCGGCGCCATCGGGGAGGAGGCGCTTGCGCCGTACCTGTCCACCAGCTACGCCCCGGAGCCAGACCTGTTCATCCGCACCGGGGGCGAGCGCCGGGCGAGCAACTTCCTGCTCTGGCAGATGGCCTACACCGAGCTCTACTTCACCGACACGCTGTGGCCGGATTTCGACGCCGCCGCGCTGGAGGAGGCATTCGCGTCGTTCCGCAGCCGCGAGCGACGATTCGGCCGCACCAGCGAGCAGGTGGAGGCGGCCGGCGCCGGGCCCGTGCCCGCCGCCCGCCGCGCATAGGGCAGGGCTTGCTGGTCCGGGTCCTCACCGCCCTGGTCCTGCTGGCAGGGTTCCTTGCCGCCCTGCTGCTGCTCGACCAGGCGTGGTTCACCGTCCTCGTCGGCGCCGTCATCGCGCTGGGTGCGCACGAATGGGCCCGCCTGACCGGCTGGCGCGGGCGGATGACGGCGGTCTACGCCGCCGCCTGCGTGCTCGTCTGGTACGCGTTCCTGCAGTTGCCCGGGCTCACCGGGGCCCTGCTGCTGGGCGCGCTGCTGTTCTGGGGCGGCGTGGTGCCGTTCTGGCTGGCGAGAGGCTGGCGCGCGTCGCCGCCGGCGCTCGCAGCCGTCACCGGCCTCGCCGTGCTCGTGCCCGCGGGTGTCGCGATGGCCGGCCTGCCGCGCGGGGACCTGCTCATGCTGCTCGCGCTGGTGTGGATCGCCGACAGCGCCGCCTACTTCTCCGGCCGGGCCTTCGGCCGGCGCAAGCTGGCGCCCGCCATCAGTCCGGGCAAGACCTGGGAGGGCGTCGTCGGCGCGGCGGTTTCCTGCCTTGCCTACGCTATCATCTGCGCGATGGCGATTCCCAGCCTCCGAGCGCAGGTCCAGGGCGCGGTATGGGTGCCGTTCCTGCTCGGCGCGGGCCTGCTCTGCGCCATCAGCGTGCTGGGCGACCTGTTCGAGTCCGCGGTGAAGCGCCAGGCAGGCGCCAAGGACAGCGGTACGCTGCTCCCGGGCCACGGCGGGGTGCTCGACCGCATCGATGCCATCGCCGCCGCGCTTCCCGTGGGCGCATTGCTGCTGCGCCAGATGCCGTCGCCATGAGCGCGGCGATGAAGGCGATCACGCTCCTCGGCGCCACCGGCTCGGTCGGTTCCAGCACCCTGGATGTCGTGGCGCGCCACCCGGATCGCTACCGGATCTTCGCCCTGACGGCGCATCGCTCGGCCGAGGCGCTGCTCGCGCTCGCGGCGCGGCACCGTCCGCGTTTCGCGGTCCTGTCCGGCCTCGCCGAGGACCGCGCGCTGCGCAGGCGGTTCGGCGAGGAGACCGGCGCCGAGCTGCTGTTCGGCGCGGCTGCCCTGGAGCAGGTCGCCTCGGATGCCGGTTGCGACGCGGTCATGGCAGCCATTGTCGGCGCCGCCGGGCTGGGCGCGACGATCGCCGCGGCGCGCGCCGGCAAGCAGGTGCTGCTCGCGAACAAGGAAGCGCTGGTGATGGCGGGCCCGTTCTTCATGCGCGCGGTGGCCGAGGCGGGCGCGCGGCTGCTGCCGATCGACAGCGAGCACAACGCCGTGTTCCAGTGCCTGCCCGGCGGCGCCAATCCGGGACCTGGAACGGTGCGGCGCATCGTGCTCACCGCCTCGGGCGGGCCGTTCCGCGCCGCGCCGCTGGAACGGCTCGCGGAGGTGACCCCGGAGCAGGCCTGCGCGCACCCGAACTGGGCGATGGGGCGCAAGATCTCGGTGGATTCCGCGACCATGATGAACAAGGGGCTGGAGGTGATCGAGGCGCGCTGGCTGTTCGATGCCGCGCCCTCGAGCATCGAGGTGCTGATCCACCCGCAGAGCATCGTCCATTCGCTGGTGGAGTACGTCGACGGCTCGATGATCGCGCAGTTGTCCAATCCGGACATGCGGGTGCCGATCGCGCACGCGCTCGCACACCCGCAGCGCATCGAGTCGGGCGCCGCGGCGCTGGACCTTGCCGCGATCGCCCGCCTGAGCTTCGAGCGGCCCGATGCGCAGCGCTTCCCGTGCCTGGGTCTTGCCTACGCGGCGCTGGGCGAGGGCGGCACCGCGCCCGCGATCCTGAACGCGGCCAACGAGGCCGCGGTCGAGGCGTTCCTCGCCGGGCGCCTGCGCTATACCGCGATCCACGACGTCATCCGGCGCACGCTGGAGCGCGTGCCGGCGGCGCGGGCGGACACGCTGGAGGCGGTGCTGGAGGCCGACGCGCGCGCGCGGCGCGCGGCAGCCGAGTTCGCGGCGAACCTCCAGGCGCGGGCCGCATGAGGTCGCCGGCATGAGCCTGCTGCACACCGTGCTGTCGTTCCTGGTCGCGCTCGGGGTGCTGATCGTGGTGCACGAGTTCGGGCACTACCTCGCGGCGCGGCTGTGCAACGTCAAGGTGCTGCGCTTCTCGGTCGGGTTCGGCCGGCCGCTGCTCCTGCGCCGCCTGGGGCGCGACGCCACGGAGTGGGTGGTCGCGGCGATCCCGTTCGGCGGCTACGTCAAGATGCTGGATGAGCGGGAAGCGCCGGTGGCGCCGGAAGACCTGCCGCGCGCGTTCAACCGCCAGAGCGTCGGGCGCCGCTTCCTGATCGTGGCCGCCGGGCCGGCGTTCAACTTCCTGTTCGCGATTGCCGTCTACGCCGGGCTCTACCTGCACGGCATGCCGGAGGCGCGCCCGGTGCTCGCGGAGCCCGCCGCCGCGACGGCGGCGGCGCGGGCCGGCTTTCGCGCCGGCGACACCGTGCGCGCCGTGGAGGGCGAGTCGATCACGACCTGGCAGGAACTGCGCTGGCGGGTGATCCAGGGCGCCCTGCAGCAGGAAGCCTTGCGCATCGAGGTGCTTTCGGCCTCCGGAAGCGTGTCCGGGCATGTGCTCGACCTGCGCGGCTTCCGCTCCGAGGAGGTCGAAAGCGATGCCATGGAACGGATCGGCCTGCGCCTGTTCCGGCCGCCGCTCGACCCGGTGTTCGGCCGGGTGGTGGCGGGCGGCGCGGCCGAGCGCGCGGGCTTGCGCAGCGGCGACCGGGTGCTCGAGGCCGAGGGCCGCCCGGTGGCGTCCTGGGAGGCGCTGGTGCGCCTGGTGCGCGACCGGCCCGAGCGCGTTCTCGCGCTCAAGGTGGAGCGCGAAGGAGTGGTGCGCCCGGTGGATGTCTTGCCGGAAGCGGTCAACGAAGCCGGGCAGCGCATCGGGCGCATCGGCGCCGCGCCGCACATCCCGCCGGCGCATGCCGACCGGATCCTGGTGCAGGTGAGCTACGGCTTCGGCGAGAGCCTCGCCAAGGCGACCGCCAAGACCTGGGACATCTCGGTCTTCAGCCTGAAGATGCTGGGCCGGATGCTGCTGGGCGAAGTGTCCTGGAAGCACCTGTCCGGGCCGGTCACGATTGCCGACTATGCCGGGCAATCGGCGCAGATGGGCTGGCTCGCCTACGCCACCTTCCTGGCCCTGATCAGCATCAGCCTCGGCGTGCTCAACCTGCTGCCGATTCCGCTGCTGGACGGCGGACACTTGATGTATTATGCGCTGGAAACAATAAAGGGCAGCCCGGTGTCCGAGCGTGCCGTCGAGCTCGGGCAGCGCGTGGGTCTGGCGCTGCTGCTCGTCATGATGGCTTTCGCTTTCTACAACGACCTGAACCGACTGTTCTCCGGATAGCCTTTTCCCCGATGCGCTTGCGTTTCCTGGCCGCCGCCCTCGTCCTGTTCGCGATCGCGCACGCGGCGGTGGCGCAGTCCTTCAGGCCCTTCACCGTCAAGGACATCCGGGTCGAAGGCCTGCAGCGGACCGAGCCGGGCACGGTGTTCAGCTACCTCCCGGTCAAGGTGGGCGAGGTGATGACCGAGGAGAAGGCGCAGACCGCGCTGCGCGCGCTGTTCGCCACCGGCTTCTTCCGCGACGTGCGCCTGGAGGTCGAGAACGACGTCCTGATCGTGCTGGTGGAGGAGCGGCCGTCGATCGCGCAGCTGGACTTCTCCGGCTTCAAGGAATTCGACGACGAGACGCTGCGCAAGGTGCTGCGCTCGCTCGGCCTGGCCGAGGGCCGCACCTTCGACCGCGCGCTGCTGGAGACGGCGGAGCAGGAGCTGAAGCGCCAGTACCTGTCGCGCGGCCTCTACGCGGCCGAGGTGCAGTCGACGGTCACGCCGCTGGAGCGCAACCGGGTCGGCATCGCGTTCTCGGTCACCGAGGGCCAGGTGGCCAAGATCCGCGCCATCAACATCGTCGGCGCGCAGGCCTTCAGCGAGAAGGAACTGCTCGAGCTGTTCACCCTGCGCACGCCCGGCTGGATCACCTGGTACACCAAGCACGACCAGTACTCGCGCCAGAAGCTCACCGCCGACATCGAGACCCTGCGCTCGCACTACCAGAACCGCGGCTACCTGGACTTCAACGTCGACTCCACCCAGGTCTCGATCACGCCCGAGCGGCGCGACATCTACATCACGATCAACATCACCGAAGGCGAGAAGTACAGCGTCTCGGACGTGCAGCTGACGGGCCAGATGCTGGTGCCCAAGCCCGAGCTGGAGAAGCTGGTGAGGATCAAGCCCGGGGACGTCTTCTCGCGCGAGCGCCTGATCGAGAGCACCAAGGCGATCGCCGACCGGCTGGGCAACGAGGGCTACGCCTTCGCCAACGCGAACGCCGTGCCGCAGGTGGACAAGGAGAAGCGCACGGTGGCCTTCACCATCGTGGTGGATCCCGGCCGCAGGGTCTACGTGCGACGGATCAACGTCGCCGGCAACACGCGGACCCGGGACGAGGTGGTGCGCCGCGAGATGCGCCAGCTGGAGGGGGCGTACTACGACGCCTCTAAGATCCAGCTGTCCAAGACGCGCATCGACCGCACCCAGTACTTCAAGGACGTCAACGTCGAGACCGTCCCGGTGGCGCAGAGCCCGGACCAGGTGGACGTCTCCTTCACGGTCGAGGAGAAGCCCACCGGGGCGCTGCTGCTCGGCGCGGGCTTCTCGTCGGTGGACCGGTTCGTGGTGTCGGGCTCGGTGTCGCAGGCGAACGTCTTCGGCAGCGGCAAGTTCATCTCCGCGCAGGTTAACTCCGGCAAGGTCAACGCCACCTACGCGCTGTCCTACCTCGACCCGTACTTCACGGTGGACGGCATCAGCCAGGGATTCGATGCCTACTACCGGACGACGAACGCCTCGTCGCTCGCGATCGGTTCCTACACCACCAAGGCGCTCGGTGGCGGGATCAAGTTCGGCTACCCGCTGTCGGAGCGGGATTCGATCAGCTTCGGCCTCAATGCTGAGAACGTGAAGCTGGAGACCAACCCCAACAGCCCGGTCGCGTACATCAACTTCGTCAACCAGTTCGGCAACAGCTACAGCTACGCCGCGGCGACGGTCGGCTGGGGGCGCGACACGCGCGACAGCGCCCTGATCCCGACCCGTGGACATACCGCCAAGGCGGCCGTCGAGCTCGCCGGCGGCGACCTGCAGTACTACCGCGGCAGCCTGGCCGGGCAGTGGTTCTATCCCCTCAGCCGGACCTACACCCTCGCGCTCGGCGGCGACTTCGGCTACGTCCACGGCACCGGCGGCAAGCCTGTGCCGTTCTTCAAGAACTTCTACGCCGGCGGACCGGGCTCGGTGCGCGGCTATGAATCGTTCTCGCTCGGCCCGCAGGACGCGGCCACCAACGTGCTGGGCGGCACGCGCAAGCTGACCGGCAGCGCCGAGGTCCATTTCCCGATGCCCGGGGCCGGGGCCGACAGGAGCCTGCGCCTGTCGGTCTTCCTCGACGCGGGCCAGGTCTACGGGGAGAACGAGAAATTCTCCATCTCCGACCTGCGCTATTCGATGGGCGTGGGATTGTCCTGGATCTCCCCGTTCGGCCCGCTGCGCCTGTCGCTGGCGCAGCCGCTGAACGAGAAGAGCGGGATTGACCGCATCGAGAGGTTACAATTCACCTTCGGATCCGCCTTCTGATGCCCTTACGCGCCATGCAAAAACTCATCCTCCTCGCCGCCGCGGCCACCCTGTGCACCGGGTTGCAGGCCCAGACCGCGCGCGCCGAAGGCAAGATCGGCTACGTCAGCACCGAACGCATCCTGCGCGATTCCGCGCCGGCGGCCCGGGCGCAGAAGAAGCTCGAGGCCGAGTTCGCGCGCCGGGAGCAGGAACTGACCAAGGTCGGCGAGCAGTTGAAGCGCATGCAGGACGACCTCGAGAAGAACGGCCTCACCATGCCCGAGGCCCAGCGCCGGACCAAGGAGCGCGATTTCAACGAGCTCAACCGCGACTTCCAGCGCAAGCGCCGCGAGCTGCAGGAAGACGCCAACCAGCGCAAGAACGAGGAACTTGCCAGCGTGGTGGAGGCGGCCAACCGCGTCATCCGGCAGATTGCCGAGGCGGAGAAGTTCGACGTCATCCTCCAGGACGTGGTCTACTTCAGCCCCCGCATCGACATCACCGACAAGGTGATCCGCGCGCTGGACGGCAAGCCGCCCGCGCGATGACATGCCGGGCCCGCTCACGCTCGCCCAGATCGCGACGCGGCTCGGTGGCCGCGTCGCCGGCGAACCGGGCACCCTGATCCGCCAGGTCGGCTCGCTGGAGGGCGCCGGAGCAGGCCAGATCGCTTTCCTGGCCAACCCGAAGTACCGGCCGCAGTTGTCGGCCACGCGCGCCTCCGCCGTGGTCCTCGGCGCCGAGGCGGAATCATTCACCCAGCTGCCGCGGATCATCGCGGACAACCCCTACGCCTACTTCGCGCGCGTCTCGCAGCTGTTCAACCCGCTGGTCCTGCAGCCCCCCGGGGTGCACCCGGCGGCCACCGTGGCGGCCAGCGCCCGGCTCGGTCAGCGCGTCTCCGTCGGCGCGGGTTGCGCCATCGGCGAGGGCGTCGAGATCGGCGACGACAGCTGCCTGTACCCCGGGGTCGTGGTCTATCCCGGCTGCCGCATCGGGGCGCGCGCCATCATCCATTCGGGCACGGTCATCGGTGCCGATGGCTTCGGCATTGCCGCCGACGGCGGGCGCTGGGTCAAGATCCCCCAGATCGGCTCGGTCCGCATCGGCGACGACGTCGAGATCGGCGCCAACTGCTGCATCGACCGCGGCGCGCTGGACGACACCGAGCTGGGGGACGGCGTCAAGCTCGACAACCAGATCCAGATCGGCCACAACTGCCGCGTCGGCGCGCACACCGCGATGGCGGGCTGCGTCGCCGTGGCCGGCAGCGCGCGCATCGGCCGCCACTGCTCGATCGGCGCCGGGGCGTTGATCCTCGGCCATCTCGAGATCTGCGACCACGTCCGGGTGTCGGCGGACACGGTGATCTCGCGCTCGATCCGCGAGCCGGGGACCTACACCGGCATGTACCCGGCCGACGGCCACGACGCGTGGCTGCGCAACACCGCGCAGGTTCGCCACCTGGACACGCTGGCGCGCCGGGTTCGCGAACTGGAGCGGAAACTGGAAACCAATGGGGGCGGCAATGGGTGAGATGGACGTCCACGAAGTGCTTGCGCACCTGCCGCAGCGCTTCCCGTTCCTGATGGTGGACCGGGTCCTGGAATGCGAACCCGGCAAGCGCATCCTCGCGCTGAAGAACGTGTCGGTGAACGAGCCGTTCTTTCCGGGACATTTTCCGCACCGGCCGGTGATGCCGGGGGTGCTCATCCTGGAGGCGATGGCGCAGGCTGCGGGGATCCTGGTCTTCAAGACCCTGAACACCGTGCCCGACGAGAGCTCGGTGTACTACTACGCCGGCATCGACAATGCCCGCTTCAAGAAGCCGGTGGTGCCCGGCGACCAGCTGCTGGTCGAGGTAGCCATCACCGCCTCCAAGCGCGGCATCTGGAAGTTCGGCTGCAGCGCCCGCGTCGGCGATGGCGTGGTGGCAGAGGCCGACATCCTCTGCACGGTCAGGGCCGCGCCGGACGCATGATCCATCCCACCGCGATCATCGAGCCGGGCGCGAAGCTGGCCCCGGACGTCTCGGTCGGCGCCTACAGCCTGATCGGCCCGCAGGTCGAGATCGGGGAGGGCAGCGTGATCGGTCCGCACGTGGTCATCGAGGGCCGCGTCAGGCTGGGACGGCGCAACCGCATTGCGCAGTTCGCCTCGATCGGCGGGCCGCCGCAGGACAAGAAGTACGCCGGCGAGGACACCGCGGTCGAGATCGGCGACGGCAACACCATCCGCGAGTATGTCACCATCAACCGCGGCACCATCGGCGATGCCAGGGTGACGCGGGTCGGCGACGACAACTGGATCATGGCCTACGTGCATTTCGCGCACGACTGCCAGATCGGGAGCCACACCATCTTCGCCAACGCCTGCGAGCTGGCCGGGCATGTCAGGGTCGGGGACTGGGCCATCCTGGGCGCCACCACGCTGGTGCACCAGTTCGTCCACATCGGGGCGCACAGCTTCACCGGCATGGGCACCTACCTCGACCGGGACCTGCCGCCCTACGTCAAGGCGGCCGGCAACATGGCCAAGCCCTTCGGGATCAACAGTCGCGGCTTGCGCCGCCGGGGCTTCAGCGACGCCTCGGTCAACGCAGTCAAGCGCGCCTACCGCAGCCTGTACCGGTCCGGGCTCACGCTCGAGGAGGCGCGCAGGGAACTCGAAGCCCAGTCGGCGGAGTGGCCCGAGGTGCGGCTGCTGGCCGCGTTCCTCGACGAGTCCAGCCGCGGCATCATCCGCTAGTGAGCCAGGAAGAGCGGGGCGCGGCGCGGCCGCCAGTGCGCATCGGCATGGTCGCCGGGGAGGCTTCCGGCGACCTGCTGGCGGCGCACCTGATCGCCGCGCTCAAGGCCCGCCGTCCGGACCTCGCCTTCTACGGCATCGGCGGACCGAAAATGGTCGCGCAGGGCTTCGATGCCGTGGTGCCCATGGATCAACTCGGCGTGCGCGGCTATGCGGAGGTCATCCGGCACTACCGCGGGATCATGCGCATCCGCCGCAAGCTGGCGGCGCGCTTCCTCGCCGACCGGCCGGGCCTGTTCATCGGCGTCGACTCCTCCGACTTCAACCTCGAGCTGGAACGCGAGCTCAAGGAGGCGGGCATCCCGGCGGTGCAGTACGTCAGCCCGTCCATCTGGGCGTGGCGCGGCTGGCGCCTGCGCCGGATTGCGCGCTCGGTGTCGCACATCCTCGCCATGTTCCCGTTCGAGCCACCGCTGTACGAGAAGGCGGGCGTCCCGGTCACCTATGTCGGCCACCCGCTTGCCGACATCATTCCGCCGGAGCCGGACAAGTTTGCGGCGCGCGCCGAACTGCGCCTGCCGCCGCGGCGCCGCATTGTCGCCCTGCTGCCCGGCAGCCGGCGCTCGGAACTGCGCTACATGGCCGACCTGTTCATCAAGACTGCGCGCCGCATGCTGCAGGACGCGCCGGATCTGCACTTCGTCTGCCCGACGGTGTCCCGCGCGACGCGCGAGTTGCTGGAAGAGGCGCTGCGCCGCAACGAGGCCCGCGACCTGCCGCTGACGCTGCTGTTCGGACACTCCCACGAGGCGCTCGCGGCGGCCGACATCGCGCTGGTGGCCAGCGGCACCGCGACGCTGGAGACCGCGCTGTTCAAGACCCCGATGGTCATCACCTACCGGCAATCTCCGCTGACCTGGGCGCTGATGAAGCGCATGCTGTACCTGCCCTGGATCGGCCTGCCGAACATCCTGGCGGGCGAGGGCCTGGTGCCGGAGTTCATCCAGGACAAGGCCACCCCGGGCGCCCTGGCCGAGGCGCTGCTTGCCCTGCTGCACGACACGAGCGCGCAGCGCAGGCAAGTGGAGAAGTTCCGCGAGATCCACGCCACCCTGCGGCAGAACACCGCGGAGAAGGCCGCCGATGCGGTGCTGCGGCTCCTGGATGGGCCCTGAGCCGGCGATCTGCGGCGTGGACGAGGCGGGCCGCGGGCCGATCGCCGGCCCGGTCTATGCGGCGGCGGTGGTGCTCGACGCGCGGCGGCCGGTCGAGGGCCTGGCCGACTCGAAGCTGCTGTCCGCGGGCCGGCGCGAAGCGCTGGCGGCGCTGATCCGCGAACGCGCGCGGGCCTGGGCCGTGGCGACCGCCACGGTGGAGGAGATCGACCGCATCAACATCCTGCAGGCTTCGCTGCTGGCCATGCGTCGCGCCGTGCAGGCGCTCGGCATGGTGCCGGACGAAGCCTGGGTGGACGGCAACCGCTGCCCGGAGCTGCCCTGCGCGGCGCGCGCCATCGTCGGCGGCGACCGCCTGCATCCGGCGATTTCGGCGGCTTCCATCCTGGCCAAGACGGCGCGCGACGCCGAGATGCTCAGGCTGCACCGGCTGTACCCGGACTACCGACTGGACCGCCACAAGGGATACCCGACGGCGGAACACCTCGCGTTGCTGGAGCGGCACGGGCCGGCGGCGATCCACCGCCGCTCGTTCGCGCCGGTCAGGCGCCGGCTCGCCCCGGAAAGCTGACGGCGGCGAGAAGGGCCGCCGCTTCGTTGCGGGGCGCAACCATCGGCCGCAATCGCCGCACCCGTTCCCGCAGCGACCGGTAGTAGCGCCCGTCGGCCGCCGCGCGACCGAGGATCCTGGCCAGCGCGGCATCGTCCCCGGGCGGGAAGTAGCCCGGGTAGCCCGCGCCCAGCAACCCGACGTTGCCGGGAATGCGGGAGGCGAGCACCGGCACGCCGATGCGCAGCGCCTCGGAGACCACGTTGGCGCCGCCTTCCATGCGCGAGGACACCACCAGGACGTGGCTGCTTGCCAGCCAGCGCAATGCGCTGGCGTGCGGAACGCCCCCCAGCCAGCGATAGCGCGGCTCCCGGCGCATGGCGGCTCTTGCCTGCTTCGCCAGCGCGCCGTCCAGCGCATCGCCCAACTGGAGGAGCTCGACCGGCGCCTCCGGCGGCAGCCGCTGCAGCGCAAGCAGGGCGCGCAGCGGATCCTTCTCCTCGCGCAGATGCCCGATGACCGCGACCCGGAACGCGCTCCTGACAGGACGGTGGCGGAGCGCCGTGGCGGACGACTGGACCACGACGCGAACCTTTCGCCTCAGCGCCGGCGCGAGCTCCCGCGCGGCCAGCCGCTGCAAGGTGACGAAGCGCTTCGCCATCCGCAGCGAATCCCTGGCCTCGGGCGACGTGTGGATGTCGCGGTAGACATCGGTCCCGGTCAAGGCGAGAACCAGCGGCCGCCCAGGATGCGCCTCCGAGAAGGCCTTGATCGATGCGTGGCTGCGGCGCGCGTGCAGCGCCAGCATCAGGTCGGCGGGGTCCTGGGGCCGCCATTGCGTCCCCACCGATACCCGGTGGCCCGCAGCGCGCAGCATCGCCGCCCAGCGCAGGGCGGTATGGCGGTTCCCGGCACGGGATCCGGCGCCAGCCGGCGTGACCAGCGCGATGTTCACCTGCCCCCCGGTTCGCTAGACTGCGCAGGTGCATGAGTGAAGCCGATCCCGCCAGCGAACTGAGAGCCGCGCGCACGCGCTTGCGCACGGTTGCCGACGACCTCGGCGGCGAGCGCGAACTCGGCCCGCTGCTGCCGATCGTCAATCCGCCACGCTGGGAAATCGGGCATGTGGGCTGGTTCCAGGAATACTGGTGCCTGAGGCGCTCGGGGCCGGGCCTGTACGCCGCCGGACGGCTGGATTCGATTCTGCCCAATGCGGACGCGCTCTACAACTCCGCGACGGTGCCGCACGATTCGCGCTGGACGCTGCCGCTGCCGGATTTCGCGGCAACGCTGCGCTATCGCGACGAAGTGCTCGAACGGGTGCTGGCCAGCAATGGCCGGTCGGACGAGGATGCCTACTTCGCAAGGCTTGCGGCGCGCCACGAGGACATGCACGCCGAGGCCTTCCACTACACGCGCCATACGCTCGGCTATGGGGCCCCGGCGCTCGCTTCCCGACCGCATCCGGCCGGCGATCGCGCAACAGGCGACGCCGTGGTCCCGGGCGGCGTCCTCGACCTCGGCGCGGCTCGCGGAACCGGCTTCGTGTTCGACAACGAGAAATGGGCGCACCCCGTCGTCGTTGCCCCGTTCCGGATCGCGCGCACGGCGGTCTCCAACGCCGAGTACCTGGCGTTCGTCGAGGCAGGCGGTCCGCCGCCCGGGCACTGGCGAAAGGATGGCGGGCGCTGGTGGCAGCGTCGCTTCGACCAATGGATCCCGCTGGCCGCGGACGAACCGGTCATCCATGTCAGCTGGGAGCAGGCGCAGGCCTACTGCCGCCATGCCGGCCGGCGCCTGCCGACGGAGGCCGAGTGGGAATTCGCCGCGACCCGGGATCCGGTATCCGGGGGCCGGCGGGCATTCCCCTGGGGCGACGAGCCCTGGCAGGCATCGAAGGCAAACCTCGACAATGCGACCCTGGCCAGTGTCCATGCCTATCCCGGCGGCGACAGCGCGTTCGGCGTGCGGCAGATGATCGGCAACGTCTGGGAGTGGACCGCAAGCGACTTCCTGCCGTATCCCGGCTTCCTGCGCGACCCCTACAAGGAGTATTCCGAGCCCTGGTTCGGCAACCACAAGGTGCTGCGCGGCGGATGCTTCACCACCTCGCCCAGGATCGCGCGCAGCACGTACCGGAACTTCTTCTCCCCCGGGCGCTCGGACGTCTTCGCCGGCTTCCGCACCTGCGCGCTCGAATCCCCATGAGCGTCCTGCGCTCGCGCGACAACCCCCGGCTGCGGCGCTGGGCCCGGCTAGCGTCCGACCCGCGCGAGCGCCGGCGCGAAGGCAGCGCCCTCATCGAGGGGCCGCACCTGATTGCCGCCTGCCTGGCTGCCAGGGTCAAGCCCGAGGCGGTGATCCTGAGCGAGAGCGGGGCGGGACGCGCCGAGCTGGCGCGGCTGGTGCAACGATCCGGCGCCACGGCAACGATCCTGGCGGACAAGCTGTTCGCGGCGCTTGCGGACGCCGATACGCCCCAGGGCATCGCGGCGGAGATCCGGCTGCCGCGAGAAGCGGCCGATCCCGGTGCGGCCGAGGCCTGCGTATTCCTGGACGGCATCCAGGACGCGGGCAACGTCGGCGCCATCCTCCGCAGCGCCGCAGCCTTCGGCGTCCCGGTCGCGGTGCTCGGGCCCGGTTGCGCCGACGCCTGGTCTCCCAAGGTGCTGCGTGCGGCCATGGGCGCCCATTTCTCGATCGGCCTGCGCCGCAGCGACGACCTGGCCTGGGACCTGGAGCGGTTCGGCGGCCGCGTCGTCTGCGCCGTGGCGCACGGCGGAGCGCCGCTCGGCGAGGTCGACCTGGCCGGGCGCCTGGGCTGGATCCTGGGCGCCGAGGGGCAGGGCGTGAGCCCGGCGCTCGCCTCGCGCGCTGCGCTCAGGGTGACGATCCCGATGCGGGCCGGCGCCGAGTCGCTCAACGTCGCGGCGGCAGCGGCGATCCTGTTCTACGAGGCGGCGCGCCTCAGAACACGTGCCGCTCCAGGTTGAGCTCGCGCAGGATGGTGGTCGCGATCTCCTCGATGGACTTGGTGGTGGAATTGATCCACTGGATGCCCTCGCGCCGCATCAACGCCTCGGCCCGCTCGACTTCGTAGCGGCAGTTCGCCAGGTCCGCGTACTTGCTCGAGGGGCGCCGCTCGTGGCGGATCTCGCGCAGGCGCTCGGGCGCGATGGTCAGGCCGTAGAGCTTGCGCCGGCAACCCCTGAGGGCCTCGGGCAGCTGCATGCGTTCGAAATCCTCCGGGATCAGCGGGTAGTTCGCGGCCTTCACCCCGAATTGCAGCGCCAGGTACAGGCTGGTCGGGGTCTTGCCGCTGCGCGACACCCCCACCAGGATGACGTCGGCCTCGGCCAGCTCGCGGTGCGAGGCGCCGTCGTCGTGCGCCATGGAGAAGTTGATCGCCTCCATGCGCTGCTTGTATTCCTGCTTGTCGGTGGAGCTGTGCGAGCGCCCGATGGTATGGCTGGACTTGATGCCCAGGCCCGCCTCCAGCGGGTCGATGAAGGTCTCGAAGAAGTCCAGGAACACCGCGTTGGCCCGCCGCACCACCTCGCGCAGGTCGTTGTTGACCAGGGTGGAGAACACGATCGGCGTGCCGGTGCCGACCAGGGACTCGCGCTCGATGCGCTCCAGGCATTCGGCGGCCTTGTCCACGCTGTCGACGAAGGGCAGGGTGACCTGGTTGAACTCGACGCCCTCGAACTGCGTCAGCAGGCTGTGACCCAGCATCTGCGCCGTGATGCCGGTCCCGTCGGAGATGAAAAATACGGTGCGGCGCTGCGTCATGGCCGATAAAATAGCACTGCATGACGCGGCCATCCGGATCCTATGTTGCCTGGCTCAAGGACCTGCGCATGGGCGACCTGCCCAGCGTCGGCGGCAAGAATGCCTCGCTCGGCGAGATGATCGGCGGGCTGGCGGAGGCCGGCATCCGGGTGCCCGGCGGGCTGGCGACCACGGCCGAGGCCTACCGGCGGTTCCTGCAGGCCGGCGGGCTGGACCGGCGCATCGCCGAGCGCATCGCGACGCTGGATCCGGAGGATGTCACCGCGCTGGCTGCCTGCGGCGCCGAGATCCGGGGCTGGATCGAGACGGCACCCTTTCCCGCTGATGTTGAGAGTGAAATACGTTCTTACTTTCAACAGCTTGAGAAAGAATCCTCAGGCGATACTTCATTTGCCGTCCGCTCCTCCGCCACGGCCGAGGACCTCCCGGACGCCTCGTTCGCGGGCCAGCAGGAAACCTTCCTCAATATCCACGGCATAGACAACGTCCTGGCGGCCATCCGCCATGTCTACGCCTCCCTGTACAACGACCGGGCCATCTCCTATCGCGCCCATCAGGGCTTCGCCCATGGCGAGGTGGCGCTGTCGGCCGCCGTGCAGCGCATGGTCCGCAGCGACCTCGGGGCCAGCGGGGTGCTGTTCACGCTGGATACCGAGTCCGGCTTCCGCGACGTGGTGTTCATCACCTCGGCCTGGGGCCTGGGCGAGTCCGTGGTCCAGGGCACGGTGAACCCGGACGAGTTCTACGTCCACAAGCCGATGCTGCAGGCCGGAAAGCCCGCGATCCTGCGGCGCGGCCTGGGCTCGAAGCACCAGAAGATGGTCTATGACGAAGGCCGTGCAGCCGGGCGCTCGACGCGCATGGTGGATGTTCCCGAGGCCGACGCCGGCCGCTTCTCGCTGACCGACGCCGAGGTGCTGGAACTGGCGCGCATGGGCTGCGCCATCGAGAAGCATTATGGGCGGCCGATGGACGTCG
>CAZMDA010000053.1:0-26588 GCA_964564865.1 uncultured Bordetella sp. | reverse complement strand
TTCGACTACGGCCGCATCTGCCTGCCGCCCGCCACCTACGCCCAGGAGAAGCACAAGATCGACGTGCGCTGGCCGGCGGCGGTGAAGTTCATCCGCGAGCACGGCCTGAACGAGGCCTTCCCGGGGGACATGGCCGACACCGGGATCATCTGCCAGGGCGGGCTGTACAACGCCGTGATCCGCGCGCTGCAGCAGCTGAAGCTTGCGGATGCCTTCGGCGCGGCCCGCGTGCCCATCTACTGCATGAACGTGGCCTACCCGATGATCCCCGAGGAGATCGTCGCCTTCTGCGCCGGCAAGAAGCGCGTGCTGGTGGTGGAGGAAGGCCAGCCCGCGTACATCGAGGACGCGATCCAGGCCGCGCTGCGCCGCGCCGGCGCGAACGAGGTGCGGATCCTGGGCAAGGGATTGCTGCCGATGGCCGGGGAATACACCGGCGAGGTGGTGCTGGCCGGAATCTCCGGGTTCCTGGGAAGCCAGGAAGCCCTGGATCCCATCCGCGCGCTGAAGGCAAAGGCGCTGGAGCTGCTCGGCGCCCCGGCCCCGGCGCGGCCGCCGGGCTTCTGCGTCGGCTGCCCCGAGCGACCGGTGTTCTCGGCGATGAAGGTGGCCGAGCGCGACACCGGCCCGGTGCACGTCTCGGCCGACATCGGCTGCCACCTGTTCTCGTCGCTGCCGCCGTTCAACCTCGGCAACACCGTGCTGGGCTACGGCCTGGGCCTCGCGTCCAACTCCGCGGTGAACCCGATGTTCGGCCAGCGCACCGTCAGCATCATGGGCGACGGCGGCTTCTGGCACAACGGTCTCACCACCAGCATCGCCAACGCCGCGTTCAACAAGGACGACGGCATCCTCGTCATCATGAAGAACGGCTACAGCTCGGCCACCGGCACGCAGGAGCTGCCCTCCAGCCCGCAGCACAGCGAATCCAAGGCGGACGACATGGCGATCGAGCGCGCGCTGGCGGGCGTGGGCGTCGGCTGGGTGAAGACGGTGGACAACTATCGCGTCGGCGACGTGGCGAAGGTGCTCAAGGACGCCATGTCCACGCAGTACAAGGGCCTCAAGGTCATCATCGCCGAGGGCGAGTGCCAGCTCGAGCGCCAGCGCAAGCTCCGCCCCGTGGTGGCCGGGAAGCTCGCGAAGGGCGAGCGCCACGTGCGCGTGAAGTACGGCGTGGACGAGGACACCTGCACCGGCGACCACTCCTGCATCCGCCTCTCGGGCTGCCCCACCCTCACCGTCAAGGACAACCCCGATCCCCTGCGGCGCGACCCGGTGGCCACCGTGATCGAGGGCTGCGTCGGCTGCGGCCTGTGCGGCGAGAACGCCCACGCCGCGGTGCTGTGCCCGTCCTTCTACCGTGCCGAAGTGGTGCAGAATCCGTCCCCGCTCGACCGGCTCCTCGCATCGATTGGAAACCTGTTCCGTGGAAAGACAGTTCACTAGGGAAATCGAGTCGCTGCGCCTCGGCGCCGGCGAGACCTTCCACGGCGAGGGCATCCTCGCCGTGACCAAGGCGCTGCTGCAGTCGGGCGTGTCCTATGTCGGCGGCTACCAGGGCGCGCCGGTGTCGCACCTGCTGGACGTGATGGTGCAGGCGCGCGACTACCTGGACGAGCTGGGCGTGCACGTCGAGCCCTGCACCAGCGAGGCCTCGGCCGCCGCGATGCTGGGCGCCTCGATCAACTACCCGGCGCGCGGCGCGGTGACCTGGAAATCGGTGGTCGGCACCAACGTCGCCGCCGACGCGCTGTCGTACCTCGCCAGCGCCGGCGTCATGGGCGGCACCCTGATCGTGCTGGGCGAGGACTACGGCGAGGGCGGCGTGGTGGCGCAGGAGCGCAGCCACGCCTTCGCCATGAAGTCGCTCATGTGGCTGCTCGACCCGCGGCCGGACCTGCGCACGATCGTGCGCATGGTGGAGCACGGCTTCGCCCTGTCCGAGGCGTCCAACACGCCGGTGATGATGGAACTGCGCATCCGCGCCTGCCACGTGCGCGGCAGCTTCACCGCCAGCGACAACGTCGCGCCCGCGGTCTCGACGCGCCGCCGGCTCGACGGCCCGCCGGAGGAATTCATCTACGACCGCCTGGCGCACCCGCCGGCCATCTTCCGCCAGGAGAAGCTGAAGACCGACGTGCGCCTGCCGGCGGCACGCCGCTACATCGCCGAGCACAAGCTGAACGAGGTGATCGAGGGCGACGCCGCCGACATCGGCATCGTGGTGCAGGGCGGCCTGTACAACGGCCTCGCGCGCGCCCTTCGGCTGATGGGCCTTGCGGACGATTTCGGCGGCAGCCGGATCCCGCTGCTGGTCCTCAACGTGGTGTACCCGATCGTGCCGGAGGAGGTGACCGCATTCGCGCTGGGGAAGAAGGCGGTGCTCGTGCTCGAGGAGGGCCAGCCCGAGTTCATCGAGCAGGAGATCGCCACCCACCTGCGGCGCGCGGACGTGCAGGCGAAGCTGCACGGCAAGGACCTGCTGCAGATGGCGGGCGACTACACCACCGAGCTGATGGTGCGCGGGCTGGCGAAGTTCCTCGCGCAGTACGCGCCGCAGCTGGATGCCGGCGCCGGGGCCGCATGGATCGGCAACAACGACAAGGTCCGGCAGAAGGCCGCGGAACTGCTGGGCGCCATGCCACCGCGCCCGCCCACTTTCTGCGTCGGCTGCCCCGAGCGGCCGGTGTTCTCCGCGATGAAGCTGGTGGCGCAGGACATCGGCCGGCCGCACGTGTCCATGGACGTCGGCTGCCATGCCTTCGCCTCGTTCGAGCCGTTCTCGCAGGGCAATACCCTGCTCGGCTACGGCATGAGCCTGGCGAGCGCCGCCGGCGTGGCGCCGATGCAGGCCAGGCGACCGGTGGCGGTGATGGGCGACGGCGGCTTCTGGCACAACGGCCTGCTGTCCGGGGTCGCCTCGAGCCTGATGAACAAGGGCGACGGCGTGCTGATCGTGATGAAGAACGGCTACGCTTCCGCCACCGGCACGCAGGAGCTGATCTCGACCCCGGACGAGGCGTCGCGCGCGGTCGCCGTCGGCAAGAGCGCCGCGCACGCCGACCGCACCATCGAGAACACGCTCTCGGGCCTGGGCGTGAAGTGGCTGCGCACCGTCAACAACTACGACGTCGCGACGATGTCGAGGACCTACCGCGAGGCGATGACCACGGGCGAGAAGGGCCTCAAGGTGATCGTCGCCGAGGGCGAATGCCAGCTGGAGCGCCAGCGCCGCCTGCGCCCGGTGGTAGCGAAGGACCTGGCCGAGGGCAAGCGCACGGTGCGCGTCAAGTACGGCGTGGACGAGGACACCTGCACCGGCGACCATTCCTGCATCCGCCTCTCGGGCTGCCCCACCCTCACCGTCAAGGACAACCCCGATCCCCTGCGGCGCGACCCGGTGGCCACCGTGATCGAGGGCTGCGTCGGCTGCGGCCTGTGCGGCGAGAACGCCCACGCCGCGGTGCTGTGCCCGTCCTTCTACCGCGCCGAAGTGATCCAGAACCCGGGCGTGCTCGACAAGGCCCTCGGCAAGCTGCGGAGCCTGTTCGCATGAACCTGCCCGATCGCCCGATCACGATCCTGATCGCCGCGCTGGGCGGCGAAGGCGGCGGCGTCATGGCCGACTGGCTGATCGAGGCCGCCGCGAAGTGCGGCTATCCGGCGCAGAGCACCTCCATCCCCGGCGTCGCGCAGCGCACCGGCGCCACCACCTACTACCTCGAGATCTTCCCCGCGCGCGAATCCGACCTCGGCGGGCGCTCGCCCGTGCTGTCGCTCACGCCCAGCCCGGGCAACGTGGACATCATGGTCGCCTCCGAGCTGGTCGAGGCCGGGCGCGCGATGCAGAACGGCTATGTCAGCCCGGAGCGCACCACGCTGGTCGCCTCCACCCACCGCATCTACGCCACCGTGGAGAAGATGCAGATGGGCGACGGGCGCTTCGACAGCGAGCGCGTCATCGCGGCCGGGCCGCAGCTGGCGAAGCAGGCGGTGATGTTCGACATGCGCAAGCTCGCGCAGGAGAACGGCACCGTGATCAATGCCGTGCTCTTCGGAGCAATGGCCGGGAGCGGGGTTCTGCCTCTTCCACGGGATGCCTGCGAGCAGGCGATCCGCGGCGGCGGGCGCGGCGCCGAGGCGAGCCTGCGCGGCTTCGCCGCCGGTTTCGACATCGCCGCGGGGACGAAGGCCGCCCCGCCGCCGCCGGCGCCGGTGAAGCGGGCAAGCGAACTGCAGGAGGTCATGGACCTCGGCGCAGCGCGGTTGCGCGATTACCAGGGCGAAGCCTACGCCGCGCTGTTCCGCGAGCGCATGAAGCCGTTCCTGGAGGGCGACCCGAAGCTCGCCGCCGAGACCGCGCGCCACCTCGCGCTGTGGATGAGCTACGAGGACATCATCCGCGTCGCGGACCTGAAGACCCGCGCCTCGCGCTTCGAGCGCGTGCGCCGGGAAGCAGGCGCGAAGGACGGCGAGCCGGTGGTGGTCATCGATTTTCTCAAGCCCGGCGTGGAGGAGTTCGCCTCGCTGCTGCCGCCCTCGATGGGCCGCGCCCTCACCGGCTGGGCGGAGCGCAACGGCAAGCTGGACGCGTACAACGTCGGCATGCACATCAGGACCTCGGGCGTCTTCGGCTACCTGCTGGTGCGGTCGCTCGCCTGGCTCAGGCCCTGGCGGCCGCATTCGTTCCGCTTCCAGGAAGAGCAGCAGCTCATCGAGCGCTGGCTCGCGCGCGTGAAGGAAGCGGCGGCGCGCAGCGTGCCGCTGGCGCTGGAAGTGGCCGAGTGCGCGCGCCTGATCAAGGGCTACGGCGAGACGCACCGCCGCGGCAAGGCCAACTTCGTCGCCATCTTCGACGCCCTGGTCGAGAACCCGGCCACCCCGGATACCGCCGCGCAGGCGAAGGCGATCCGCAAGGCGCGCGAGGCGGCGCTGGCCGATCCCGAGGGCAAGGCCCTGGGCGGCGCGCTGGGCAAGCCTGTGACCTGGCTGAAGCCGGTGAAGAGCGGCGGCCCGATGTAACCGATCGGTTACATCTAGTCCGCCTTCAGCCCGATCTCCTTCACCAGCCCGGCCATGCGCGCATGCTCGGCGCGCACGCGCGCGGCGAAGGCCTCGGCCGTCAACTGCAGGCCGGTGGCGCCGATCGCGGCCACGCGCTCCGACATCGGCCCGCCCTGCATCTGCCGCGTCACCTCCTGGTTCAGGCGCGCGACGACGTCCTTCGGCGTGCCGGCCGGGGCGTAGAGCCCGAACACGGTGTCGGCATCGAACTCGCCGCCCACCACCTCGGCGACGGTCGGCACATCCGGCCAGGCCGGATGGCGCTTGGGGCTGCCCACGGCCAGGAGCCTCAGCTTGCCCGCCTTGACGTGCTGCAGCCCGATGCCCGGGTCGAACATGAAGTGCAGCTGGCCGCCCAGCAGGTCGGTCATCGCCGGCCCCGCGCCCTTGTAGGCGACGTGCGTGGTCTGGATCTTCGCGGCCCGGTTGAACATCTCGCCGGCAAGGTGCGGCGAGCTGCCGTTGCCGGGCGAGCCGTAGTTCAGCTTGCCCGGGTTGGCGCGCGCGTGGGCGATGAACTCGGCGAGGGTGGCCGCGGGAACGGCCGGCTGCGTCTCGAGGAACACCGACACCACCGCCACCGGCGCCACCGGATCGAGCGCCTTCATCGGGTCGTAGCCCAGGTTGCGGTAGATGAGGCCGTTCAACGCGATGGCGCCGCCCGAGGACATCAGGATGGCATGGCCGTCGGGCGCCGCCTTGGCGATCTCGCCGGCGCCGATGGAGCCGTTGGCCCCCGGCCGGTTCTCCACCACGAACGGCTGGCCCAGGGCCTCCTGCAGGCGCGGCGCGAGCGCGCGCATCAGCTGGTCGGCGGCGCCGCCGGGCGGGAAGTTCACCACGACGCGGACCGGCTTGGATGGCCAGGCCTGCGACCAGGCCGGGAATGCGATGGCCGCGGCAAGCGCGGCGACGAGCGTGAATGCAAGGCGATGCATGGCTTGTCTCCTCCTCGGGTTGATCAGGCCGGGAACGCCGAAGGCGCGCCCGCGAGCCAGGCTTTGCCGTGCGCATAAAGCGCCTGCACCTCCGGGCCCTTCAGTTGCGGCATGTCCATCTTAATCGTGAATCCCAGCTTGGTCTGCAGGTAGGCGAGGTGCCGGTAGCCCTCGGGAAAGCGCGCCAGCAGCGCCGCGTCGAGCGCCAGCCGCGCCGCGGGATCGAGCGGGTCCATGCGGTCCTTCTCGTAGATCGGCTGGCGGCGCACGATGCCCCAGCGCCCGGCCCGCTTCGCGAAGAAGTCATAGAAGCGCCCGGTGCAGACCACGTCCACCGCTACGCCGTCGACGCTGCCGCGCTGGCTGATGGTCATCTTGGTCTGCGCGATGGCGCGCTCGCCGGCGAGGTCGACGCTGGTGCCCCCCAGGAAATGCAGGATGCTGACGCCCCTGTCGAACCCGGCGCGGCTGACCTCGATGAACTTCGGTGCCGGGCCCTGGAACCAGGTCGCGCTCATCCAGCCGTCCTCGTGCCACACCGTGGCGAAGCGCTCCCAATCGCCGGCGTCGCGCCACACCGCCCAGTTGTTGACCGTTTCCGCGATCGCCAGCTTGTCGTCCCACGCAGCCTGCACTTCGTGACCTCGCTTTTCGTTGACACTGCAGGGCCGCGTTGCTAGCTTGCCCCACCATGAAGAAACCGCTCGCAATTGTCGCATTGGCTTTCATGTCGTCCTTCGCCGCGGCGCAGCAACCCGCGCCGCAGGCGCCCCTTGACTGGCCGCAGCGCCCGGTGCGCGTGCTGGTCGGGTTCGGCCCCGGCGGCGGCACCGACATCGTCGCGCGCATCGTCGCGCAACCGCTGGGCGAGGCACTCGGCCAACCGGTGGTGATCGAGAACCGGCCCGGCGCCGGCGGCGCGGTCGCCGCGGCGGCCGTGGCCAAGTCGGCCCCGGATGGCTACACGGCGTTCATGGCCAACAACGGCTTCGCGGTCGCCGCCGTGATGCGCAAGGCGCTGCCCTATGACCCGATCGGCGACTTCCAGCCCGTGGGCATGGTAGCCACCATGCCGCTGCTGGTCCTGAGCGGCCCGCAGTCGGGTTTCTCGGACCTCAGGGGCCTGGTCGCGGCGGCCAAGGCCGCGCCGGGCAAGCTGAACTTCGCCAACGTCGGGCTGGGCAGCACGCAGCATTTCGCCGGGGTCCTGCTGCTGCAGCAGGCGGGCATCCAGCTGCTGCCGGTCCCGTACAAGGGCACGCCCAACGCCGTTGCCGCCACCAGCACCAACGAGGCGCAGTTGCTGGTCGAGGTCGCGGGCTCGGTCCTTGGGCAGGTCAAGGGCGGCATGCTGAAGGCCCTGGCGGTCACCTCCGCCGCCCGCTTTTCCGGCCTGCCGGAGGTTCCCACGGTCGCGCAGGCGGGGATTCCGGGCTACGACGTCACCACCTGGTACGCCATGGTGTTCCCGGCGAAGACGCCGGCGGCGGTCGTGGAGAAGGCCAACCGGGCCCTGAAAACCGTCCTCGCCCGGGAGGACGTGCGTCGCCAGATGGCCAATACGGCCTTCGAGCCCAGCGACGCCGGCACGCCCGAGGCGCTCCAGGCGCATATCAAGTCCGAGATCGCCCGCTGGGGCAAGGTCCGGGAGCAGGCGGGCATCGCCCAGGAGTAGGGCCTGCGGGAGCCGCCAGCGAAACCCGCCCTGCCGCCGGATTGCGGCAGGCTGGCGGAAGGGCGAGAATCCCTGCCTTACTGGAGCGGAGACCCGGATGGCGAGCGTTCTGCAGCCTGGCGTCGGCAGTGCCCGCCGGGACCTTTATCGGCGCATGGACCAGGACAACCTGGCGCCGCTGTGGGAGGTGCTCCACGCCCTGGTCCCGCCGCAGCCGCAGAGCCCCTGCCGCCCGGCCCTGTGGAAATACCGGGACATCCGCCCCTATATCGAGGAATCCGGCCGCGTCATCACCGCGCGCGAGGCGGTGCGCCGCGTGCTGATCCTGGAGAACCCCGGCATGCGCGGCCAATCGCAGGTGACGCGCAGCCTGTATTGCGGCCTGCAGCTGATCCTGCCCGGCGAGGTCGCCCCCAGCCATCGCCACACGCAATCGGCCCTGCGCCTGGTCGTCGAGGGCAGCGGCGCCTATACCGCAGTGGACGGGGAGCGCGTCACGATGCACCCGGGCGACTTCATCATCACGCCCTCCTGGACCTGGCATGACCACGGCAACGAGGGGAGCGAGCCGGTGGTGTGGATGGACGGGCTGGACATCCCGATCACGCACCTGTTCGACGCCACCTTCGCCGAGAACTACCCGCAGGACGTGCAGCCGGTGACGCGCCGTGAGGGCGATGCCTGGGCGCGCTACGGCTGCAACCTCGCGCCGCTCTCCGGTGCCGCGCCTTTCGGCAAGACCTCGCCGGTGTTCAGCTACCCGTATGCGAAGAGCCGGGAGGCGCTGGCGACGCTGGCCAAGGGCGGCGAGCCCGACGCCTGCCACGGCTACAAGATGCAGTTCATCAATCCGGCCACCGGCGGGCCGGCGATGCCGACCATCGGCGCGTTCATCCAGCTGCTGCCTGCAGGCCTGAAGACCTCGCCCTACCGCTCCAGCGACGCCACGATCTACTCCGTGATCGAGGGCCGGGGGCGGGTCGCGATCGGCAGCCAGGACTTCGCCTTCGAGCCGCGCGACACCTTCGTCGTCCCGGGCTGGCAGCCGGCGAGCTTCGCCGCCGCGGACGAATGCGTGCTGTTCTCCTACTCGGACCGCCCGGCGCAGATCGCGCTCGGCCTGTGGCGGGAAGCACGGGGATGAAGGCCGCGAGCCCGGTGGCGGCGGACAACGCGTTCTACTCGCGCGAGTACAACAACCGCGAGCTGGTGCCCGACCACGCGCGCTACTTCGAGCGCTGGGCGGCGGCCTCGGCGCGCGCCCGCGCCACCATGACCTGCTCGCTCGACCAGCGCTACGGCGAGGCCCCCGGCGAGACCATCGACATCTTCCCGGCGCGCAAGGGCGACGGCAGCTGCATGATGTTCATCCATGGCGGCTACTGGCGGTCGCTGGACAAGTCCGACTTCTCCTTCCTCGCCCCGGCCTGGGTGGATGCCGGCGTGTCGCTCGCGGTGGTCAACTACGACCTGTGCCCGAAGGTGAGCGTGGAGGAAATCGTACGACAGCTTCTGCGTGCTTCGCGCTGGCTCTGGCTGCATGCGGAGGACTTCGGCATGGACGAGGACCGCCTGTACGTGTCCGGGCACTCGGCCGGCGGACACCTCACGGCGATGATGATGGCGGCGCTGTGGCCGGTGTTCGACGCGCGCCTGCCGCGCGACCTGTACAAGGGCGGCCTCGCCATCAGCGGCGTCTACGACCTGCGGCCGCTCGTGCAGGTGGACTGGCTGCAGCCGGACCTGCGCCTGGACGAGGCCTCGGCCTGGCGCCTGTCGCCGGCCTTCCTGCCGCCCGCGACCCGGGCGCCGGTGATGACCGCGGTGGGCGGCGACGAGAGCTCGGAGTTCCGGCGCCAGAACGCCCTGCTGGGGGCGCGCTGGCGCGGCGCCTTCGCCGGCGACATCGCGATGCCGGGCTGCAACCACTTCTCGGTGGTCGACGGCCTGGGCGTGCAGTCGAGCCCGCTGTTCGCGGGGGCGCGGCGCCTGATGAAGCTGGACCGATGAAGCCGTACCTGGAACCGGCGCGCTACATCGACAGCGCGCATCCCAGGGTTGCGGCGTTCGCCGCCGCGAACGCCGGCGGCGGCACGGACCGCGAGCGCGCGGTGTCGCTGTACTACGCGGTGCGCGACCAGATCCGCTACAACCCGTTCCTCGATTTCTCGGACGACGCGGTGTTCCGCGGCTCGGCCTGCCTGGAGACCGGCGAGGGCTTCTGCATCGGCAAGGCGGCGCTACTGGCCGCCTGCGGCCGCGCCGCGGGCATCCCCTCGCGCGTCGGCTTCGCGGACGTCAAGAACCACCTCACCACGCCGGCCCTGCGCGCGCGCATGGGCAGCGACCTGTTCATCTACCACGGCTACACCGAGTTCCACATCGACGGCCGCTGGGTCAAGGCAACCCCGGCGTTCAACCGCCAGCTGTGCGAGCGTTTCCGCGTCAAGCCGCTGGAGTTCGACGGGCGCGAGGATTCGATCTTCCATCCGTTCGACGCCGACGAGCGCCGCCACATGGAGTACCTGCGCGACCGCGGCAGCCATGCCGATGTCCCGGTGGAGGAGATCACGCGCGCGTTCCGGGAGGCCTACCCCGTACTGTATGCGCTGCGAGGCAAGGCGGCGGCGGAGGCGTTCGGGGAGGATGCCGGCTGAACCCGGGCGAGTTGCTCGAGGCGAGCTTCCGCGCCGCGGTGGCGGCGGCGGACCCGATGCAGGTCATTCCGCGGCACCTGCCGGTGCCGCCGGACCACGGCCACACCCTGGTGCTCGCGGTGGGCAAGGCGGCGGCGTCCATGGCCCGCGCCGTGGAGCAGAACTGGCCGGAGCGCAAGCCGATCAGCGGCATCGCCCTGACCCGCTACGGCCATGCCCTGCCGCTGGAGCGCGTGCGCGTGGTCGAGGCGGCGCACCCGGTGCCCGACGGCGCCGGCGAGGAAACGGCGCGCGAGATGCTGAGCGCCGCGGGCGCGCTGCGCGCCTCGGACCTGCTGCTGGCGCTCGTTTCCGGCGGCGGCTCGGCGCTGCTCTCCCTGCCCGCGCCCGGCATCGCCATCGAGGACCTGCGGCGGGTCACCCGCGACCTGCTGCATTGCGGCGCGACCATCCAGGAGATCAATGCGGTGCGCAAGCACCTGTCGGCGATCCAGGGCGGGCGGCTGGCGGCGGCCTGCCGGACCAGCGTGCTGGCCCTGATCGTGTCGGATGTGACCGGCGATGATCCCACCCACATCGCCTCGGGCCCCTGCGCGCCCGATCCGACCACGTTCCAGGACGCCGTGGACGTGCTCAACCGCTACGGCATCAAGCCGCCGCGCGCGGTGCTGGAGCACCTGATCGCCGGCGTGCGCGGCGAGCGCGAGGAAACGCCGAAGCCGGACTCGGCCGTGTTCCGCAGCCCGGACCGCACGGTCGAGAACCGCGTCATCGCCAGCGCGCACCAGTCGCTCGAGGCGGCGGCAGGGGTGTTCCGCGCCCAGGGCATCGAGCCGGCCATCCTGGGCGATTCCATCACCGGCGAGGCGCGCGAGGTGGCCAAGGTGATGGCGGCGATGGTGCGCGAGATCCGCCTGCGCGGCGCGCCGTTCAAGCCGCCGGTGGCGCTGATATCGGGCGGGGAATGCACGGTGACCGTCCGCGGGCCGGGGGGGCGCGGCGGCCGCTGCAGCGAGTTCCTGCTGTCGCTCGCGGTGGAGCTGGAGGGCGTGGCCGGCGTGCACGCCATCGCGGCGGATACCGACGGCATCGACGGCTCGGAGCACAACGCCGGCGCCCTGCTCGGCCCGGATTCGGTCGCCCGCGCCCGTGCGCTGGGGTTCGACGCGCGCAAGCTCCTTGCCGGGAACGACAGCTACGCCTTCTTCAGCGCCCTGGGCGACCTGGTGGTCACCGGTCCGACGCTGACCAACGTCAACGACTACCGCGCGATCCTGGTCACCTAGGCGCCGCCGGCCGGGGGCCGGGCGCGCGGTACAGGAACAGCTGCGTGGCGCCGGTTCCGAGGTTGCGCTCCTTCTCCTCGGAATTGAACTGGACCATCCGCTCCTGCGGCCAGTCCTCCAGCGGGAAATCGTGCGACACCACGCGCGCGCCGGCGGGCAGTTCCTCCCGCAGCTTGGGCGACAGGCGCAGCATCATCGCGGGCAGCAGGTAGAGGGTGACCACCGAGGCCTGGCGCAGGTCGGCCTCGAAGATGTCGCCGCGCAGGAACTGGACCCGATCGGCCACGCGCGCCTCGGCCGCCGCCGCCCGGGAACGCGCCACCAGCTCGGCGTCGCGCTCGACCCCGATTCCGCGCGCGCCGTGGCGCCTGGCGGCCTCGATCACCAGGCGGCCGTCGCCCGAGCCAAGGTCGTAGACGGTGTCCCCCGGCGCCACCTGCGCGAGCTCGAGCATGCGCTCCACCACCAGCTGGGGGGTGGGCACGTAGGGCCCGCCGTCCACCGGCTCGAACAGCGGGCGGGCCTGCGCGAACGCAAGGCGCGGCCCGAGCAGGGCCGCCAGAAATGCGACAGCCGCCTTGCGGCGGCTGTGCAAGGGGGCGCTCATGTGCCCTAGGAGGCCTGCGCCGCTTCCTTCTTCGCGGCCTTCTTCTCCGGCGCCGCCTCGGCGGCCGGCTCCGGCCGGTCGAGCAGCGTGATCAGGGCGAGCGGGGCGTTGTCGCCCTTGCGGAAGCCGCACTTCAGGATGCGCAGGTAGCCGCCGTTCCTCTTGGCATAGCGCGGGCCCAGCTCGCCGAAGAGCTTGGCCACCGTGTCGCGGTCGCGCAGCCGGTTGTAGGCGAGGCGCCGGTTGGCGAGCGTGGGCGACTTGCCGAGGGTGATCATCGGCTCGACCACCCGGCGCAGCTCCTTCGCCTTGGGCAGCGTGGTGGTGATCTCCTCGTGCGCGAGCAGCGAGTTCGCCATGTTGCGGAACATGGCGAGCCGGTGGCTGCTGGTGCGGTTGAGCTTGCGCAGTCCGTGTCCGTGACGCATGGTGCGATCCTTCCGAAGCCCTGCAGTTATGCCCGGTGATGCTCGAGACCGGCCGGCGGCCAGTTCTCCAGCTTCATGCCCAGCGTGAGCCCGCGCGAGGCCAGCACTTCCTTGATCTCGTTGAGCGACTTGCGGCCCAGGTTCGGCGTCTTCAGCAGCTCGGTCTCGCTGCGCTGGATCAGGTCGCCGATGTAGTAGATGTTCTCGGCCTTGAGGCAGTTGGCCGAGCGCACCGTGAGCTCCAGGTCGTCGACCGGGCGCAGCAGGATCGGGTCCACCGCGACCGCCTTCTTCTCCTCGGTGGGCAGCGCCGTGCCCTCCAGCTGCGCGAACACCGAGAGCTGGTCCACCAGGATGCGGGCGGCGTAGCGCACCGCCTCCTCGGGCTCGATGGCGCCGTTGGTCTCGATATCCAGGATCAGCTTGTCCAGGTCGGTGCGCTGCTCGACGCGGGCGGAATCCACCGCGTAGGAGACGCGGCGCACCGGGCTGAAGGAGGCGTCGAGCACGATGCGGCCGATGCCCTTGGTTTCCTCCGGCAGGTAGCGCATGTTGCCCGGCGCGTAGCCGCGGCCCGCCTCGACCTTGAGCTGCAGCTCCAGCTTGCCGCCGGCCGAAAGGTTGGCGATGACGTGCTCCGGGTTCACGATCTCGACGTCATGCGAGGGCTCGATGTCGCCCGCGGTGACGGCGCCCTCGCCCTTCTTCTTCAGGGTCAGGATCGCCTCGCTGCGGTTGTGCAGCCGGAACACCACGCCCTTCAGGTTGAGCAGGATGTCCACGATGTCCTCGCGCACCCCGTCCAGCATGGAGTACTCGTGCACCACGCCCGCGATCTGCACCTCGGTGGGGGCGTAGCCCGGCATGGACGACAGCAGCACCCGGCGCAACGCGTTGCCCAGGGTGTGGCCGTAGCCGCGCTCAAAGGGCTCCATCGTCACCTTGGCGTGCGACGGGGACATGTTCTGGACGTCGACGATGCGCGGCTTCAGGAATCCGGTCATGGGCATGTGGGTACCTTGTTACTTCGAATACAGTTCGATGATCAGGCTCTCGTTCACCGTCGAGGCCAGATCGGTGCGCGCCGGCAGCGCCTTGAAGGTGCCCTTGAGCGCCTTGGCGTCCACTTCCATCCACTCGGGCACGCCGCGCGACTCCGCGGCCTCCGCGGCCGCCTTGACCCGCAGCTGCGCCTTCGCCTTCTGGCTCACCTCGATGACGTCGCCGGGGCGGACCTGGTAGGAGGGGATGTTGACGCGCTTGCCGTTGACGGTGACGCCGTTGTGGCGCACCACCTGGCGCGCCTCGCTGCGCGAGGCGCCGAAGCCCATGCGGTAGGCGACGTTGTCCAGCCGCGTCTCCAGCAGCTGCAGCAGGCGCTCGCCGGTAACGCCCTTGGAGCGCGTCGCATCGGCGTAGACCTTGCGGAACTGTCCCTCCAGCACGCCGTAGATGCGGCGCGTCTTCTGCTTCTCGCGCAGCTGCTTGCCGTAGTCGGACAGGCGCGCGCCGGACTTCTGCCCGTGCTGGCCGGGGGCGTAGCTGCGGCGCTCGATGGCGCACTTGTCGGTGAAGCACTTCTCGCCCTTGAGGAACAGCTTCTCGCCCTCGCGGCGGCACTGCCGGCACTTCGCGTCCGTATTCCTTGCCATGTTCTCTCCTGTACCCGGTCTAGACGCGGCGGCGCTTGGGGGCGCGGCAGCCGTTGTGCGGGATCGGCGTCACGTCGGCGATCGAGGTGATCTTCAGCCCCGAGGCGTTGAGGGCGCGCACCGCGGACTCGCGCCCGGGGCCGGGCCCCTTGATGCGCACCTCGACGTTCTTGACGCCGAACTCCTGCGCCGCGCGGCCGGCGCGCTCCGCGGCCATCTGCGCGGCGAACGGGGTCGACTTGCGCGAGCCCTTGAAGCCGGCGTTGCCCGAGGTCGCCCACGACAGGGTGTTGCCCTGGCGGTCGGTGATGGTGACGATGGTGTTGTTGAAGGAAGCGTGGATGTGGGCGATGCCCTCGGCCACGTTCTTCTTGACCTTCTTGCGCGCGCGCGCCGCGGCGGTCTGCTGCAGCTGCTGCGAAGTCGGGGTGGTTCGGCTGGCCATGTGCGGTTTCCGGTCGGGTCGGGTCGTGAGTTCGGGCGGTGGTGTGATCGGGGCCTAGATCTTGCCGGCCGGCGCGTTCATCTTGATCGCGGCCTTGCGCGGGCCCTTGCGGGTGCGGGCGTTGGTGCGGGTGCGCTGGCCGCGGACCGGCAGGCCCTTGCGGTGGCGCGAGCCGCGGTAGCAGCCGAGATCGATCAGGCGCTTGATGGACATCTGCACTTCGCGGCGCAGGTCGCCCTCGACCGCGAAGCGGGTCACTCCCTCGCGCACGCGCTCCATCTCGGCGTCGGTGAGGTCCTTGATCTTGCGCGTGCCCTCGACCCCTGCGGCCTTGCAGATCGCGAGCGCGCGGGCACGGCCGATGCCGTAGATCGCGGTGAGCGCGATGCCGGCGTGCTGGTGGTTCGGGATGTTGATACCTGCGATTCGGGCCATGGTGTTTTCCGGGGGGAACCTTGAATTATATCCGTTTTCTCAATGCCTTATCAAGCAAAGCCGGCGGCTCAGCCCTGCCGCTGCTTGTGGCGCGGGTCGGCGCAGATGACGCGCACCACGCCCTTGCGGCGGATCACCTTGCACTTGCGGCAGATCTTCTTCACTGAAGCCATGACTTTCATGTTCGCTCTCCTGTGTCCCGCTGGTTCGCGCCCCGGCGCTCAACGCGCCGGCAGCCCGCCCTTGAAGTTGGCCTTGCGCAGCAGGCTTTCGTACTGGTGGGTCATGACGTAGGCCTGCACCTGGGCCATGAAGTCCATCGTCACCACGACGATGATCAGCAGCGAGGTGCCGCCGAAGTAGAACGGCACGTTCCAGCGCAGGATGAGGAACTCCGGCAGCAGGCAGACGAGCGTGACGTAGATCGCGCCGGCCAGCGTCAGGCGCGTCAGGATCTTCTCCAGGTAGCGCGCGGTCTGGTCGCCCGGGCGGATGCCGGGGACGAAGGCGCCCGACTTCTTCAGGTTGTCCGCGGTCTCCTTCGGGTTGTACTGCAGCGCGGTATAGAAGAAGCAGAAGAACACGATCAGGCCGCCGTAGAGCATGACGTAGATCGGCTGGCCCGGCGACAGCGTGCCGGCGAGGTCCTTCAGCCAGACCATGCCCTCGCCGGAACTGAACCAGCTGAGCAGCGTCGCCGGGAACAGGATCAGGGACGAGGCGAAGATCGGCGGGATCACGCCGGCCATGTTGAGCTTGAACGGCAGGTGCGAGCTCTGCCCGCCGTAGACGCGGTTGCCCACCTGGCGCTTGGCGTAGTTGACCAGGATCTTGCGCTGGCCGCGCTCGACGAAGCAGACGAAGGCGGTGACCACGACCACCGAGACCGCGATCAGCAGCGCGACCAAGGGATGCATGGCGCCGGTGCGCACCAGTTCCAGGGTGCCGGCGATGGCGGCGGGCAGCCCGGCGGCGATGCCGGCGAAGATGATGATCGAGATGCCGTTGCCCAGGCCCCTCTCGGTGATCTGCTCGCCCAGCCACATCAGGAACATGGTGCCGGTCACCAGCGTCGTGACGGTGGTGATGCGGAACATCAGGCCGGGCTCGAGCACCAGGTTGGCCTGCGACTCCAGCGCGATCGCGATGCCGGTGCCCTGGAACAGCGCCAGCGCCAGCGTGCCGTAGCGCGTGTACTGCGTGATCTTGCGCCGCCCGGCCTCGCCCTCCTTCTTGAGCTGCTCCAGGTGCGGGCTGACCGCGGTCATCAGCTGCATGATGATCGAGGCCGAGATGTAGGGCATGATGCCCAGGGCGAAAATCGTGAACCGGGACAGCGCGCCGCCCGAGAACATGTTGAACATCCCCAGGATGCCGCCCTGCTGGCCGGAGAACAGCTCGGCGAGCACGTTGGGGTCGATCCCCGGCACCGGGATGTGCGCGCCGATGCGGAACACGAACAGCGCCCCGAGGAGGAACAGCAGCCGCCTCTTCAGGTCGCCGTAGCGCCCGGTCTTGCCGGCGTTGGGGAGCGTGGTCGCCACCGGAGGTTCGTCCGTCAGGCCTTCTTGGCCGCGGCGTTGCGCACCAGCTTCGCCTTCTCGGCCGGCTCGGTGATGCTGCCGCCGGCGGCCTCGATCGCGGCGCGGGCGCCCTTGGTCGACTTGACGCCGTTCAGGACCAGCTTGCGCTCCAGCTTGCCGCACAGGATGACCTTGGCGGCCAGCGCGCCGCGCGGCACCAGGCCCTCGGCCTTGAGCGCCGCCAGGTCGATCTCGGCGGCCTTGACGCGGTTCAGGTCGGACAGCCGGACCTCGGCGGTCGCCTCGCGCGACAGCGAGGTGAAGCCGCGCTTGGGCAGGCGGCGGTGCAGCGGCATCTGGCCGCCCTCGAAGCCCACCTTGTGGTAGCCGCCGGCGCGGGCGCGCTGCCCCTTGTGGCCCAGGCCCGCGGTCTTGCCCCAGCCCGAGCCGATGCCGCGGCCGACGCGGTGCCGCACCTGCTTGGCGCCGGGCGCCGGCTTGAGTGTGTTCAGTCTCATGGCCTTACCTTTCGATGCGCACGAGGTAGTTGACGCGGTTGATCATGCCCCGCACCTCCGGGGTGTCGAGCAGCTCGACGGTCTGGTGCAGGCGCTTCAGGCCCAGGCCGCGGACGGTCGCGACGTGGCCGGTCTTGCAGCCCGCCGTGCTCTTCACCAGCTTCACCTTGATCTTCTCAGCGGCCATCCCCGCGCTCCTAGGAAACGATCTCTTCGATCTTCTTGCCGCGCTTGGCGGCGATCTCGGCCGGCGTGTTCATCGCCTGCAGGCCCTTGAGCGTCGCGCGAACGACGTTGTAGGGGTTGGTGGAGCCGAAGCACTTGGCGAGCACGTTGGTCACGCCCATCACCTCGAACACCGCGCGCATCGGGCCGCCGGCGATGATGCCGGTGCCCTCGGAGGCCGGCTGCATCAGGACCTTGGCCGAGCCGTGGCGGCCGATGACGGCGTGGTGCAGGGTGCCGTTCTTCAGGCTCACCTTGACCATGCGCCGGCGCGCCTCTTCCATCGCCTTCTGCACCGCCACCGGGACCTCGCGCGCCTTGCCCTTGCCCATGCCGATGCTGCCGTCGCCGTCGCCGACCACGGTGAGCGCGGCAAAGCCGAGCACGCGGCCGCCCTTCACCACCTTGGTGACGCGGTTGATCGCGACCATCTTCTCGCGCAGGCCGTCTCCGCGGTCCTCCTGCTGCATGCGGGCTTGCATTTTTGCCATGGCGAATCCTCTAGAACTTCAGGCCGCCGGCGCGGGCGGCCTCGGCGAGCGCCTTGACGCGCCCGTGGTAGCGGTATCCGGCGCGGTCGAAGGCGACAGCCTCGATGCCCTTCGCCTTCGCCTTCTGCGCGATCCTCTGGCCGACCGCCTCGGCCGCCTTGCGGTTGCCGCCGTGGGCGAGCTGCCCGCGCAGTTCCTTCTCGACGCTGGAGGCGGTGGCGAGCACCTTGTCGCCCCGCGCCGAGGTGATCTGGGCGTAGATGTGGGTGTTGGTGCGATGCACCGTGAGGCGCAGCACGCCCAGCTCCCGGATCTTGAGCCGGGTCTGGCGGGAGCGGCGCAGTCGGGCGGCGTTCTTATCGATCATGGCGGCCTTCCATGTGCATTACTTCTTCTTGGTCTCTTTGATGATCACCGTCTCGCCGACGTAGCGCACGCCCTTGCCCTTGTAGGGCTCGGGGGGCTTGACGTCGCGGATCTCGGCGGCGACCTGCCCGACCAGCTGGCGGTCGATGCCGGTGATCACGATCTCGGTCTGGGTCGGGGTGGCGACCTTGACGCCCTTGGGCATCTGCTGCACCACCGGGTGCGAGAAGCCGAGCGACAGGTTCAGCTTGTCGCCCGCGGCCTGAGCCCGGTAGCCGACGCCGACCAGCGCCAGCTTCTTCTCGAAGCCCTTGGTGACGCCGGTCACCATGTTGGCGACCAGCGCGCGCATGGTGCCCGACATGGCGTTGGCGTGGTTCGAGTTGCCGAGCGCCCTGCACTTCAGGGTCTCGCCGTCCTTCTCGATGCCGACGTTCGGGTCGAGCGGCCGGGCGATGGTGCCCAGCGGCCCCTTCACCGAGATCTGCCCCTGGGCGATGCTCACCTCGACGCCCTTGGGCACCGGGATGGGATTCTTTGCGATGCGCGACATGTCCGGCTCCTCAGGCGACGATGCAGAGCACTTCGCCGCCGACGCCGGTGGCGCGCGCCTTGCGGTCGGTCATGACGCCCTGCGGCGTGGAGACGATGGCCACGCCCAGGCCGTTCATCACGCGCGGCAGCTCGTCGCGGCCCTTGTAGACCCGCAGGCCGGGCTTGGAGATGCGCTCGATGCGCTCGATGACAGGGCGGCCGGCGTAGTACTTCAGGCCGATGCGCAGCTCCTTGTGGCCGCCGTTGTCGCGCACCGCGAAGTCCTCGACGTAGCCCTCGTCCTTCAGCACCTGGGCGATGGACACCTTGAGGCGCGAGTGGGGCATCCCGACATCCAGCTGCCCGACCATCTGGGCGTTGCGGATGCGGGTCAGCATATCGGCGATCGGATCGGTCATGCTCATGTGGTCGCTCCTACCAGCTCGCCTTGATCACGCCCGGCACCTCGCCGCGCATGGCCAGCTCGCGCAGCTTGTTGCGCGCCAGGCCGAACTTGCGGTACACGCCCCGCGGGCGCCCGGTCAGCGCGCAGCGGTTGCGCAGCCGCGTCGGCGAGGCGTCGCGCGGCAGCTTCTGGAGCCTGGCGCGGGCCGCGTCCTTGTCCTCGTCGGACGCCCTGGCGTCGTGCAGGACCTCGAGCAGGGCGGCGCGCTTGGCCTTGAACTTCTCGACCGTCTGGCGGCGCTTCTGTTCACGTAGTACCACTGAGAGCCTGGCCATGTTCGTCAGCCTTTCTGCTGTTCTTGCCGGAACGGGAAGCGGAACGCCGCGAGCAGCGCGCGCGCCTCGTCGTCCGTCTTTGCCGAAGTGTTGATGGAAATGTCCATCCCGCGCAGGGCGTCGATCTTGTCGTACTCGATCTCGGGGAAGATGATCTGCTCCTTGACCCCGAGGCTGTAGCTGCCGCGGCCGTCGAAGGCGCGGTTGGAGACGCCGCGGAAGTCGCGGATCCGCGGGATGGCGATGTTCACCAGCCGGTCGAGGAACTCGTACATGCGCGCGCCGCGCAGCGTCACCATGCAGCCCACCGGGAAGCCGGCCCGGACCTTGAAGTTGGCGATCGACTTGCGGGTCTTGGTCACCACCGGCTTCTGGCCGGCGATGCGGGTCATGTCGGCCACCGCGTTGTCGAGCACCTTCTTGTCGTTGACGGTCTCGCCGACGCCCATGTTGATGGTGATCTTCTTGATCCGCGGCACCTGCATCACGGTCTTGTAGCCGAACTTCTTCATCAGCTCGGGCACCACCTTGTCGCGATACTGGACCGCGAGGCGCGCCGGCGGCGCCGGCACGCGCGGGCCCGACTCCTTCTCGATCGCCGGGGCGGCGTCCTTCTTCGGCTCGCGCCGCGGCGCCTTCGGCTGCTGCTGCGCCTCCGGCTGCTTCGGCTTCGCGGCTTTCTCTTTGTCTTTGTCCTTGGCCATGGCCCGTCCTTACGCGTCCACCTGCTCGCCGTTCGACTTGAAGACGCGCACCTTGCGCCCGTCGGCGAGCAGCTTGAAGCCGACACGGTCGGCCTTCTGGGTCGCCGGATTGACCAGCGCCACGTTGGAAATGTGGATCGGCATGTCCTTGTCGACGATGCCGCCGGTCTGCCCCTTCATCGGGTTGGGGCGCTGGTGTTTCTTGACGCGGTTGACGCCCTCGACCACCAGGTGCTCGTCGCCGACGCGGCGCAGCACGGTGCCGCGCTTGCCCTTGTCGCGCCCGGTGGTCACCACGATCTCGTCGCCCTTGCGGATACGTTGCATGTTGTTGTCCTCAGATGACCTCGGGCGCGAGCGAGACGATCTTCATGAAGCGCTCGCTGCGCAATTCGCGCGTCACCGGCCCGAAGATCCGCGTCCCGATCGGTTCCAGCTTGGCGGTGAGCAGCACCACCGCATTGCGGTCGAAGCGGATGCGCGAGCCGTCGGCGCGGCGCACCCCCTGCGCGGTCCTGACCACCACCGCGTCGTAGACCTCGCCCTTCTTCACCCGCCCGCGCGGCGCCGCGTCCTTGACGCTCACCTTGATCACGTCGCCGATCGAGGCGTAGCGGCGCTTCGAGCCGCCCAGCACCTTGATGCACATGACCGCGCGCGCGCCGGTGTTGTCGGCGACGTCGAGCACAGACTGCATCTGAATCATGGTTCTTTCACTCCATCCAACTTGCACCGCGGGGGTGCGGGGGTGAAGACCCCCGCCGCCGACGTGCAGTTTTGGACCCCGTACGGGGCAAAAAGGACGCGGATTCTATACGGAATCCGCCTCCGGGACAAGCGGTTCCGGCTAGACGGCCCTCGACTTCTCGATCAGGCGCACCACGGTCCAGGACTTGGTCTTGGAGATCGGCCGGCACTCGGCGATCTCGACCAGGTCGCCCTCGCGGGCCTCGCCCTGCTCGGAATGGGCGTGGTACTTCTTGGAGCGCGTCACGATCTTGCCCATCTCGGCGTGGCGCACGCGGCGCTCGACCTTCACCACCACCGTCTTCTGCATCTTGTCGCTCACCACCCGCCCGACCAGCTTGCGCTGGTTCTTGGCCGGTGCCGCCTGGGTACCCGCGTCTACGCTCATTTGTTGGCCGCCTTCTGTTTCATGACGGTGCGCACGCGCGCGATGTCGCGGCGCACCTTCCGGATCTGGCTGGTGTTCGCCAGCTGCTGCGTGGCGTGCTGCATGCGCAGGCCGAACTGGGCCTTGAGCAGCGCCTCCAGTTCCTTCTGCAGTTCGGCGCCGTCCTTGGCGCGCAGTTCGCTTGCTTTCATGTCGGCTTCCCCTGTCCCACTATCCCAGCATGCGGTGCACGGCCGCGGTCTTGAACGGCAGCTTGGCCGAGGCGAGGGCGAAAGCCTCCTTCGCCAGCGTGGCGTCGACGCCGTCCATCTCGAAGATGATCTTGCCCGGCTGGATCTCGCACACGAAGTACTCCGGGTTGCCCTTGCCGTTGCCCATGCGGACCTCGGCGGGCTTGCGCGAGATCGGCTTGTCGGGGAACACCCGGATCCAGATCCGGCCGCCGCGCTTGATGTGGCGCGACAGGGTGCGCCGCGCCGCCTCCAGCTGGCGCGCGGTCAGGCGGCCGCGGCCGATCGCCTTCAGGCCGTACTCGCCGAAGGAGACCTTGTTGCCGCGGGTCGCGATGCCGGTGTTGCGGCCCTTTTGCTGCTTGCGGTACTTGGTGCGGGAGGGTTGCAGCATGGCTTATTCCTTCTTCTCGCCGCTGTCGTCTTTGACGATTTTCTTGGCAGCGCGCTTGACAGCGGTCTTGGGCGCCTTGGCCGCCGCACCCTTGTCGGCGGCCTTCTTGTCGGCCGCGCCCTCGGCCCTGGGCTTGGCCGGCGCGCGGCGCGCCCCGGCCTTCGGCGCGGGCTTCTTGGCCTTCTTGGGCTCGGCCGGGGCCTCGACCTGAGCCGCGACCGGCGCGGTGGCCGGCAGCGCGGACTGGGCCTCGCCCTTGGGCACGATCTCGCCCTTGTAGACCCAGACCTTGACGCCGATGACGCCGTAGTTGGTCTTCGCCTCGCCGAAGCCGTAGTCGATGTCGGCGCGCAGCGTATGCAGCGGCACGCGGCCTTCGCGGTACCACTCGGTGCGGGCGATCTCGTGGCCGTTCAGGCGCCCCGAGCTCATGATCTTCACGCCCTGCGCGCCCAGGCGCATCGCGTTCTGCATCGCGCGCTTCATGGCGCGGCGGAACATGATGCGCTTCTCCAGCTGCTGCGCGATCGAGTCGGCGATCAGCTGCGCGTCGGTCTCGGGCTTGCGGATCTCCTCGATGTTCACGTGCACCTGCTGCACGCCCATGATGCGGCGCAGCTCGGCCTTGAGCGCCTCGATCTCCTCGCCCTTCTTGCCGATCACCACGCCGGGGCGCGCCGAGAAGATGGTGATGCGCGCGTCCTTGGCGGGGCGCTCGATCAGGACGCGGCCCACCGAGGCGTGCGCCAGCTTCTTCTTCAGGAAGGCGCGCACCTTGACGTCCTCGGCCAGCATCGGGCCGAAGCTCCTGCTGTTGGCGTACCAGCGGGAACTCCAGTTGCGGTTGACCGCAAGGCGAAAGCCGATCGGATGAATCTTCTGTCCCATGGCGTGTTCTCTCAGTCCCCGACGGTCAGGTAGATGTGGCAGGTGTGCTTCAGGACGCGGTTGCCGCGGCCCTTGGCCCGCGCCTGGAAGCGGCGCAGGAAGGTGCCGCGCTCGACGAACACGGTCTTCACCTTCAGGGCGTCGATGTCGGCGCCGTCGTTGTGCTCGGCGTTGGCGATCGCCGACTCGAGCAGCTTCTTCATCAGCGCCGCGCCGCGCTTGGGCGAGAAGGCGAGGATGCTGATCGCCTTGTCCACCGGCTTGCCGCGGATCATGTCCGCCACCAGCCTGCCCTTCTGCGCCGAGAGCCGCACGCCCCGCAGGATTGCTCGCGTTTCCATGGTCATGCCTCGTCCTTATTTCTTCGCCGCGGCGGGCGCGGCGGCCGGGGCCGGCGTGCCGCCGCCGACCGGGGAATCGGTCTTCTTGCCGGCGGCCGAGTGGCTCTTGAACATGCGCGTCAGCGCGAACTCGCCCAGCTTGTGGCCGACCATGTTCTCAGTGACGTACACCGGGATGTGCTGCTTGCCGTTGTGCACCGCCAGCGTCAGCCCGACGAAGTCGGGCACGATGGTCGAGCGCCGCGACCAGGTCTTGATCGGGCGCTTGTCGCCGCCGCCGCGCGCCTTGTCGGCCTTCGCCAGCAGGTGGTGGTCCACGAAGGGGCCCTTCTTGATTGAACGTGCCATGGCCTAGCCTTCCCTATTTGGTGCGCCGGTCGCGCACGATCATCACTTGCGTGCGCTTGTTGCGCCGGGTCTTGTAACCCTTGGTCTGCACGCCCCAGGGCGAAACCGGGGGCTGGCCCGACGCGGTGCGGCCTTCGCCGCCGCCGTGCGGGTGGTCGATCGGGTTCATCGCCACGCCCCGGACCGTCGGCTTGATGCCGCGCCAGCGCTTGCGCCCGGCCTTGCCGATGTTCTCGAGGTTGTGCTCGTCGTTGCCCACCTCGCCGATGGTGGCGCGGCACTCGACGTGCACCTTGCGGATCTCGCCCGAGCGCAGCCGCAGCTGGGCATACGAGCCCTCGCGCGCCAGCAGCTGGGCGGAGGAGCCCGCCGAGCGCGCCAGCTGCGCGCCCTTGCCCGGCAGCATCTCGATACAGTGCACCGTGGTGCCGACCGGGATGCTGCGCAGCGGCAGGGTGTTGCCGGACTTGATCGGCGCCTCCGCGCCGGAGAGCAGCTTGGCGCCCGCGCTCAGGCCCTTGGGGGCGATGATGTAGCGGCGCTCGCCGTCGGCGTACAGCAGCAGCGCCAGGTGCGCACTGCGGTTCGGGTCGTACTCGAGCTGCTCGACCGTCGCCTGGATGCCGTCCTTGTCGCGCCGGAAGTCCACGATGCGGTAGTGGTGCTTGTGGCCGCCGCCCTTGTGGCGCGTGGTGACGCGGCCGGCATTGTTGCGCCCGCTGCCGCGCTTCTGCGACTCGACGAGGGGCCAGTGCGGCTCGCCCTTGTGCAGCTCGGGCGTCACCACCTTGACGAACGCGCGGCGGCCCGGGGAAGTCGGTTTTACCTTGATCAATGCCATGGCGTGCGCCCCTTATTCCGTCGCGCCGAAGTTGATTTCCTGGCCCGCGGCGAGCCGCACGTAGGCCTTCTTCCAGTTGCCGCGCCGCCCCATGAAGCGCCCGAAGCGCTTCTTCTTGCCCTTGACGCGGGACACGGTGACCGAATCCACCTTGGTCTTGAACAGCAGCTCCACCGCCGCCTTGATCTCCGGCTTGGTGGCGGCGTCGGCGACGCGGAACACGTACTGGCGGTCCTTGTCGGCGACGCGCGTGCTCTTCTCCGAGACCACCGGCGCCAGCACCACGTTCATCAGCTGCTCGGCGTTGAAGCGCTTGGCCGCGGTCATTTCAGCATCTCCTCGAGCTTGGCGATCGCGCGCTTGGTGATCAGCACGCTCGGGTGGCGCACCAGCGCCACCGGATTGGTCTGCTGCGCGGCGATCACCTCGACGTTGTGCAGGTTGCGCGACGAGAGCCTGAGGTTGTCGTCCAGCACGTCCGTGATCACCAGCACGCCGTCGTAGCCCATCGATTTCACCTTCTGCGCCAGCAGCTTGGTCTTGGGCTGCTCCAGCTTGAACTCCTCCACCACCCGCAGACGGTCCTCGCGCGCCAGCTGCGACAGGATCGAGGCCATGCCGGCGCGGTACATCTTGCGGTTGACCTTCTGCGAGAAGTTCTCGTCGGGGGTGTTGGGGAAGATCTTGCCGCCGCCGCGCCACAGCGGGCTGGAGGTCATGCCGGCGCGCGCGCGCCCGGTGCCCTTCTGCCGCCAGGGCTTGCGGGTGGAGTGGCGCACCTCGCCGCGGTCCTTCTGCTTGCGCGAGCCGACGCGGGCGTTGGCCGCGAAGGCCACCACCAGCTGGTGCACCAGCGCCTCGTTGAATTCGCGGGCGAAGACCTCGTCCTTGGCGGACACGGTGCCGGCGTTCTGCTGGCTGCCGCCCTGGTCGTTGATCAGTTTCAGTTCCATGGCGCGCCCCTTAGGCTTTCTTCGCCGGCTTGACCGCGGCCTTGACCGCCGGCCGCACCACGATGTCGCGGCCGGCGTAGCCCGGCACCGAGCCCCGCACCAGCAGCAGCTGGCGCTCGGCGTCGATGCGCACCACCACCAGGTTCTGGATCGTGCGGCGCACGTTGCCCAGCTGGCCGGCCATGCGCTTGCCGCGGAACACGCGGCCCGGGTCCTGGCGCTGGCCGGTCGAGCCGTGGCTGCGGGTGGTGACCGAGTTGCCGTGGGTCTCGCGGTTGGAGGCGAAGTGATGCCGCTTGATGACGCCGGCGAAGCCCTTGCCCAGGGTCACGCCCTGGACGTCCACCTTCTGCCCCACCGCGAACAGCTCGACGCCGATCTTGCCGCCGACCTTGAGGTTGGCGAGGTCCTTGGCGTCGGCGCGGAACTCCTTCAGCACCTGGCCCGCCTCGACGGCGGCCTTGGCGTAGTGGCCCTTGGCGGGCTTGCCGACCCGGCTCGCGCGGCGCTTGCCGAAGGCGACCTGGACCGCGGTGTAGCCGTCCTTCTCGGCGGTCTTGATCTGCGTGACGCGGTTGTCGGAGACGTCCAGCACCGTCACCGGCTGGGCGTCGCCCTCGTCGGAGAAGATGCGCATCATGCCGACCTTGCGGCCGACCAGTCCTATCGTCATACGGTCCTCTTTTCGTTGACCCCGGATGCTCCCGGGGCGCCGGCTCCTGTTGGCCGGCCCTTCACCTGTTACTGCGGTAACGCGGTCTTGTTGCCGCGCTTTGCGCTGCCTGTTGCTGCCTTACTGAACCTTGATCTCCACGTCCACGCCGGCCGGCAGGTCGAGCTTCATCAGCGCGTCCACCGTCTTGTCCGTCGGGTCGATGATGTCCATCAGCCTGAGGTGGGTCCGGACCTCCAGCTGCTCGCGCGAGGTCTTGTCGGCGTGGGGCGAGCGCAGCAGGTCGAAGCGCTGGCGGCGCGTCGGCAGCGGCACCGGCCCGCGCACGACCGCACCGGTCCGCTTGGCCGTGTCGACGATCTCGAGCGCCGACTGGTCGATCAGCCGGTAGTCGTAGGCCTTCAGGCGGATGCGGATGCGTTGGCTGTCCATGGCCATTACTCGATCACCTTGGCGACGACGCCGGCGCCGACGGTCTTGCCGCCCTCGCGGA
>CAZMDA010000052.1:0-27192 GCA_964564865.1 uncultured Bordetella sp. | reverse complement strand
TTCTTGCACGCTAGCGCGGGGGAGGCCGGGGGGGTATCGGCGTTTTGGCCGATTGCCTCAGGGGTGGGAGGCGGGAATCATCGGTGGGAGGTCGGATCGGACTCGACGGGAACGGGAGGTCGGATATGCGTGAGCCGCGGCGGAATGCGCGGTCGGGGGCGAGGCTGGCGGTCGCGGTCGCGGCGGCGTTCGTGTTCGTGCCTCCGGTCATCGCCAACCCTACAGGACCCGCCCTGGTCAGTGGCGCGGCGCAAATGAGCAATCCTTCGCCGAACCTGCTCCAGGTCGTCAACACCCCGGGCACGATCATCAACTGGAACGGGTTCTCCATTGCCGGGGGCGAGACCACGCGTTTCGTGCAGTTGAACGCCGCCAGCGCCGTACTCAATCGCGTCACCGGAGGCAATCCCTCCAGCATCCTGGGGCGGCTGGAGTCCAACGGACGGGTGTTCCTGGTCAACCCCAATGGCATCGTGTTCGGTGGTTCATCGGTGGTGGACGTAGCGGGGCTCATCGCCTCGACGCGGGACATCTCGAACGACAACTTCACCAACGGCAACTACAGCTTCGCCAGTGGAAGCCCCGGCAACGTCACCTTGCAGAACGGCGCCCGGATCCTCACCAGCGGCACGGGCGGCCAGGTATGGCTGATCGCAAACCAGGTGGCCGCGGAGGCAGGCTCGAGGATCACGGCGCCGCAGGGGCAGGTGGTGCTGGCGGCAGGGGCAACGGTGTCCGTCGGCACCAGCCACCTCGGCCAGATGACCTTTACCGTAACGCCGGTCGCGGGCAACAGCATCGACGCGCTTGGCGAGATCGTCTCGCAGCGCGGCGCGATCGGGTTCTTCGCCGATACCGTCAACCTCGGTAACGCCGTTGCGGCGAGAGGGGGCGCCGTCGCAGTTTCCGCCAGCCGCGACGTCGTGATCCGCACCGGCACGAGCGTGGATGCGAGCGGCTCCGGCAACGAGAACGGGGGCGCAATCTCCATCCAGGCGGGCGGCCGGCTGCAGATGGATGGCACAGCCGAACTGAATGCCGACGGCGGGATACTGGGCGGAAACGGCGGCCGTATCAGCCTCGCCGCGCATGACCTGCGCCTGCCGGTCGCGGGGCTCACCCGGGGCGCGTCGCTGGTGCACGCCCTCGCATCATCGTCGACGCATGCGCAGGGCGAGGTGCTGTTGAACCAGACCGCGAGCTTCAGCTACACGGGAACCGACCGGGACATACGGACCATCGCCAGCCCGGTCAATACGCCGGGGGGGGTGACCGTTCCGGGCATGGACGGGGGCTTCCTGTCGGTCTACACGCCGGGGAGCAGCGACTCGGCGACGCGCGAGATCCGGGTCTATGGCAGTGACGGCGCGCCACGGGGAGCGGGCACCACGCTTGCGGCACCCGGCTTCCAGAACTTTCGCAGCAGCGGGCTCTCGGATGGCAGCTACATGGTCCTGTGGAACGACGCGGGCGTGCACTCGATGCAGCTGATCAGCGCCAATGGGGCGTTGAACGGGGGGGCGATCGACCTGACGGCTCGCGGCCAGACCGTGTTTGACATCCAGCCGCTGCTGTCCGGAGGCTTCGTGGCACTCAATTCCGCTGGCGGTACGGCCCGGTTCTACGACAACAACGCCGTGCTTGTGCGAACGATCACAGGCGTTCCGGCCGGCACCTTCGTGCCAATGGCGCGCGGCTTCGCCATCGTCAACCCCGACGGCACCTCCGGCTACACGATGCAGCGCTACGACGGCGCCGGCGATCCCGTTGGCGGGGTCACGCAGTATGGCCGGTCGGACATCGCGTTCGCATCCCGTGCCAACGATCTTGCCGCCCTGACTTCGCTCGTTGGCCAGCAGATCCACGCGGATGGCCATTTCGGCTTGCCGAACTTCGGCATCTTCGCGACGCTCCTGCCCGGCCAGCAATTCGTTGCTAACAAGCTGTTCACGGATCCGATGCAGGTACGGAGATTCTCGATCGGCGGCGTGGACGCACTCGGCCCCGGATTCACCGACCTGAACGGATCGCGCGCCGGCCTAGCGGATGGCAGCTTCGCCTCGGCGACGAACGCCGTGGTGTCGGTTCGCGGCGGGGACGGCGCGACGCTCCTTTCCGAGACGGTCGCCTCGAACAGTTTCATGCAGCCCACGGCCCTTGGCAACGGCGGCCTTGCTGTTGTCGTGCCGGAGCAGGTCGGCCCCAGCAGCTACCGGCTGTACACGCGCACCTACGAAAAGGCTGGCGGAGGCCTGGCGCCAGTCCTGGGCACGGCCGGCGGCAGCGTCGGCCAAGGCCTGGATTTCGCCACGCGGCCGGGCGCGGCGACGAACACCGGCGTGCCCCCACCCTCCGGCGGCGGCACGCCTACCGTCGTCACCGGCAGCGGCGCGGGCGCAAGTTTTGGAGGCGTGGCGACGTACGGCTGCAATGCGGCAGTGTGTTCGCCGGAGGTGCGAGCTGCCGTGGCGCTGGTCACGGCGACCCGGGGCGCCCAATCGGCCGCCGCGGCTTTCAGCACAGGAGGCGGCGCGGCCGTGGCGGCGGCCGCCGAGAACTCGGTGCGGGCAGTCTGGGCAGAAGTGGTCAACCGCCGGGCATCGACCGAGGACATCCAGCGCGAGGAGGCGGCCATCCTGCGCGATCAGAGGGAAGTGCAGCAGCTCGTGAACGAACTCTCGTCGGGCCTGCTGGAACTGCGCAAGAAGGGATCGACCGCCTTCGAGAACCAGGTGGCGACGATCAAGCAGGTCGTGAGGGACTACACGGCGCGCGAACAGGCGTACCAGCTGATGGGGCTGAGCCGCACCTCGCCCACCGAGCGAAAGCTTGTCGATGCGCTGCTGAACATGGACGACGAAGAGCGGTTGGCGTTCGGCCGCACGCTGGTCACGCTGATGCAGACCGATCCGACCTTCGGCGAGGCGCCGTCGAAACCCGCCGCGGCTCCTGCGCCGGCCATACCCCGGCCCGATGCCGCAGCCGCGACTCAGCCTGACTCCGCAGCGGCGACTCAGCCGGACTCCGCGGCCCCGGCTTTCCCCGACGCCCCGGCCGCGGTCGGCGAGAGCGTGATCGTGGACCGTCCAGGCCACTCGCCGGACCTCAGGCCCGAAGAGGTAATCGAGAACGAGATTCTGGAAAGCCAATCAGAAGCGCTAAGACAACAACGAAATGAAAGTGGAGCGGGCGTGCGATAGGTGCCTACGAAGCCACGTGGACCCGCTCCTCTTCGCCATTCGCACGCTGTTGCTGGCGCTAATCTCCAGTACCTGGCAGAGCGATGCCTCCGCGCAAGCGGCGACGTCGCCGCGCCTGGAAGAGATTCTCCGCCTGGCGCGCTTCACCATCCGCGAGATCGTGGTCGAAGGCAATGCGCTGGTTTCGACCGGAAGGCTGCAGCAGGCGCTCGCGCCGTTCGTCGGATCCGGCAAGAGCTTCGACGATATCGATGCGGCGCGCAATGCGGTGCTCGCAGCCTACGCGCAGGCGGGTTACGAGCTGGTGAGCGTCGAGTACGAGGCGGCGCGCAGCCGCGGCGGCATCCACCGGCTGCGCGTGCGCGAGCTGCGGATCGCATCGGTGCGCGTCTCGGGACTCGAAAGCCTGTCGGAATCCTCGGTGCGCGCGCAGCTTCCTGCGCTGCTCGAGGACACCACGCCCGCGCTCGGCCGCCTCGCGCGCGAGCTATCACTGTTCAACGATAATCCGGGCCGCAGCGCGACCATCGAGTACTCCGGGGCGGGTGAAGGCCGGATGAACGCCGAGGTGAGCGTCACCGAACGTTCGCAGTCGCGGTTCGCGCTCAGCTACAACAACACCGGGACGCCGCAGACGGGCCGCTCGCGCCTGACGTTCTCGGGAAGCCACTACGACGCCCTTGGCGCGAGCCACCAGGCTTCGTTCAGCATCGGCACCTCCGTGGAGCAGCCGGAAAAGGTGATGCAGCTTGGCGCGACCTACGCGATTCCGCTGCCCAGGTTTGGCGACCTTCTGAGCTTCAGCGCGAGCCGCGCCAGGGTCAAGGTCGGAACCGTGGCGGACGTGTTCAACGTCGCCGGCGAATCGGACACTTGGAACGTCCGCTACGTCCGCAACCTGGTCCGGACGGCGGAGGCGCGGCATGTGCTGGAGGTCGGCTACGACGAGCGGCGCTATCGCGACCTGGTGGACTTCTTCGGCTTCAACCTGGGCGCCTCGGTGACCGCCAAGCCGCTCAGCCTCGGCTACCGGATGCAGCGCAGCTGGTCGCGGAACGGTGTGCAGTTCGGCTTGACCTGGCAGCAGAACCTGCCGGGGGGCGCGCGCAATGACGACGCTGCCTACGCCGGCAGCCGCTTCGGCGCGGACGCGAACTGGTCGACCGTCCAGCTGGATGCCGGCTGGCAGCGCGCGCTTTCGGGCGACTGGGTGATCGCGGCACGGCTTGCCGGACAGTACGCGGGCAAGCCGCTCATCAGCGCCGAGCAGTTCGGGCTTGGCGGGATCGCGGCGGTGCGCGGCTTCTCCGAGCGCGAAGCTGCGGGTGATCGGGGATTGCGCGGGAGCCTCGAGGTGGTCACGCCGGTATTCGCAGGCTCGCACCGGCTCGTCGGATTCCTGGACGCTGGTCGCTCAAGGCGGCTCAACGCCTTGCCGGGCGAGGTCGAGAGCGAAGGGGTGCTGAGCGCAGGCATCGGCTGGCGGGCGACGCTCGGCAAGGGCTTCCAGCTGGTGGTCGACGCCGCGCGCGTGGCCGACGGCACGCCGCGCTTCCCGGACGGCTCCACCAAGGTCCACGCCAGCGCGGTGCTGGCGTTCTAGGCGGGCGCTAGGTCGTCCGCCGCGCCGCCCGCGCCGTCCACAGCGCGCACGCGAGCAGCAGCACCGCCCCCGCCTGGTGCGACGCCGCCACCGGCACCGGCACCTTGAGCATCACGGTGGCGATGCCGAGGCCCGCCTGGACGAAGAACATGCCCAGCAGGTGGTTCGCGGCCAGGAACGCCGGCGTGCGGCGCAGCGTCCACCACAAGAGCGGCACCAGCACCAGCAGCAGCCAGAAGAAGCCGCGGTGCGTGAGCTGGATCGCGGCCGGGTTCCAGAGGAAGTTGCGCCACCACGGCTCCAGCATGAACGCCTCGGGCGGGATGAGGTGCCCGTTCATGAGCGGGAACGTGCTGTAGGCATGCCCGGCGCGCAGGCCGGCGACGAAGCCGCCCGAGAGCGCCATCAGGAAGACGAGGCCCAGCACGAGGAGCGCGAAGCCGCGCGGCCGGCCGCCCTCGCGCTGCAGCAGGCCGATGGCGAGCCACAGCTCCGCGGCGAAGATCACCAGCGCAAGGCCCAGGTGCGCGGTGAGCCGGAAATGGCTCACGCGCGGGTCGTCCACCAGGCCGCTCTTCACCATGTACCAGCCCATCGCGCCCTGCAGGCCGCCCAGCACGAACAGGCCCGCCAGCTTCCACGCCAGCGGCCGGTCGAGCCTGCGCCGCGCGAGGAACCAGAGGAACGGCAGCAGGAAGACGATCCCGATCACGCGCCCCAGCAGGCGGTGGATGTACTCCCACCAGAAGATGGCCTTGAAGCCCTCCACGTCCATGTCCGGGAACACCTTCAGGAACTGGGGCGTGGCGCGGTACTTCTGGAACAGGAGTTCCCAGTCGGCCTGCGACAGCGGCGGCAGCGCGCCCACCAGCGGCTGCCACTCGACGATGGACAGGCCCGACTCGGTGAGGCGGGTGATGCCGCCCACCACGATCATGACGAAGACCAGGGCGGCGCACAGGAACAGCCACGCGGCGACGGCGCGGCGATCGGCTTCGGTCACCTTCTAGTCGAGCCCTTCGAACAGCTGCACCTGCACCGGCTCGCCGGGCTGCACGGTGCCGCGCGCGTGCTCCAGGACGATGTAGCAGTTGGCCTCGGACATGGAGCGCAGCACCCCGGAGCCCTGCTGGCCGGTGGTGCGCGCCTTCCAGAAGCCGCCCTCGCGGAACACCACGCCGCGCTGGTACTCGGTGCGGCCCGGCACCTTGCGCATCGCGTGCGCCGCCTGCACCGGCAGGAGCGGCAGGCTGCACTCGCCCGTGCGGCCGGCGAGCACCAGCAGCGCCTCGCGCACGAACTGGTGGAAGGTGACCATCACCGCCACCGGGTTGCCCGGCAGCCCGAACAGGAACGGCGCGCGGCGGCCGGCGGCGATGCGGCCGAAGGCCATCGGCCGCCCCGGGCGCATGGCGATCTTCCAGAACAGCACCTCGCCCAGCTTGCCCATGAGCTGCCTGACGAAGTCGGCCTCGCCCACCGACACCCCGCCGGTGGTGATGACCGCGTCGGCGTTCGCCGCGGCGGTGCGGAACGCGGCCTCCAGCTTCGCCGGGTCGTCGCGCACCACGCCCATGTCGGTGACGTCCATGCCGAGCCGCGCCAGCATGCCGTGCAGGGTGTAGCGGTTGGAATCGTAGATGCCGCCCTCGGGCAGGGGCCTGCCGATCGCGGTGAGCTCGTCGCCGGTGGAGAAGTAGGCCACGCGCAGCCGGCGCTTCACGACGACGTCGGCGATGCCGAGCGAGGCGATCAGGCCCAGCTCGGCCGCGCCCACCGCGCTGCCCGCCTTGAGCGCCGCCACGCCTGCCTGGATGTCCTCACCGGCGGCGCGCACGTTCTGGCCCGCCTTCTGGCCCGCGGGCACCACCACGCGGTCGCCTTCCCGTCGCACCACCTCCTGGATCACCACGGTGTCGGCGCCGCGCGGCATCACCGCGCCGGTCATGATGCGCACGCACTGGCCGGGCCCGACTTCGCCCTGGAAAGGGCGTCCGGCGAAGGCGGCGCCGGTCTCGGTGAGGGCGACCTCCCGGTCCCGCGGCAGGTCGGCGCCGCGCAGCGCCCAGCCGTCCATGGCCGAGTTGTCGTGTGCCGGGACGTTGATCGCCGGGACGATGTCCTCCGCCAGCACCCGGCCCAGCGCCTCGCGGGTGCCGACGCGCTCGGATTCGCGCAGCGGCTCCAGGCAGGCGCGGATCGCCGCGCGCGCGGTCTCCACCGGCAGCGCGTCCGGGTCGTACCCGTCCAGGCAGCTCACGACCTTCGCCAGGCTAGTCATGCTTGCTTCAGTTCATCCACGGTATTGATGTTGCGGAACGCGTCGGCTTCGTCGTCGAACGGCACCTCGACCACCTTCAGCGTGGCGTACCAAGCGTCTATTTTGCGCCCGCCGGCGGCAAGGAAGGCCTCCAGGTGGCCGCGCACCGCGACCCGGACCAGCGAGAACACCGGGTGCGGCTGCTCGCCGGTCTTCGCCACCGCGAGTTCATGGTCCCGCAGCGCGCCCATCAGCCGGGCGACGAGGTCCCCGGGGAGGAAGGGCGAGTCGCAGGGCGCGGTGACCGCGTAGGCCCGGGTCGCCGCGCCCAGTCCGGCGTGCAGGCCGGCCAGTGGACCGGCAAAGCCGCCGATGGCGTCGGGCACCACGCGGTGGCCGAAGGCGCGGTAGGCCGCCAGGTTCTGGTTGGCGTTGACCACGATCTCGCCCACCTGGGGCGCCAGGCGCTCGATCACGTGCGCCACCATCGGCCGGCCGTGCAGCAGCTGCAGGCCCTTGTCCACGCCGCCCATGCGCCGGCCCTGGCCGCCGGCGAGCACGATGCCGCTCACGTTCTCCCTGGCGGCGCCGGGATTCACTCGACGGTCCTCGAGATCACCACGTTCAGGCCGGAGGCGGTTGGCGGGACCGGCTGGCTCGCGCCCTCGAGATCGCCCTTCTGCGGCATCGGTTGCCCCGATTTCGAGATGCGCGCGACGACGACGACCGTCGCCTGCTCGGAGAGCTTCATGCCCGCGGCCATCGCCATGCTGTCGTCCAGCGCGAACTGCCAGGGCAGGGCGGACACCGTGGTGCGTGCCACCGCGAGCGGCATGCGCCCGCCGTCGGCCGGGCGCGCGATCACGAAGACCGTATCGCCCGGCGCGGCGGCGGCGGCGAGCTTCGGGTCGAGGCGCACCGTGCCGCGCAGGGCGGCGGATGCCCGCGCCGGGCCCTTGGCCGCCAGCTGCTCGGCCTCCTGCAGGCTGCCCTGCAGCTGGCGCGCGAACTCGGATTCCGGCGGCAGCAGCGCCAGCACTTTCTTCCAGTGGGCCGCGGCGGCGGCGTGGTTGCCGGCCTGGAACTCGCCGGCGCCGGCCAGCGCCAGCGCCTTCAGGTGCAGCGGATCGGCGGCCAGCGCGCGCCGGACGAGCTGCATCGGCTCGCCCTCGAGCTTGCGCCCGCGCGTCACCGCCAGCGCGTCGGCGTAGTCCGCCAGCACGTTGGCGTCGTCGGGCAGCCGCCGCGCCGCCTGCGCATACGCCTGGGCGGCGCGTTCGTGCTGGCCGAGCGCGGCGAGCGAGCGCCCGAGCAGCGCCCAGCCCTCGGCGTCCTCGGGGGATTTCTGCAGCCGATCCCAGAGCTTCTCCGCCATGGCGCCGAGCTCGTCCGGTCCGGGCGGCGTCACCGCTGCGGTCGTCCCCGCCGCGATGCCCGGATGCATGGCGAACGGGGCGCCCAGTTGCCAGTAGCCCAGGCCCGCGACCAGCGGGATGGCGAGCGCGACCAGCACCGCGGCCAGCGCATGCGGGCTGCGCGCCGCCGCGGCGGCGTCCGCGCCCGCCTCGGCCACGATGCGCCGCTCCAGTTCGCGCACCGCGCGCCGGAACTGCTCCTCGTCCATCGCGCCGCGCTCGCGCTCGGCGCGCAGTTCCGCCAGTTGCTCGCGGTAGATCAGGGCGTTCGCCTCGTCCTGCGCCGCCGGCGCCTGGGGCTTCGCCGCGCGCAGCAGCGGCGGCAGCACGAAGGCGAGCGCCACGGCCGCGAACAGCGCGGCGAGCAGGAGGAACGCGGTCACCGGGGATCCTTTTCCGTGCCCAGGGCCTGCGCCACCAGGCGGCGCTCCTCCGCCCCGAGGTCCGGTTCCGCCGCGGCGTTGCGCCGGCGGCGCGCCATCGCGGCCACCGTCACGAGCGCCAGCACGAGCAGGACGAACGGACCGAGCCACAGCAGGGCGGTGGTGGCCTTGAACGGCGGCTCGTAGAGCACGAAGTCGCCGTAGCGCGCCACCATGAACTCGAGGATCTCCTCGTCGCTGCGCCCGGACTTCACCTGCTCGCGCAGGGTGCGGCGCAGGTCGTCCGCCAGCCCGGCGGGAGAATCCGCCAGGGACTGGTTCTGGCAGACCAGGCAGCGCAGCTTCTCCTCCAGCAGGCGCAGGCGGGTTTCCTCCGGCGCCTGCTGCGCGAGCGCCGGCAGGCCGAGGGCCAGGCCGAGGGCCAGGACGAGGGCGAGCCGCCTCACGGCATCGCCTTCAGGAGCGGCAGGATCTTCCCGGCCACGATGTCGGGGGTCAGCGCGCCGATGTGCTTGAAGCGGATCACGCCGGCGCCGTCGATGAGGTAGGTCTCGGGCACGCCGTAGACGCCGTAGTCGATGCCGACGCGGCCCTCCGCGTCCATCACCGAGAACGCATAGGGATCGCCGAACTGCTTCAGCCAGCGCTTCGCATCCTCCGGCTGGTCCTTGTAGTTCAGGCCCAGGATCGGGACCACGTTCTGCTTGGCGAGCGCCACCAGCACCGGGTGCTCGTCGCGGCAGGTCACGCACCAGGAGGCCCAGACGTTGAGCATCCAGGGCTTGCCCTTCATGTCCGCCGGCTTGAAAAGCTTGTCGGGCTGGTGCAGCACCGGCAGCTCGAACGCGGGCGCCGCCTTGCCCACCAGGGGCGAGGGCACTTCGCGCGGCTTGAGGTCCAGGCCCGCGAACAGGAACCCGGCGATGACCAGGAACAGCGCGAGCGGGATCAGGGCCTTCTTCACGCGCGCGCTTCCTGCGCCGCGGGCGCGGCCGCCTCGCGGCGGCGCGCGGCGACGCGATAGCGCCGGTCGCCGGCGGCCAGCATGCCGCCCAGCGCCATGATGACGCAGCCCAGCCAGATCCAGCCGACGAAGGGCTTGACGTGCACGCGCACCGACCAGGCCGTGGGCTCGCCCGGCTTGCCCACCGGCTCGCCCAGCGAGACGTACAGGTGCCGGGTGACGCCGTAGTGGATCGCCGCCTCGCTCATGGGCATGGTCTGGACGCGGTAGACGCGCTTCTCGGGACGCAGCACGCGGAACACCTCGCCGCCGCGCAGCACCGTGATCTGCGCCTGCGTCGCGTCGTAGTTGGGGCCGGCGCGCTCGCGCACGCTGTCGAAGCGGAAGTCGTAGCCGCCCAGCGCGACGCTCTGGCCGGGCTCCAGGCGCACGTCGCGCTCGGACTCGTAGCTGTTCACCAGCGTGACCCCGAGCACGAACACGCCGACGCCGGCGTGGGCGAGGCACATGCCGAGGAACGCGGCCGGGACCGTGGACAGCCGCTGCGAGCGCAGGCGCTGGGCGAGCGCGAACCCGGTTGCGCCGAGCAACCAGAAGCCGAGCAGCAGGCCGGCGGCCGTGAGCAGGCCCCAGCGGCCGAACAGGAACGGCGTCGCCACGGCGAGGGCGAGGACCGCGGCCGCGACCCAGCGCAGCCGCCGCGCCAGCGCCGCCGCGTCGCCCCGGCGCCAGCCGATCAGCGGCCCCACGCCCGCCAGCAGCAGCGCCGGCGCCATCAGCGGCGCGAACACCGCGTCGAAGTAGGGCGGGCCGACGGAGATCTTGCCCAGGTTGAGCGCATCCAGGAACAGCGGATACAGCGTGCCCAGCATCACCGCCGCGGTCGCCACCAGCAGCAGCACGCTGTTGGCGAGCAGGAAGGTCTCGCGCGAGGCCGGCTCGAAGCTGCCGCTGGCGGTCATGCGTTGCGCGCGCCAGGCATACAGCGCCAGCGAGCCGCCGACGACGATGACCAGGAACGCCAGGATGAACACGCCGCGCTTGGGGTCGGTGGCGAAGGCGTGCACCGAGGTGAGCACGCCGGAGCGCACCAGGAACGTCCCCAGCAGGGACAGGGAGAAGGCGAGGATCGCGAGCAGCACCGTCCAGCCCTTGAACAGGCCGCGCTTCTCGGTCACCGCCAGCGAGTGGATGAGCGCGGTGCCCACCAGCCAGGGCATGAACGAGGCGTTCTCCACCGGGTCCCAGAACCACCACCCGCCCCAGCCCAGCTCGTAGTAGGCCCAGAAGCTCCCCAGCGCGATGCCCAGGGTGAGGAACACCCAGGCCGCCGTGGTCCAGGGCCGCGACCAGCGCGCCCAGGTCGCGTCCAGCCGGCCGTCGAGCAGCGCGGCGATGGCGAAGGCGAACGCGACCGAGAAGCCGACGTAGCCCATGTAGAGCATCGGCGGGTGGAACACCATGCCCGGGTCCTGCAGCAGCGGGTTGAGGTCGCGCCCGTCGGCCGCGGCCGGCAGCAGGCGGTCGAAGGGGTTGGAGGTGAACAGCATGAAGGCGAGGAAGCCGATGCTGACCAGGCCCATCACGCCCAGGATGCGCGCCAGCATCGCCTCGGGCAGCGCGCGGCTGAACACCGACACCGCCAGCATCCAGGACGCGAGCATGAACACCCACAGCAGCAGCGAGCCCTCGTGGCTGCCCCAGGTGGCGGCCAGGCGGTAGGCGACCGGCAGCGCGGAATTGGAGTTGGTGGCGACGTTCAGCACCGAGAAGTCGTTGACGTAGAACGACCAGCCCAGCGCGCCGAAGGCGAAGGCGACGAACACGAACTGCCCTTGCGCCGCCGGCCGCGCGAGGGCCATGAAGGCGGGCACGCCCCGCGCCGCGCCGTAAAGGGGCAGGGTGCCCTGCACCAGCGCGATGGCGAGCGCGATGCAGAGCGCGAACTGGCCGAGCTCGGGGATCATGGGGTGACCAGCGACTTCGCCGCGCGTTCGGCGCGCACCTTGGCGGCGCCCGCCTCGTGCGCCTTCTTCAACGCCTCGGCCGCCTCGGGCGGCATGTAGTTCTCGTCGTGCTTGGCGAGCACCTCGGTGGCGCGGAACACGCCATCGGGCCCCAGGCGCCCCTGCGTCACCACGCCCTTGCCCTCCTTGAACAGGTCGGGAAGGATCCCGGTGTAGGTCACCGGGATGTCCCTGGCGGTATCGGTGACCACGAAATCCACCGTCAGCCCGTCGGGACGGCGCTTCAGGCTGCCGTCGCGCACCATGCCGCCCAGGCGGAAGGTCTTGTCCAGCGGCGCTTCCTTCGCCGCCACCTGGGTCGGGCTGAAGAAGAAGACCAGGTTCGACTGGAACGCGTTCAGCACCAGCGCCGCGGCCACGCCCAGCAGCGCGAGGCCGCCGACGACGGCGGCGAGGCGGCGGTGGCGCGGCTTCATGCCGCGCGCGCCCTGCGGTTGCGCCGCGCCACCAGCCAGGCCTCGAGCGCGAGGCACAGCGCGGTCACGGCGTAGGAACCCCAGACGAACGCGCCGTGGCCGCCCATGGCGAAGAACTCCGCCGCGCTGCCCCAGCTCATGCGTTCACCACGCTGCGCACCCAGGCCATGTCGCGCCCGCGCTCGCGCTCCAGGATGATGGCGCGCACCCGCGCCAGCGACACCGCGATGGCGTACATCCAGGCCGCGAGCGCCATCACCAGCATGCCGGCCAGCATGGTCATCGCCATGGACGGCGCCTTGGTGAGGCTCACCGAGGCGCCCTGGTGCAGGGTGTTCCACCATTGGACCGAGAAGTAGATGATCGGGATGTTCACCACGCCCACCAGCGCCAGGATCGCCCCCGCGCGGTCGGCGCGCTGCGGGTCCTCGATCGCTTCCTTGAGCGCCATGAACCCTAGATACAGGAACAGCAGGATAAGTTCCGAGGTGAGCCGCGCGTCCCACACCCAGTAGGTGCCCCAGGTGGGCTTGCCCCAGAGGGCGCCCGTCCAGAGGGCGAGGAAGGTGAACATCGCGCCGGTGGGGGCGAGGGCCGAGGCCATCATGCCGGACAGGCGCGTGTTGAGCACCAGCCCCACACCCGCCCAGCCCGCCATCACCAGGTAGATGAACATGGACATCCAGGCCGCCGGCACGTGGATGAAGATGATGCGGTAGGACTCGCCCTGGGTGGCGTCGGTGGGCGCGACGAAGAAGCCGATGTAAAGACCGGCGATGGCAAGCAGCGCCGCCGCCCACGCGAACCACGGCACCAGCCTTCCGGCGACCGGATAGAACGCCTGCGGCGAGGCGAGGAGGAACGCGTTGGAGAACATGGGAGGCGGTGCTCAATCGAGGGCGACGCGAAGCGCCGCGCAGGCTGCCCAGAGGCCGAGGGAAAAGGATACCGCAAGAAGCGCCCCCAGCAGCGAAAGATGCGCCCCCGGCGCGAGGCCCGACAGCGCCGCGGTGACCGCGCCGGCGCCGAACACCAGCGCCGGCACGTAGAGCGGCAGCACCAGCAGGCCGGTGAGGACGCCGGCGCCGCGCACGCCCAGCGTGAGCGCCGCGCCCGCGGCGCCGACGAGGCTCAGCACCGGCGTGCCGAGGAGCACCGCCCAGAGCAGCACGAGCAGCGCCTCGCCCGGCAGGCCGTACTGCAGCCCCAGCAGCGGCGCGACGAGCGCGAGCGGCAGCCCGGTGGTGAGCCAGTGGGCGGCAACCTTCGCCGCCACCACCGCCGCCAGCGGCTGCGCCGAGACCAGCATCTGCTCCAGGGTGCCGTCGGCGAGGTCGGCGGCGAACAGCCGCGGCAGCGACAGCAGCGCCGCCAGCAGCGCGCCCACCCAGATGACGCCGGCGGCCATGGCGCGCAGCTGGCCGGGCTCGGCGCCGGTGCCCAGGGGAAACAGGCTCGCGACGATGACGAAGAAGATGAGCACGTTGAGGGCGTCGCCCTTGCGGCGCAGCGCCACCAGCAGGTCGCGGCGCAGGACGGCGAGGAACGCGGCGCGCATGGTCCTACCGGCCCAGGACCAGCGTCTGCGTGGCGCGCGCGGCGACCGGCACCTCCTGGTGCGAGGTCAGCACCAGCATGCCGCCGCGCGCGAGGTGCGCCTCGGCCAGGTCGCGCACGCAGGCGATGCCCTCGTCGTCCAGCGCGGCGAAGGGTTCGTCCAGCAGCCAGAGCGGCGGGGCGTCCGGCAGCGCGAGGCGCGCGAGCGAGGCGCGGCGCTTCTGGCCCTGGGACAGGACGCGCGCCGGGAGCGGTGCCAGGGCGGCAACGCCGAGCCGCTCCAGGGCGGACTCCATCTGCGACGCGCTGGCCGGGCTGCCCGCCAGGCGCGCGGCGAAGGCAAGGTTCTCGGCCACGCCCAGCTCGTCCTTCAGCGCCGGGGCATGGCCGATGTAGGCGAGCTCGCGTCCGTATTCTTCCGCGAGCTCGCCGATGGGCTCGCCGCGCCAGCGCACCTCGCCCGCGGCGGGGCGGGTCAGGCCGGCGAGGATGCGCAGCAGGCTCGTCTTGCCGCTGCCGTTGGGGCCCAGCAGGCGCGCGAGGCCGCCCGGCGCGAGGGCGACGGAAAGCTCCGAGAACAGGCGCCGCTCGCCGCGCTCGCAGGCGAGCGCCTTGGCTTCAAGCATGGGGCGGATTCTACGGTTCCGCGGGGTCCCGCGCGGCCCTAGGCCGGCTGCCGCAGCTCGCCGCGGTAGGCGCGCGGCGTGCGCCCGGTCTCGCGCTTGAACATGGCGCAGAACGCCGACAGGCTGGCATAGCCCAGGTCCAGGGCGACGGCGGTGACCGGCCGGCCCTCGGCGAACCACGCCAGCGCCCGCAGCAGCGCCGCGCGCCGGCACCAGTGGCCGAAGTTCATTCCCAGCGCGCGCTTGAAATGCCGGTCGAGCGTGCGCCCGCTCATGCCGTGCCGCGCCGCGACCGCTTCGCGGGTCGGCGCCGCGCCGGTCTGGCCGAGCAGTTCGGCGCAGATCCGGACCAGCGGCCCGGCGCGGGGCATGGGCAGGTTGTAGGGCAGGCGCGCGAGCGTCGCGAGTTCGTCCAGGACCAGCTGCATCACGCGCCCGTCGGCGCCGCGCTCGTCGTAATGGACCGGGAGCTCGGTCGCGCGCTGGATGAGCTCGCGCAGCAGCGGCGTCACGGTGAGCACCTGGCAGGCGTCGGGCATGCCCGCGGCGGCGTCGGGGCGGATGTAGAGGGTGCGCATCTTCACGCGGCCGGAGGCGCGCACGCGGTGCGGCACGCGCGGCGGCATCCACACCGCGCGCAGCGGCGGCACCACCCAGGTCTCGTCGCGGGTGTCCACCGTCATCACGCCCTCCGAGGCGTAGATCACCTGGAAGCGCGGATGCGCGTGCCAGTCGATTTCGTGGTCCGCGGGCAGGTCGCGCGCCATGGCTGCCACCGGCCGGGGGACGTTCTGGTAGTCAACGGCGGACGTGCTGCGCACGGATGCCATGTCTTTTCTTAGACAATGATTGTCCAATATGCGAAAGAAGGACGCAAGCGGGCAGGGCACAATCCACCCATGCCCGCCAACCGCTACCTCGTCCCGTTCCTCAACCTCGGCCACCTGCTCGATCACCTGGCGATGCTGGTATTCCCGACCGCGGTGGTGGCGATCGGGCGCGAGTGGGGCCGGCCCTACTCGGAACTGCTGCCGCTTGCCCTGGGCAGCTTCATTGCCTTCGGCGCCTTCGCCATTCCCGCGGGCTGGCTGGCCGACCACTGGAGCCGCTACAGGACGATGGTGGTGTTCTTCATCGGCATCGGGCTGGCCCTGTTCGCGACCGGCCTCGCGCAGTCGCCGTGGCAGATCGCGCTCGGGCTCACCGTCGTGGGCGCCTTCGCCGCCATCTACCACCCGGTGGGCATCGCCATGCTCGTGGTCTCGCCCGAGAAGATGGGCAGGATGCTGGGCTGGAACGGGCTGTGGGGAAACATGGGCCTCGCGTTCGCGGCGCTGCTCACCGGTGCCCTGGTGGACAGCTTCGGCTGGCGCGCCGCGTTCTTCGTGCCGGGGGCGATCTGCGTCGCGGCGGGCGTGGCCTTCCTCGTCCTGGTCCGGGATCCGGGCAAGGTGAAGAAGACCTCGAAGTCCCTCGGCCTGCACATGGACACGCGCATGCTGGCGCGGGTCATGGCGATCATGCTGGTCGCCACCGCCTGCGGCGGCATCATCTTCAACTCGACCACCATCTCCATGCCCAAGGTGTTCGACGAGCGCCTGCAGGCCCTGACCCAGACCAGCTTCGGCGTCGGCGCGCTGGTGGCGATCGTCTACACCATGGCCGCGTTCGCGCAGGTGCTGATGGGCGCGCTGATCGACCGCATGGAGCTGCGCCGGCTGATGATCGCCGTCGGCCTGATCCAGATCCCGATGCTGTTCCTCGCCGCCAACCTCGAGGGCTGGTGGATGCTGGGCGCCGCGCTGCTCATGATGCTGGCGGTGTTCGGCCAGATCCCCCTCAACGACGCCATCGTCGGCAAGTACGTCGCCGACGAATTCCGCGCCCGCGTGCTGGGCGTGCGCTACGTGGTGTCGCTGGGCGTGGCCGCGGTCGCGGTGCCGCTCATCGCGGCCCTGCACAAGACCGAGGGCGGCTTCGCCAACGTGTTCATGGTGCTGGCCGTGCTCGCCGCCGGCATCTTCGTCGCCGCGTTCTTCTTCCCGACGCGCGCCGAGCTGGCGGCCGAAAAGGCGCGGTCCGCGGGCGAGGCGCAGGCCGCCTGAGCGCGCCGGCCGAAGGCGCTGCCCGGCGCCGGCCGCTGGACGGGGTGCGGGTGCTCGACTGCGGCACCTTCATCGCGGCGCCGTACTGCGCCACGTTCCTTGCCGAATTCGGCGCCGAGGTGGTCAAGGTCGAGATGCCGGGCACCGGCGACCCGACGCGCCGCTTCGGCACGCCCACCGCCTGCGGCGATTCGCTGGTGTGGCTGTCGGAAGGCCGCAACAAGAAGTCGGTCACCATCGACCTGAAGAAGGCCGAGGGCGCGGAGCTGCTTCTGCGCTTGGCGGCCAAGGCGGACGTCCTGGTGGAGAACTTCCAGCCCGGGACGCTCGAGAAATGGGGCCTGGGCTGGGCGGCGCTGCAGGCGCGCAACCCGCGCCTGGTCATGGTGCGCATCTCGGCCTACGGCCAGACCGGGCCCTACAGCCCGCGGCCCGGGTTCGGCCGCATTGCCAACGCCTTCGGCGGCATTTCCTTCCTCGCCGGCGACCCGGACCGTCCGCCGGTGACGCCCGGTTCGGCGACGCTGCCCGACTACCTCTCCGGCATGTACGGCGCCATGGGCGCGCTGATGGCGCTGCGCGAGCGCGACCGCAGCGGCGCCGGGCAGGTGGTGGACATCGGGCTGTACGAGTCGGTGTTCCGCATCCTGGATGAGCTGGCGCCCGCGTTCCAGCACAGCGGCACGATCCGGCAGCGCATGGGGCCGGGCACCGTCAACGTGGTGCCGCACAGCCACTACCCGACGCGCGACGGGCGCTGGATCGCCATCGCCTGCACCAGCGACAAGATCTTCGCGCGCCTGGCCGACGCCATGGGCCATCCGGAGTGGGCGGGCGAGGGCCGCTGGGGCACGCTGGCGAAACGCGAGGCCGAGCGCGCGCAGGTGGATGCCGCGGTGGCCGAATGGACCGCGCGCCACGAGCGCGACGCGCTGCTGGAACTGTGCAGCCGGGGCGAAGTGCCCTGCGGCCCGCTCTATTCGATCGACGAAATCTTCTCCGACCCGCAGTACGCGGCGCGGCAGAACATCGCCTTCGTGGCGGATCCGCGCCTGCCGGGCGAACTCCCGCTGGCGCTGCCCAACGTCGTGCCGCGCCTGGAGGCGACGCCGGGCCGCATCGATTCCGCCGGGCCGGCGCTGGGCGCGCACACCGACCAGGTGCTGCGCGACTGGATCGGGCTCGCCGCCGGAGAGATCGACAGCCTGAGGCGCGCCGGCGCGATCTGAGTCAGGCCGGCCGGCGCTCGATCAGGGCCAGGATCTTCGGCAGCGCCTCGTCCGCAAGGGCGGCCAGTTCCTCGCGGGTCCGGTTCTGCACCGGGTGCGGCACCCACACCAGCCCGGCGGCGAAGCCGAGCGACTTCATCTGCGCGTCCGCCGCCTGGCGGAAGGCTTCGGTGGCCACCGCGCAGCCCGGGATGCCGCGCCGGTCGAGATTCTGCAAGTCATGCAAACTGCACGACGTACAGGAACCTCAGTCGGCCAGCCCCTCCACCACGACGTCGCAGCGCTCGACGATGTCGGCGAGCACCGCCTCGGGCGCGGGCTTGGTGTGCGTCGGCTTGGCAAAGCGCAGCACCTCCAGGCCGCGCGCGCCAAGGCGCGCCGCGAGCGTGTCGAGGAACTCCTCGCTGCGCTCCTTGGAGATGCACAGCAGGCCGATGGTGGCCTGGCCGAGATCCGGTGGCGGCTGCAGTCTTTCGCGCTGCACCGCCGCGGTTTCCGCGGTCGGATCGCGCATTCGAAAGCGTTCCTGCGTCATGTCGCCTTCCTGTGTCATGTCCCGATCTCCTTGGATACGACCTGCACCTCGGTATGGCGGCGCTGCGCGGACCAGCCGCCGATGACGGCGGAAAACAACCCGCCGGTCGCCCCCGCGCGCACCACCAGCAGCCCGCCGGGATGGAACTTGTCCACGATCTCGTCCGCGCGCGACGGGTCGAGGCCTTCGGCGACGCCGCCGGCGCCCTGCACCAGGTCCTTCGCCGGGCGCTTGAGCGCCTGCCACAGCCCGGCCTCGATTTCCTTCCGCCGCCAGCCGGCCTGCCGGTAGATGTCGTAGTGGTCCGGCGAAAGCACCAGGATCGCGTGCGACCACTGCGCGAGCTTGGGGTGGCAGACCGACCACAGCGTCAGCGCGAGCGAACGCGACAGGCTTTCCGGGTCGCGCGAGCGCTGGTCGCAGACCGCGTGCACGCCGTCGCCGTGGAACAGGGTCACGGTGGAAGTGCCCGGCGCATGGCCGCGCGCGACGTTGAGCGGCGTCCATTCCGGGTCGGTCTCGTCCTCGGCGAAGCAGAAGGTGTACTTGCCTGGATTCCCCATGATCGATCGATCAATTTCCTGCGGCCGGCCCCCGCCCACGTTGCGGATCACCAGCTGCAAGGCGCGTCCGATGGTGGCGTTGGCGCGGTTGCCCTGGCCCAGGGCGTTGCCCGCCCAGTTCATGCCGATGCGTTTCGTCACCGGGCCGTTCACGATCACCACCGGGCCGGAGAACCACAGCGTCGCGAGCAGCCCGTGCATCGAGAACTCGGGCTTCAACGCGGCCTCGATGGCGGCCAGCACCACGGGGAAATACTCGGGGCGGCAGCCGGCCATCACCGCGTTGATCGCGGCCTTCTCGACGGTGCACTCGGCGAGGTTGGGCGGGATGAGGCCGAGGACCTCGGAGGGCTTGCGCGTGGTGCCGCCCAGCATGCGCGCGATGCGCAGGTCGGTGGGCGGAATGACGGGCAGGCCGTCGGACCAGCCGCGGTCGTAGGCGACCTCGTGCGGGTCGTCCATCTCGCCCACTTCGATCGGACGCGAGGCGAGCTTGAGGTCGCCGAACTTGAGGGCCAGCCGCTCCGGCATGCCCGGGTCCATGGTGATGGAGCCGCAACCGGGGCGCGACGGCGGGAGGTCCCTGCCGATGTCCGGGATGCCAGTCAGCCGCGCCCAGTCGGCGCGGTTCCAGCCTTCGGTGCGCGCGACTTCCTTCCCGCTTTCGATCCGGATCAGCGTCGGGACGATCTCGACCTTGTGCTTCCACGACCGCTCAAGGGACCGGTCGTCCTGCGCGCCGCCGGTTTCCTCGGGAAAGGAGGGGTCGTCCTGGGAGTACAGCGCAAGGCCGGAGGCGCTGCGCTTCAGCGCGGCCAGCACCGGGCCGACCATCTTGCAGGTCTCGCACTCGCGCTTGACGACGGCGACGAACTCGGCGCTGGGCATGTTGTGAACCATGCCACGGGAACCCGGGCGGGAACAACCCCGGGTTGCGAAAGTGGGCCAAACGTCTATGCTCCTCGCGGCAGCGGGGTGCTCCCTGAACATCATGTTCGGCTCCATGAAGCCAGCCGATGGCGAACACGCCTGACCCTTCCAAGCAGCACGACGACGTTCTCGAGGCCTACTTCCCGGGCCAGGGTTCGCGTTTCTACACCGCGATGAGCATCGGCGGCACGCCGGCGCTGGCAGACGAGGGCGCGGCGCTCATCCTCGAGGGCACCAAGACGGCCACGTCCTCGCCGTTCTGGGACTACCCCGACGGGCGAACGCCGTTCGCCGGGGCGCTCTCGGTCCTGCTCGATGGCAGGCGCAGGCCGGTCGCCATCGTCGAGACCACCGGCGTCGAGACCGTCCGCTTCTGTGACGTCACCGAGCCGATGGCGCAGGCCTACGGCGAGGGCGAGCGCACGCTGCAATGGTGGCGGCGGGTGATCGGGGACTGGTATCGGCAGAAGGCGGCCCGGGACGGGCAGGCGTTCAAGGAGGACGGGCCGATCCTTTGGGAATGGATCGCGGTCGCGCGCCGTCTGCCGTAGGGGCCGCGGAGGAGACATCGGCCAAATGTTACCGATCGGTAACATTTGGCGGCGGTCAGCCCCGCAGCCTCTCCCAGGCCCGCTTCGTCCGCTGCTCCCGCGCGCCGCTCGCGACCTTGAGCAGCTCCCGGTCGCGCGCCCACCGCAGCGCCGCCGGATCGGCGGCGGACTTCATCCAGAGCGCCTCCGACTCGCCGATGAGCCCCGCGCCGATGGCCAGCGCTCCCGCCAGCGAGATGTGCGTCTCCGCATTCTCCGGCGGCATGTCCGAGAGCTTGCCCAGCGCCGCCAGCAGCGCCGACAGCCGCTCGATCCAGTCCTCCGGCCACGACAGGCGCTGCGCCTCGCGCATCAGGTAGGCGAGCACCGCCGCCTGGACATGGATGTCCTCGACGGTGCGGAAGCGCTTCACGTACTGCTCGTAGCCGTCGCCCGGCAGCATGGCCGAGTCCGCCACGCGCACGCCCTCGAACCTCAGCCGCGCATGCGGCACTTCCGGCACGAAGCGCGTCGGCGGCATCTTCTCGACGGTCACGCCGGCGGCGTCCGAGGCGACGCGGGCGACCTTGAGCGACGGGCGCTCGCCGCCGGCGTCCGCGTCGCGCGCCGCCACCAGGAACAGGGCGCCGCCCTCCGGCCCCAGCGTGGTCCAGCGCTTGGCGCCGTCCAGGATCAGGCCGGCGCCGTTGCGCCGCAGCGTGGTCTTGATCGCCTTCGGGCTGTTGCCGTCCTCCTCGGTGACGCACAGCGCGCAGATGCGGTCCGCGGGCAGGTCATGGACGAGGGCGCGCAGCGCCGCCTGGTAGCCCGAGGCGAAGGCCCAGCCCACGCGGTCGGCGACGAAGCCGCCAACGATGGCCTGGTGGATCGGGTCGGGGTGCTCCGCGGCGATGGCGCGGTGGCGCGGCCACCACTCCGCGACCGTCTCGCAGGACGGCGCAGCGGCCTGCGAGGCGGGCAACTGCGGCAGCATCAGGCGAGGGCGGTCGCCCGCGGCGCGGTGCGCAGCAGCCGGTGCCGTCCGGTGAAGGCGAGGTAGTGGCGGCCGCTCGCGCGCCCGAGCATGGTGAGGTTGACGCGGCGCGCGATGTCGTGCCCCATCTGCGTCAGGCCGGAGCGCGAGACCAGGAACGGGATGCCCATCTGCGCGCACTTGATCACCATCTCCGAGGTGAGGCGCCCGGTGGTGTAGAAGATCTTGTCCGAGCCGTCGATGCCCTCGAGCCACATCCGGCCGGCGATCGCGTCCACCGCGTTGTGGCGGCCCACGTCCTCGACGAACATCAGGATCTCCACGGCCGCGGGCCCGGTAGCGGCGGCAAGCGCGCAGCCGTGCACCGCGCCCGCCTGCTTGTAGATGGTCTCGTGCCGGCGCACCTTCTCCACCAGGTCGAACAGCTGCGCGTCGGCGAGGCGCACGTCCTCGCGCAGCGTCAGCTTGTCGATCTCGTCCATCAGGTCGCCGAACACCGTGCCCTGGCCGCAGCCGGTGGTGACGGTGCGCTTGCCGGTCTTCTTCAGCACGTCCTTCACCTTGCCGGAGGTGGTGACCGCGACCGAGTCCGTCTCCCAGTCCACCTGCACCGCCTTGATGTCCGCGATGGAGCCGACCAGGCGCTGGTTGCGCAGGTAGCCGATGGCGAGCGCCTCGGGCGCGTGTCCCAGGGTCATCAGCGTCACCAGTTCCCGCTTGTCCAGGTACAGCGTGAGCGGATGCTCGCCGGCGATCGAGGTCGGCACCGCCTCGCCGCGCTCGTTGACCGCCTCGACCTCGAAGGTGGCGGGGCGCGCGGCGTTCGTGAGGAGCGGGCCCTTGGGCCGCGCCGCGGGCTTGCGCTTAGCCGCCAATGTAGGACATCTCGACTTTGCGCTGCCGCGCAGTCTCGGCGGTGCGAATCTCGGAGTAGCGGTCCGCGCGCGCGCGCCAGACCGCGGCGATGGCATCGCGCAGGTCGTCATCGGAGGCGCCGCCGCGCAGCAGCGCCTTCAGGTCGTGGCCCTGCTGCGCGAACAGGCAGGTGTAGAGCGATCCGTCGGTGGACAGGCGCAGGCGGTTGCAGTCGCGGCAGAACGCCTGCGTCACCGAGGAAATGACGCCGATCTCGCCGCCGCCATCCTGGTAGCGCCAGCGCTCGGCGACCTCGCCGGCGTAGCCTGCCTCCACCGGCTCGAGCGGGAAGCGCTCGCCGATCCGGCGCACGATCTCGGCCGACGGAATGACGTCGTCCATGCGCCAGCCGTTGGTGCTGCCCACGTCCATGAACTCGATGAAGCGCAGCACGTGGCCGGTGCCGCGCCAGCGCGCCGCGGCATCCAGCACCTGGTGGTCGTTCACCCCGCGCCGCACCACCATGTTGATCTTCACCGGCGCGAGCCCGGCGTCGCTCGCGGCCTGGATGCCCTCCAGCACCTTCGCCACCGGGAAATCGGCATCGTTCATGGCGCGGAAGGTGGCCTCGTCCAGCGAGTCCAGGCTGACGGTGATGCGCTTCAATCCGGCGGCCTTCAACTCGCGCGCGTGCTTCACCAGGGTCGAGCCGTTGGTGGTCAGCGTCAGGTCCGCGCCCAGCGGCGCGAGCAGGGCGACCAGCTTGGGCAGGCCCTTCCTCAGCAGCGGCTCGCCGCCGGTGAGGCGGATCTTCTTCACGCCCAGGCCGACGAACACGCCGGCCAGGCGCGCGATCTCCTCGAAGCTGAGGATCGCGGCGTGCGGCAGGAACCGGTAGTCGGCGTCGAACACCTCGCGCGGCATGCAGTAGGTGCAGCGGAAGTTGCAGCGGTCGGTGACCGAGATGCGCAGGTCGCGCAGCGGCCGGCCGAGCGTGTCGGCCAGCTTGCCGCCGTCATGGCGCGGCGCCGGGGCGCTGGCGCGGCCGGACCGGCGCGCAGGAATCAGGATCGGAATAACCTTCTCTTTCATGGTGCTTCTCGCCGCAAAATCATAGCAGAGGGTATAGTCGCGCGAATGGAGAAGCCGAGGAGGAAAGTGGCCGTCGTCATGCAGCGGCGCGCGACGCAGAACCGCTGGCAGAGCGAGGTCTGGGAACCGTGGTCCGTGATGGAATCGGACGAGCCGCGGGGCGAGCCGCGCCTTCTGGTGGAGCGTCCCGGGCTCGCGCAGTGGCTGCACCCGGGCTTCGAGCTGGTCCTGCATCGCGACGAGGCCGAGGGCTACTACCTCAACGTCACCTCCGGCAAGCCCAGCGTGTTCGTCCTCTGGCGCGACGAGGACGGCGTCGGCGTCCCGGTGCAGGTGACCGCGAGCTACTCGGAGGGCGCGCGCTGGCTCGATGGCGGGCACTCGGTGGACCACGTCGTGATGCCGGTCGAGCTGTACGCCTGGCTGGGCGCGTACGTCGAGGCGAACTACCGGCCCGAGCCGCGCAAGCGCATCAAGCCGCGCTCCTTCCTGCATCCGAAGGACAGGGCGTCGCAGTGAGCGGCTCCGGGGAAGCGTTCCTGTCGCGCTGGTCGCGGCGCAAGCTCGAGGCGCGCGAGGCGGGCGAGGCGCCGGCCGAGCCGCCGGTGCCGGCGGCCGACGCAGCCGTGCCGGCAGCCGCGCCGACGGATGCGGCGCCGGAGCCGGAGCGCGCGCCGCTGCCCGCAGTGGACACGCTGACGCCGCAGTCCGACTTCACGCCGTTCATGGGCGCCGAGGTGCCGCTCGAGACGCGGCAGGCGGCGCTGAAGAAGCTGTTCGCGGATTCCTACTTCAACGTGCCGGATCCGTTCGAGGCCTACATGGAGGACTACACCAGGGAGGATCCGATCCCGATCGGGATGCTGCGCACCCTGGACCATGCGCGGCAGGTGCTGATGCGCGACGAGCCGCCGCCCGCGGAAGGGGCGGCCCAGGGAGAGGAAGCGGCCGCGGCGCAGGCCGCCGCCGATGACGCCGCTCCCGCGCCAGCGAACGGAGCCGGGGATGGACCTGCAAGGCAAGACGCTTAAGCTCTGCTCCTGCAACGGCACCATCGCCCTCGATGCGAAGGCGCTGGGCGCCGCGCTCAAGGCGGGCGGCGCGCTCAAGGTGCATGCCGAGTTGTGCCGCAGGGAAGCCGGGCTGTTCCAGGCCTCGCTGTCGGACCCGGACCTGGTCGTCGCCTGCACGCAGGAGGCGCCGCTGTTCACGGAGCTGGCCGAGGGCGCCGGCTCCAGCGCGCGGCTGGCGTTCGCCAACATCCGCGAGTTCGCCGGCTGGTCCGCGGAGGCGAAGGATGCCGGGCCGAAGATCGCGGCGTTGATCGCCGCGGCCGCCATGCCGGAACCCGAGCCGGTGCCGCAGGTGGAGTATCGCTCGGGCGGCCAGCTGCTCGTGATCGGACCCGCGGCGGCGGCGCTCGATTGGGCGGCCCGGCTCTCGGGCGCCCTGCAGGTGAGCGCGCTGGTCACCGACGCGGCCGGTGCCGAGATGCCCGAACCGCGGCGCTTCGCGGTGTGGTCGGGCCGGCCGCGTTCGCTGTCGGGCTGGCTGGGCGCGTTCGAGGTCGAGTGGCGCCAGGAGAACCCGATCGACCTCGAGCTGTGCACGCGCTGCAACGCCTGCGTGAATGCCTGCCCGGAAGGCGCGATCGATTTCGCCTACCAGGTGGACCTGTCGCGCTGCAAGGCGCACCGCGAATGCGTGAAGGCCTGCGGCGCGGTGGGCGCCATCGATTTCTCCCGCGCGGAAACGTCGCGCAAGGAGACCTTCGACCTGGTGCTGGACCTGTCGCGCGAGCCGCTGCTGCGCGTGCCCGACCTGCCGCAGGGCTACCTTGCGCCCGGCGCGGATCCGCTCGCGCAGGCGCTGGCCGCGCAGCAACTGTCCGCCCTGGTGGGCGAGTTCGCCAAGCCGCGCTTCACCCAGTACCGCGAGCGCATCTGCGCCCATGGCCGCAACGGCAAGACCGGATGCTCGAAGTGCATCGAGGTCTGCTCCACCGGCGCCATCCGCGCCGATGGCGACCACGTGCGCGTCGAACCGCACCTGTGCGCCGGCTGCGGCGGCTGCGCCACCGTCTGCCCCTCGGGCGCGATCAGCCATTCGGTGCCGGGGATGGCGGCGATCGGCGCCCGCATGAAGGCGATGCTGGCGACCTACGCCGGCGCAGGCGGACGCGACGCGTGCCTCGTGGTGCACGATTCCGCGGCGGGCCGGCGGCGGCTGGCGGGCGTCGGGCGGCGCGCGGGGTTCGGCGCCAGGGGGCGCGGCCGCAAGGGCGGCGGGCGCGGCCTGCCGGCGCGCGCGATTCCGTTCGAGGTGTTCCACCCGGCCGCGGTGGGCATGGATTTCCTGCTGGGCGCGCTCGCCTACGGCGCGAGCCAGGTGGTGGTGCTCGCCGAGGGGCTCGAGGACCGGGCCTACGTGGCGGCGCTGCGCGGCCAGATGGCGGTGGCGCAGGCCATCGCCTCCGGGCTGGGATACGCCGGCGAGCGCTTTGCGGTGCTCGAGCCGGCGGACGACGCGGCGCTGGAGGCGGCGCTCTGGGGGCTGGCGCCCGCGCCCACGGTGGCCAAGGCCGCGACCTTCAACCTGGCGGCGGACAAGCGCGGCAGCCTGGAGTTCGCCTTCGAGCACCTTGCGCGCCATGCGCCGGCGCCGGCGGACGTGGTGCCGTTGCCCGCCGGCGCCCCTTACGGCGCGCTCGAGGTGGACAAGGACCGCTGCACCCTGTGCAAGGCCTGCATCGGCGCCTGCCCGGAGGGCGCCCTGCTCGACGCGCAGGAGGCGCCGGCGCTGCGCTTCATCGAGCGCAACTGCGTGCAGTGCGGCCTGTGCCGCGAGACCTGCCCCGAGGACGCCATCGCCCTGGTGCCGCGCCTGCTGCTCTCGGCGCAGGCCAAGGCGGCCGTGACGCTGAACGAGGCCGAGCCCTTCAACTGCGTCCGCTGCGGCCAGCCGTTCGGCACGCGCAAGATGATCGAGAACATGACCGGGCGCCTGGGCGCGCATTCGATGTTCGCTGCGGGCGGCGCACTGCGGCGGCTGCAGATGTGCGCCGATTGCCGCGTGGTGGACATGATGAACGCGAAGGACGAGCCTTCGATCCTGGACTATCCGAAGAGCTCATGAGCACCGCCGCGCTGGATGCCGAAGACCTGGCGCGCGCCAATTTCTACGGCCTGGTCGCGCGCCTGTTCTACCGCGCGCCGGACGACCAGGTCCTGGCCGAGATCGTGCACGCGGACCCGTTCGGGGATCCCGGGGCCGAGATCGCGCAGGCATGGCAGCAACTGGCGGCGGCCTGCCGCAAGGCCTTCCCGGTCCAGCTGGAGGACGAGCACACGACGCTGTTCGTCGGCACCGGCAAGGCGGAGGTGACGCCCTACCTGTCGCACTACGTGCTCGCGCACACGATCGACAATCCGCTGGTGGACCTGCGCCAGCGGCTCGCGCAATGGGGCATCGCGCGGCGCGAGGAGGCGACCGAGCCGGAAGACCACATCGCCGCGCTGTGCGAGGCGATGCGATTCGCTATTGCGGTGCAACACAGAAGCCTGCAAGAACAAGAGGGTTTCTTCCACCAGTTCATCTATCGCGGTGCCTGCAGTTTTTGCGATGCGGTAAGCGCTTCGCCGAAGGCACGTTTTTACCTCCCGGTGGCCCGCTTCACCCGCGCCTTCATCGAGATCGAGCATGAAGCGTTCGGCATCGATTGACGATCGCAGGCGAGAACCGCTCTCAACAAAGGCGGATCCGTTGAGAACGCGTCCCAACGCGCACGCAAGTTTCTCTTGAGATTCAGGAATCCACGAGGTAACTTGCACGGGCTTGCATCAGCCAGGCCCTGATCTGGTGCGCGGGGTGTGTGGGATCCAAAGCTGGCGACAACAACAGGAGGCGCG
>CAZMDA010000051.1:0-27350 GCA_964564865.1 uncultured Bordetella sp. | reverse complement strand
GTCTTGTGCTCGGGCTTCTGGCCGCCGGGCTGGGAATGGATCTGCGCGGCGAGCTGGACGAACACCTGCCGGGCGAGGTCCTCGACCGGATCGACCGGCGGGCCGCTGGGTGCCGGCTTCGGAGCCGGCGCTGCTTCTCCACCACCACCGCTCATGACTGCACCCCCTGTTTGGCTGAGGCGGCCATGCTACCGTCTTTTCGGCGGCGCCGGCTTGGTGGCGAGCAGGAAGAACACCGAGCCCAGGCCCGCCAGCAGCGCGAGCGTGGTGAAGCCCGAGCGGTAGTTGCCCGAGAGGTCGGCCATCACCCCGGCGATCATCGGGCCACCGACCTGGCCGATGACCAGGATCATGAACGACAGCCCGAGGATCATGCCGATGGCCTTGCGGCCGAAGTAGTCGGCGCGGATCGCCTGCATGAACGGCCCGCGCAGCCCCCAGGCGGCGCCGTGCAGCACGGTGAAGGCGACGATCATCCACAGCGCGGTGGCGTAGGTGAGGAACAGCAGCCCCGCCATGTGCATCACCATGCACAGCGCGCACAGCAGGCGCTTGTTGGAGCGGTCGCCGATCCAGGCGCCGATGCCCACGCCGACGATCTGGAACACCGTCTGCAGCATGATGAACAGGGCCGCGGCCTCCAGCGTGTAGCCCAGGCCTTCCTTGATGTGGGTGATGGCGTGCACGTTCACCGCCATCACCACGAACAGGGCGAAGCCGTGTCCCAGCGACAGCAGCCAGAAGGCCGGCGTGCGCAGCGCCTCGCGCGCGGTGAAGTCCGGCTCGCCTGCCTCCGCCGCCGGCGTGTCCGCCGCGCGCGGCGCCGGCGCCTCGCCGTCCACCTGGAGGCCGAAGTCGGCCGGCTTGCCGCGGATGAAGCCCGCCAGGGGCCAGCCCAACAGCAGGATCAGCACGCCGGAGCAGAAGGCGGTGACGCGCCAGCCGTAGGTGGCGAGCATCCAGGCCACCAGCGGCACCGCGAGGCCGCCCAGCGCGTGGCCGAACTGCATGGTCGCCATGGCGCGCGCGCGCCAGCGCTCGAACCAGTGGATGATCGCGAAATTGAGCGGGAAGAAGCCGCACATGCTGGCGCCGGTGGCGGCGACCAGGAACGCCAGGTAGAACTGCAGCAGCGAATCGATGAAGGCGAGCAGCATGAACCCGCCGCCGAACAGCGTGACGCCGATGCGCACCACGCCGCGCGTGCCGAAGCGGTCCAGGCACCAGCCCAGCACCGGCCCCAGGATCGCCGATTCCACCTGGTGCAGCGCCGCGGCGCCGGAGAGCTCGGTCTTGGACCAGCCGCGGTCGTCGCGCAGGATGGCGAAGTAGGCGCCGAAGGACTGGTGCAGCAGGCTGGTCTGCAGGAACTGCAGGCCGGTGCCGGAGGCCACCAGCCACCAGCCGCGGAACACGCCGTTGAGGGAAGCTTTCATCGCCCGCCCCGGAGCCTACACCCCAGCGCCGCGGCCGGCGGCCGCCGGTTCGCACACGTTCGCACAAACCTTTGCACGCCCGAACAATCCCTGACGCCCGCGGCCGGCGCGGCTTGGTAGCTTGGCGGCGTGAGTTGCCGCATCGAATACGACGTCCGCGAAGGCATGCTCCAGGCGCAGGTGTCCGGGCGCTCCACGCTCGCCGACGCCGCCTGGGTGGCGCACGACATCGCCGAGCAGGCGGGCGCCTGGATGCTGGAGCGGGTGCTGATCGACGTGCGCGAGCTCGCCGACCGCGTCGGCACCCTCGCCACGCTCGCCATGGCCGACGGCCACGGCGGCCCGGTGCGCGGCTACCGCGTCGCGGTGGTGGACAGCGGCGCCAACGACCAGTACTACGCCTTCGCCGAATCCGCCGCGCGCCGGCGCGGCTGCCGGCTGCGGCGCTTCAGCGACCGCCACGCCGCGGCCGACTGGCTCAAGCACGGCGCGGACTAGCCCGTCAACCACGACCGCCGCCCGGGCGTTGCTCGGGCATGGCGCGCCTTGCCTGCACCAGCCTGCCCGGGGTCGCGCTGCACCTGGTGCAGCGCGGCGCCCGCGCGCAGGCGCCCGGCGACTACCTGGCTCGGCTGGGCGTGCTCGCCGCGCGCCATGGCTGCGCGCTGCACGCCTACGTGCTGATGGGCAGCCACGCCCACCTGCTGGCGACGCCGGCCCGTGCGGAGGCGGCGGCCGCGTTCATGGCAGGCCTGGGCGGGGAGTTCGACGCCACGCCGGTGCATGCGCGCCGGTATCTGCTCGCGTGCATGCGCTACATCGAGTTGAATCCGGTGCGCGCCGGGCTGGCGCGCGCGCCCGCGGACTACCGCTGGTCCAGCCACCGCGCCAACGCGCTGGGCGAGGCCGATCCGCTGCTGACGCCGCACCCGCTGTACCTCGCGCTCGGCCGCGGCGCGGCCGAGCGCTGCGCGGCGTACCGGGGCGGATTCGAAGGCGCGCCTACTTCAGCTTCGCGGTCACCGACTTCAGCCGGTCCGAGAGCGCGGTGAGGAGCGACGCGGCGAAGTCCGGGCTGGTCTTCACCATCGCCAGGAACGCGTTGCGGCCGATGGGCAGCAGCTCGCAGTCGGTTTCCGCCACCACGCTCGCCAGCCGGGTCGGCTGGTCCACCAGCGCGAGCTCGCCGAACACGCCCCCGGGGCCGATCTTCTCCACCACCTCGCCGTCCAGGTAGACCATGACGCGGCCCTTCAGCACCACGTACATGCGGGTGCCGGTCTGCCCTTCCTCGACGATCACCTTGTTGCGGTCGAAGTAGACCGGCGGGTCGTCGGCCAGGCCGCTCGCCAGCTCCGCCAGCTGCTTCTTGTCGAACAGCACCGGCTCCTTCCACGCCGTCTGCAGCTTGCGGCTGCGCTCGGCGAGCAGCGCGATGCCGTCCCGGATGCGGCCGATGATCATGCTCATCAGCATCAGCGCGAACGAGGGCTGCTTCGCCAGCGCCTTGCGGAACTCCTTGTCGTCCAGGCCGATGACGCTGCAGTCGGTGGCGGCCGTGGCGGTCGCGGTGCGCTTGTCGCCCGCGATCGCCGCCAGCTCGCCGAAGATCTCGCCGGCGCGCACCGTGCCGATCGCCTTGCGCCCGGCCTGCAGCGCGACCTCGCCCTCCAGCAGCAGGTACATCTTGTCGCGCTTGAACAGCAGCGGCTGCGCCTTCTCGTTTTCGGCGAAGATGGTGCTGCCGCGCGCGATCTTCTCGGGCTTGCCGCCGCTCCTGAAGAATTCCAGCGCCACCTTCGGGTCGTAGAGCTTCGAGCGCGCGAAGCCGCCCTGCGAATTGCCCTGCATCCGGTGTCCTCCCTGCGCCGGATTATGCCGCATCGGGGTTAGAATTCCCGCTTCCCCGGGGCATCTGCAGCGAGACCGACATGACCGCAACCGACCAGCGCGAGCAGGCAGTGCGCGAACTCATCGGGCGCGTGCGCGCCATCGAGGCGAGGCAGGGCGTCAACCGCGCCGCGCTGGAGGCGATCAAGGCGGAGTTGATCGGCCTCGCGACGCGCAGCGAGCTCTTCCCGCGCGAGCATTTCCGCAACACGCCCGGCCGGCCCGGCACCATCTACCACCTGGCCGAGGATGCCGACGGCCGCTTCGCCCTGTACGGCTCGGCCGGGGTGCCGGGCAAGGCGCAGCCGCCGCACGACCACACCACCTGGGCCACCATCGCCGGGGTCTACGGCGACGAGCACAACGTGTTCTACGAGTGCCCGGACCGCGACCGGGTCCCGGGCGAGGGCACGCTGCGCAAGGTGGGCGAGCTCACGGTGAAGAAGGGCACCGCCTGCGCCCTGATGCCCACCGACTTCCACACCATCGAGGTCACCAGCGCCGAGGACTCGCTGCACCTGCACCTGTACGGCAAGACGCTGGAGGACCTGCCCGGGCGCGTCACCTTCCCCTCCAGCGCCGGCGGCCGGTACGCCCGCTTCATGGCCAAGCCCGTGATCCTCAGCCCGCGCGTCACGCCGCAGGAGGTGAAGGCGATGTGCGCCGACGGCGGCGAGATCGCGCTGCTGGACGTGCGCGAGGAGGGCGTGCATTCGCGCGGGCACCTGTTCCTCGCCGCCTCGGCCCCGCTGTCGCACCTGGAGACGCTGATCGGGCGCCTGGTGCCGCGCAAGGACACGCGCCTGGTGCTGGTGGACGACGACGAGGTGCTCGCCCAGCGCGCGGCGCGCGTGCTGCGCGCCATGGGCTACCGCGGCATGAGCGTGCTGGCCGGCGGCATGCCGGGCTGGAAGGCCGCCGGGCTGGAGGTGTACTCGAACGTGCACGTGCCCTCCAAGGCCTTCGGCGAGTACGTCGAGCACGTCGAGAACACGCCGCGCATCACCGCCGCCGAGCTGAAGGCGAAGCTGGACGCGGGCGAGGACCTCGTGGTGCTGGATTCCCGGCCGATGAGCGAGTACCGGGTGATGAACATCCCGGGCGCCTACGACTGCCCCGGCGCGGAGCTGGTGCGCCGCGTGTTCGAGGCCGCGCCGCGCCCCGAGACCACGGTGGTGGTCAACTGCGCCGGCCGCACCCGCTCCATCATCGGCGCCCAGTCCCTGATCAACGCCGGCATCCCCAACAAGGTGGTGGCGCTCAAGAACGGCACCATGGGCTGGCACCTCGCCGGCTTCGGCCTGGAGCGCGGGCAGTCGCGCATGGCGCCGGTGCCCGCGGGCGAGGCGCTCGCCAGGGCGAAGGCGGCGGCGGAAAAGGTGGCGCAGCGCTTTGGCGTCAGGAAGTCGACGCTGGAGGAACTGGCGGCGATGCGCGCCGATGCCACGAAGACCACTTACGTGTTCGACGTGCGCACACCGGAGGAATACGCCGCAGGGCGCCTGAAGGGCTCGATCAGCGCGCCCGGCGGCCAGCTGGTGCAGGCGACGGAGACCTACGCGGCGGTGCGCAACGCGCGCATCGTGCTCATCGACGACGACGGCATCCGCGCGACGATGACTGCCTCCTGGCTCATCCAGATGGGCTGGCCTGCCGTTTATACGATCGACTGCGCCCCCGCCTTTGGGGGCGCAGTCGAAACTTCGGGCGCGGGTGCTCCACGAGCGCCGGATTGCTCGCGCGTAAAGCCGCGCGAGCTCGTGGAGAAACTAAAATCTGGAACGGTGGAAGTGCTGGATTTCGGCACGTCCATCCAGTACCGCAAGGGCCACATCCCCGGCTCGACGTGGGCCATCCGCTCGCGCATCCAGGACCACGCGGCGAAGCTCGCCACCGCCCAGTCCATCGTCTGCACCTCCGCCGACGGCGAGCACGCCCGCTGGGCCGCGGCGGATCTCGCGAAGCTGCTGGGCCGCGATGTCTCCGCCCTTGAGGGCGGAACTGCGGCGTGGAAAGCCGCGGGGCTGCCGCTGGAGGAGGGCGAGACGCGCATGCTGGAGCCGCCGGAGGACGTCTACTACAAGCCCTACGACGGCACCTCGCAGATCGAGTCCGCGATGCAGGACTACCTGCAGTGGGAGCTGGACCTGCTCGCGCAGATCGAGCGCGACGCCGACTGCCGCTTCAGGAAGATCGCGCCATGACGATCTCGATGTTCGAGGCGAGCGCGCCGCGCTTCGCCAACACGCTGCACAACCTGTCCGCGATCCTCGACAAGGCGCAGGCGCACTGCGAGGCGCGCAAGATCGACCCGGTGCTGCTCGCCGCCTGGCGCCTGACCCCGGACATGTTCCCGCTGTCGCGGCAGGTGCAGATCGCCTGCGACACCGCCAAGGGCGCGGTGGCCCGGCTCTCCGGGACGGAGATTCCGAAGCACGAGGACACGGAACGGGACTTCGCCGAGCTGAAGGCGCGCATCGCGAAGACCGCAGGGTTCGTCAGGGGCTTCAAGCCGGCGCAGATCGACGGCTCGGAGGACAAGGACATCGTGCTGCGGCTCTCGGGCCGCGAGGTCACCTTCAAGGGCATGCAGTACCTGCTCGGCTTCGCGCTGCCGAACTTCTACTTCCACGTCACCACCGCCTACGCCATCCTGCGCCAGAACGGGGTCGAGATCGGCAAGCGGGACTTCATCGGCACGCCGTGAGCACGGAGGCGTTCGCCGCGCTGCTCGCCCGCATGACCCGCGCCATCTGCGCCGGCGACGGCGCGGGCGCCGCGGCGTGCTTCGCGCCCGAAGGCGTGTACCACGACGGCTTCTACGGCGAGTTCCAGGGGCGCGACGAGATCGCGCGCATGGTGGGGATTTTCCACCGCGACGCGCGGGACTTCCGCTGGACGCTGGCGGACGCGCTGAGCGACGGCCGCCTCGGCTACGCCCGGTACGACTTCCGCTACGTGTCCAGGCTCCCCGGCGCCGAAGGCCGGCCGGCGGGTTTCGCCGGCACCAGCTTCTGCCGGCTCGAGGGGGGCCTCATCCTGCGCTACGAGGAGCAGTTCGAGCGCGCGCCCGTGCTGGCGCAACTGGGATTCCCGGATGAGCGCATCGTGAAGTCGGTGCGCCGCTGGGCGAAGCCCGCCCCGGCCTAGCCGCGGCTAGCTGCCGCGGACGACCGTCAGGGCGTTCTCGACCGCCTGCACGCCGAGCACGTGCCGGGTGGCGCGCTCCGCGCGATCGCGCACCGACGGCGTGCGCACGGAGCCGAACAGCAGCACCGCGCCGTTGCGCGCCGAGACGCCGATCTCCTGCGCCGGCTTGCCGATGGTCGCGCCCAGCGCCACGCGCACCTTGTCCTCGAGGTCCTCGTCGGCGGCCGTCGGGGCCGCTGCGGCGGGCAGGCCCGGCATTGCGAAGACCTGCGGCGTGGCCGCGAGCATGGCCGCGGTGAAGGCCAGCGGCAGGATGACGCGCAGGGACTGCGCCTTGTTCTTGATTTTCATGGGCTTCTCCATAGGCCCGATTGGACAGGAGAGGCCGCCGGGAGTTCCTCCCGGCCTGGACCGCCGCGCGCGGGGCGCTAGGCGGCGGGTTTCTCGATCCGGACCACCGTTTCCAACTCGCCCACGTTGTCCAGGACCTTGCGCGCGTGCTGGTAGAGCAGCTCGCCCTTCGCGGTCGGGGTCACGTTGCGGTGAATGCGGTCGAACAGCGGGGCGCCGATGAAGTGCTCCAGGCGCCGGACCCGGGTGGAGACGCTCGACTGGACTGTGTTCAGGGTCTTGGCTGCGCGGGCAAAGCCGCGGAGTTCGTAGACGGCAACGAAGCAGCGAAGGTCGCGTAGGTCGAGCATGGCGTGTTCCTATCTCAAATTGAGATTTGTACCGCAGCCCTGAACGTCGATCTCATTTTACCGTTGGACCGGGAAAAATCCACGTTCTCTAATGGCGCAACGGCCGGGTCGGCCGGAAAAAACATATCAGGGGGATCGCCAATGATCTGCGTTCGGGCAGTCGTCGTCTCATGTACGTTGCTTGCGGCCGGATGTACGTCGTCGTTCAAGACCAGCGTGTTCGACGCGAAGGAATGGAAAGCGAAGGGGAATGCCGTTGAGGGCATCGTGTACTACGAGCCGCGCCATGTGAAGCTCACCTACATGTTCACTGCGCTGGTAAAGGACGGGGTGCTGGTCGGTACGGCGGACCAGGGACGCTGCGCCCGGGTGGTCCAGAAGGAGGAGATCGTCATGGAGCCCAATCTTTCAGAGCCGCGCGTGCTGCTGAATTCGCCGGGACCGTTGTCCACGGGCAAGCTGAGCGTGACGCTCACCAACGGGATGATCAGCAGCGTGAACAGCGAGTCGGCATCCAGGGCGCCGGAGGCGATCAAGGAAATCACGACGCTGCTGAAGGAGTCCGGGCTGTTGCCGCTGGCAAAGGCGCCGACAAATGGCGGCACGCCCGCGTGCAATGCGTCGCCTGTGATCTCCGCCAAGACACCGTACTGATCATGAGCACAACGAAGGTGGGTGAGGTTGGCGGGCTGGTGCAATCGTATGGTCGGGCGCCCTCTGCAGTCCGATTGGGCGCCTTTGGCGCGCGCCGCAGGTCGCTGCTCATGATGCCCGTGGCGGCGGCGGCAATGTGCGCATTCCCTTATCGCGCGAATGCAATAGGACCTCTGGCCGCTCTCCAGGGCTTGGCGAGCGTGGTGAGCATCGTCAGTGGCATTGCCGGCATGGCGTCGAACGCGAACGTTGAGAAGCAACTGGGGGAGATCAACAGCAAGCTCGATGCGGTGATGGCGAATCAGGAGCAGATCCTTCAGGAGCTCCGGTCGCTCAAGGTCTTTTTCCAGGAAGCGCTTTACGCGCAATGGCGTGACGTGGTGACCACGCAGATCGTGGTGCAGCATAGTCGCGTTTCCGCGCGGCTTGATCGTCCACTTCGCGATGTGAGGGATGATCTCAGGGCGATTGTGCAGGACATCGAGAATCCCGCGTTCACGCTGGGAGCGAAGTTCGATGTCGCCGCGTTTCCGTCGTATGCGAGCGCGATCGCCCTGTTGATGCTGGTGTTGCGTAAACTGCAGAGCAGCAAGGACTTAATCAACAGTCTTCGCAGAGAGTTCCACAAGACTCTCGTGTCGAGGTGGATGAACGCATCCCATCCGGGAAGCATCTACGCATTGGTGAAGGCTGCGGAGGAGGATATCCAGGCGAGAATCGCGGCGCTGAACGGACGGCCTCGCCGGCATCATCTGTCCACACGGAACGTAAGAAGGGGACGGTGGTGCTTCAAGGAGGTCCAAACCTGGCTAAACGTCGACGGCAGCTTGGAATCTGGCTTTACTGCGAAGGTTGAGGAGGTGCATGGCGAGGAGGAATGTGTCGAGCCGCCGGGATGTCGGAATCCCAGAACGTGTCCGACACTCGTTCTTGAGGACGAAGGTACGGCGCAGATAGGTGCGACGATTCAGGGCCTGCTTCGGGGCGGTGGTCCCGGCATGAAGCCCAGCGCTATCACTTTGCCGACGATACCCGACTACAGTGACTCCGGTTACGCGGTCGTCAATGAGTTCAATCAGGCGCGGATCGCGATCTTCCGGAGGCGCTATGAGTTGGCTACCTATGTTGTGATGCAATCCGAGATGGAGAAGTTCAGGGACCGGCTCGCAACCGATTTCGCTTAGAGCGATCTCTCCTGGTCGGGAGTCATGTCGCCTGAAGGCGACGACTCTTCGACCTGCGAGAGCGCCGCCCGTCCTTGCCTGCGTCCCGTCGGTCGCTGGCCCTGTGACGAATTCCGCATTTGCTCCGCAATAACGCTTCCCTCCACGGAACCGCGCCGTAATCTGCGGTTCAAATAGTTCGTCATGACTGTGGAGGCAAAACATGAAAAAGACCACGCTAGTCATTCTCGCAACGGCAACCCTGTCGCTCGCGGCAGGCTGCGCCACGACGCAGGACACCGCGCCCACGCCTGAGGCCACCGCCCAGGCGCAGGCGCAGGCGCAGGACAGGCCGGTGACGCGCCCCTTCAGCGGCGTCGGCTCCTACGGCGGCTACGTCTATCGCCGCTACGAGTAGGCAACACCCCCGGGCAAGCCGGGCGCGCGTCCCATCCCCCCTACCGGGGCGCGCGCCCTCCTCAAAGGGCCGCCGTCATGGCGGCCCTTTTCTTTGGGGCCGCCATCCATCGGCAGGCGGCCCTTTTCTTTTCAGCAGCTAAACTTCGACCATGCGAATCGTCATCGGCCAGATGAAGCACGAAACCAACACCTTCTCCCCGGTGCCGACGCCGCTCGCGCGCTTCGCGCGCGGCCGCGCCGTGCCGCTGGAGGGCGACGAGGTGCGCGAGGCCTTCAGGGGCACCGGCACCGCGATCGGCGCCTTCATCGAGGCGGCGGAGCAGGCCGGCGCCGAGGCGGTCTACCCGGTGGCCGGCAACGCCGCGCCCAGCGGCCCGGTGCAGGCCGCCGCCTACGAGCACATGGCAAGCCGCATCGTTGAGGCGGTGGCGAAGGGCTGCGACGCGGTGCTGCTCGACCTGCACGGCGCCATGGTCACGGACCGGCACGACGACGGCGAGGGCGAGCTGCTGCGCCGGATCCGCGAGGTGGCGCCCAGGGTGCCGATCGGCGTGGCGCTCGACATGCACACCAACCTGTCGCCGGAGATGGTGCGCCACGCCACGGTCATCGCCGGCTACCAGACCTATCCCCACGTGGACATGCACGAGACGGGGCTGCGCGCGGCGCGGCCGGTGCTCGCCTTGCTGGCGGGGAAGGCGAAGCCCGCGATGGCCGCCGGCGCCCGCCCGATGCTGCCGCACGTGATGCGCCAGTCGAGCCTGGATTCGCCCAACCGGGAGATCCAGGCGCGGGCGCGCGACATGGAGCGCCGCGGCGAGGCGCTGGCGGCGACGTTCTTCGTCGGCTTCCCGCACGCCGACATCCCGATCGCCGGCAGTTCCGCGGTGGTGGTGACCGACGGCGACGCGGCGCGCGCGCAGGCGCTGGCCGACGAGTTGCTGGACATGGCCTGGCAGGCGCGCGCGCAGTTCGTCTACCAGGTCGAGCCGCTGCGCGAGTCGATCGCGCGGGCGCGCGCCATGCCCGCCGGGCCGGTGGTGCTGCTCGATCACTACGACAACTGCGCCTCGGGCGGCACCATGGACACCATGACGGTGCTGGAGGCGCTCATCGAGGCGGGCATCGAGGACGCCTGCGCCTTCGCCGTCTGCGACCCGGCGGCGGTGCAGCAGATGCAGCGCGCCGGGGAGGGCGCGCGGGTGACGCTCGCGCTGGGCGGCAAGTCCGACCTGCCGTCGCTGGGCCTGAAAGGCCGGCCGCTCGAGGTCACCGGCAACGTGAGGAAGCTGGTCAACGGCCTGTACCGCAACGAGGGGCCGATGGCGCGCGGCGAGCTGATGGACATGGGCGCGGCCGGGGTGCTGGACACCGGCCGGATCGCGATCGCGGTGATCTCGCGCCATGTCGAGCCGCACGACATCGCCGCGTTCAAGGTGCTGGGCCTCGACCCGGAGAAGCGCCGCTACGTGATGCTGAAGAGCCGCGTGCACTGGCGCGCCGGGCTGGGGCCGCTCGCGCGCGCGGTGGTGGAGTGCGCCGGCACCGGGGTGTGCACCTCGGATTACGCGCAGCTGAACTTCCGGCGCGTGCGCCGCCCGATCTACCCGCTGGATGCGGAATGCCCGCCGTTGCAGCCGGCGTTTTAGGGTAGATTCAAGCGCATGGCGGGCGATTTCACCCTGGACCTGAGCCTTCAGGTCGGCAAGTACGACATCCAGAAGCTGCTCGGCAAGGGCGCGACCGGGACGGTCTACCTCGCGCGCGACACCTTCACCGGCAAGGAAGTGGCGCTGAAGACCATCGAGCCGGAGGTGTTCCGCGACCCGGAGTTCGGCACCGTCTACCGCTCGCAGTTCCTCAACGAGGCCTCGCTGGCGGGCAAGCTGCGCCACCCCTACATCGTGCAGATCCTGGACGCGGTGGTGGAGGAGAACTCCGGCCACATCGCCATGGAGCTGGTGACCGGCGGCGACCTGTCGCAGTTCACCACCCCGGACAAGCTGCTGCCGGTGGCCGACGTGCTGCAGATCGGCTTCAAGCTGTGCGGCGCGCTCGACTACGCGTTCCGCGAGGGCATCGTGCACCGCGACCTCAAGCCCGCCAACATCATGGTGGCCAGGGGCACCGACGTGAAGATCGCCGACTTCGGCGCCGCGTTCCTGAGGAAGAGCCAGGTGGTGCAGACCGCCTCGATGGGCTCGCCGTTCTACATGTCGCCGGAGCAGATCGAGGGCAGGGACCTCACCTTCCACAGCGACATGTACGCCATCGGCGTCGCGCTCTACGAGCTGCTCACCGGCAAGCGCCCCTTCGGCGGCGCCACCATCGAGGCGCTGGTGGAGGCCATCCTGCACCAGTCGCCGCCGCCGCCCTCCAGCATCCGCCCCGACCTGCCCAAGGACATCGACGCGGTGATCCTGAAGGCGCTGGGCAAGAAGCCCGACCACCGCTACGCCAGCTGGAACGAGTTCGCCATCGAGCTCTCCAAGGTCGGCCAGCTGGTGCTGCCGCCGGGGGCGATCCCGGACAGCGAGAAGTTCGTGGCGCTGAAGAGCGTCGAGATGCTCTCCGGCCTCACCGATGCGGAGCTGCTGGAGCTGGCCGGCGCCGGCACCTGGTCGCGGGTGGAGGCGAGGAAGACCCTGATCAGGGAGGGCGAGGCGGGCTCCAGCTTCTACTTCCTCGCCAAGGGCGAGGTGAAGATCACGCAGAAGGGGCGGCTGCTGAACCTGGTCAACGGCCGCGAGTTCTTCGGCGAGATGTCCTGGATCTACGGCGGGCTGCTGGAGCGCCAGGCGACGGTGGACTCGATGACCGAGCTGCTGGTGGCGGAGTTCGAGCCCACCGAGCTGGCGAAGATCAGCCTGGGCGCGCAGCTGTACCTGACGCGCGCGCTGGTGCGCAACCTGGTGGACCGCCTGACGCTGGCGAACACGCGCCTCGCGCGCTGAAAGGAACGGACCATGGCCCGGCTGCTGGCATTGGTGCTTGCGATCGCCGCCGCCCCGGCGTGGGCGCAGGGCTACCCGAACCGGCCGGTGAAGCTGGTGGTCGGGTTCGCGCCCGGCGGCGCCGCGGATTTCGTCGCGCGCGTGTTCCAGGAGCCGCTGTCGAAGGAACTCGGCCAGCCGGTGGTGGTGGAGAACCGTCCCGGCGCGGGCTCCAGCATCGCGGCGGAGGCCGCGGCCCGCAGCCCGGCCGACGGCTACACCGTGCTCATCGCCAGCCCCTCCAGCATCCTGGTGAACCCGATTCTCAGCCCGCGCAAGGACTTCGACCCGGCGAGGGACCTCGCCCCGGTCACCAAGGTCACCACCTCGCCCCTGATCGCCGCGGTCCACCCCTCGGTGCCGGCGGCGAACCTGCGCGAGCTGATCGCCTACGCGAAGCGCAACCCGGGCAAGCTCAACTACGCCACCTCGGGGTCGGGGGCCGCGCCGCACCTGGCCGCGGTGCTGTTCATGCGCCTTGCCGGCGTCGACATGGTCCATGTGCCCTACAAGGGCGGCGCCCCCGCGGTGCAGTCGGTGCTCGCGGGGGAAACGCAGCTGTCGTTCGCCACGCCGCCCTCGGTGCTGCCGCTGGTGCAGGCGAACCGCCTGCGCGCGCTGGCGGTGACCAGCCGGCAGTCCACGCCCCTGGTGCCTGGCGTGCCGGGGATGGCGGAAGCCGGGCTGCCGGACTACGAGATCGGCTTCTGGTACGGCTTCTTCGTGCCCAGGGGCACGCCGGAGCCGGTGGTGAAGCGCCTGTACGACGCCTCCGCGGCGGTGCTGGCGAACCCGGCGGCGGGGAAGGCGCTCGCCAAGGAGGGCACCGAGACCTCGGGCTCGAAGTCGCCCCAGGATTTCGCCGCCTTCATCGCCGAGGAGGCGAAGTTGTGGGCGCGGCTGGTCAAGGACTCCGGCGCGAAGGCAGAATAGGCGCGAGGAGGAGGACAGGCATGAAGAGAATCGTCGCGGGCGCGCTGGGCGCGCTGCTGGCGGGCGGGGCGCTGGCGCAGGGCGCCTCCGGCGCGTTCCCGAGCCGCCAGATCACCATGATCGTGGGCTTCGCCCCGGGCGGGGGCACCGACACCGCGGCGCGCATCATCGCCAAGAAGCTCTCCGAGGCCATGGGGCAGACCGTGGTGGTGGACAACCGGCCCGGCGCCGGCGGCAACATCGCGCAGGAACTGGGAGCCAAGGCCGCGCCCGACGGCCACACCATCCTGCTCGCCTCGCCGGGGCCGCTGACCGTGGCGCCGCACATGATCGCGAAGCTGCCCTACGACGCGCAGAAGGACTTCGCGCCGATCACCATGGCGGTGTCGTTCCCGAACGTGCTGGTGGTGAACGCCGCGGTGCCGGCGAAGACCCTGGCGGAGTTCATCGCGCTCGCCAACGCCAACCCGGGCAAGGTCACCTACGGCAGCTCCGGCATCGGCGGTATCGGCCACCTGGCCGGCGAGCTGCTGAAGATGGTGGCGAAGACCAACATCGTGCACGTGCCCTACAAGGGCGGCGCGCCGGCGATGACCGACCTCCTGGGCGGGCAGATCCAGTCCATCTTCGCCACGCCGATCACCGCCGGGCCGCACATCAAGAACGGCAAGATCCGGGCGCTCGCCACCACCGGCGCCACGCGCGGCGGCGGCATGCCCGAGGTGCCGACGGTGGCCGAATCCGGCTACCCGGGCTACGAGGCGGTGAACTGGTACTGCTACGTGGTGCCGGCGAAGACGCCGAAGGAGGTGCAGAACCGCTGGCACAGGGAACTGACCGCGGCGCTGAACAACGCCGACATCCGCAGCCAGCTCGCCTCGCACGGCATGGACTCGGTGCCCGGCACGCCCGAGGCGCTGCAAAAGTACATCGAGCGCGAGTACGAGACCTGGGGCCGCGTCGTGCGCGAGGCGAAGATCAGCGCCAACTGATCCCCGGTTCTTTCAGGGGATGCGGACCACGACCTTGCCGGCGTGGGCGTCGGCCTCCATGTGGCGCTTGGCCTGCGCGGTCTGCTCGAAGGGAAACACGCGGTCGATGAGCGGCCGGATGCGGCCGTCGGCGATCGCGGGCAGCAGGGACTGCGCGAGGCCGCGCACGTTCTCGTAGCGCTGCTCGGCGTTGCGCAGCTTGTTGGAGCCGCCGAAGATGCGCAGGCGCTTGGCGTGCACCGCGTCGAGGTCGATCTCGGCCGTGAGCGTGCCGTCGACGTAGCCGATGATCGCCATGCGGCCCTGGAAGGCGAGGGCGCGGACCGCCTCGGGGAACACGCTGCCGCCGACGGTGTTGACCGCCAGGTCGGCGCCGCGCCCGGCGGTCGCGGCCATCACGGCGTCCCTGAAGTCGCCCTTGCGCGTCAGCAGCGGCACGTCCAGCCCGAGCGGCTTGAGCTTGTCGAGCTTCGCCTGCGAACCCGAGGTACCGATCACCTTCGCGCCCAGCGCCTTGCCGGCCTGCAGCACCGCGACGCCGACGCCGGAGGTGACCCCCAGCGCCAGCACCCATTCGCCCGGCCTGAGCCCGCCCTGCGCGACCAGCACGTCGTGCGCGACCATGAAGGCGATCGGGACCGCGGCGGCCTCTTCCCAGGACAGCTTCGGCGGCACCGGGATGGCGTCGCCGGCGTCGATCAGCGCGTATTCCGAGAACGAGCCGAGGACCCGACCCATGAGCCGGTCGCCGGCGGCGAAGCCGGAGACGCCGGGGCCGCATTTCACCACCTCGCCCGCGCCCTCGATGCCCATGGGCTTGGCGGCGCCGGCGGCGGTGAGGCCGTGGCCGCCGATCAACTCGCCGCGGTTGAGGCCGGCGGCGCGCATGCGCAGCAGCATCTGGCCCGCGCCGGGCTCGGGGTTGGGGACGTCGCGCGCTTCCAGCGCGGTTTCACTGCCTTTGGCCTGAATCCAGTATGAGCGCATAGGGGCGGCAGTTTAATATGGCCGGCGAGCCCAAAGGGCACCCGGAGGCAAAACAAATGAAGGTCCACCAGAATTTCATCAACGGCGAGTGGGTCGCGGCCCCGCAGGCGGCGCCCAACCGGAACCCGTCGAACGTCGCCGACGTCATCGGCGACTACGCCCGCGCCGACGAGGCGCAGGTGCGCGCCGCGGTCGCCGCGGCGCGCGCGGCGTTCCCGGCCTGGTCGCGCGGCGGCATCCAGCAGCGCTCGGACATCCTGGACCGGATCGGCAGCGAGATCCTGGCGCGCAAGGACGAGCTGGGCACGCTGCTGTCGCGCGAAGAGGGCAAGACCAAGCCCGAGGGCATCGGCGAGGCGATGCGCGCCGGCTACATCTTCAAGTTCTTCGCCGGCGAGGTGCTGCGCCTGGCGGGCGAAGTGCTGCCCTCGGTGCGGCCCGGCCTCAAGGTGGAGATCACCCGCGAGCCGGTCGGCGTGGTGGGCATCATCACGCCCTGGAACTTCCCGATCGCGATCCCGGCCTGGAAGATCGCGCCGGCCCTGGCCTACGGCAACTGCGTGGTGTTCAAGCCCGCGGACCTGGTGCCCGGCTGCGCCTGGGCGCTGGCGGAGATCATCGCCCGGAGCGGGCTGCCCAACGGGGTGTTCAACCTGGTGATGGGGCGCGGCTCGGTGGTGGGCGAGATCCTGTCCACCTCGCCCGAGATCGATGCGGTCAGCTTCACCGGCTCGGTGGCCACCGGCAAGCACGTGGCGCAGAACTGCGCCGCGCGCCTCGCCAAGGTGCAGCTGGAGATGGGCGGCAAGAACCCGCAGGTGGTGCTGGACGACGCCGACCTGGACACCGCGGTCAACGTCTGCCTGCAGAGCGCCTTCTTCTCCACCGGCCAGCGCTGCACCGCGGCCAGCCGCCTGGTGGTGACCGCGGGGATCCACGACCGCTTCGTCGCCGCCCTCACCGCGAAGATGAAGGCGCTGAAGGTGGATGACGCGCTCAAGGACGGCACCGACATTGGCCCGGTGGTGGATCCTTCCCAGCTCGAGCAGGACCTGAAGTACATCGAGATCGGCAAGAAGGAGGGCGCGACGCTCGCCGCCGGCGGCCAGGTGGTGAAGCGCGCCACCGAGGGCTACTACCTGGAGCCGGCCCTGTTCACCGGGTCCACGGCGCAGATGCAGATCAACCGCGAGGAGATCTTCGGCCCGGTGGCCTCGGTCATCCGGGTGAAGGACTACGACGAGGCGCTGGCGGTGGCCAACGACACGCCCTTTGGCCTCTCATCGGGCATCGCCACGACGTCGCTGAAGTACGCGGAGCATTTCAAGCGCAACTCGGCCGCCGGGATGGTGATGGTGAACCTGCCCACGGCCGGCGTGGACTACCACGTGCCCTTCGGCGGCCGCAAAGGCTCCAGCTACGGGCCGCGCGAGCAGGGGCGCTACGCGGCGGAGTTCTACACCATCGTCAAGACGGCGTACGTCAGTCCCTGAGGGCGGCTGCCATGGCCTACAGCGCGTTCGACCTCAGGGGCAAGGCGGTCCTCGTCACCGGCGGCAACAGCGGCATCGGCCTGGGGATGGCCGAGGCGCTGGCGCAGGCGGGCGCCGCGGTGTGCATCTGGGGCACCAGCGCGGACAAGAACGCCGCCGCGCTGGCGAAGCTGCAGGCGCACGGCGGCAAGGCGCTGGCGCTCGCCTGCGACGTCGGCGACGAGCAGGCGGTGGAGCAGCGCTTCGCCGAAACGGTCGCGGCGCTGGGGCCGCTGCACGGCTGCTTCGCCAATGCGGGCGTGAGCGGCCGCGCGAACGTGAAGTCCTTTGCCGAGATGGACGCGGAGGAGTGGAAGCGCGTGACGCGCGTGAACCTCGACGGCGCCTTCTACACCCTGCGCGCCGCGGCGCGGCACATGGTGGAGCACGGACAGGGCGGGGCGCTGGTGGGCACCGCGAGCCTGGCGGCGATCTCCGGGCAACCTCGCGGCGAGCACTATGCTGCCACCAAGGGCGGGCTCATCTCCATGATCCGGGCGCTGGCGGTGGAGTTCGCGCGCCACGGCATCCGCGCCAACGCCATCCTGCCGGGCTGGATCGACACCGCGATGACCGAGAAGGCGCTGAACTGGGACCGGTTCCGCGACAAGGTGCTGCCGCGGGTGCCGGCGCGGCGCTGGGGCAGGCCAGAGGACTTCGGCGGCATCGCGGTCTACCTGGTCAGCGACGCCAGCTCGTACCATACCGGCGACACGTTCCTCATCGACGGCGGCTACAGCCTCTTCTAAGCCGGCGAGAAGCAGTGAGAGGACGGAAGAGGTCGCGGCGCCCGAAGTCGCGCCGCAGTCGCGGTGCCGCGCCACCCCGCGGCAAGCTAGCGCGCCATCGCCGGGCGCCCGGCCATCGCCGCGCGCCAGCGCGCGATTTCCGGGTGCTGCTCGGCGGGCCTGACCTTGACGATGCGCGCGAAGTCCACCGCCACCACGGCGGTGATGTCGGCGATGCTGAAGCGATCCGCGGCGACGTAGTCGCGCCCGGCCAGGCGTTCGTTGAGTGTGGCGAAGAACTGCCGCAGGCGCGCGAGGCCCCGCTGCGCCAGCTCGGGGACCTGCGCGTAGTTGACCGGTCCGGGCAGCGCGCGGTTGGCCATCGCGGGCGAGCTGTTGCGCATCGCCTCGGCGATGGCGAGCAGCCCCTCGAACTCCGCGCGCCAGTTCCAGCTGGCGATCTCGGCCTTTTCCAGCGGCGTGACGCCGAGCAGCGGCGGCTCCGGGTAACGCGCCTCGAGGTAGGCGGCGATGGCGGCGTTGTCGGCGAGGACCGCGCCCTCCTCGGTGCGCAGAGCGGGCACGGTGCATTGCGGGTTGATCCTGCGGTACGCCTCACCCAGCTGCTCGCCCGCGCGCAGATCCACCTGCACGGTGTCGTGCAGTATGCCCTTCACGGCCAGAAGAATGCGCGCGCGGCGTGGGCTCGGGGCGGTCGAGCAGTCGTAGAGCGTGATCATTTCCGCCCCACCTTGTCCTGCGTGCGGGTGTCGAAGTCCGCGGCGTCGTGGCGCTCGTGCAGCTGGCTCGCCGGCTCGCCCCAGGTGCGGTTCACCATGCGGCCGCGCTTCACCGCCGGCCGCTGGGCGATTTCCTCGGTCCAGCGCCGCACGTGCGTGTACGCCTGAACCTGCAGGAACTCCGCCGCGTTGTAGAGCAGCCCCTTGGCGAGCGCTCCGTACCAGGGCCAGGCCGCCATGTCGGCGATGGTGTATTCGTCGCCCGCGAGATAGCGCGTTTCGGCCAGGCGCCGGTCCAGCACGTCCAGCTGCCGCTTCACCTCCATGGCGTAGCGGTCGATGGCGTACTCGATCTTCTCCGGCGCGTAGGCGTAGAAGTGCCCGAAGCCGCCGCCGAGGAACGGCGCGGCGCCCATCTGCCAGAACAGCCACGACAGGCACTCGCTGCGCGCGGGCGCCTGCGCGGGCAGGAAGGCGCCGCCGAACTTCTCCGCCAGGTAAACGAGGATCGCCCCGGACTCGAACACCCGGACCGGCCGGGGGCCGCTGCGGTCGAGCAGCACCGGGATCTTGGAATTGGGGTTCAGCGCGACGAAGCCACTGCCGAACTGCTCCCCCTTGTTGATGTCGACGAGCCAGGCGTCGTACTCCGCTCCGGCGTGGCCGAGCGCGAGCAGCTCCTCCAGCATCACCGTCACCTTGACGCCGTTGGGCGTGGCAAGGGAATACAGCTGCAGCGGGTGGCGGCCGGCGGGCAGATCCTTGTCGTGGGTGGCGCCGGCGACCGGGCGATTGATGCCGGCGAACTTGCCGCCGCTCGGCTTGGGGCTCCAGATCTTGGGCGGGACATAGGAGGGAGCGTTCATCCCGCCATCATCGCACGCATGGCAATGCGCCAGATTGTCCTGCGCGCTCCGTGCCCGGGTGACGCGGGTCGCGTGGTGCCCGAAGAAATCCGGCGCGCCGCACCGGCTTGGTGCGTGAAACATCTCCGTAACGTGACGCACCGGATAATCGTCAGCGAGTGTCAAATAGTTCCTCGCTCGGACCCTCGGGCTCTGCGGTAGCGTCGCTTCATGCGGACACAAGTTGAAGCGACCGTGCTGTTCGCCCGTCTGGGCGGCGATTTTCCCGCCGGTCTCGCGCAGCTGGATTGTGCCGCCCGCGCCTGCGGCGCATGGGTGGTCAAGACACTGCCCGACAAGCTCATGCTGCTTGCCGATGCGCCGGATGCGGCTGCGGATGTCGCGGCGGCCATGCACGGCGCCCTGGGCAGCGAGGCCCGGGTCGGCGCCCGCGCGCCACTGAGCGTGGGTTTCCACCACGGGCCGGTGATTCGGTACGACGCCGACGTGCATGGCGGGACGGTCAATCTCGCGGCGCGCATTGCGGACCGGGCGGCGGTGGGCACCATCCTCACCACCGAGGCAACGGCGCGACGCCTCGGCGCGCCTTACCGGGCTGCCATGCGCTCCCTAGGCGCGCTCCGGGTGCGGGGCGTGAGCGGCGAGGTAGCCCTGTGCGAGCTGGTGTGGCGCGCCGACGGCGAAGCGACGCTTGCTCCCGCCGCATCCGCCGCGGCACCGGCGGCTTCGATGCGCGGCAGCGCACTCAGCCTCTATTGCTCGGGGCAGGAGCGGCATTTTCCGGGCGCCGCCGGCGAGATCGTCGTCGGACGCGACCCGGCCTGTGACCTCGTGGTGCCCAACCAGCTTGCCTCGCGCAGGCATTGCACGATCGAACGCCGGCAGGACGGCTATGTGTTGAGCGACCACAGCGCCAACGGCACCTGGGTCAGCGTGAACGGGCGCGAAACCCGGTTGCACCGCGAGGACCTGGTGCTTGGCCGCCGCGGCCGGATCGCCTTCGGACAGTCCGCCGCCGAGGGAGGGGAGACCGTGGTCTTTGCCTGCGACTAGCGCTGCCCGCTAGCGCAGGAACCGGTTCACGCGCGAGCGGGCGCGCCGCAGGAGTTCGGCTGCGTCCCGGTCATCAAGCGCACGGGCCGTGGCCACCGCGCCGGCCGCGAGGGCGGCGGCAAACAGGGCATCGTGCCGCCGTGCGCCGCCCGCCCTGCGCCATGCCTGGGCGGCCGCCTGTGACGGGATGCGCAAGAGCTCGCCGGCAATCCGCCGCAGCAGGTCGCGGTAGGCGGCGCGCGCGACCGGTCCGGCGCGCGCGGCATCGGCGGCGAGGGCCGCGGCGCTGCAGCCGACCGCCACCTCATGCTGGTGCGCCGGGTTCAGGTAGTCCGCGAAGATGCGGCGTGCCTGCCGGCGCAGCGCGGCGCGGCTGCGCCCGTCCCGGGCCGCCAGCATGCGCGGCAGGCCGCGGTCGGCCTGCAGCACCTCCGCGAGCAGCGCCTCCTTGTCCGGGAAATGGGCATAGAAGCCGCCGCGCGTGAGCCCGGCGGCGTCCATCAGCGTGTCGATGCCGGTCGCGGCATAGCCCCGCTCCCGGAACAGGCGTCCGGCAGCCTCCAGGATGCGGGCGTGGGTGTCCGCCTTGTGCGCCTTGCTGCGCGGCATGCACCATCATAATATGTCGAACATCATATAAAAAGCGCCGCCATGGAACTCGAGCTGCTGCAGTTCCGCTACTCGCCCTACAACGAGAAGGTGCGCTGGGCGCTGGACCTGAAGCGCGCGCCGCACCGGCGCCGCAGCCTGCTGCCCGGGCCGCACCTGGGGGCGGTGCGCCGCCTCACCGGGCGCACGCATACGCCGGTGCTGCTCGAGGACGGGCGCGCGCTGGACGGCTCGGCGCGCATCCTGGCGCGGCTGGAAGCGTTGTACCCGGACCCGCCGCTGTATCCGGCTGAAGGCGCCCAGCGGGAGGAGGCCCTGCGCATCGAACGCTGGTTCGACGAGGACATCGCGCCGCGCGGCCGGCGCGCGGTGCTGGCGGCGCTGCTGGAGACGCCGGCGTACTTCGCGCGCGTGTTCGGCAGCGGCAGGCCGGGCCTGTCCAGGGTGTGCTACGCGGCGGTGGTGCCCTTGGCCACGCCGCTGGTGAGGAAGGGCAACGGCATCGCGGGTCCGGCCTCGATCGACGACGGGTTGAAGGCGTTCGAGGAGGGGCTTGCCTTCGTCGCCGAGCGGGGTGCGCGGACCGGGTTTCTCGCCGGCGACCGGCTGAGCGTCGCCGACATCACTGCGGCCGCCGCGCTCGCCACCTGCGTCGACCCGCCGGATTCGCCGATGGCGCGCCCGCAACCCATGGCCGCGCCGTTCCGGGCGTTCCTCGACCGCTTCGCCGGCCATTCCGGCGCGGCGTGGGTCCGCAGCATCTATGCCGCGCACCGTGGCGCGGTGAAAGATTTCGAGGGTCCAAGCGACTACCACTGAACCAAGGGAGGCGGCATGGCATACCTGCATGGCAAGTTCGTCTGGTTCGAGCACTGGTCCGGCGCGATGGAGGCGGCGCGCCGGTTCTATGGCGAGTTGCTGGGATGGGGTTCGGAAGCGATACCGATGGGGGACAACCGCTACCACATGATCCAGAGCGGCGGGCAGGGCATCGGCGGCTTCATGGCCGCGCCCGCCGGCATGCCGGCGCAGTGGGTGTCCTACCTGTCGGTGCCCGATGTCGATGCCGCGGCCTCGAAGGTCGCGTCCTCGGGCGGGCGCGTGACCCTGCCGCCCACGGACTTCGCGCCGGCGGGCCGGGCCGCAGGCGTGCAGGATCCGCAGGGGGCCGCCTTCTCGCTGTGGAAGGGCGCCGAGGGCGACCGGCCGGACACGGAGAAGGTGGCCCCGGGCGACTGGTACTGGAACGAGTGCTGCACCTCGGACAACCGCGCCGCGCTTGCCTTCTACGAGAAAGTCTTCGGCTTCACGCACGAAGCCATGGACATGGGCCCGCAGGGGACCTACTACATCCTGCTGCAGGATGGCGTCGCGCGCGGCGGGCTGATGAACGCGCCCGCCGGCGGACCGCCGCCGTACTGGCAGCCGTACGTCTCGGTCGCCGATTGCGATGCGGCGTGCGCGAAGGCGCAGAAGCTGGGCGCGAAGCTGATGGTCCCGCCGACGGATATCCCGGGCGAGGTCGGCCGCTTCACCCTCCTGACCGACCCGGCGGGCGCGATGATCGGGTTGATCCGGGGCCGGCACACCGGCTGATGGCAGGCACGAAGAAATCCAGCTGGCGCAAGTCCCCGGAAAGCCACCAGCACGGCGGCGAAGTTCGAGCCGATGCCCGGGCGGGTGATGAGGGAGTATGTCGCGGTGCCGGCGCTCAGGCAGCGCCCCGGGCCTCGCGGCGCCGGGTCGCGCCGCGCTCGCGCAAGGTCAGGGTGACCACGCCCGCGATGATCACGGCCGCGCCCGCGAGGGTGAGCGGCGCGTAGGTTTCGCCGAGCCACAGCGCGCCGATCCCGAGCGAGGCGAGCGAGATCACGTTGCCCATCTGCCCCACGAGCACCGGACCCGCGCGGCGCTGGAGCTCGAACGCGGTGAGGTAGAACGCCCCCATCAGCGCGCCGGCGCCGAGAACGGCCGGGATGCCGGCGGCGGGAACGGCGAGGCCGCTGCTGGCGGCGGCCACCGGAACGACAATCAGGCACTGCAGGCCCAGCAGCAGGGCGGCGGCAGGGCGCGGTCGCAGGCCCTCGGGCCAGGCCGTGGTGCGGTAGACGTTGCCGGCGGCAAGGAGCAGCGGCGCGGCGAGCGCCGGCAGCAGCCAGAGCGGGGATGCCGCGGAAATGGCCACCGGGTCCGGGCGCGCGATCAGGAGCGCGCCCAGAAGACCCGCGAGAACGCCGATGATGCCCAGCGCCCGGGGGCTTTCGAGGCGCAGGCCCACCGCGATGGCGTAGGTGAAGACGGGCGACAGGGCGGTAAGCGCGCCGGCCACGCCCGCGGGCAGGTGGGCCAGCGCCGCAAAGATCAGCAGGTTGGGGCCGGTGACGCCGACCAGGCCCGAGAAGAGCGCGTAGCGCAGGTTCTGCGGGCGCAGCGGGGCGCGCTCGCCGCGCAGGGCGAGGACCAGGGCAAGCACGGCGGCGGCGATCAGCACCTGCCAGGCGAGCAGGGTCGCGAACGGCACGCCGGCGCGAGCGGCGTGCCGGGCGAGGGCGTAGATGCCGGCGATCAGCGAGCCGTTGAGCAACAGCAGGCCCCAGGCGGTCCACGCCCCCCCGGCGCGCGGCGAGCCCCCGGGGGCGGGCGCGGCGGTCTGGGCGCTGGGACAAGTGGCGGTTCTCACGGCGGCTGCTCCGGTGAATGTCGGTGAACGCATCGTGGTCCACGGAGCGCCGCAGGGAAATCTGATAATTTCGGCGGACCCCTTCGAGGATTTCGAACATCCATGCTCCGCTTGTCGCTCGACGCACTGCAGGTCCTGGATGCGATCGCCCGCCGCGGCAGCTTCGCCGCGGCCGCCGGGGAGGTGCACCGCACCACCTCGACCCTCTCCTACACGGTGCGCAAGCTGGAGGAGTCGCTGGGCGTGAAGATCTTCGACCGCAGCGGGCACCGGGCGGTGCTGACCCGCCACGGCCAACTGCTGCTGGAAGAGGGGCGGGCGCTGCTGGATGCAGCATCGGCGGTGGAACGGCGCGTGCGGCTGCTGGCGCGCGGCTGGGAGGCGGAGCTGTCCATCGCGGTGAACGACCTGATGCCGCTCGCGCCGGTGCTGGCCGCGGTGGGCGAGTTCTATGCGCAGGGCCATCCCACGCGCATCCGGATTTCCGGCGAAGTGCTGGGCGGGGCCTGGGAGTCGCTGCTCGCGCGGCGGGCGGAGCTTGCGATCACCGAAGTGCCGGCGGGCGTGTCGCAGGACATCGCCAGCCGTCCGCTGGGTGCCGTGGCGTTCGTGTTCGCGGTGGCGCCCACGCACCCGCTCGCGCGCGAGCCGCAGCCGGTGAAGACCGCGGCGATCCGCAGGCATCGCGTGGTGGTGGCCGCCGATTCATCGCGCAGCGGCAGCGCGCGTTCCACCGGCATCACCTCGGCCAGCGACGTTCTCACCGTCGGCAGCCTGCAAGCCAAGCTGGAGGCCCAGATTGCCGGGCTCGGCGCGGGATTCCTGCCCGCCGGTGTGGCAGCAGGGCCGATCGCGGAGGGCCGCCTGGTTGCGCTGCGCGTGTCGGCGCCCAAGCCGCGGCAGGAGCTCAGCCTCGCCTGGCGCGCCCAGGAACCCGGGCTCGCGTTGCGCTGGTTCATCGAGCGGCTGCAGCGGTTGCCGGTGGGCTGAGCGGTCGCCGCGCCGCTCGATTCCTTCGAACGACTCCGGCGTTTTTTTCCGCTATCGCGTGGCGTGGCGCACGGCGAGGATGTCGCCGCCGCGGCCTCGCGCCGCCCAACCGATCTGGAGAACCGTCATGAAGGCATTGCTTCGACTCGTCTGCCTGCTGCTCCTGCTTCGCGCGCCCGGACTGGCCGCGCAGGCCGGCCCCGTCCACGGCGCGCTGCTGGAATTCTCGGACGGCCGTGCCAGCCTGACTGAGCTGGCCGCCATCAACGACGTCCTGGGCACGGTTGGCGTACGCCTGCGTCGCGTGGACCTGCCGCCGGCCGCTCGCCCGCTGCTCGAGGCCTCGGCCCGGGGCCCGCTCAGCGAGGCGCAGAAGGAATCGCTGCTGCGGCTCTTCGCGCTGTCGCGGCAGGAGGTGCTGGACGAAGCCCGTGCGGCCGGCCGTGCACCGGTGATACCCGGCGGCGGCAGCCTGGTCACGGGCGAGCGCGGCGTCGCGCCCTATCCCAAGGTCTACGACCTCAGGTCCATGGGGCCGCAGGATCGCCTGTACGCCCGCGACAAGTTCGCCAGGCTGCATGTCAATGCCACCGACGATGGCACCGGCGTGGACGAAGTCATGACGCTCGTCGCCGGCGGGCCGTGGACCTGGTTCTTCCTGCTGCAGGACGGCGTCGTGGCGCAGCTGAAGATGTCCCGCGTCGACCCGGCCGGGCAGGGCTGGCGCTTGAGCTACCCGGGCCTGGTGCCCCACGGCGGGCACTTTCACGCCGAGGACGGCCTGTGCATCGCCTACATCACCGGGCCGGCTTCGTGGACGATGCGCTACGCCGCGCCGACGCTGCCCGGAGCCGCGATGCTGGGACAGAACCCGTGGATCGACTTCGCCAGGAACGCGCCCTAGACCGTCACCCTTGCACCGAGTAGCCGCCGTCCACCGGGATCGCGGTGCCGGTCAGGAAGTCCGAGGCCGGGCTGGCGAGGAACACCGCGATGCCGGCGAAGTCGGCCGGGTCGCCCCAGCGCCCGGCGGGGGTGCGCCCGAGCACGCGCTCGTGCAGGCCGGGCACGTCCTGGCGCGCGCGCCGCGTGAGGTCGGTGTCGATCCAGCCCGGCAGCACGCAGTTCACCTGGATGTTGTCCTTCGCCCAGGCGCTGGCCAGGGCGCGGCTCATCTGCACGATGCCGCCCTTGGAGGCGGCATACGGCGCGGCGAAGGAGGCGCCGAAGATGGACAGCATGGAGCCGATGTTGACGATCTTGCCGCCGCCCGCTCGCTTCATTTCGGGGTAGGCCGCCTGCGCGCAGGCGAAGGCGCTGGTGAGGTTGGTGGCCAGCACCTCGTTCCACTCCGCCAGGGTGTATTCCTGCGGCTGCTTGCGGATGTTGATGCCGGCGTTGTTGACGAGGATGTCCAGCCGCCCCAGCTGCGCCACCGTCTTCGCCACCAGCGCGCCGCAGGACGCCTCGTCGGTCACGTCCGCTTCGATGGCGAGGCCGCCGACCGCCTTCGCCGCCGCCGCGTTCTTGGCCGCGTTGCGCCCCGCGACCACCACCGTCGCGCCGGCCTGCGCGAGGCCCCGCGCCATCCCCAGGCCGATGCCGCCGTTGCCGCCGGTGACGATGGCCACTTTTCCATTCAGGTCAAAGAGTTGCATTCGGAAGGCTCTGTTTCGGAGAAGCGATTGTAAGGAAAGCGGCGCTTCGTGGGTCTACTTCATGTAGCCGGACAAAACCAGGAGCCAGCGAGGCCACGCGATGGACCAGGCAGACGCCGCCGCAGTCACCGCCGAGGAGATCGGCCGTTGCCGGGATCAGCTGATGCGTTATGCGCGCACCCGGCTTCGGAATCCGGCGCATGCCGAGGACGCGGTGCAGGACGCGCTGCTGGCCGCGCTCGCGGCGGGGGGCAGTTTCCGCGCGCGGGCGACGCTGTCGACCTGGCTGACCGGGATCCTGAAGCACAAGATCGTCGATTGCGTGCGGCGCAGCGCGCGCGATCACCACGATCCGCTCCTCGAGGACACTGTCGCATGCGCCTCGGCCGGTCCGGAGCGATCGCTCGCATCGCGCCAGCTCCTGCAGGAACTGGACCGCTGCCTGGCCGGGCTGCCGCCGCGGGCGGGTGAGGTGTTCCTGATGAAGGACGTCCTGGGACTGAGCACCGAGGAGGCCTGCGACGCGCTGTCGATCTCCTCGAACTACTGCGCGGTCCTGCTGCACCGCGCGCGACGCCGGCTGCGCGCCGGCCTGGCCGGCGCCGGGCTCGAGGCGGCGGCGTGAGCTTCGATGAGGCCGTCCGCAGCCATGCGCGCGACCTGTACCGCTTCGCCTTCTGGCTCGCGCGCGACCGGCATCTTGCCGAGGACGTGGTGCAGGAGGCGCTGCTGCGCGGCCTGCGCGCCTTCCCTGCGCTCAGGGACGGCGCCGCGGTGAAGGCCTGGCTGTTCACGATCGTGCGCAACGAGTTCTACCGCGCACGCGGCGGCGCGCCGGACCTGGAGCGCCTGGAGGACGCGCATGCGGAGCTCGCCGACCCGCGCGCCAACCTGTTCGGGCTGGAGATGCGCGACGCCCTTGGCGCGCTGCCCGCGGGGTTGCGCGAGCCGCTCGCGCTGCAGGTGCTGGGCGGGTTCAGCTGCAACGAGATCGCCGCGATGCTGGAGACGACCGAGGGCGCGGTGATGACCCGCCTGACGCGGGCGCGCCAGGCGCTGCGGCGAATGGTGGAGCCGCAGCGCGCCCGGAAAGGGGGATCGGCATGAACTGCCTCGACTATCGCAGGCTGCTCCTGTCGGGCGAGGGCGAGTCCGAGGCGATGCGGCTGCATCGC
>CAZMDA010000050.1:0-27566 GCA_964564865.1 uncultured Bordetella sp. | reverse complement strand
CGCGGCCGCGGGCGACGATGCCTTCGGCGACCAGGGGCTTGGATTCGTGGAGGGCCTCGAAGAGGCGCTCCTCGGGGGTGACGGCCTGGGGGAAGGCGGCTAGGGGGAGGAGAAGGAGGGTGAGAGCGAGGTGGCGCATGGGGGGATTTTAGCGATCTCGGAATCAGATAGCGGGTGTGGGCTGGGAATCTAACGCGATGGCGGATTAGGAATCAGGGAGATTCGGGGAATCCGCCAACTAACTGAAATGGCTTCGTGATTGTGGTTTGATTCAATTGCGCTTTCAAACGCGGATTGCCATGATTGGCGACAGATATGCTTACGATTGACCGTTAGACGCGCGCGAGGAGCACCGGAACATGACCATCCACGTTATCCACTTCCTGCGGAGCTTTAGCGCAGAGTCACTTGCGGGACTCCAAAATGCAACGTTATCAGCGGTGAACCAAGGCGCAACCGAGATTCGCCTTCACCTATCTAGCGAGGGTGGATCCAACGACCAAGCGTTCGCGGCCTATCACCTCCTCCGCTCACTACCAGTGCCGGTAACGACTCATTGCGTCGGGAACGTTGAATCAATGGCGGTCATGGCCTATCTAGCGGGGGACAAGCGCTTATTTGTTCCCCACGGCAAGGTGAAAATACATCCTCTGCATTGGGGTTTCGGTAGCACGACCGTTGACCATGATCGGCTTGCGGAGTATGTCGATAGCCTAGATTTCGACGCAAGACGCTATGCGGACATTTTCGAGGAACGTACCAAAGGGGCAAAGACCATCGTTAATGTTCGGGCCCATCTGGCGGGCAAAGCGAAGCTTCTTGATGCCACAGAGGCTGTGGCATCCGGAATTGCCAAAGAAATTGCTGACGCGTCGATCCCAAAAGACTCCACGAGATGGTGGGTGTAGCCAACTATGTCTCAAACGAAACAGACGACGCGTAATGGCGCATTGGTTAGCGATCCCCGCACTTCGCCGCTAAGCGCTTGCTACAGCACGCCGCAACGCTGACGTTAGACGTCGCAAGCACATATGCATCCGGATCTTCGTGCTTCCATTGAGCGCTTTAAGGAGGAGATGGAGACCGTCGACGAGCTTGCGCATGTCTTGCTGAAAGGCCACCTCTTGATCGAAGAAGCTTTGTCGGCGGTGCTGGATCAATACGTCTTTCATCGCGAGCATCTTGAGGAAGCGCGTCTCACTTTTGCTCAAAAGACTCAGCTCGCTCGCGCGCTTTGCCTTCGAAAAAATTTTCTGGGTGAATGGAATCTGATTTTGGCAATCAACTCGCTTCGGAATGATTTAGCACACAGATTGAACTCGCCCGAAAGATTCAGGAAGCTGGTAAAGGTAAAGGATCTATATTTCCGGGAAGCAGCTGGTTTTGCGAGAGTCGAAGACCTTAAAAATGAAGCGGATGCAGTAGTGCTGTTTAACGCATGCGCGCACTCAGCGGGCTTCTTGTCTACATTTCTGCATGACTCAAGGGTATTTCGCCAGATGGTGCATGCAATGGATAGGCAGATGAATCCCGACGCACCACCATTCGAGCTATGAACTGCACGACGCCCAACTACCGGCCGGCGAGCGACGCTGGACCGGCGGTTCGTGCCTACGCACGATTCCTACGTCCGAAACGGTAGGCACCATTGAGAGATATTGCTGACATTTTGCTGTTCCGAACGGATATTTCTCCATTCTTGGCACATCTCACGCGGGCCCGTGACGGTGTCAATGCCTCAAATCGATTGAAGCAGATCCTTGACCAGCGTCGCCTGCTGCCTGGACCGTCTCAAATCAGTGACGTCCGATTTGGCGGCAACACGATGGAGATGCCCGAGGAAACACGGCGAAGGTTCTTCGGCGCGATCTGTTTCACCGAAACACCCATCAGCGAGGCCCATTGCCTACTCGAGATCGGTGGTCGCACTGTCAATCTGGAGCCATATGGCCTAGTCTTCCTTAAGGATCGACTAAAGTCACGAAATGTCGCGCCCGCGCTTTACATCAACAATGAAGCGGGATCTGCCGACACTATCTTCTACGGACTATTCACGTTGATCACAGAGGCAGCAGCAACGGCTGAACGCCTACTGCCACTTGTTTCCGTATTCGGTCAAAAGGTCTGGCCACCTGGGGCGGCAGCAAGACCGGCAGGGCGCGTTGACTTTACGTGGGAACGGGAATGGCGGCACCCAGCCGCGCTAGGTGCCTTCGCGTTTGCTTGGGATGACGTATTTTGTGGTTTCTGCCCTCACGACGAGATCGAGAATTTCGAGCTTGCTTACCCACCATTGAAGTTCATTGACCCTCGGCGGAATATGAAGTGGTATGCAAAGTCGCTTATCCAATCAAGGCAACGCCTTGACCTCAAGTACTCAGTCGTGTGAGCAAACGCTGCTGCCTTTCAGTCCGTTGTTGCCCGACGCCTGTACTCCGCCACGCTGCGCCTGGGGCGACGCGGCAGATCGTGGACGTTAGGTGACCGAAGACATGAAGGCACATGCTGGTATCGGCGCTGTAATCAAGCGTCTGCGAAAGGAGAAGGGCTGGACTCAGCCTCAGTTAGCGAGCCGCGTTGGCATTCACCAGTCAAACATCACGAGGCTGGAACGGGGAAAGCAGAATCTGGACGCCGAGAATCTCAAAGCCGTAGCACATGCACTCGGTCGAACTGTGACCCAGCTCCACGCCCTAGCCGGAATCGAGACGCCTGAGTTTAGTCGACCGTCACTTTCAGATGAGGAAGCTGAAGTTCTAGATCTCTATCGACGACTCGGAGAGTACGATCAGGTAACGGTGAAGCGACTCTTGGTATGCTTTTCTGGCTTGACGCGACGGAAGGCGCGTAGAGCATGAGATGTCGACAACTAACCCGTAGCTATCGCGGATCGGCCGCGAGCGTCGCCGTGCATCGACCGTTGTCAGTGCCGTCCGACCAAACAGCACGACGTTAGCGCATACGAACGATGAATGGTGAGCGTGTAACGAGTGCATGGTATTCCGTCCTGGAGGCTGATCTTCACCAGCGGTACTGGCGATACATGGGTCTACGCTTTAGTCGCAGGGAGGGATACGCGAAGATATTCCTAGCTGCCACAGCTTCAGCAACGGTCGCGTCGTGGAGTGTGTGGGCGGACAACAAGATTCTCTGGCAGAGCCTATCGATTGTCGCCGCAGTGGTTTCTGTAGCACTTCCAATCATAGACGTGCCGAGGAAAGTTGATCTCATGGCGGAGATTCAAGCGTCGTGGCTGCAGCTCATGCATGACTACGAAGACCTGTGGGCTTCTCGATCAAGCCTTAGTGACAAGCAGTTCACGTCGAAGCTCTCGGCACTGAAATCTCAAGAAGTAAACATCGTGAAGAGATCCGCTCGACTTCCATCCGATGACAGGAGATTGGCCGCAATCTGCCAAGACGAAGTCGTTACGTCCAGAAATCTAAAGCCATGACTATTCTAGTTTCCAAAATAGACCGTGGCAGGGTTCCAACGCCAAGACCGTGGCCTCCGCCGCCGCCGGAGCCGCCCCCGTCGTTGTGCGGCCTAGCGGTGCAGCCGAGAGGGACACGCGCACGAGCGGCGCACGCTCCCCGTTGCAAACGTTTGACAATCCAACCAACCATCGCCGTCGAAAAACCCTTCAACCCAAGCCCCCCATGCCCACCATCTACGAAAAGCGAACCTACTCCATCACCGTCGGCAAGATGGCGGAAGTCATCGAGCTCTACTCCACCCTCGGCTGGCCCGCGCTCCAGGCCGGAGGCTTCTCCAAGAACCTGATCGGCTACTTCACCTCCGACACCGGCGAGCTGCACCAGCTCGTCCACCTCTGGCGCTTCGACAGCGACGACGACCGCCGCGACTTCTGGAAGCGCCTGTTCGCGGACAAGGACTTCATGGCCTTCGCGGTCAAGCTGCGCCCCCTGGTGAAGACGCAGGCCAACCAGCTCCTGCTCGCCGCCCCCTGGGGCCCGCACCCGTAGCGCGGCGCCCGGGAGCGAAGCGGCCGGCTACCCGTGCGCGCCGCGCGAATCCCCCGGCGCCTCCGCCCGCTCCTGCATGCCGTAGTCCCGGATCACCGTCGCCACCCGCAGCCGGTAGTCCTTGAACACCTCCCGCCGCCCCGCCGCCTGCGCCGCGCGGTGCGACGCCAGGTTCCGCCACCGCCGCACCGAATCCTCGTCGCGCCAGATGGACAGCGACAGGTACTTGCCCGGCGTGGTCAGCGACTCGAACCGCTCCACCGAGACGAACCCGTCCAGCGCCTGCAGCTCGGCCTTCAGGCCTTCCGCCATGCGCAGGTAGTCGTCCTTGCGCCCGGGATTGGGCAATACTTCGAAGATGACCGCGACCATGCACCCCTCCACAGGCAGGCAATGTAACCGATCGGTTACATTCGGTTGAGTTGAAGGCCCTCGAGCACCGCATCCCCCCGCCCGTCGTCGGCCTGGCCTGCGCCGGGTTGATGTGGCTGCTCGCGCGCGAGCTCCCTCAATACCGCATCCCGGCCCCGGGCGCCACCGAAGCCGCGATCCTGCTGGCCTGCCTGGGCGCGGCGATCGACCTGGCGGGCCTGGCCGCGTTCCGCGCGGCCCGGACGACGATCAACCCCTTGCGGCCGGAGAAGGCCTCGAGCCTGGTGCGCTCCGGCATCTACCGCTACACCCGCAACCCGATGTACCTGGGGATGCTGGTGCTGCTGCTGGCGTGGTCGGCGTACCTCGCGCACCCGGCGGCGTTCGCGATGCTGCCGCTCTTCGTGCTGTACCTCAACCGCTTCCAGATCGCGCCCGAGGAGCGCGCGCTGGCGAAGCGGTTCGGCGCCGAGTTCGACGACTACCGCCGGCGCGTGCGCCGCTGGCTCTGATGCAGAAGCTGTCGCTCGGCGAGTACCTCAGGCAGAAGGCGGATGCGCTCAAGCAGGAGACGCTGGCGCTCTACCACGCCGCCCGCGACCCGCGCACGCCGCTCGCGGCCAAGATCCTCGCCGGCATGATCGTGGCCTACGCGGTGTCGCCGATCGACCTGATCCCGGACTTCATTCCCGTGCTGGGGTTCCTGGACGACCTGGTGCTGGTGCCGTTGGGCATCCTCATCTGCATCCGGATGATCCCGCCGCAGGTGATGGCGGAGGCGCGGATCGCGGCGCGCCGGCAGGTCGAGACCACCCGGAGCAACACTGCCGCCGTCGTGGTCATCGCGATCTGGATCGCACTGGCGGTCTTGCTCGGGGTCTGGATCATCTGATAGAGAAGAAGGCATGACGGCAATCACGAAGCTGTTCGGCATCGACCTCCCGGTCATCCAGGCCCCGATGGCGGGCTCGCAGGGCAGCGCGATGGCGATCGCGGTGTCCAACGCGGGAGGACTGGGTTCCCTCCCCTGCGCCATGCTGGCCCCGGACGGGATCGCGAAGGAGCTCGCGGCCATCAGCGCGGGAACGAAGAAGCCCTGCAACGTGAACTTCTTCTGCCACGTGCCGCCGGCGCCGGACGCGGCGCGCGAGGCGGCCTGGCGCGCGAAGCTCGCGCCCTACTACCGGGAGTTCGGCATCGACGCGGACAGGATTCCCGCCGGCCCGGGGCGCGCGCCCTTCAGCGCCGAGGCGGCGGAGGTGCTGGATGCGTTCAGGCCGAAGGTGGTGAGCTTCCATTTCGGCCTGCCGTCGAAGGAACTGCTGGCAAGGGTGCGCAGCTGGGGCTCGAAGATCCTGTCCTCGGCAACCACGGTGGCGGAAGCCCGCTGGCTGGAGGCGCAGGGCGTGGACGCGATCATCGCCCAGGGCAACGAGGCCGGCGGCCACCGCGGCGTGTTCCTGAACGAAGACATTTCCACCCAGCCGGGCACCTTCGCCCTGCTGCCGCAGGTGGTGAAGGCGGTGAAGCTGCCGGTGATCGCCGCCGGCGGCATCGCGGACGCGCAGGGCGTGCGCGCGGCGCTGGCGCTGGGCGCGGCGGGCGTGCAGGTGGGCACCGCCTACCTGCTGTGCCCGGAATCCACGGCGGGCGCGGCGCACCGCGCGGCGCTCAAGAGCCCGCAGGCGGCGGAGACGGCATTGACGAACATCTTCACCGGCCGTCCCGCGAGGGGGATCGTCAACCGCTTCATGCGCGAGATGGGGCCGATGAACCCGGCGGCGCCGGCGTTTCCCCTGGCCACCGCCGCCATCGCGCCGCTGCGCGCCGCGGCGGAGAAGGCGGGCAGCGGCGACTTCTCGCCCCTGTGGTCGGGACAGAACGCCACCGGCTGCCGCGAAGTGCCGGCGGCGCAGGTGACGAAGGACCTCAGCTCTTGACCAGACCTCTCGCCAGCACCTCGGCGAGGTGCAGCGTCTCCCGCCCCGACAGGTCCTCGATCTGCTCGCGGCAGGAAAAGCCGTTGGCGACCACCAGCGCGTCGCGCCCCAGCGCGCGCACCCTCGGCATCAGCGCGAGGTCCGCGATCCGGAGCGAAGCCTCGTAGGTCTCCGGCCGGAAGCCGAAGGACCCGGCCATGCCGCAGCAGCCCATGTCGGGCGCCTCCACCTGCATCCCCGCCTGCGCGAGCAGCGCGAGGTCCTCCCGCTGTCCGCCCAGCGCCTTCTGGTGGCAGTGGCCGTGCACCAGCGCCTTGCCCTCGACCGGGGGCGGCCGCCAGCCGCGCGCGGCGAGCAGCTCGCCCAGCGACACCGCGAGCCGGGACAGCTTCTGCGCCGCCGGGTCGGCGGGCAGCATCTTCTTCAGCTCGTCGCGGTACACCGACAGGCAGCCGGGCTCCAGCACCACCACCGGCAGGCCGGTCTCGATCTGCGGCGCCAGGGCGGCGACGACCTTCCGCAGCGCGGCCTTCGCCTCGTCCAGCATGCCGAAGTCGTAGTAGGGCCGCCCGCAGCACAGCGGCTCGCGCGGCAGCTCGACGCGGCAGCCGGCGGCCTCGAGCACGTCGGCGGCGGCGAGCGCCGCCTGCGGGCGGAAATGGTTGCTGAAGGTGTCCGGGAACAGCACCACGGGGTCGCCGCGGCGCGCGCCGGCGTCGCGCCCCGGGTCGCGCCGCGCGCTGCGGCTCGCCTCGAAGCGCTCGCGGAACGTGGCGGCGGCCAGGCGCGGCAGCGGGCGCGCCGGGGCGATGCCGGCGACGCGCCTGGCGATGCCGGCGAGGCCCGGCGTCCGGGCAAGGAGGTTCGCCAGGCGCGCGAACTTCGCCGCGCGCGGCGCCCACTCGCCGATCCGGCCCATGAAGAAGGCCTGGCGCGGGCGCGATTTCCCCTCGTAGTGGTGCGACATGAACTCCGCCTTGTACGCGGCCATGTCGGTGTGCGTCGGGCAGTCGCTGCGGCAGCCCTTGCAGCCCAGGCACCAGTCGAGCGCCTCGCGCACCTCCTCGCTCTGCCAGCCGTCGGTGATCACCTCGCCGCGCAGCATCTCCGAGAGGAGCCGCGCGCGGCCGCGCGTGGAGTAGCGCTCCTCGCGCGTGGCGCGGTAGCTGGGGCACATGGTGCCGCCTTCGGCCGAGCGGCACTTGCCCATGCCGACGCAGCGCTCGGCGGCGCGGCCGAAGCCGTCGCCGATCTCGCCGGAAAAATCCATCCGCGTGGCGACCTGCACCGTCCTGTAGCCCGGCCCCAGGCGCAGGTTCTCGTCCAGGCGGTAGACCTCGCCCTCGGCGGCCACCAGCTTGCCCGGGTTCATGCGCCCCTGCGGGTCCCAGATGCGCTTGAACTCGCGGAAGGCCTCCATCAGCTCCGGGCCGTACATCGCCGGCAGGAGCTCGGCGCGCGCCTGGCCGTCGCCGTGCTCGCCGGAGATGGAGCCGCCGAATTTCACCACCAGCTCGGTGGCGGCGAAAAGGAACTTGCGCCAGTGCGCGGTGCCCTGGGGCGTGCGCAGGTCGAAGGTGATGCGGGCGTGGATGCAGCCGTCGCCGAAATGGCCGTACAGCGACGTCCGGTAGCCGAAGCGGTCCACCAGCGCCTGGAACTCGCGCAGGTAGTCGCCCAGGCGCGACGGATCCACCGCCGCGTCCTCCCAGCCGACAATGGGGTCCGGACCCGGCGTGCCTTTCAAGTTCAGGGCGGTGGCCGAGGCGCCGGTCTCGCGGATCGTCCAGATGCGGCCGGCGAGCACCTTGTCCTCGATCAGCCTGCCGCCCAGCGCCTCCTGCAGCACCTTCGCCTTGCGCACCGCCTCGGCGCGCTCGTCGTCGCCGAACTCCACCATCAGCCAGGCGTTGCCCTCCGGGAGGAGCGCGATGTCCTCGAGCCTTAGACCCCGCTCGCGCAGGCCGCCGATGATGCCGGTGTCCAGGCCCTCGCAGGCGATCGGGCCGGCGGCGATCACCTGCGGCACGGCGTCGCCGGCGCGGTAGATGTCCGGGAAGCCGATCACCAGCAGCACGCGCTCGCGCGGGCTCTTCACCAGGCGCGCGAGCGCCTGCAGCGTGATGGCGCAGGTGCCCTCCGAGCCGACCAGGGCGCGCGCCACGTTGAAGCCGTTTTCCGGCAGCAGCTGGTCCAGGTTGTAGCCGGAGACGCGGCGCTTGATCTTCGGGAAGCGGCTCCGGATGAGGTCGGCGTAGCGGTCGCGCAGCGCCCGCAGCCTGGCGTAGATCTCGCCCTGCCGGCCGCCGCGGCGGATGATCGCCTCCAGCTCCGCCTCCGAGGTCGGCCCGCACCAGAAGCGCGCCCCGTCCCAGGTCAGCACCTCCAGCGCCTCGATGTTCTCCACCGTCTTGCCCGCCATCACCGAGTGCGGGCCGCAGGAGTTGTTGCCGATCATCCCGCCCAGCGTGCAGCGCGAGTGCGTCGCCGGGTCGGGCGCGAAGGTGAGGCCGTGGCGCTCGGCGGCGGCGCGCAGCGCGTCGCACACCACGCCGGGCTCGACGCGCGCGGTGCGCGAGGCCGGGTCCACCTCCAGCACCCGGTCCAGGTGCCGCGAGGCGTCGATCACCACCGCCACGTTCACCGTCTGGCCGCAGAGCGAGGTGCCGCCGCCGCGCGCGAGCACCGGCGCGTCGTGCTCGCGGCAGGCGGCCATGGCGGCGACGATGTCCTCCGCGGTGCGCGGCAGCACCACGCCGATGGGCACCTGCCGGTAGTTGGAGGCATCGGACGCATAGGCGGCGAGCGCGCCGGCGTCGAACCGGACCTCGCCCGCGATGGCGCCGCGCAGGGCGCGCTCCAGTTGCACGTGCTTCACGCCGCGATTATTCCACCAATGCGGCGGGGTCCAGCGACTCGAGCAGCGGCGGCAGCGGGCAGTCCAGCACCGCGCCCGCCAGGCGCATGAGCTCGGCCTCCATCAGGCGGATGCTGCCGTCGTGGCTGACGGTCGCGAACAGGCCCTTGACCAGCACCGCCTTCTGCATCGGCGCCAGCTGCTTCAGCGCCGCGAGCGCGGCGCCCGCCTTGTTGAGCGTCAGCTCGGGCGCGGCGCCGGCCGCCGGGGCGAGCGACATTTCCCTGGCGCCGGCGTCGAGCGCGGCCTGCAGCGCCTCGCTGCGCCGGCCGTTCGCGTCCTGGCGCGTGCCGGCGTGGGCGACGAGCGCGAGCAGCAGCCGCGCCTCGGCCTGCAGCTCGGCGATGCGGCGGCCGGCTGGCGCCGGCCCCGGCGGCCGCGCCGCCAGCTGGTCGCGCACCAGCGTCAGCACCACGAACTCGTGCAGCGACACCCGCCGGTCGGCCTGGATCACGATCTCCAGGGCCCTGACCAGCTCGTCGTGCGCCGCCTGCGGCGAGGCCTTGACCGCGGGCAGCGCGAGGTCGATGGCCGGCAGGTGGAACGCGGGCCCCAGCCTGCGCGTGAAGGGCAGCAGCGCGGCGGCCTGCTCCGCGAGCGGGTGCAGGCCGGCCGCCTTCAGCCCGGCCAGCTGGCCCTGCAGGACGTCGTCCGCGGGCGCGAGCAGCAGCGCCACCAGCGCGGCGCGGGCGCCCTCGGCCTGGTGCAGCTGGTCCTTCAGCGCCTCCGGCAGCGCCGCGAGCAGGCGCCTGGCATAGTCCACCTTGCCGCCGTCCACCGTGCCCACCAGCGCGGCGCTGTCCCCGGCCGAGCGGCCCCAGCGCGTGCCGAGGTCGCCGCCGCGCCGGCCGGCGGGCTCCTGCAGCGCGCCCAGCAGGATCGCCTTCGCCGCCGCCTCCTTCTTCAGCCCGGCCTTCGCGGCCTCGTCCTCCGAGGGCGCCTCCGGCCGGCGCTTCTGCCGGTACGTGGCGGGCTGGAAGCGCGGATGGGCGCGCGCGATGCGCTCGTCGATCGGCGGATGGGTGTCGAACAGGCCTCCGAACCAGACCTTGACGCTGTCGGCGAAGAACATGTGCGACAGGTCCTCGGCGTGCCGGTTCTCCACCAGGGTGCCGCGCGCGCTGCCGCGGATGCGGTCCAGGGCCCCGGCGACGCCGTCCGGGTTGCGCGTGAACTGCACCGCCGAGGCGTCGGCGAGGAACTCGCGCTGGCGCGACACCGCGGCCTTGATGAGGCGCGAGAAGAACAGGCCGATCCAGCCGATCACCATCAGCGCCAGGCCGACGACGACGAAGTAGCCCGCGCCGGAGTTCTTCGAGCTGCTGCTGCCGCGCGCGTTGCGCAGCAGGAACTCGCCGATGGAGCCGATGAACACAATCCCGGCCAGCACGCCGATCATGCGGATGTTGAGCCGCATGTCGCCGTTCAGGATGTGGCTGAACTCGTGCGCCACCACGCCCTGCAGCTCGTCGCGGTTCAGCGTCTCCAGCGTGCCGCGCGTCACCGCGACCACCGAGTTGGACACGTCCCAGCCGGCGGCGAAGGCGTTGATGCCGGCCTCGCCGTCCATCACGTACACCGCCGGCACGCGCACGCCCGAGGCGATGGCCATCTCCTCCACCACGTTGAGCAGGCGCCGCTCCAGGAGGTCGCGCGTGCCGGGCTCGACGCGCCGCGCGCCCACCATCTCGGCCACCGCCGAGCCGCCGCCGCCCAGCCGGGTGACGTGCCAGATGCTCACCAGGAAGATGACGCCGGCGGTGCCCAGCGCGCCCCACAGGTAGACGCTGGGCGGCACCGCGCGCAGCAGGCTCTGGGTGCTCGCGTGCTGCAGCGTGGCGTCGAGGTTGCCGGTGGCGAGCCAGGTGACCGCCAGCACCAGGTCCACGGCGGCGATCACCGCCAGCACCGCCAGCACGTACAGCAGCACCAGGACCTTGGTGTTGCGGCGCGCGCTGTCCTGGTGTTCGAAGAAGGTCGCCAAGGCGACGCCGGCTTACGAGAACGACACCTTCGGCGCCTTGCGCTCCTCGGCGGACTCGGTGGCCTCCAGCAGCGTCGCCTCCCGGAAGCCGAACATCCCGGCGAAGACCGCGTCCGGGAACGACTCGCGCTTGGTGTTGTACTCGGTCACCGAGTCGTTGTAGGCCTGGCGCGCGAAGGCGATCTTGTTCTCGGTGCTGGTGAGCTCCTCCTGCACCTGCAGGATGTTCTGGTTCGCCTTCAGGTCCGGGTAGGCCTCGAACAGCACCATCAGGCGGCCCAGCGCCCCGCCCAGCTGGGACTCGGCCTGCGCCAGGCCCTGCATCGCGGCGGCGTCGCCGGGGTTGGCGGCGGCCTTCTGCGAGGCGCCCAGCGCGTTGCCGCGCGCCGCGATCACCGCTTCCAGCGTCTGGCGCTCGTGCGCGAGGTAGCCCTTGGCGGCCTCGACCAGGTTCGGGATCAGGTCGTAGCGGCGCTTCAGCTGGACGTCGATCTGCGCGAAGGCGTTCTTGAAGCGCTGGCGCAGCTTCACCAGGCCGTTGTAGATGGAAACGCCCCAGAACACGATCGCGACGACGAGGGCGAGGAAGATCCAGATTCCCATGGCCGAGCCTCCCTGGAAAGGTGCAATGCCTCGGCTACTATAGCGCATGACCGAATGGCTTGGCCGCGCGCTGCGCGCGCAGCGGCACGAACTGCCGGCGCTCGCCTGGTCGTTCCTGTACTTCTTCCTGCTGCTCGCCGCGTACTACGTGCTGCGCCCGGTGCGCGACGAGATGGCGGTGCAGGCGGGCCCGGAACGCCTGGCGCACCTGTTCACCGCCACCTTCCTCGCCATGCTGCTGCTGGTGCCGGCCTGGGGCTGGCTGTGCGCGCGCCTGCCGCGCGCGCGGCTGCTGCCGGTGGTCTACGGCTTCTTCGCGCTCAACCTCGCGGCCTTCTGGCTGCTGTTCCGCGGCGGCCCGACCCCGGGGCTCGCGGTCGCGTTCTTCGTCTGGACCAGCGTGTTCAACCTGTTCGTGGTGTCGGTGTTCTGGAGCTTCATGGCGGACCTCTACGACGAGGCGCAGGCGGCGCGCCTGTTCGCCGCCATCGCCGCCGGCGGCAGCTGCGGCGCCATCAGCGGCCCGGCGCTCACCGCGCTGCTGGCGCCCAGCCTGGGGCCGGCCAACCTGCTGCTGGTGTCGGCGGCGCTGCTGGTCGCGGCGACGCTGTGCATCCTCCGGCTGCTGGCGTGGGCGCGCGCGCACCCGCGCCAGGGCGAGCGCCGCGCCGGGGAACCTGGGCTGCCCATGGGCGGCTCGATCATCGCCGGGGCGAAGGCGGCGCTGTCCTCGCCCTACCTGCTCGGCATCGGCGCCTGGCTGCTGTGCTACACCGTGCTCTCGACCTCGCTCTACTTCCACCAGGTGGAGATCGTGCGCGCGGCGCTGCCCGACTCGGCCGAGCGCACGCGCCTGTTCGCGCTGGTGGACCTCACCGTCAACGCGGGCACGCTGCTGGTGCAGCTGTTCCTCGCCGCGCGCCTGGGCGCGCGCCTGGGGGTGGGCTGGATGCTGGCGCTGATGCCGCTCGTCTCGCTGATCGGCTTCGCCGCGCTGGGCGCCGCGCCCACGCTCGCGGTGCTGATCGCCTTCGGCGTCACGCGGCGCATCGGCGAGTTCGCCATCTCCAAGCCGGTGCGCGAGGCGCTCTACACCGTGGTGCCGCGCGAGGACCGCTACAAGGCGAAGAACTTCATCGACACCGTGGTCTACCGCGGCGGCGACGCGTTCTCCGGGTGGCTGGTGACCGCGCTGCGCGGCCTCGGGCTGGGCGTGTCCGGGATCGCGTTCGCGGCGCTGCCGGTGGCGGCGGCGTGGCTGGCGGTGAGCTTCTGGCTGGGGCGGGAGCAGGCGCGGCGGCGGATAGAATGAGCCCATGAACGCCCACCGGCGCTCGGCGCTGCGCGCACTCGGCGGCCTCGCCGCCCTGGCGGCGCTCAACCCCGCTTCCGCCCAGATGCCCAACCTGATCAAGCGAACCATCCCTTCGTCCGGGGAAGAACTCCCCGTCATCGGCCTGGGCACCTGGCAGGTGTTCGATGCCGGCAACGACCTAGCCGCGCGCGCGCCGCTCAAGGACGTGCTGCGCGTGTTCTTCGCCGCCGGCGGCCGGCTGCTGGATTCCTCGCCGATGTACGGCTCCAGCGAATCCGTGGTGGGCGACCTGTGCGCTGAGCTGAACGCCTGCGAGCCCCTCTTCATGGCCACCAAGGTCTGGACGCGCGGCCGCGAGGAAGGCATCCGCGAGATGGAGACGTCGTTCCGCCGCATGAAGGTGAAGCAGATGGACCTGATGCAGGTGCACAACCTGCTGGATGTCGCCACGCACACGAAGACGCTGCTCGACTGGAAGGCGCAGGGCCGCGTGCGGCACATCGGCATCACCCACTACACCGCCTCGGCGCATGCCGAGGTGGAGCGCACGCTCAAGCTGGCGCCGTACGACTTCCTGCAGATCAACTATTCGCTGGGCGAGCGCGACGCCGAGCGGCGCCTGCTGCCGCTCGCGCGCGAGCGCAAGGTGGCGGTGATCGCCAACCGCCCCTTCGCCGAGGGCGCGATGTTCCGCCGCGTGCGCGGCAAGCCGCTGCCCGACTGGGCGAAGGAACTGGGCATCGAGAGCTGGGCGCAGTACTTCCTGAAGTGGATCCTGGGCCACCCGGCGGTCACCGCCGCCATCCCGGGCACCGGCAAGGCGGAGCACATGGCGGACAACCTCGCCGCCGGGCGCGGCTCGCTGCCCGACGAACAGCAGCGCCGGCGCATGGCCGCGCACTACGATTCGCTGTGAGGGCGCTCGCCTTCCTGCTGTGCCTGGCCGCCGGCGGCGCGCTGGCGCAGACGGGCGTCGAGGTGTCCAGGAGCCGCCTGCTGCTCCTGCCCGCCTCCACCGTGGAGCGCTCGGCCGCGCAGCAGTACGGCGGCCTGATGCGCGAGGCGGCGCAGAAGGGGCTGCTCAACAACGACCGCCAGCAGGTGGAGCGGCTGCGCAACATCGCGCGCCAGCTGATCCCGCACTCGACGCGCTTCAACAAGGACGCGGAGAAGTGGCGCTGGGAGGTGAACCTGATCAGCTCGAAGACGGTGAACGCGTTCTGCATGCCCGGGGGCAAGATCGCCTTCTTCACCGGCATCCTGGAGTCGCTGCAGCTCACCGACGCCGAGGTGGCGGCGATCATGGGCCACGAGATCGCGCACGCGCTGCTGGAGCACGGCCGCGCGCGCATGTCCGAGCAGCTGCTGAAGAGCGCCGGGATCTCGATCGCCGCGGCGGTGTTCAACCTCGGGCAGCTGTCGGCGGAGCTGCTCAACCAGGCCGCGGGCCTCGCCATCAGCCTGCCCTACGCGCGCAAGCAGGAGACCGACTCGGACCTGGTGGGCATGGAGCTCGCCGCGCGCGCCGGCTACGACCCGCGCGCCGCGGCCGAGGTCTGGCGCAAGATGTCCAGGCTGACGCAGGCCGCCGGCAAGGGCGCCCCGCCGCAGTTCCTCTCCACCCACCCGGGCCACGACACGCGCATCCGCGAGATCGAGGCCAACCTGCCCAAGGTGCTGCCGCTGTACGAGGCGGCGCGCAGGAAGTGAGCGCGAGCACCTCGTTCTACGCCGAGCTGCCGGTGCTCACCTCGTTCGGCGAGGTCGCGCGCCCGGAGAACTACATGCCGCTGCCGGAGGACTGGCACGTCGCCACCTGCGACGTGCGGAACTCGACGCTCGCGGTGCAGGCGGGCAACTACAAGCACGTCAACACCGTGGGCGCCTCCGCGGTGACCGCGATGCTGAACGCGGCCGGCGAGCTGGAGATCCCGTTCATCTTCGAGGGCGACGGCAGCGCGTTCTGCGTGCCGCCCGCGCTGCTGGAGGACGCCAAGGCGGCGCTCGCGAAGACGCAGCAGATGGCCCTGTCCTCGTTCGGCCTGGAACTGCGCGTGGCGACGGTGCCGGTCGCCACGATCCGCGCCGCGGGCCACGACATCCTGGTGGCGCGGGTGCGGGTGTCGGAGAACTACGTCCAGGCCGCCTTCGCCGGCGGCGGCATGGCCTTCGCCGACCGCTACATGAAGGATCCGGCCACCGCGCCGCTGTGCGAGGTGAAGCCGGGCAGCGTCCCGGCGCGCGGCAGCCTCGAGGGGCTGGAGTGCCGCTGGCAGGACATCCCGAGCCGCCACGGCGAGACCGTGAGCCTGATCGTGCGCGCGCTCGCCGCCGACACCTGGTCGGCGAGCGCGCTGTACCGCGAGGTCATCGGCAAGGTGCAGGAGATCTACGGCGGGGACGAGGCCTGCCACCCGCTGACGCCCCCGATCCTGCAGCTCACCCCGACCCTCAGCGCGCGCCAGCTGGGCAACGAGGTCGGCGTGCGCGCCGCCGATCGCGGCCCGCTGGGAAAATGGCTGTGGCTGATGCGCGCGCGCTGGTTCGTGCTGCTGGGCTGGTTCCTGATGAAGTTCGGCCTCAAGACCGAGCAGACCGACTGGAGCACCTACAAGGAGACGCTGTACCGCAACACCGACGTGCGCAAGTTCAACGACGTCTACCGCCAGATCCTGGCCGGCACGCCGGCGCAGCGCGAGGCGCTGGACGCCTGGCTGGCCGAACGCTACGCGCGGCGCGAGCTGGTGTACGGCCTCCATGTAACCGATCGTGCACACATGACCTGCCTGGTGTTCAACTACTCCGGCAAGCACCTGCACTTCATCGACGGCGCCGACGGCGGCCTGTTCCTCGCCTCGAAGGCGTTCAAGGAGCGCGCGGCGAAGCTGGCGGAGGCGAAGCCCGCCGGCTAGTCCGCGCCGGCCAGGTGCCGCGCCGCGATCCAGCCGAAGGTCATCGCCGGCCCGAGCGTGATGCCGGGCCCAGGGTAGTTCCCGCCCATGATGGACAGCGCGTCGTTACCCGCGGCGTACAGGCCCGGGATCGGGCGCTTGTTCCCGTCCAGCACCTGGGCATTCCCGTTGGTCGGGATCCCGGCGTAGGTGCCCAGGTCCCCCACGTGCACCTGCACCGCGTAGAACGGCGCCTGCACGATCGGCGCCACGCAGGGATTGGGCCGGATCTCCGGATCGCCGTAGAAGCGGTTGTAGGCGGTGCCGCCCTTGCCGAAATCGGGGTCCGTCCCCGATTTCGCGTGCCGGTTGTAGGCATCCAGCGTGTGCTTGAGCGCCGGCGGGTCGATGCCGCAGGCCTGCGCCAGCTGCTCGAAGGTGTCGCCCGTCTTCAGGTACCCCGACTTCAGGTGCGGCGCGAGCGGCAGCGGGCGCGGCTTGACGAACCCCAGGCCGTAGGCGCGGATGGCGCGGTGGTCGGTGACCAGCCAGGCGCTGGTCTGTCCCTGCGCAAACAGCGCCTGGATGAAGTCGTGGTAGGAGTTGCCTTCGTTCACGAAGCGCCTGCCCTGGCCGGTCACCGCGATGACGCCGGGCTTGGCGCGGTCGATGAAATGCGGGAACAGCCCGAAGCTGCCGTCCGCCCTGGGCACCCTGGAGACCGGCACCCAGGCCGCGGCGTTGGGCAGCGATTCGTCGATGCGCGCGCCCGCGGCTTCGGCCACGCGCAGGCCGTCGCCGGTATTGCCCGGCGGCGCCGGGGAGTGGTGGCTGGCGTGGGCGAACAGGCGCCGCTTGCGTTCCTCGTCGCGCGGGAAGCCGCCGCAGGCGAGCACCACGCCCCGGCGCGCGGCGACGCGCACCGGTTGCCCGCCGCGCGCCACCATCGCGCCGGCGACGCGCCCGTCCTCGCGCAGCAGCGCCGTCAGCGGCGAGGATTCCCACAACCGCACGCCGCAGTCCTGCGCCGACTTGAGCAGGCGCCCGGCGAGCGCATTGCCGTTGGTGAGGCGCACGCCGCGGCCGTGCACCAGCGTCGCCACGCCGTGGCCGAGCAGCCGCCGCGCGACGTACAGCGCCGAGGCGGGCGACTTCGACCAGCGCAGGAAGTGCGTGAGCTCCGCGCCCGAGCCGATCATGACGCCGAACACCGTGAGCTCGGGCAGCGGCGGGGCCAGCTTCCCCAGCAGCGGGCCCAGCTCGCGGCCGTCGAAGGCCGACGCCACCATGGCGCGCCCGCCCGGCTTGCCCCCGGGCGCATCCGGGTGGTAGTCGGAGAAGGTGGCCGAGGCGTCGAACTTCACTGCGGTCTCGCGCTGGAACCACTCGATCATCCGCGGTCCCGCGGTGAGAAAGGCGTTGACGCGCTCCGGGTCGAACTTCTCGCCCGCTTCGTGCAGCAGGTAGGTGCTCGCTTCTTCCAGGCTGTCGCGGATCCCGATCTCCGCCTGCAGCGGATGGTTCGGGATCCACAGCCAGCCGCCCGAGCGCGCGGTGGTGCCGCCGAACAGCGGTTCCTTCTCCGCGACGATGACCTCCAGCCCGGCCTTGCGCGCCGCAATAGCCGCGGCGAGGCCGCCGGCGCCGGAGCCCGCGACCAATACGTCGCAGGTCAGTTCGTTCGCGATCGGAGATGCGTCAGCCATGGCCGAGTTTACCTGCCCACCCCCGGGTATGATCGCCGCATGGGATGGGAGGCTCTGGCGGCCATCGTGGCCATCGCGGCATTGAGCCAGTTCTACCGCTCGTGCCTCGGCGTCATCGCTCCCGAGCTGTCGCGCGACCTGGCGCTCTCCCCCGAGGCGCTCGGCTCGGCCAACGCCGCCTTCTTCCTCGCCATGGCGCTGGCGCAGGTCCCGGTGGGCATGCTGTTCGACCGCTATGGCGCGCGCCGGGTGGTCGCCGCGCTCACCGCCATAGCCGTCGTCGCCGGGCTGTGGCAGGCGGTGGCGGCGAGTCCCGAGGAGCTGGTCGCCGCGCGCTTCCTGCTCGGCCTGGGCTGCGCCGGCAGCTTCATGGGCGCGGTGACGCTGTGCTCCTGGTGGTATCCGGGCGCGAAGCTCTCGACCATGCTGAGCCGCCTGTTCGCCTTCAGCCAGGTCGGCATCTTCCTCGCCGCCACGCCGCTCGCGCTGGCGGCCGGCGCGATCGGCTGGCGCGGCTCCCTCGCGGCGGTCGCGCTGGTCACCGCGGCGACCGGCGTGCTGTACTACCTGCTGGTGCGCGACCGGGCGCCGCAACTGCCCCTCGACATGAAGCCCGAGTCGATGCGCGAGGTGGCGCGCGGCCTGCTCGCGGTCTGGCGCACCCCGGGCCTCGCGCCCGTGCTCGCCATCCACACCTTCGCCTACGCCAGCATGGCCACGGTGCTGGGGCTCTGGGCCGGCCCCTACCTCGCCGACGTGCACGGCCTGGACGGAGCGGCGCGCGGCAACGTGATCCTCGCCATGGCGGCGGCGCAGCTGGCCGGGATCCTGGTCTACGGGCCGCTCGACCGCGTGTTCAACACGCGCAAGTGGATCGTGGTGCCCGGCGCGCTCGCCACGGTCGCGATCCTCGCCACGCTCGCCCTGGTGCCAGCGCTGCCGCTCGCCGCCGCGGTGGTCCTGCTGGTGCTGTTCTGCGGCGTCACCTCCTACGCGGTGGTGATCGTGGCGCACGGCTCGAGCCTGTTCCCGCCGCACCTGACCGGCCGCGGCGTCACCACGGTGAACCTCGCGCAGGTGGTGGGGCTGGCGGGCCTGCCGGTGCTGACCGGCGCGCTGGTGGGCAGCTTCCCGGTCGCCGCCGGCGGCGCGCACCCGGAAATCGCCTACCGCTGGGCCTTCGGCAGCATCGCCGCGGTGCTCGCGTTCGGACTGGCGATCTACCTCACCGCCCGGGACGCCAAGCCCGAGGCCAGGCCGCACGCGGCGGGTTAAGCTTCCGCCCCAGGAGGAACACCCGATGAGAATCGCGCTCGCCCTGCTGCTGTCGCTCGCCGCGCTCGCCGCCCATGCCCAGGCCTGGCCGCAGCGCCCGGTCCGCCTGGTGGTGGGCTTCGCCCCGGGCGGCGGCGTGGACATCAACGCCCGGCTGCTGGCGCCCAAGCTGGGCGAGTACCTCGGCCAGCAGGTGGTGGTGGAGAACAAGCCCGGCGCCGGCACCAACATCGCCAACGAGTTCGTCGCCAAGGCGCCCGCCGACGGCTACACGCTGCTCATCAACACCGCGGCGATCGCGATCAACATGTCGCTGTACAAGAACCTGCCCTTCGACACCCTGCGCGATTTCGCGCCGGTCTCGGTGTTCTCCGAGAGCCCCAACATGCTCACCGTGAACGCCAAGCTGCCGGTCAACAGCGTGAAGGAACTGGTCGAGCTGGCGCGCAAGTCGCCGGGCAAGCTGAACTACTCCTCGGCCGGCGTGGGCACCACGCAGCACCTGTCGGCCGAGCTGCTCAAGCTCCTCACCAAGACCTTCATCGTGCACATCCCCTACAAGGGCACCTCGCCCTCGTTGACCGGCCTCATCGCCGGCGAGGTGGACCTCACCTTCGCCAACATCCCGGCGATCCAGGCGCACGTGAAGTCGGGCCGCCTGAAGGCGCTCGCCACCACCGGCTCGCGCCGCGACCCGCAGATGCCGGAGGTGCCGACCATGAAGGAAGCCGGCATCGAGGGCCTGGACGTCACGGTCTGGTACGGCGTGTTCGCGCCGGCGGCGACGCCGAAGGACATCGTGCAGAAGGTCGCGGCCGGCATCCAGCGCGCCACGCGCGACGGCGACCTGCGCAAGCGCATGCTCGAGCAGGGCGCCGACCCCGTCGGCAACACCCCGGAGCAGTTCGCCAAGCTCCTGCGCGAGGAAGTGGCGCGCTGGGCCGAGGTGGTGAAGGTCTCCGGCGCCACCGCCAACTAGGATCGCAACGCAAAGGAACCCGCATGACGACGAAGAAGCCCCCCGCCACCATCGCCACCGTGGCCGACATCGTGCCCAAGCTCGCCGAGTTGACCGAGCGCGTGGTGATGGGCGACGTCTGGAAGCGCCCCGGCATGGCGCCGCGCGACCGCAGCCTGATCACCTGCGCCGCGCTGATCGCGCTCGGGCACCGCGACCAGCTGAAGGGCCACCTGTGGCGCGCGCTGGACAACGGCGTCACGCGCGAGGAGATCGCGGAGATGTGCACCCACCTCGCGTTCTACGCCGGCTGGCCCAACGGCATCTCCGCCGCCCAGGTCGCCAAGCAGGTTTACGAGGAGCGCGGGTGATGCTCGCGCTGAACTGCAAGGAACGCGGGTGAACATCGGCTTCATCGGATTGGGACTCATGGGCCGCCACATGGCGGCGAACCTGCTCAAGGCCGGCCACCGCCTGAAGGTGAAGGACCTGCGCCGCGAGGCGGCGAACGAGCTCATCGCCGCCGGCGCGCAGTGGGCCGACGACGTCGCCGCGGATGCGGACATCGTCTTCACGTCCGTGCCCGGGCCGGCGGACGTGGAAGCGGTCGCGAAGGAGATCCTCGCCAGCGCGAAGCCGGGCACCGCCTGGTTCGACTTGAGCACCAACTCGCCCGACATGGTCAGAAAGATCCACGGCCTGTGCGCGCAGAAGGGCGTGCAGTTCCTCGACGCTCCCGTCAGCGGCGGCCCGAAGGGCGCGCAGTCGGGCCGGCTCGCCATCATGGTGGGCGGCGACCGCGCCACCTACGAGCGCTGCCTGCCGGTGATCCAGGCCATCGGCGACCAGCCGTTCCTGGTCGGCGACGCCGGCGCGGGCACCGTGGCCAAGCTCGCCCACAACGTCTCCAGCTTCATGGTGCAGACCGCGCTCGCGGAAGCCTTCACCCTCGGGGTCAAGGCCGGCGTCGAGCCGGTGGCGCTGCTCAGGGCGCTGCGTCAGGGCGCCACCGGGCGCGCGCGCACCTTCGACCGCGTGGTGGACCAGTTCCTGCCCGGCAAGTACGACCCGCCCGCGTTCGCGCTCAAGCTCGCGCACAAGGACGTCAGCCTCGCGGTGCAGCTGGGAAGATCGGTCGGCGTGCCGATGAAGGCCGCCGAGCACGCCCTGGCCGAGCTCACCGAGGCGATGGGGCGCGGCTGGCAGGACCGCGACTGCCGCGTCGCCATGACGCTGCAGGAGGAGCGCGCCGGGGTGTCGGTGAAGGTCTCCGAGGACCGGCTGAAGGACGCGCTGGCTTAACCCTTCCGGGCCTGGCGTCCGTTCCATGCTGCAGGGGCCCCCGTCGGGCCCGTCACGGAACGGAGGCCGGTCCATGTCCCTGCATCGCATTTCGCTCGCCGCGGCGGCGCTCGCCGCCGCCTTTTCCCTTGCCCTGCCCGCCCACGCCAGCGCGCCCAGGAAGACCCTGACCGCGTTCGCCAGCGAGCAGGAACTCTCGGACCTGTTCGCGCGCTGGCGCGAGGCGCACCGGATCAAGATGGAAGCCGAACGCAAGCGCCGCGACGAGGCGCGCGCCCAGGGCGGCCTCGCCCAGTCCGCGCCCGCCCCGGCCGCATTGGCGGCCAAGAGCATGGCAGCGGAGGCGAGCGGCGCCAGCGCCGATTCCATCACCAACGTGCAGCACGCCGGCGTGGACGAAGGGGGCATCGTCAAGCTGCATGGCGAGCACCTGGTGATCCTGCGCCGCGGCCGGCTGTTCACGGTGAAGGTCGGAGACAGGCAGCTCGCTCCGGTGTCCGTGGCCGACGCCTTCGGCCCCGGCGTGGACCCGCGCGGCGCCTGGTACGACGAGATGCTGGTCTCGGGCGACACCATCGTCGTCATCGGCTACAGCTACCAGCGCGGCGGCACCGAGATCGGCCTGTTCGACCTCGCCGCCGACGGCCGGATCGCCTACCGCTCCACCCACCACCTGCGCTCCAACGACTACTACTCGTCGCGCAACTACGCCAGCCGCCTCATCGGCTCGAAGCTGGTGTTCTACACCCCGCTGCACCTCAACCCCTTCCACGCCGACCCGGCGGGCGCGTTCCCGGCGCTGCGCCGCTGGCGCCCGGGCGCGACGCCGGCGGAATTCCGCCGCATCGCGCCGGCCACGCGCATCTACCGCGCGGCGGACGAGCTCGACCCGTACCGCGGCCTCGCCCTGCACACGGTCACCACCTGCGACCTGGCGAAGCCGGAACTGGATTGCGAAAGCACCGCGGTGATGGGGCCGCCGGGGCGCGTGTTCTACGTCTCGCCGGGCTCGGTGTTCGTCTGGACCGCGTCCTCGGCGGTGTTCCGCATCCCGCTGGACGGCGCCGCGCCCAGCGCGCTGAAGGTGTCCGGCACGCCGATCGACCAGTTCTCGTTCCTCGAGGGCGCCGACGGCCACCTCAACGTCCTGTTGCGGCCCGACGGCCGCCGCGGCGAAGGCATGTGGGGTCCGGAGGCTGCGCCAGGGGAACTCGCGCTGTTCCGCGCGCCGCTCGCCAGCTTCTCCGACGGCCGCGACGCGGCGCCGCCCGCCAGCTACCGCCGGCTGCCGCGCGTGCAGGGCCATGCGCTGCAGAACCGCTTCGTCGGCCAGTACCTGCTCTACGGCGCGGGAACAGGCTGGCGCAGGCCGGCGCCGGCGACCGGCTCCCAGGTCTACGCGGTGAAGTATGCGACGGAGGACTTCGCCTACGAGATTCCCCTGCACCATGGCGTGGACCGGATCGAGGCCTTGGGCCGGGACGCCGTGGTGGTGGGCTCGGACGGCCGCGACCTTTCCTTCACCAGCCTGCGCCTCGCGCGCGCGCCGGTGGCGGTGGACCGCCATGTGCGCAAGGACGCCGCGCAGGGCGAGACCCGCAGCCACGGCTTCTTCTACCAGCCGCTGGGCGAGGGCGAGGGGCTGGTGGGCCTGCCCATCATCGGCGGCGGCCAGTCCGCCGGGCGCCAGCTCCGCAAGGAATCCGCGGCGCTGCTGTACCTGAGGAGCGAGGCGCTGTCCTTCCGCGAGCTGGGCACGCTGGAATCCCGCCCGTCGGGGACCGCCGACGGCTGCCGGGCCTCGTGCGTGGACTGGTACGGCAATTCCCGGCCCCTGTTCCTCGGCAAGCGCATCTTCGCCCTGATGGGCTACGAGATCGTGGAGGGACGCCTGCAGGGCGGCCGGATGACGGAGCTGAATCGCGTAAACTTCGCCCCGGCCATCATGCAGATCTCCCGCTAGACCCCCCGCCCTGGACACCACGCGCCACAAGTACGGCATCGCCGTGATGGTCCTGTGCACCTTCCTCTGGAGCACGGCGGGACTGCTGACGCGCGCCACCACGGTCACCAACGGCTGGGAGACGAATTTCTGGCGGTCGCTCTTCCTGTGCGTCGTGGTGGGCGGCCTGCTGCTCGCGCAGCACCGCGCCAGGGCGCTGGAGCGGGTGCTGGCGATGGGCTGGCCGGGCGCGGTCTCCAGCCTCGCCTGGGCGGCGATGTTCACCTGCTTCATGCTGGCGTTGAGCCGCACCACGGTGGCCAACGCGCTCATCCTGATGGGCGTGCTGCCGTTCTGCGGCGCGATCGCGGGCTGGCTGTTCCTGCGCGAGCCGGTGGCGCTGCGCACCTGGATCGCGATGGCCGCCGCCGCGGCCGGCGTCGGCGTCATGTTCCACGACGCCTTCGCCTCCGGCAACCTCGCCGGCAGCCTGATCGCGCTCGCGGTACCGGTGGCGGCGGCGGTGAACACCATCGCGGTGAAATTGGGCCGCGGCCGCGTCGACCTGGTGCCGGCGCTGCTGGTGGGCGGGGTGATCTCGATGCTGCTCGCGCTGCCCCTCGCCGCGCCCTTCACCGCCACCAGCCGCGACCTCATGCTGTTCGGCACGCTGGCGGTGTTCCAGCTCGCGCTGCCCTGCATCCTGCTGGTGAGGATCGTGCTGCTGCGCCTGTCGGCGGCGGAAATCGGCCTCTTGTCGCTGCTGGAGGTGGTGCTGGGGCCGCTGTGGGTGTGGCTCGCCTACGGCGAGCATCCCGGCCCGACCGCGCTCACCGGCGGCCTCATCGTGCTGGCGGCGCTGGCGGCCAACGAGAGCCTGGCGCTCGCGATGGAGAAGCGCCGGCCGGGCTAGATCTTCTCGGCGATGAGCATCTTCGCCGGCTGCGCGGTCTTCGGATCCACCAGCACCGCCACCCAGGCCCGCCGCGCGCGCAGCAACAGGTAGCGGTAGTCGTCCGCCTTGCGTCCGGAGCGCGCCAGCCAGTCGGCGACGACGCGGCCGTAGGCGGGCTCGGCCTTGCCGAAGGCCTCCAGCGTCTGCGCCTTCTCCAGCACCTGGCGCGCGCGCGACTCGTAGGGATGGAAGTACTTCGGGAAGTTGTGCAGGTCCAGCCCGGCGAGCGCGAGGTCCACCAGCTTCCTGCGCTCGACCGGGTCATCCGGGAAGTCCGCCGCCACCAGCTCCGGGCCCAGCACCGGCAGGCTGCGGTACCTCGCATCGCGCGCTTCCGCGAGCGACTCGGGGGCGATGTCCGCGGCCGCGGCCACCTCGAAGCGGTCCTTGACGAACACGATGTACGCCGGGCGCGCGAGGTACACCACGTAGCCGCCGTAGGCGAGGGCGCAGACCTGCAGGACGGCGATCACCGAAAGGTCGAACCGCAGGCCCGGCTTGCCGGACTTGAACACCGCCAGCGTCAGCAGCGGGCCGATGACCACGTCCACCGCGGTCAGGATCATCACCAGCTCGTTGCCGCCGGCGGCCTCGAACAGGGGCCACGGGTACCAGACCAGCAGCATGCCGGCGATCGCCGCCACGGCGACGCCGATGCTGATGAGCAAGTGCAGCCCGGAGGCTTTCCAGCGCGACATCAGGAGGTCGCGGCGCGGATCTCCTCGAGCACCGGCCGCAGGTGGCCGAGGAACGCGTCCGGGTTCTCGCTCATCGGGAAATGCCCGAGCCCTTTCATGATGGTGACCTTGGCCCCGGGGATCTTCGCGGCCGCCGCCCGGGTGTCCGCGGGCGAGGCCGAGTAGTCGTACTCGCCGGTGAGCAGGTAGAGCGGGCACACCGAGGTGTCGATCTCGGCCAGGCGGGCGCGGATGTCGCCTTCCACCTGGTAGAAGTGCAGGTCGCCCGAGAACACCCCCGGCCCGCCCTGCATGTAGTGCCACACCGTTTCCCAGCGCTCGGCCTCGGGACTGAGCGGCGACATCAGCCCGTAGGCCACCGCGCCGCAGGCCTGGCCGCCGTGCACCTCTGCGTGGTTCAGCCAATAGGGATCGTAGTAGCGGTTGCCGTGCGCCGAGGATTGCAGCCCGACCAGGGCGCGCAGCTCGCGCGCATGCTTGAAGGCGAGGTCGAGCACGATCCGCCCGCCGATGGAGCAGCCCATGACGACCGGCCGCCGCAGGTCCAGCTCCCTCGCCACCGTCATGATGAGCTCGGTGTAGCGGGTGGTGGTGAGTTCGTAGTCCTCCCTGTGCCAGCCCGCCGGGGGCGAGGACTTGCCGTGCCAGGGCATGTCGAAGGCGACGACGCGGTAGTGCTGCGTGATCGCCGGGTCGTTCAGGACCGCGCGGAACTGCCGGCCGTCCGAGCCGGCGGTGTGCAGGCACAGCAGCGGGATCCCCTGCCCCGCTTCCTCGAAGTAGACGCGATGCGGCCTGCCCTCCAGCTCGAGGTGGGCGTAGCGGCCGACGACCGGTTCGATGCGGGCCGTCATGACGAAGCCAGGCGGCGCGGCGCGGCCAGCACGAGCTTGAGATACAGCAGGTAGGCCATCAGCACCCGCTGGTCGCCCTCGAAGCGCACGTCGCCGCGGCGCAGGAGGGCGAACAAGTCGCTCCAGCCGGGTTCCGGGACCTTGCGCCAGAAGCGGTCCCACGCCTCCGCGCTGGCGCGGATGGCGAAAGTCCAGGCGCGCATCACCAGCGGGCCCTGCTCCACCGACTCGATGCGCCCGGCGCGCACGGTGACGAGGTACTGCGCCTCGCCCACCTCGACGAGGAAGACCGCGTTCATCTGCCGGCCCCAGCGCACGATGGCGGGGTCGGCGTTCACCAGTTCGGGCAGCCGGTCGATCATGCTGTTGCATCCCGCGCGGGGCGCTGGGAAAAACTGCGCTCGAATATGCCCTCCGCGATCCGGTTTTTCAAGATCTCGATCGAGCCGCCGGCGATCATCCAGCCGCGGCAGCGGCGCACGCAGTACTCCACCAGCGATTCCTGGCTGTAGCCCATGCCGCCCATGACCTGCAGCGCCTCGTTGGCGACCTCGAACCCGGCCTGGTTGCAGAAGGCCTTGGCGATCGCGGTCTCCTCGGCCGAAGGCAGGCCGCGGTCGGCGTTGGCCGCGGCGCGGTACAGCAGCAGCTGCCCGGCGTCGAGCTTCATCTTCATCTCGGCGAACTTCCACTGCAGGCCCTGGAACTCGCACAGCAGGCGCCCGAACTGCTTCCTCTGCGTCGCCCAGGCGCGCGCCTGCTCGAACGCGTAGCGCGCGAGCGCCAGCGAGCGCGCGGTGTTGCCCAGGCGTTCGATGTTGAACCCCGCCATCTGCTTCTTGAAGCCGCCTTCCCCCAGCACCACCATGTCCGCGGGCACGAACACGTTCTCGAAGTACACCTGCGCCCAGTCCTCGCCCGACATGAATTTCGAGCGCGCGCCGAAGCGCACGCCCGGGGCGCGGGTGTCGATGAGCACCGAGCCGATGCCGCCCACCCCCGGCCCGAAGCGCACGTAGGCGAGGTACACCGCGGCATAGGCCGAATGGGTGGTGAACACCTTGCTGCCGTTGATGCGGTAGCCCTCGCCGTCGGGGGTCGCGGTGGTGGCGAGGTCCGTCACCGCGGAGCCCGCTTCGGGCTCGGTCATGCCCACCGAAATCACAGCCTCGCCCGCCAGCAGCCGGCCGAGGAACCTCGCCTTCTGCGCCGCCGTGCCGTACTCGGCGAGCACCCGGATGGCGCCGAAGTTGCCGGCCTGGATCACGTCCGCGCTCCTTGGGCAGGCGGCCGCGGTTTCCTCGATGGCGAGCACCGCGTCCATCAGTGTGCCGCCCTGGCCGCCGTCGGCCTCGGCGATGGTGATGCCGAGCAGGCCCTGCGCGGCCATCTGCTTCGCCACGTCCCACGGGTAGTCGGGCGAATGGGCGCGCGCCAGCGCGCCGGGCGCGAGGTGCTTCGCCGCGAAGCGGCGCACGGCGTCGCGGAAGGCCTCCTGCTCCGGGGTGAAGCGGAAATCCAAGGCAGGCGCCCTATTGGCCCTTCTTCGCGGCCGCCTTGGCGATGACCTTGGCGAGGACCGGGAAGTAGTCCTCGCCGAAGCCGGCCTCGGCGGCGCGCTTGAGCAGCGTGCGCGCGTTGGAGGCGCCCGAGAGCTCGACCCCGGCGTCGCGCGCCAGCTCCAGCGCGTAGCGCACGTCCTTGAGCGCGTAGAGCGTGGAATAGGCGCGCTCCGGGAACTTGCCCGGCAGCATGGCCTTCATGCCGTGGTTGCGCAGCGCGAAGCTGTCGGCCGAGCCCTTGGACAGCACCTCGAACGCGAGCTCCGGCCGGATCCCGGAATGGCGGATCAGCGCCAGCGCCTCGGC
>CAZMDA010000049.1:0-27670 GCA_964564865.1 uncultured Bordetella sp. | reverse complement strand
TGCAGCAGGCGCTGCTGAAGCTGATCGAGGGCACCATCGCCTCGGTGCCGCCGCAAGGCGGCCGCAAGCACCCGAACCAGGACTTCGTGCAGGTGGACACCACCAACATCCTGTTCGTCTGCGGCGGCGCCTTCGACGGCCTGGAGAAGATCGTACGCAACCGCACCGAGAAGACCGGCATCGGCTTCGGCGCCGAGGTGCGCAGCCCGGACAACTCCAAGGCGATCTACGACCTGCTCAAGGCGGTGGAGCCCGAGGACCTGATCAAGTACGGCCTGATCCCGGAGTTCGTCGGCCGCATGCCGGTGGTGGCCGCGCTGGAGGAGCTGGACGAGGCCGCGCTGGTCGAGATCCTGGTGGAGCCGAAGAACGCGCTGGTCAAGCAGTACCAGCGCCTGTTCCTGATGGAGGGCGTGGAGCTGGAGCTGCGCGAGGCGGCGCTCAACGCCGTGGCGCGCAAGGCGCTCGCCCGCAAGACCGGCGCCCGCGGCCTGCGCTCGATCCTGGAGCAGGCCCTGCTCGACACCATGTACGAGCTGCCCACGCTGGAGAACGTCAGCAAGGTGGTCGTGGACGAGCAGATGATCTCGGCCGACGGCAAGCCGCTGCTGATCTACTCCGACCAGCAGAAGGTCGCCGGCAGTTCCGCCTAGCCGCGCCCGCGTTGCCGGTTTTTTCCGCAGGTTTGATTTTTCGCCGGGGAACCCCTAACGTAGGGGCGCGTCCTACGGTGTAGTCGCCAATCCAGAGGCCCTCATGTCCGAACCCGTACCACCTGGCACGCCCGGCACCGCCACCCCCGCCACCCAGTATCCGCTGCTGCCGCTGCGGGACGTGGTGGTGTTCCCGCACATGGTGATCCCGCTGTTCGTCGGCCGCCCGAAGTCCATCAAGGCGATGGAGACGGCCATGGAAAGCGGCAAGTCCATCCTGCTGGTGGCGCAGCGCTCGGCGGCCAAGGACGATCCGGCGCCCGAGGACATGCACGAGATCGGCTGCATCTCCAGCATCCTGCAGATGCTCAAGCTCCCGGACGGCACGGTGAAGGTGCTGGTCGAGGGCGGCACCCGGGCCCGGATCTCCGGGGTGACGGACCTGCGCACCCACTGGGTGGCCGAGGCGACCCCGATCCCGGCCGAGTCCGCGCCGCCGCCGGAGGTCGAGGCGATGCGCCGGGCGCTGCTGTCGGCCTTCGACCAGTACGTCAAGCTGAACAAGAAGATCCCGCCCGAGATCCTGACCTCGCTCTCGGGCATCGACGACGGCGGGCGCCTGGCCGACACCGTGGCCGCGCACCTGCCGCTCAAGCTCGAGCAGAAGCAGCAGGTGCTGGAGATGTTCACCGTCAAGGGGCGCCTCGAGCACCTGCTCAGCCAGCTGGAGACCGAGATCGACATCCTGCAGGTGGAGAAGCGCATCCGCGGCCGCGTCAAGCGCCAGATGGAGAAGAGCCAGCGCGAGTACTACCTCAACGAGCAGGTGAAGGCGATCCAGAAGGAGCTGGGCGAGGGCGAGGAGGGCGCCGACCTGGAGGAGATGGAGAAGCGCATCCGCAAGGCGCACATGCCCAAGGACGCGCGCAAGAAGGCCGAGGCCGAGTTGAAGAAGCTGAAGCTGATGTCGCCGATGTCGGCCGAGGCGACGGTGGTGCGCAACTACATCGAGACCCTGGTCAACCTGCCCTGGCGCAAGCGCTCCAAGATCTCCAAGGACATCAAGCAGGCGCAGGCGGTGCTGGACAAGGACCACTACGGCCTGGAGAAGGTCAAGGAGCGCATCGTCGAGTACCTGGCGGTGCAGACGCGGGTCGACAAGATGAAGGCCCCGATCCTGTGCCTGGTGGGCGCGCCGGGCGTGGGCAAGACGTCCCTGGGCCAGTCCATCGCCCGGGCGACCAACCGCAAGTTCGTGCGCATGTCGCTGGGCGGGGTGCGCGACGAGGCCGAGGTGCGCGGCCACCGCCGCACCTACATCGGCTCGATGCCGGGCAAGATCCTGCAGAACATGAGCAAGGTCGGGGTGAAGAACCCGCTGTTCCTGCTGGACGAGGTGGACAAGCTGGGGCAGGACTGGCGCGGCGACCCCTCCTCGGCGCTGCTGGAGGTGCTCGACCCGGAGCAGAACAGCACCTTCACCGACCACTACATCGAGGTCGAGTACGACCTGTCGGAGGTGATGTTCATCGCCACCGCCAACACCCTGAACATCCCGGCGCCGCTGCTCGACCGCATGGAGGTGATCCGCCTCTCGGGCTACACCGAGGACGAGAAGCTCAGCATCGCCACGCAGTACCTGCTGGGCAAGCAGATGGGCAACACCGGCCTGAAGGAGGGCGAGCTGTCGGTCAACGAGGCCGCGCTGCGCGACGTGGTGCGCTACTACACCCGCGAGGCCGGCGTGAGGAGCCTGGAGCGCGAGATCTCGAAGATCTGCCGCAAGGCGGTCAAGCAGCTGCTGATCGACAAGCAGGAGAAGGAAGGCAAGGTCAAGCGGATCGTGGTCACGCCGCGCAACCTGGACAAGTTCCTCGGCGTGCGCAAGTACAGCTTCGGCATGGCGGAGAAGAACAACCAGGTCGGCCAGGTCACGGGCCTGGCCTGGACCGAAGTGGGCGGGGAGCTGCTCACCATCGAGACGGTGACCATGCCCGGCAAGGGCAAGACCATCACCACCGGCAAGCTGGGCGAGGTGATGCAGGAGTCCATCCAGGCCGCGCTGTCGGTGGTGCGCAGCCGCACCCGCAAGCTGGGGGTGAACGAGGACTTCTACCAGAAGAACGACATCCACATCCACCTGCCCGAGGGCGCCACGCCCAAGGACGGCCCCAGCGCCGGCATCGGCATCGCCACGGCGATGGTGTCGGTGCTGACGGGCATCCCGGTGCGCGCCGACGTCGCCATGACCGGCGAGATCACGCTGCGCGGCGAGGTGCTGGCGATCGGCGGCCTGAAGGAGAAGCTGCTGGCGGCGCACCGCGGCGGCATCAAGACGGTGCTGATCCCGGAGGAGAACGTGAAGGACCTCACCGAGATCCCGGACAACGTCAAGAACCGGCTCGAGATCGTGCCCGTGAAGTGGGTCGACCAAGTGCTGGAGCGGGCGCTGGAGCGCCAGCCCGAGCCGCTGCCGGCGGCCGAGGCGGTCGCGGCGCTGCCCGCGGCCGAGGCCGCCAAGACCGGCACCGTGGCGGTCAAGCACTGACGGGCCGGCGATGAACAAGTCCGACCTGATCGAGCACATCGCCCAGTCGGCGGAACTGTCGCGCTCGGCCGCCGAGCGCGCGGTGGACGCCCTGGTGGTCGCCGTCAAGTCGAGCCTGAAGAAGGGCGACGAGGTCACCCTGGTCGGCTTCGGCACGTTCTACGCGGCGAGCCGGCAGGCCCGCGCCGGGCGCAATCCGCGTACCGGGGAGGCCCTCAGCATCAAGGCGGCCAAAATTCCCCGCTTCCGCGCTGGCAAGGCACTCAAGGACGCGATAAACTAGCGCCCCCTTGAAGCAGGCATGGGGGCGTTTTCAGGGTTGCGGGTGCTTAGCTCAGCTGGCAGAGCGTCGCTCTTACACGGCGAATGTCGGCGGTTCGATCCCGTCAGCACCCACCAGAAGGTCCAGAAGGAGCGGTAGTTCAGTTGGTTAGAATACCGGCCTGTCACGCCGGGGGTCGCGGGTTCGAGTCCCGTCCGCTCCGCCAACCATTTTCCTCCCGGGTCAGCCAGGGCCGAGATGTTTGACTTCGTCACCAAGCACAAGCGGTTCCTCCAGATCTTCCTGGCCCTGTGCCTGGTGCCATTCGCGTTCTTCGGCCTGGAGTCCTACACCCGCGCCGTCGGCGGCCGCGACGTGGTCGCTGAGGTCGAGGGCAGCCCGATCAGCCGCCGCGAGCTGGAGGACGCGCTGCGCGAGCAGATGGACCGCCTGCAGCAGATGTTCGGCCGCGACTTCGACCTCGCCGCGGTGGATACGCCCGACTTCCGCCAGCGCATCCTGGAGGCGCTGATCTCGGACCGCATCGTCACCCAGGAGGTGGCGCGCAGCAACATGGTGCTGCCGCGCCAGGCGGTGATCGACGAGATCATGCGCGCCCCGGAGTTCCAGGAGGACGGCAAGTTCTCCCCGGCGCGCTACGAGGCCTACCTGCGCACGCGCGGGCTGTCGGACGCGGCCAACGTCGAGACCCTGCGGGTGCAGGCCCCGGCCTCGCGGCTGCTGTCGTCCATCTCCGCCACCGCGATCCAGCCGCGCGCGGTCGCCGAGCGCCTGCTCGAGCTGGAAGGCCAGCGCCGCGAGGTGAGCGAGGCGGCGTTCCCGGCCGAGGCCTACCTCGACCGGGTCAAGCCCGACGAAGGGGCGCTGAAGGCCTACTACGAGGCCAATCCGGACCAGTTCAAGGTGGCCGAGCGCGTGCGCGCGGAGTACCTGGTCCTCTCGGCCGAGGAGCTGGCGCGCGGCGAGGCGGCCTCCGAAGCGGACCTGAAGAAGGCCTACGACGAGCGCCTCGCGGCCGGGCGGCTGGGCGTGGCCGAGCAGCGGCGCGCGAGCCACATCCTGGTGAAGACGAAGGAAGAGGCGGACAAGCTGCTCGCGGAGGCGAGGAAGGCGCCGCAGCGCTTCGCCGAGCTGGCGAAGAAGCATTCGCAGGACTCGGGTTCCGCGGAGCGGGGCGGCGACCTCGGCTTCTTCGCCGCCGGCGACATGGTCAAGCCCTTCGCCGAGGCGGTGTTCGCGATGAAGCCGAACGAGATCGCCGGGCCGGTGCAGTCCGAGTTCGGCTTCCACGTGGTGCGGCTGACCGGCGTCCAGCCGGGCAAGGTGCGCAGCTTCGAGGACGTGAAGGCGGAGCTGGCGGCGGAGCTGGGCAAGCAGAAGGCGGGGCAGAAGTTCGCCGAATCCGCCGAGGGCTTCAACAACCTCGTCTACGAGCAGTCCGACAGCCTCAAGGCCGCGGCCGAGCGCTACAAGCTCAAGGTGCAGGCGAGCGGCTGGATCTCGAAGGGCGCGGGGGCCGAGGGCGTGCTCAACCACCCCAAGCTGCTGGCGGCGCTGTTCTCCGCTGACGCCATCCAGCAGCGGCGCAATACCGACGCCATCGAGGTCGCGCGCGGGACCCTGGTGGCGGCCCGCGTGCTCGAGCACCAGCCCGCCTCGCAGCGCCGGTTCGAGGACGTGCGCGCCGAGGTGGAGGCGAGGGTCAAGCGCCGCGAGGCCGCCGCGCTGGCGCGCAAGGAGGGCGAGGCGAAGCTGGCGCAGCTGAAGTCCGCCGGCGGCGACGCCGGCCTGAAGTGGAGCGCGCCGCTGCAGGTGTCGCGGCGCGCGGCGGCGGGCCTGCCGCCGGAGGCGCTGCGCCAGGTGCTGTCGGCGGATGCCTCGAAGCTGCCGGCGCACGTCGGCGCGGACCGTGGCGAGCGCGGCTACGCCATCTACCGCCTGGTGCGCGTGCTGGCCCCGGACCCGGTGCCGGAGCAGCAGAAGAACGAGGAACTGGCCCGGCTGGAGCGCCAGGCCGGCGCCGCGCAGGTGGACGCCTACGTCGCCAGCCTGCGCGCGCGGGCGAAGGTCGAGATCAACGCCGCCCAGCTCGAGAAGAAGCAGTAGGCGGCGCCAGCCGCCGCGGCCGCCCCGGCGCTACGCGCCAATTCCGCCAATGACGCGGTTGAACCCGCCGTCCACGTAGACGATCTCGCCGGTGATGCCGGAGGCCAGATCCGAGAGCAGGAACGCCGCCGCATTGCCGACGTCGTCGATGGTCATGTTCCGCCGCAGCGGCGCGTTCTCCTCGACGAACTTCAGGATCTTGCCGAAGCCCGCGATCCCGGAGGCCGCGAGGGTCTTGATCGGCCCGGCGGAGATGCCGTTGACGCGGATGCCCTGCGGGCCGAGGTTCGCCGCGAGGTAGCGCACCGCGGCTTCCAGGCTCGCCTTGGCGAGGCCCATGGTGTTGTAGTGCGGCACCACGCGCTCGGCGCCGAGGTAGGACAGGGTCAGGACCGACGCCTTGCGGCCCTGCATCAGCGGCAGGATCGCCTTGGCGAGCGCGGGCAGGCTGTAGGCGGAAATGTCGTGCGCCTCGCGGAACGCCTCGCGCGACAGCCCGTCCAGCAGCTCTCCCGAAATCGCCTCGCGCTGCGCGAAGGCGATGGCGTGCACCAGGCCGTCCAGGCCGTCCCAGCGCTCGCGCAGCGCCGGGGCGAGGGCTGCGATCTCGGCGTCGCTGGCGACGTCGCAGGGCAGCACCAGCGTGGCGCCGAAATCCGCCGCCAGCTCGGTGACGCGCTCCCGGAAGCGCTCGCCGACGTAGGTGAAGGCGAGCTCGGCGCCCTCGCGGTGCGCCGCGCGCGCAATGCCGTAGGCGATGGACCGGTTGCTGAGCACGCCGGTGACCAGAATCTTCCTGCCGCTGAGGAATCCCATCGGCGCATTATACTTTCGCCGTGCGCGCGCTCCTGATATCGGTGTTCCTGCTGGCCGGATGCGCGGAGGTCTGGAACGATCCGTACCCGGCGTCGGACCGCGGCCAGAAGATCCTGTACTCGGTGTTCACCGAGCGCCCCAAGCACCTCGACCCGGCCCAGTCCTACGCCACCGACGAGTCGCAGTTCACGATGCAGGTCTACGAGCCGGTGCTGCAGTACCACTACCTGAAGCGCCCGTACCAGCTGATCCCGAACACCGCCGTGGCGGTTCCCGAGCCGCGCATCGAGCAGCGCGGCGGCGAGACCGTGAGCGTCTACGAGGTCCGCATCCGGCCGGGGATCCGCTTCCAGCCGCACCCGGCGTTCGTCCCGGCCAACCTCGCCCTCGGGCGGCGGCAGGTGGAGGCGCTGGCGAGCCCCTACGGCCTGCCGCTGGGCACCCGGGAGCTGACCGCGGACGACTACATCTACCAGATCAAGCGCCTGGCGCACCCGCGGCTGCAGGTGCCGATCTTCGGCCTGATGTCGGAGTACATCGTCGGCCTCAAGGCGTATGCGGCGGCGCTCAAGCAGGCGGCGCGCCCCGGCGAGTGGCTGGACCTGCGCCAGCACGACCTGCCGGGCGTGGAACGGGTGGACACGCATACCTACCGCGTGATCCTGAAGGGTCGCTACCCGCAGTTCCAGTACTGGCTGGCGATGCACTTCTTCGCGCCGATGCCGTGGGAGGCGGAGAAGTTCTTCCACCAGCCGGGAATGGCGGAGAAGAACTTCACGCTCGACTGGTGGCCGGTCGGCACCGGGCCGTACATGCTGGTGGAGAACAATCCCAACGCGCGCATGACGCTCGCGCGCAACCCGAACTTCCGCGGCGAGCCCTACCCGGCCGAAGGCGAGGCGGGCGACGCCGAGGCGGGGCTGCTCGCGGACGCGGGCAAGCCGATGCCGTTCATCGACAAGGCGGTGTACACGCGGGAGAAGGAGGCGATCCCGCTGTGGAACAAGTTCCTGCAGGGCTACTACGACAGCTCGGGGATCAGCTCGGACAACTTCGACCAGGCGGTGCGCATTTCGCTCGAAGGCGAGCCGGGCCTGTCGCCGGAGATGGAGGCCAACGGCATCCGCATGGAGACCTCGGTGGAACCCACGGTGTTCTACCTCGGCGCCAACTGGCTCGACCCGGTGGTGGGCGGGAGCTCGGAGCGCGCGCGCAAGCTGCGCCAGGCGCTCGCGATCGCCATCGACTGGGAGGAGTACCTGCAGGTGTTCGCCAACGGGCGCGGCGTGCCCTCGCACGGCCCGATCGCGCCCGGCCTGTTCGGCTACCGCGACGGCGAGCGCGGCATCAACCCGCTGACCCACGAGTGGAAGGACGGCAAGGCGGTGCGCCGGCCGCTCGCGGCGGCGAAGAAGCTGCTCGCCGAGGCGGGCTACCCGGACGGGCGCGACGCCCGCACCGGCCGGCCGCTGGTGCTGCACCTGGATACCACCACGCGCGGGCCGGGCGACAAGGCGCTGATGGACTGGTGGCGCAAGCAGTTCGCGCGCCTGTCGATCCAGTTCGAGCCGCGCCAGACCGACTGGAACCGGTTCCAGGAGAAGCTGCGCAAGGGCAACACCCAGCTCTTCATGGTCGGCTGGCGCGCCGACTACCCCGACCCGGAGAACTTCCTGTTCCTGCTGAACGGCGCCCAGGCGCGGGCGAAGACCCAGGGCGAGAACGCCTCCAACTACAGCAACCCGGAGTACGACGCGCTGTTCGCGCAGGTGCGGCACATGGCGAACACCCCGGAGCGCCACCAGCTCATCGACCGCATGGTCGAGATCTTCCGCCGCGACGCGCCGTGGATCGGCGGCTTCCATCGCAAGACCTTCGGCCTCTACCACGGCTGGCTGTCGAACCTGAAGCCGAACGAGATGGCCGACAACCGGCTCAAGTACCTGAAGGTGGACCCGGAGCGGCGCGCGGCCATGCGCCTCGCCTGGAACCGGCCGGTGCTGTGGCCGCTGCTGCTCGGCCTGCTGCTCGCCGCCGCCGCCGTGGTGCCGGCGTGGCTGGCCTACCGGCGGCGCGAGCGCCTGGCGGCGCGGCCGGCGCATGCGGGAGGTGGATGATGGCGTCCTACGTCGAGTCGGTCCTCAATCCGGGCGAGCGCGTCCTGCACGTCGGCCGCGTCAGCGGCTGGTCGCAGTTCTGGCTCTGGGTGCTGGGCGTGCTGCTGCTGCCCCTGTTCGGCATCGGGCTGGTGCCGCTGGCGGTCGGCTGGATCAACCTGCGGGCCACGGAGCTGGCCGTGACCGAGCGCCGGGTGATCGCCAAGTTCGGCCTCGTCAGCCGCGAGACCACCGAGATCAAGGTCGAGCGCATCGAGAGCATGCAGGTCAACCAGAGCGTCATGGGCAGGCTGCTGGGCTTCGGCACCATCATCTTCTCCGGCGCCGGCACGCCCCAGCTCGTGGTGCCGAGCATCCGGGACCCGCTGGCGTTCCGCAAGGCGGTGGTCGGCGCGCAGGAAGCCGGCGGGCAGGGCGCCGCGGCGGCCAGGGCCTAGGTGCTCGCCTACATCGTCCGCCGCGTGCTGTACGCGGTCCCGATCCTGGTCGGGGTCAACCTGCTCACCTTCGTGCTGTTCTTCGTCGTCAACACCCCGGAGGACATGGCGCGCATGCAGCTGGGGGCCAAGCGCGTGACGCCCGAGGCGATCGAGAAGTGGAAGGCCGAGCGCGGCTACGACAAGCCGCTGTTGTGGAACGCGCAGGCCGCAGGGGCCGGCAAGGCGACCGACACCGTGTTCTTCCAGAAGTCGGTGCGGCTGTTCGCGTTCGACTTCGGCGCCTCCGAGGACAAGCGCGACATCGCGGCCGAGATCGGCGAGCGCATGTGGCCGAGCCTCGCGCTCGCGGTGCCGGTGTTCCTGGTGGGCCTCGCCGTGTGCGTCAGCTTCGCGCTGCTGATGGCCTTCTTTCGCGCCACCTACCTGGACCTCTGGGGCGTGGTGCTGTGCGTGGCGATGATGTCCGTCTCGACCCTGTTCTACATCATCGGCGGCCAGTACCTGCTGTCCAAGCTCTGGCACCTGGTGCCGATCTCGGGCTACCAGGGCGGCGCCGACGCGCTGCGCTTCCTCCTGCTGCCGGTGCTGATCGGGGTGGTCGCCGGCATCGGCGCCAGCAGCCGCTGGTACCGCACCCTGTTCCTCGAGGAGATGGGACGCGACTACGTGCGCACCGCGCGCGCCAAGGGTCTGGCCGAGCGCGCGGTGCTGTTCGGCCACGTGCTGCAGAACGCGCTGATCCCGATCCTGACCGGCGTGGTGGCGGTGATCCCGCTGCTGTTCATGGGCAGCCTGCTGTCGGAGTCGTTCTTCGGCATCCCGGGCCTGGGCAGCTACACCATCGACGCCATCCAGGCGCAGGACTTCGCCGTGGTGCGCGCCATGGTGTTCATCGGCTCGGTGTTCTACATCGTCGGCCTCATCCTCACCGACCTGTCCTACACCCTGGTCGACCCCAGGATCCGGCTCCAGTAGGCATGCCGGTCCTCCTGTTCACCGATGTCCTGGTCTGGCTGCTGGTCGCGGCGGCGGCGGGCTATGCGTGGCATTGCCGGCGCCATGCCCACCTCGCGGCGCCCTGGGCGAGGGTGTTCCGCAGCCCGGCGGCGGTCGCCTCGGCGGTGGTGCTGGCGTTCTACGTCGGCGCCGGGCTGCTCGATTCGCTGCATTACCGGCCGCAGCTCCCCCAGGCGGCATCCGGCGGGCAGGCGGTCTACTCCGTCGAGGTGCTGTCGGTCCTGGACCGGACCCTGGCGCACCTGCGCGGCCGGACCGAGAAGACCTACTCGGCGCCGCTCGCGACCCGGTCCTACGCCCGGGAGCAGGTGGAGCTGCCCGGCGGGAAGATCGCGCGGGAGTTCCCGCGGCTGCAGTTCGGCGGGGCGCACCTGGAGAAGGAAGAACACTGGGGCGCCGATGTCGGGTGGCGAGTGTTCAAGGGGCTGTGTTTCGCCGCTGCGATCCTGCTCGCAGCGGCGATCGGAATGAAAGTCCTGAGGTCGCGCTGGCCGGACGTGCCGTGGCACGCGGGACTGTGGGCGCTGGGCGGGGTGATGGTGCTGCTCGCGCCGGCGCTGGTGCTCTCGGGCGGCTACCATGTGCTCGGAACCGACAAGGTCGGCAACGACGTCTTCTACCAGGCGCTGAAGGCGATCCGCACCAGCCTGGTGATCGGCACCGTTACCACGCTGGTGCTGCTGCCGCTGGGGATCGCGCTGGGCATCATGGCGGGCTACTTCCGCGGCTGGGTGGACGACGTGATCCAGTACCTGTACACCACGCTCAACTCCATCCCGGGCGTGCTGCTCATCGCGGCCTCGGTGCTGATGATGCAGGTGGTCATCGACCGCCACCCCGAGTGGTTCGCCACCGCCGCGCACCGTGCCGACATCAAGCTGCTGGTGCTGTGCGCCATCCTGGGGCTGACCAGCTGGACCGGCCTCGCGCGCCTGCTGCGCGGCGAGACGCTGAAGCTCTCGGAGCTGGAATACATCCAGGCCGCGCATGCGCTGGGGGTCAGGGGCGGCCGCGTGCTGTCGCGCCACATCCTGCCCAACGTGGCGCACATCGTGATCATCGCCCTGGTGATGGACTTCTCCGGCCTGGTGCTCGCCGAGGCGGTGCTGTCCTACGTCGGCGTCGGGGTCGATCCCTCCACCAGCAGCTTCGGCACCATGATCAACTCGGCGCGCATGGAGATGTCGCGCGAGCCGGTGGTGTGGTGGGCGCTCGCCACCGCCTTCGGCTTCATGTTCGTGCTGGTGCTGGCGGCGAACCTGCTGGCCGACGCGGTGCGCGACGGCTTCGATCCCCGCGTCCGCGTCGGCGGGCTGGCGAAGGCGGCGGCATGAGCGACGTCTCGGTCGCGGTCGAGAACCTGGCGATGCGGATCGACACCTCCGCGGGCGAGCTGCGCGCGGTGGACGGGGTCGACTTCGAGCTGCGCCGGGGCGAATGCTTCGCCCTGGTGGGCGAGTCCGGCTGCGGCAAGTCCATGACCGCGCTGTCGCTGCTGCGCCTGCTGCCGGAGGCGGGCCGGATCGCCGGCGGGCGCGTGCTGCTGGAGGGGCAGGACCTGCTCGCCCTGCCCGAGGCCGCGATGCGCGCGGTGCGCGGCCGGCGCGTGGCGATGATCTTCCAGGAGCCCTCCACGGCGCTCAACCCGGTGCTGACCGTCGGCCGGCAGGTGGTCGAGGTCATCGAGCGCCACCTGGCGCTGCCGCGGGCGGAGGCGGTCCGGCGCGCCCTGGCGCTGCTCGAGTCGGTGGGCATCCCCGACGCGGCGCGGCGCTTCGACGAATACCCGTTCCAGCTCTCCGGCGGCCTGAAGCAGCGGGTGATGATCGCCGCGGCGCTGGCGGCGGACCCGGAGGTGCTGGTGGCCGACGAGCCGACCACGGCGCTCGACGTCACCATCCAGGCGCAGATCCTGGAGCTGCTGGCGAAGCTGCAGGCCGAGCGCGGCATGGCGCTGCTGCTCATCACGCACGACCTGGGGATCGTGGCGCAGATGGCGCACCGGGTGGCGGTGATGTACGCGGGGCAGGTGGTGGAGCTGGCCACGCGCGAGCAGTTCTTCCGCGCCCCGCAGCACCCGTATTCCCGCAAGCTGTTCGACGCCGTGCCCACGCCCGAGAAGCGCTCGGGCGAGCTGGCGGTGATCCCCGGCCAGGTGCCCTCGCTGCTGGCCGAGTTCCGCGGCTGCCGCTTCGCCGAGCGCTGCGACGAGGCCATCGAGCGCTGCAAGTGGGTGGTGCCCAGCCTGGTGGAGCTGCCCGGCGGGCACCGGTCGCGCTGCCTGCTGCGGGAGAAGGGCGCGGCGGCGCCGCCGGGCGAGGTGACGGTGGTGGCCGGCAAGCGCAGCTCGTCCGCCGGCGACAGCGAGGTGCTGCTCGACGTGGTCGGCCTGGAGGTCCATTTCCCGATCCGGCGGGGCCTGTTCAAGCGCACCGTCGGCCACGTCCGGGCGGTGGACGGCGTGTCGCTGCAGATCCGCGAGGGCCGCACCCTCGCGCTGGTGGGCGAGTCCGGCTGCGGCAAGACCACGGTCGGCAAGGCCATCCTGCGCCTGATCGCGCCCACCGGCGGAACGGTGCGCCACCGCGGCGCCGACCTGGCCGCGCTGTCCGCGGAGGACCTGCGCCTGCGCCGGCGCGCGATGCAGATCGTGTTCCAGGACCCCTACGCGTCGCTCAATCCGCGCATGCGCGTGGGCGACATCCTCGCCGAAGGCATGCGCGCCCTGGGCGTGGGGGGCGACGAGGCCGGGCGCGCGGCCCGGATCGGCGTCCTGCTCGACCAGGTTGGGCTGCCGCGCGCCGCCGCGGCGCGCTATCCGCACGAGTTCTCCGGCGGCCAGCGCCAGCGCATCGCCATCGCGCGCGCCCTCGCCGTGGAGCCGAAGCTCATCATCTGCGACGAGCCGACCAGCGCGCTCGACGTCTCGGTGCAGGCGCAGATCCTCAACCTGCTGCGCGAGCTGCAGGCGCGGCTGGGCCTGGCGTACCTGTTCATCACGCACAACCTGTCGGTGGTGGAGTACCTGGCGCACGACGTCGCGGTGATGTACCTGGGCCGGATCGTGGAGCAGGGCACGGTGGACGAGGTGCTCGGTTCGCCCCGGCACCCGTACACCGAGGCGCTGCTCTCGGCGGTGCCGCAACTCGAAGGCCAGCGGCGCATGGTGCGCCTGTCGGGCGACCTGCCCTCGCCGGCGAACCCGCCCGCCGGCTGCCACTTCCATCCCCGGTGCCCGAAGGCGCTGCCCGAGTGCGCGCGGGACTGGCCGGAATCCGCGCGCCTGAGCGCGACGCGGACGGTGGCCTGCCGGCTGGTCCGGACGGACCTACCGCTCTAGCGCGGCCAGCATCAGCTGGCCGAGGTCGTCGGGCAGGGGCAGGAGCCCCTGGCGAAGGACGGCGCTCAGCTGTTCCTGCTCCTCCTGCGGCATGCCGAGGGTCGCGGCCCGGAACTCGGCCGCGATCGTGCGCTTCTCGTCCGGGGTCATCCGGGCGAGGCGCTGCTGCGCCGCCCGCACCGCCAGGGCGTGCTGCACGAAGTAGTCGATCATCGGCGCCCGCACCGCGGCGTTCCTGGGGCTGAGCAGGGCCTCGTTCAGCGCCGCGAAGATCTCGCCGCGCTGGGCGGAGGACAGGTAGGTGAAGCACTCGTCGATCAGGCGCCGGATCTGCTCGGGCTCGACCAGGGTGCCGGGGTAGACCCGGCCCAGGTCCACCAGCGGCGCGGTTTCCTTCGGCTGGGGCTTGGTGACGTGCGCGATGACCATGTCCCGGGCGATCCCCAGCAGGAACATCAGGATCGGGTCGGCGGCCTGGGCGCGCGTGGGAACGGCGACGCTGGCCAGCAGAACGGTGAAAAGGGCAGCCCTGCGCAGAAGGTGCATGGGCTGATTCTAGTGAACTTGCGCGAGCCACGATCCCGCGCTGCATCATCAAGCTAGGACTAGCTTGAATTGATACTCCTAACTACCTGCTTTCCTTACCGTTTTCTTTGTCGGTTTTGGCTTGGGCTTGCCCGTGGCCTGGGCCCGTTTCGGGGTGCCGGAAGGCGTGGCGCGCGTCTGGATCTTGAGCACCTGGCCGGGCTGGAGCCGGCCGATGGGATTCCAGCGCCGCAGGTCCTCCACGCTGACCCGGTAGCGCGCCGCGATGGAGGCCAGGGTCTCCCCCTGCTTCACCCGGTGGGTGGAGGTGCGCGGCTGCGGCGCGGCGATCGGGGGCGCGTACATGATGGGCAGCCGGGCACCCGACGCGGCGGCCCCGTTCATCGGCACCACCAGCAGCGCGGGGATCGCCCGGTTGCGGGGCGTGATGCCGTTGACTTCCTTCAGCTGCGCCAGGCCGACCCCGAAGCGCTTCGCGACCGCCTCCAGCGACTCGCCCTTCTTCGGGGTGTAGGTCTGCCAGGACACCAGGCCCTTGTCGTCGTGCTTGAGCAGGTTGGCGTGGAACACCTCCACCCGGTCGGCCGGCAGCACGATCCTCGGGTTCACGCTGACCGGGATCAGCGGGCGGTTGAAGCCGGGGTTCAGCGCCACGAACTCCTCCACCGGCATCTCGGCCAGGCGCGCCGCCAGGCGCACGTCGATGTCGCGCGTCTTGGTGACCGTGGCGAAGTAGGGCTGGTTCGGGATCGGGTCGAGGTCGATGCCGAACACCTTCGGGTCCGACACGATGACCTTCAGCGCCTGCAGCTTGGGCACGTAGTGGCGCGTCTCCAGGGGCATGTTGATGCTGGAATAGTCCAGCGGCAGCCCGGCGGCGCGGTTCCGCTCCAGCGCGCGCGCGACCGCGTTCTCGCCCCAGTTGTAGGAGGCAAGGGCGAGGTGCCAGTCGCCGTGCATGTCGTAGACGTCCTTCAGGTACTCGAGCGCGGCGGCGGTGGAGGCAACGATGTCGCGGCGCGCGTCGTACCACCAGTTCTGCTTCAGGTCGTAGCGCTTGCCGGTGCCGGGGATGAACTGCCACAGGCCGGAGGCATGGGCGCGCGAGTAGGCCATCGGGTTGAAGGAGCTCTCGACCATCGGCAGCAGCGCAAGCTCGGTGGGCAGGCCGCGCTTCTCGATCTCCTCGACGATGTGGTACAGGTACAGCCGGCTGCGGTCGAAAACCCGCTTCAGGTAGTCCGGCCGCGCCACGTACCAGGCGATCTTCTCCCGCACCAGCGGCCCGTCCAGGTCCGCCATGGCGAAGCCGTCGCGGATGCGCTGCCAGAGGTCGTCGGCGCGCAGCGTGCGGTCCACCGTCGCGATGCGCGGGCCGCGGCGCATGTCCTCGCGGGAACCCTCGAAGGGGGGCAGGCTCGCGATCTCGAGCGGCTGCGCCCGCGCCGGCGCCGCGTCGGGCGGGGCATCGCGGAAGCTGAGCACGGGCGAGCTGGCCGGCTGGCGCGGCGCGGCCGCGGGCTGCGTCGCGGCGCTCGGCAGCGTCTCGCAGCCGGCGAGCAGCAGGGCGAGCAGGGCAAGCGCGAGCGCGGGCAGGCGGCTGGGCACGCCGGAGTGTACCCCGATCCGGGGCCCGTTCAGGACCGGTTCTTCCACTCGCGGATGGCGGCGAACACGCTCACCGGGTCGCCGATGCGGGTGCCGAGGTACTTGTTCGCCGACTCGACCACCGGCGGCTCGGCGCAGCGCAGGAACGGGTTGGTGGCCCGCTCCTCGCCGAGCGTCGAGGGCAGCGACGGCTTGCCGGCGGCGCGCAGTTGCCGCACGCGTGCCTCGCGCGCCGCGAGCGCGGCGTTGCCGGGATCCACCTTGCGCGCGAACTCGATGTTGGCCAACGTGTACTCGTGGCCGCAGTAGACCCGCGTGTCGTCGGGCAGCGCCGCCATTTTCCCGAGCGAAGCCAGCATCTGCGCCGGCGTTCCTTCGAACACGCGGCCGCAGCCGCAGGCGAAGAGCGTGTCGCCGCTGAACAGGGATCCTGCGCCATAATAGGCCACATGCGCGCGCGTATGCCCCGGGATGTCGAATACCGAGAAGACCAGGCCGAGTTGCGGGAGTTCCACGCGGTCGCCTTCGCCGACCGGATGCGTCAGTTCGGGAATGGGCTCGCCCCTGGGGCCATGCACCGGAACCCTGGCCTCGCGGACCAGCTCGGCGATGCCGCCGACGTGGTCCGGATGGTGGTGCGTGGCGAGGATGGCGCACAGCGCGAGGCCCTCGTCGGCGAGGTACCGGCGCACCGGCGCCGCCTCGCCCGGGTCCACCACGGCGGCGAAGCTGCCCTTGCGCAGCGTCCACATGTAGTTGTCCTTGAAGGCCGGTAGCGGAACGATCTGGAGCATGGATCGTCAATCCTTCGTCGCGGGCGGTGGCGGGAACGGCGGCGCGGCCAAGTATAACGGCGCGCGCGGGCCGCATTCGGCCCAGCTCTCGGACTGGTTCACCACCCCGCAGGGACGCCACGTGCTCGCCTGGGAGCTGGAGCAGTTCGCCAGCGCCACCGAGGACGTGTTCGGCTTCCGCGCGCTGCAGGCCGGGCTGCCCGGCATCGACTTCCTCGCCGGCAACCGCATCCCGTTCCGCTTCTCGGTCGCGATCGAGCCGGGCGCGGCGCTCGCGGCCGACCCGCTGCAGCTGCCGCTCGCCGGCCAGAGCGTGGACCTGGTGGCGCTGCCCCACGCGCTGGAGTTCAGCGCCGACCCGCACCTGCTGCTGCGCGAGGCCGAGCGGGTGCTGATGCCGGAAGGGCAGCTGGTGATCTCGGGCTTCAACCCGGCCTCCCTGTGGCGCGCGCGCCAGGCCGCGATGAGCGAGCGCCGGCGGACGGTGCTGGGGGCGCCCTGGGACGGGCGCTTCATCGGCCTGCTGCGCCTGAAGGAATGGCTTCGGCTGCTCGGCTTCGAGCTGAACGGCGGCCGCTTCGGCTGCTATGCGCCGCCGTTCGCCAGCCCGCAGTGGCTGCAGCGCTTCGCCTTCATGGAGAAGGCGGGTGCGCGCTGGTGGCCGATCCTCGGCGGCACCTACGTGGTGCGCGCGGTGAAGCGGGTGCACGGCATGCGCGTCATCACCCCGGCCTGGCGCCGCGAGCGCGCGCGGCGGCGCGCGGTGGCCGCGGTGTCGCAGCGCAACGGCTCGGCGCGCGAGTACCATGAGTGAGGAGGTCGTGGAGTTGTACGCCGACGGCGCCTGCAAGGGCAATCCCGGGCGCGGCGGCTGGGGCGTGATCCTGCGCGCCCGCGGCCGCGAGAAGGAGCTCTACGGCGGCGAGGCGGCCACCACCAACAACCGCATGGAGCTGCAGGCGGTGATCGAGGGCCTGTCGGCGCTGAAGCGCCGCAGCCGGGTGAAGGTCTACACCGACTCGCAGTACGTGCAGAAGGGCATCTCGGAGTGGATCCACGACTGGAAGCGGCGCGGCTGGCGCACCGCGGCGAAGGCGCCGGTGAAGAACGCCGACCTGTGGCGGGCGCTGGACGCGGTGGCCGGCGGCCATGACGTGGAGTGGCACTGGGTGAAGGGGCACGCCGGGCACCCGGAGAACGAGCGCGCGGATGCGCTGGCGAACAGGGGCGCCGGCGAGGCCGGCTGAGATGGCGGCGCGGCAGATCGTGCTCGACACCGAGACCACCGGCCTGGACGCGAAGAACGGCGACCGGGTGGTGGAGATCGGCTGCGTCGAGCTGCTCAACCGGCGCGTCGGCGAGCGCGGCTTCCACCAGTACCTCAACCCGGAGCGCGACATCGACGAGGGCGCGGCGAAGGTGCACGGCCTGACGCGGGAGTTCCTCTCCGACAAGCCGCGCTTCGCCGACATCGCGGCGGCGTTCCTCGACTACATCGCCGGGGCCGAGCTCATCATCCACAACGCGGATTTCGACGTCGGCTTCCTCGACGCGGAACTGGCGCGGGCGGGCCTGGGCCGGCTCGCGGGCCACGTCAGCGGCGTGGTGGACACGCTGGCGATGGCGCGCGAGCTGCATCCGGGCAAGCGCAACTCGCTCGACGCCCTGTGCGAGCGCTACGCGATCGACAACGCGCACCGCACGCTGCACGGCGCGCAGCTGGATGCGCGCCTGCTCGCGGACGTGTACCTCGCCATGACGCGGGGGCAGGAGAGCCTGGTGATCGAGATGGACACGCCCGCGGAAGCCGCGGCGGCGGTGGCGCGGGTGGATGCCTCCAAGCTCACGGTGCTCAAGGCGAGCCGGGAGGAGGAGGCCGCGCACCAGGCCTACCTGGATGCGCTGGACAAGGTCGCCAAGGGCGGCGCCAGCGTCTGGCGCAAGTTGCAGGCCTAGCCCGCCAGCCGCTCCAGGATGTGCCGCGTCATGCCGGCGGCCAGTTCGTGCTCGCCCATGAACACCAGGTTCGCGCCGTCGCCGCGCAGCAGCTCCGCCTCCTCGTCGCTGTGGACGCGCACCACCACCTCGATGCCGGGGTTGAGCATGCGCGCCGTCTCCATCATCTTGCGGGCCTTGGGCGCGTCGGGCACCGCCACCACCAGCATGCGCGCGTTGGCGACGTGCGCCTGGATCAGGACCGCGGGCTCGGCGGCGTCGCCGGAGACCGCGGGCACGCCCTTCGCGCGCAGCTGCTCCACCACCTCGCGGTTCTCCTCGGCGACCGTGAAGCGCAGGCCGCGCGCGGCGAGGCTCTCGCCGATGCGGCGTCCCACCCGGCCGTAGCCCACCAGCACCACCTGGCCCGCGAGCGACTCGTGGGTGATGGTCTCCGGCAGCTGCGCCAGCGGATCGTCCGGCCGTTCCATCAGGCGCGCGAGCGAGGAGCGGGAGCGGATCCAGCGCTGCGCCGGCTCGATCATGCGGAACACCAGCGGGTTGAGGGCGATGGAGATCAGCGCCCCGGCCAGCACCAGGCCCAGGCCCTCGGCCGGCAGCAGGCCCAGGGCCACGCCCAGGCCCGCCAGGATGAAGGAGAACTCCCCGATCTGCGCCAGGCTGGCCGACACCGTGAGCGCGGTGTTGAGCGGGTAGCGGAACGCGACCACGATGAGGAAGGCGGCCACGGTCTTGCCGAAGACGATGATCGCCACCACGGCCAGCACCCGCAGCGGCTGCTCGAACAGCATCGCCGGGTCGAACAGCATGCCCACCGAGACGAAGAACAGCACCGAGAAGGCGTCCCGCAGGGGCAGGGATTCGTCGGCGGCGCGGTGGGAGAGCTCGGACTCGCGCAGCACCATGCCGGCGAAGAAGGCGCCCAGCGCGAAGGACACGCCGAACAGCGCCGCCGAGCCATAGGCGATGCCGATGGCGGCGGCGATCACGCACAGCGTGAACAGCTCCCGCGAGCCGGTCTTCGCCACCTGCCACAGCAGCCAGGGGAAGATGCGCTTGCCGACCACCAGCATCAGGACGATGAACAGTGCCACCTTGCCGAGGGTCAGGCCCAGGGTGCCGAGGAGATCGGCATCGCCCAGCCCGGCCGCGATCGGCGGCAGCAGCACCAGCACAAGGATCATGGCGAGGTCCTCGACCACCAGCCAGCCCACCGCGATGCGGCCGTTCATGGACTCCAGCACGCCGCGCGCCTCCAGCGCCCGCAGCAGCACCACGGTGCTCGCCACCGACAGGGCGAGGCCGAACACCAGTCCCGCGGCCAGGCTCCAGCCCCAGAAGTGCGCCACGGCGGCGCCCATGGCGGTGGCCACCCCGATCTGCGCTACCGCGCCGGGCAGGGCGATGCGCCGCACCGACAGCAGGTCCTGGAGCGAGAAATGCAGGCCGACGCCGAACATGAGCAGCATGACGCCGATCTCGGCCAGCTGCTGCGACAGGTCGGTGTCGGCGACGAAGCCCGGGGTATAGGGGCCGATCACGATGCCGGCGACGAGATAGCCCACCAGCGCGGGAATCTTCAGGCGGGCGGCGGCAAAGCCGAAGATCAGGGCCAGGCCGAAGGCCGCGGCGAGCGTCGTGATGAGGACGATCTTGTGTTCCATGGAGGCTCAGCGCCGCTGCCGCAGCCAGGCTTCGATGAGGCCCTTCCAGCCCTCGATCATGGCGCGGAACGCATCCTCGCCGAAGCCCGCGAGGAAAGCCTCGCCCGCCGGGGTCAGCGCGGTGAACGTGTAGGTGACCGTCACGCGCGTGCCGCCCGCATCCGGCTCGCACGCGACCTCGACGAAGCCGAAGCGCGAGGCCGGCGTCACGCGCGCATAGCGCGAGCGCAGGCCCCGGGGGTCGTAGTCCACCAGCGACCAGTAGGTCCGCTCCTCGCCCTCGCCGGTGGTGAACACCATCCCGGCCTGCGTTTCGCCGGAGGCGGGATGGACGTAGCGGGGGTCCCAGTCGCGGATCCAGCGCTTTTCCCCGGCCGGCGTGAACAGCGCGAACGCCTCGGCGGGCGGGAGCGCGAGCACGATGGCGTGGCTGCGGCGGACGTGTTTCATGGACTTATACTTAGCCGATATGAGCGCCGCCGCCAACCCCTACGATCGCGACCTGCCGAAGAATCCCGCGAACCATGCCCCCTTGACGCCCCTGGGTTTCCTGGAGCGCGCCGCGTACGTGTACCCGAAGCGCACGTCGGTCATCCATGGCCGGCGCCGCTTCACCTGGGCGGACACCTACGCCCGCTGCCGCCGCCTCGCCTCCGCGCTGGCCAAGCGCGGGCTGGGCAAGGGCGACACCGTGGCGGCGATGCTGGCCAACACCCCCGAGATGTACGAGTGCCATTTCGGCGTGCCCATGGCCGGGGCGGTGCTCAACACGCTCAACACGCGCCTGGACGCCGAGGCCATCGCCTTCATGCTGGACCACGGCGAGGCGAAGCTGCTCATCACCGACCGCGAGTTCTCGCCCACCATCGAGAAGGCGCTCAAGCTCGCCAAGCGCAAGCCCTACGTGGTGGACGTGGACGACAGCGAGTACGGCGGGGAGGGCAAGCGCCTCGGCGACACCGGCTACGAGGAATTCATCGCCGGGGGCGACCCGGCCTACGCCTGGAAGCTGCCGGACGACGAGTGGGACGCGATTTCGCTCAACTACACCTCCGGCACCACCGGCGACCCCAAGGGCGTGGTCTACCACCACCGCGGCGCGTACCTCAACGCGGTGTGCAACATCGTCACCTGGAGCATGCCGCAGCACGCGGTGTACCTGTGGACGCTGCCCATGTTCCACTGCAACGGCTGGTGCTTCCCCTGGACGATGGCCGCCAATGCGGGCACCAACGTCTGCCTGCGCCGCGTGGAGGCGAAGGCCATCTTCGAGGCCATCCGCACCCACAAGGTGTCGCACTACTGCGGCGCGCCCATCGTCCATTCCACGCTCATCAACGCCCCGGACGAGCTGAAGCAGGGGATCACGCACAAGGTGAGCGGCATGGTGGCCGCCGCCGCGCCGCCGGCGGCGATGATCGAGGGCATGGAGCGCCTCGGCTTCGACATCACCCATGTGTACGGATTGACGGAGGTCTACGGCCCGGCCACGGTCTGCGCCAAGCACGAGGAATGGAACGCGATGGACATCGCCGAGCGCACGCGGCTGAACGGCCGCCAGGGCGTGCGCTACCTGATGGAGGAGGGGCTCACGGTGATGGACCCGGAGACCATGCAGCCGGTGCCCGCCGACGGCGAGACCATGGGCGAGATCATGTTCCGCGGCAACATCACCATGAAGGGCTACCTGAAAAACCCGGCCTCCACGCAGAAGGCCTTCGCCGGCGGCTGGTTCCATTCCGGCGACCTCGCGGTACTGCAGGAAGATGGGTACATCAAGATCAAGGACCGCTCCAAGGACATCATCATCTCGGGCGGCGAGAACATCTCGTCGCTGGAAGTGGAGGACGTGCTCTACCGGCACCCGTCGGTGCTGGCCGCCGCGGTGGTGGCCAAGCCCGATTCGAAGTGGGGCGAGACGCCCTATGCCTTCGTGGAACTCAAGCCCGGGGCGAGCACCACCGAGTCCGAGATCATCGCCTTCTGCCGCCAGCACCTGGCGCACTTCAAGGCGCCCAAGGCGGTGGCCTTCGGCGAGCTGCCCAAGACCTCGACCGGCAAGATCCAGAAGTTCGTGCTGCGCGAGAAGGCGAAATCCACCAGCGCAATCGACGCCTAGGAGGACAGATGAGCGCCGTTCCCAAGCCCGAAGGTCCCGTCCTGCTGCGCGAGGACCGCGGCGGCGTCGCCACGCTGACGCTGAACCGGCCGCAGCAGATGAACCTGCTCACCTCGGAGATGCTCTCGGCGCTGCAATCCGCGTTCGACGCCATCGCCGCGGACAAGGCGGTGCGCGTGGTCGTCCTCACCGGCACCGGCAAGGGCTTCTGCGCCGGGCACGACCTGAAGGAGATCCAGGCGCTGGGCGAGCAGCCGAAGATCGTCGCCCTGTTCGAGCAGTGCAGCCGCATGATGGCCGCCATCCCGAAGCTGCCGCAACCCGTGATCGCGAAGGTGCAGGGCGCCGCCGCTGCTGCCGGCTGCCAGCTGGTGGCGCAGTGCGACCTCGCCGTGGCCGTGGACACCGCCAAGTTCGTCACCTCCGGCGTCAGCTGGGGCTTCTTCTGCTCCACGCCGGGCGTGGCCATCGGCCGCAACCTGCAGCGCAAGCACGCCATGGAGATGCTGCTCACCGGCGACCCGATCAGCGCCCAGCGCGCCATGGAGTGGGGCCTGGTCAACCGCGTCGTGCCGGCCGCGGAGCTGGACGCCGCGGTGGACGAGCTCGCGGCGAAGCTCGCCGCCAAGCCCCCGGCCACCGTCGCCGCCGGCAAGCGCGGCTTCTACCAGCAGATGGACCTGAACCTGGAGCAGGCCTACGCCCTCGCGGGCAAGGTCATTTCCTCGGACTTCGCGCATCCGGAGGGGCGGGAAGGCATGAACGCCTTCATCGAGAAGCGCGATCCTTCCTGGAAGAAGTAGCTGCGGTTCCTCCTCATCCGCAACCCCGCGGCCGGGCGCGGCCGCGCCCTCAGGCTGTGGCCGCAGTTCGCGGCGCAGCTCGCCGCCGCCGGATTGGACTTCGACGAGGTGGCAACGGCCAAGGCTGGTGACGCGCTCGCGTTCGCTGAATCCCGGGCGAGGGACTACGGCTGCGTGGTCGCCGCCGGCGGCGACGGCACCGTGCACGAGGTGGCCAACGGCCTGATGCGCGCCGGCGCCACGGCGGCCTTGGGCGTGCTGCCCTGCGGCAGCGGCGATGACTTCGCCAAGATGCTGGCGCCCGGCGACGCGGTGGCGCGCCTGGCCGCGGGCCGGATGCGCCCCTACGACGTCGGCCGCGTCGAGGCCGGGGGCACCCGCTATTTCATCAACGGCATGGACATCGGCTTCGGCGCGCACGGGGCGCGCAACATCGCGCGCGTGCCGCCGTTCCTGACCGGCCTGGGCGCCTACCTCGGCGCGCTGGTGCTCACCCTGGTCCGCTACCCGAAGCTGAACGTCCGCATCCGCCTGGACGACGCGCCGCCCGAGCGCCTGCGCACCGCCATGACGGCGGTGATGAACGGGGTCAGCTTCGGCGGCAGCTTCCGCGTGACGCCGCAGGCGCAGGGCGACGACGGGCTGCTCGACCTGCTCATGGTGGATGCGGTGGGGCGGCTGGGGATCCTGGGCCTGGTGCCGCTCATCATGCTCGGGCGCCATGCCGGGCATCCGCGCATCCGCCTCGCGCGCGCCAGGCGCGTCCTCCTCGAGGCCATCGAGCCCCTGGACCTGGAGCTGGACGGCGAGCTGCCGCTGCCGCCGGCGAAACGGATCGCGATCGAGGTCCTCCCGGGCGCGCTGCGGGTGATGGGTTGAGCGCGGCGCTGTCGCCGCAGCTGCGGCGCATCCGGCTGCTCGCGTTCGCGCTGGGCACCCTCGGCTTCGTGCTCGCGTTCTTCCATCGCGTCGCGCCGGGGACGGTCGCCGCCGACCTGCGCGAGGCCTATGCGCTCAGCTCCACCATGCTCGGCTTCGTCGCCGCGTTCTACTTCTATCCCTATGCGGCGATGCAGCTGCCCTCCGGCGTGCTGGCCGACACCATCGGCCCGCGCAAGCTGTTCGCCGGCGGCATGGTGGTGGCGGGGATCGGATCCCTGATGTTCGCGTATGCGCCCAGCGTGGCGTGGCTGCTGGGGGGGCGGGCACTGGTGGGGCTGGGCGTGGCGGTGGCGTTCGTCTCCGTGCTCAAGCTCATTGCCAACTGGTTCCGGGACAACGAGTTCGGCACCTGGGTCGGCATCCTGCAGCTGGTGGGGAACATGGGCGGCATGCTCGGCGCCTGGCCGCTGGCCTGGGCGATGCAGCATGTGTCGTGGAACTTCGTCTTCGCCGGCGCCGGGTATGTCTCGCTGGTTCTCGCGGCCGCGCTCTGGTTCTGGGTACAGGATGCGCCGCCGGGCGTGGCCTCCGCCGCGGTTGCGCCCAAGCGCGCCGGCTGGGCTTCCGGGCTGGGACTGGTGGCGCGCAATCCGCAGACCTGGCTCGCCTTCGTCATGCACACCGGCCTCATCGGCTCCTACCTCACCTTCTCCGGCCTCTGGGCGGTGCCTTACCTCACCGACGGCCTGGGCCTGTCGCGCTCGGAGGCGACCCTGCACGTCACCGTGATGATCCTTGGCCTGGCCTTCGGCGCGCCTGTCGTCGGAACCCTTTCCGACCGCATGGGGCTGCGCCGGCCGTTGCTGCGCGGCGTTTCCTTGCTGTTCCTGCTGTGCTGGGCGCCGCTGGTGCTTGGCTGGAAGCTGCCGCTGGCGGTGTCCTATGTCGTGTACGCCTTGATCGGGCTGGGGATGGGGAGCGTTGTGCTGTGCTGGGCGCTGGCCAAGGAAGTGAATCCTCCGGAGCTGTCCGGGACGGCGACCAGCCTGGTCAACGTCGGGGGATTCCTGGGGACGGCGTTGCTGCAGCCGGCGGTGGGGTGGATCCTGGATGCTTCGGCGGACGTGTCGAAGCTGGAGGCGTATTGCCGGGCGGCGGGGTTGCTGGCGGTGGTGGCGGGGATGGGGGTGGGGGCGGCGTTTGGGTTGAGGGAGACGAGGTGCAGGAATGTGTTCAGGTAGTGGGGACGGGAATCTCGATTTGAGATTTGTGGAGCGTACTAGTGGGGACAGTTTCGATAAATCGAGATAGGTGACAAAGTGTCAACTATTAAGTCAATTGCTTCTCGTTAGCCCTGCAGATCATCCCGGGATAAGCTGCTGACATGACCTGCTACATCGTCTCGTTCCAAGTCGCCAGCACAGAGACGCGTAACCGGCTGCGAGAGGAGTTGAAAACCTATCCGGGCTATTGCCCGATCAATAACACGTGTTGGGCGATAACCACGGATAAGAAGGCGTCCGAGGTACGGGATCACCTCACCACAACACTCAAGCGCGGCGACCGGATTTTTGTGGTTCGCTCCGGCACAGAAGCAGCGTGGCGCAATGCCATTAGCGAGGGGCACACGGCGTGGCTCAAGAAAAACCTGTAGCCGCCGACGCGCCCCGCGATGTTGAAGCAGCGAAGCCGCTGGTCATTCGACGGGGGCGCGTTGAGTCTGTTGACCTCTACGAGATCAAGGACAGCGAGCTTGAACTCTTTGAGAAGGGGTCGCCAGCAGACACTCAGTTGAACTTTGCGATTTTTCTTCTTTCAGTTGCCTTCGCGTCTGTTTGTACTCTCGCGTCCGCGACCTTCGCCGACAAGACGGTCGAAACCACTTTCATTGTTGTCGCGGTAGTCGGGGTTCTGCTCGGCGCGTACTTCTTGATATCGTGGTGGCGGATGCGTTCGTCGATAAGCGCCGTTTGTGCGCGAATCCGGCAGCGTATTCCTCCTGAGACTCCACCTCTGCCAGAAGAGCCGGCGGAAGCTGCAGAACATGATGAACAACCGCCCCCGCAGCCGCAGGGCTAACCACGCAGTGCATCGGACTCGCGCAAGAGCAGCGCGCGCCGATGACTGCGGACGCTAGGCATCAGTGTCACACGCCATTGACATAGATGGGATTCGAGAGAAGCTCATTGTTCTCGCGCACGCGTGTTACGGGTCGCACGCGTACTGCGCCGCGAGGGGGATTGGAGGCGATGAAGATCAAGGAGACGGAGAATTAGACGAATACTGGGGTTGGATGAAGACTATCGTAAGCAACTACACCATCGAATGCGCAGTGAAGCTCCGGATGATCGATGAGTACTGCACAAAGAACTCTGATCCCGAGCAATATCAGGAAGCTCTCGAGGCCGCCCACATATCAAAGCTAGGTGACGTCCGCCTTGGGGATTTCGATCTGACGCTTCGGGAATGTTCCAACAAGATCATTCATGCGACAAACACGGAACTCTCGATAGTTAAGGGAGCTACTACGGGCAAGGCCATTCAGTATTGGAGCGGGTTCTACAACCTTTACGGAAGCAGGGGCGCGAGTAGTTGGCACGTTGAACTAAACGTTGCCAATTGGTGTGGGTCAACGCTCCGATTTCTCGATGAGCTAGAGGTGCGAGAAATGACCCTGTACATGGGCCAAGACTGGAGTTGAGAACGAATGCCTAACCACGCGCTCCAGCCGACGCGCACGGCGTCGCGAACCTCCGCCGTGCGATCCCACGTTGCGCTCGGCGGGCTGAGCACGGGCGTTAGGCAACATCAACGACACGCGCCCATGTGACTGCCCGTCTCCACATCACGAAGTTGGCTGCCGCGCAGCGGCAACTGCGCGCCGCAATTCGCATGTACTTCGGCGGCGAGGACGAGCTTGCGGTCCACACAGTAGCCGCAGCCGCGTATCGTGTCCTCTCCGATCTAAAGGCTGACCGCGGCTTGGACGAGGCCGCGAACGTTTACCTCATGTCGATTTTCTATGTCGTGCGTGACTATCGCCGCGGAACTCTGCCCAAGCACCTTGAGAATGATGCCGAGTTCATGGCATGGGTGAAATCCATTGCAGAGCAGTTGTCAATTGGGTCCGACTCCAAGATCGATGACGTTTCGGTAACGGTCTCTCCAGGTGCGGCACGAGAGTTCTGGCGACAGCGCGGCAAGGTTGCAAACTTTTTGAAGCACGCTGACCGAGACGCCGAAGCGTCTATTGCACTGGACGAGGTTGACAATCTACTTCTGCTCATGCAGTGCTACGGTGCCTACACTGATCTCACGCGCGAAGAGCTCGGTAACGAAGGGCTGGTGTTCCAGCTTTACATTGGCGCGAACCGAGAACCTCAAACCAACGGCACAACGCAGCGCGATGACATTGTTCGTAAACTGGCAGCCGCCCCAGAACCCGACAGGCTTCGCATGTGCTCCATTTTCATTGTCGAGCTCAACAAAATGGACGCAGATGCTGCCTAACACCGCAGCGCAGAACGACGCTTTTCGCCCGGCGCTGAACGCGCCTATGCGCAGGGTGTCTGGCTGCGAACGTTAAGGAAGTGAACTCCATTCAGCAAACCTACCAAGGCGCCTGCCACTGCCGCCGCGTCACCTTCGAGCTCACCACCAAGCTCGACCACGTCGTCTACTGCAACTGTTCCATCTGCTCCAAACGCGGCGCCCTCTGGCACGGCGCCACCGACGCCAATCTGCGCATCCTCGCCGGCGAAGCCGACCTCGAGCTCTACCAGTTCGGCACCAGGACGGCGAAGCACTACTTCTGCCGCCACTGCGGCATCCACCCCTTCGTCCGCCCGCGCCTCGACCCGACCCGCTGGGCCGTGAACGTGCGCTGCCTGGAGGGCGTGGACGTGGCGAGCATCCCGGTGCGGGAGTTCGACGGCGAGCACTGGGAGGAGGCGGCGAAGGCGTTCCTCAGGCCGCCGA
>CAZMDA010000048.1:0-27754 GCA_964564865.1 uncultured Bordetella sp. | reverse complement strand
CGCGGCTGGCGGCCGCTGGTCTACTGCTGGCGCGGCGGCAAGCGCTCCGGCGCCATGGCGCACATCCTGCGCGAGATCGGCTGGGAGGCGAAGACGCTGGAGGGCGGCTACCGCGCCTACCGGCGCCATGTGGTCGAGCGCCTCGCCACCCTGCCGGTGACCTTCGCTTTCCGCGTCGTCCACGGCGTCACCGGCAGCGGCAAGAGCCGGCTGCTGCAGGCGCTGCGTGCCGCCGGAGCGCAAGTCCTGGACCTCGAGGACCTCGCCGCGCATCGCGGCTCGGTGCTGGGCAACCTGCCCGAGCGGCCGCAGCCGTCGCAGAAGATGTTCGAGAGCCGCCTGCTCGCGGAGCTGGAAAAACTGGATCCCTCGAAACCGGTCTACGTCGAGGGCGAGAGCCGCAAGATCGGCCAGGTGCAGGTTCCGGAGGCCCTCATCACGCGCATGCGCGCGAGCGAATGCGTGCTGCTGGAGACCGCGCGCGAGGCGCGCGTCGCCCTGCTCCTCGATGAGTACCGCCATTTCTTCGCCGACCTGCCGGCGCTCAACCTGCAGCTGGATTGCCTGGTGGCGCTGCACGGGCGCGAGCGCATCGGCGAGTGGAAGGCGATGGCGGCGAAGGGCGAATGGCCGGCGCTGGTGGCACGGCTGCTGGAGGAGCACTACGACCCGGCCTATAGGCGCTCGGCGCCAACCAACTTCCCCAGGCTCGCGCAGGCGCGGCGCGTGAGCGTCGCCTCGCCCGATCCGGCGGCCTTCGATGCCGCGGCGCGTGCGGTGCTCGCCTCCGCCGACGAGGCGGTCGCCGCCTGAGCCGGATCGAAGCGGCCGAGCTCGCCCGGATTTCCGCCGCAACGCTCGAGCACTACGAGCGCCGCGCCGAGGACTTCCGTGCCGGCACCAAGGACCACGACGTCAGCCAGAACATCGCTGCGCTGCTGCGCCACATCGAGGGCGCGCCGCCGTTCGCCATCCTCGACTTCGGCTGCGGGCCGGGGCGGGATTTGAAGGCCTTCACCGCGCTGGGGCATGTCGCGGTGGGGTTGGATGGGTCGGAGGCTTTTGCGGCCATGGCACGGGCGGACAGCGGCTGCGAGGTGCTGCGGCAGGATTTCCTGCAACTGGATCTCCCAGCCGGACGCTTCGACGGGATCTTTGCGAACGCGTCGCTCTTCCACGTGCCTTCGCAGGAACTCCCGCGGGTGTTGAAGGAGCTAGGTAGATCTCTCAAGCCCCGCGGCGTGCTGTTCAGCTCCAACCCGCGCGGGGAGAACCAGGAAGGCTGGAATCGCGGGCGCTACGGGGTTTACCACGACCTCGAACAGTGGCGGCGGTTCATGGTCGCGGCTGGCTTCGAGGAACTGGAGCACTACTACCGTCCCGCCGGCCTGCCGCGGGAGCAGCAGCCGTGGCTGGCGTCTGTCTGGCGGCGCGGGGCGGGGTCAAATGTTACCGATCGGTAACATTTGTCCACCCACGCATCCCCCTTACGTCTTCAACAGCTTCCTCACCTGATCCGCAAACTGCGGCAACGAATCTGTCGCCGTCTGCCACACCACGCCCAGGTCGACATCGAAATAGCCATGCACCAGCCGATTCCGAATCCCGCTTGCGCGCTACCACGGAATACCTGGATTCGCGTCGCGAAGTTCCGCGGTAAGGTTGACGCAAGCCTCGCCAATGACTTCCAGGTTGCGAATCACCGCATCCTGCAGCATGCGGTTGGCCATGAACCCCGCACGGTCGACACCGCCCAGGTATGCGGCGATCCGCTCTGCGGCATCCACGATGTGGCGCAGGCGCAGACCGTCGCGTTCGTTCACAACGGCTTTGCCTCGGCAAGAACCCGGTCGCGGATGTACCGGGAAATCTCCGCCGGCGTGCGCACATCCACCCGCACGCCCAGCAGTTCGCGCAATGCCTGCTCCAGACCGGCGAGGGTGAACAGGGTGACCGAGCCGTCAACGTCGACCAGCAAATCCACGTCGCTGCCGTCCCTGTCCCTGCCTTGCGCGACCGAACCGAATACGCGCACGTTCCGAGCCCCGTGCGCCCGGGCAATCCGGAGCACTTCCTCGCGATGCGCGTGCAGGGTGGTGGACGGATGTGCCATGGCTCAGTGCGGAATCATAGTCCTGGCGACCCCATTACCCCAGCTCCGCCAGCACCTTCACATGCCGCACCACGCAGCGCCCGAGCGCGGACAGGGCGTAGCCCCCTTCCAGCACGGAGACGATGCGGCCCTTCGCATGCCGGTCGGCCACCGCCTTCACCTGCGCGGTGACCCAGGCGTAGTCGTCGTCCCGCAGCTGCAGCATCGCCATCTCGTCCTCGACGTGGGCGTCGAAGCCGGCGGAGAACACCACCAGTTCAGGCTTGAATTCGTCGAGCGCGGGTATCCAGTGCTGCTCGACCGCCTCGCGGAACTGCCTCGAGCCGGCGCCGGCCGCCAGCGGCACGTTGATCATGTTCGAGGCCGGCTCCTCGGTGCCGCTGTACGGGTAGAACGGGTGCTGGAAGGTGGAGGCCATGAGCACCGACGGGTCGCCGGCGAAGATGTCCTCGGTGCCGTTGCCGTGGTGGACGTCGAAATCGATGATCGCGACGCGCTTCGCGCCGTGCGCGGCCTGCGCGCGCCGGGCCGCCACCGCGGCATTGTTGAAGATGCAGAAGCCCATCGGCCGCACGCGGCAGGCGTGGTGCCCGGGCGGGCGCACGCTGCAGAAGGCGGCGCGCGCCTCGCCCGTCATGACCAAATCCGTCGCCAGCACCGCCGCCCCAGCGGCGCGCAGCGCGGCACCAAGGGAGTGCGGGTTCATCGCGGTGTCCGGGTCCAGGTGCACGGTGCCGGACTCCGGCGCCGCCTCGCGGATCGCGGTCACGTACTCCATGGGGTGCACCAGGGCCACCTGCTCGTCGGTCGCGAGCGGGGCGTCGTAGCGCTTCAGGTGGGCTTCCAGCCCCGAGGCGATCAGCTGGTCCTCGATCGCGGTCAGGCGGGCCGGCTGCTCCGGATGGCCGCGGCCCATTTCGTGCTTCAGGCAGTCCGGATGGGTGATGAAGGCCGTAGGCATAAGTGCATGAATATTAACGCATCGAGTAGAATCCGCCCATGCTCATGAAACAGAAGCTCCAGCCCCTGCCGCAGACCCCGCTCGCGCGCGTGTTCGACGCCGCCAACCGCATCATCCTCGGCAAGGAGGCGCAGATCCGCATGTCCCTCGCCTGCATCCTGGCGCGCGGCCACCTGCTGATCGAGGACCTGCCTGGCGTGGGCAAGACCACGCTCGCGCACGTGCTGGCGCGCGCGCTGGGCCTGCAGTTCCAGCGCATCCAGTTCACCAGCGACATGCTGCCCGCGGACATCCTCGGCGTCTCGGTGTACGAGCGCGACAGCGGCAGCTTCAAGTTCCACCCCGGGCCGATCTTCGCCCAGGTGATCCTCGCCGACGAGGTGAACCGCGCCACGCCCAAGACCCAGTCGGCGCTGCTGGAGGCGATGGAGGAGCACCAGGTCACCGCCGAGGGCGAGACGAGGAAGCTCCCCGAGCCCTTCTTCGTCATCGCGACGCAGAACCCGACCGAGCAGGTCGGCACCTTCCCGCTGCCCGAATCGCAGCTGGACCGCTTCCTGATGCGCATCGAGCTGGGCTACCCCGGGCACGAGGCCGAGCGCGCGCTGCTCGCCGGCGTCGACCGCCGCGACCTGCTGGCGACGCTGGAGCCGTGCCTGTCGCCGGCGGAACTGCTGGAGCTCCAGGCGAACGTGCAGTCGGTGCACGTCGCGCCGGCGCTGCTCGACTACGTGCAGGCGCTGGTGGACTTCACGCGCCGCTCGCCGGAGTTCCAGGCCGGCCTGTCGCCGCGCGCCGCGCTCGCGCTGCTGCACGCGGCGCGCGCCTGGGCCCTGATCGAGGGCCGCGACAAGGTGATCCCGGAGGACGTGCAGGCGGTGCTGCCCGGCGTCGCCGGGCACCGCCTGCGGCCGGCGAACGAGGCCGCGCGGCGCGTGGACGTCGGCGCCCTCCTGCTCGCCGCGGTTCCCATCCCCTGACGCCGGCCTGACCACGACGGCCGACCCCAGCACCGTCCACCCCGCCGGTTCGCTGCTGCCGCGCCGGTCCGGGCGCGCCGGCTGGTTCTCGCCTGCCGGCATCGCGCTGGTGCTGTCGGCCTCGGCGCTGCTGGTGGCGCTGGGCTGGTGGACCTACCGCGCGGTCGAGGATTCGCTGCGCGAGATCCGCGCCGTCACCATGCGCAGCCTGCTCGATGCGCAGGTGAACGCGCTGCGCGTCTGGGTCAAGGAGGAGACAGGGGACGCCGAGCGCGTCGCGCGCGAGCCCGAGGCGCGCCGCGCGATCGGCGCCCTGCTCGCGATCGCCGGGCGCGAGGGCGCGGCGCCGTCCGACTATTGCCGGGGCGAGGCGCGCGAGCGCCTCGAGGCGGTGCTGCGCCCGCTGCTGCGCGACATCGGCGATTCCACCTTCAACGTGGTCCTGCCCTCGGGCCGGCTGGTGGCGACGCGCTTCCCGGAATACTGTGGGCTGGAGGTCACCGCGGGGCGCTTCCTGCCGCAGCTGGCGGCGGTGTTCCGCGGCGAATCGCGCTTCATCCGGCCGTTCCGCGACGCCGACCGCGTCGCCAGCCCGCCGCAGTTGCGCGAGGGCCCGGCCTTCGGCTGGATCGCGACGCCGGTGCGCGACGAGGCGGGCCGCGTGGTGGCCGCCCTCAACATCGCCGAACCGGCGGACGGCACCTGGAGCGCGATCCTCGCCGCCGCCCGCCCGGGTGACACCGGCGACGTGTTCGCCTTCGACGAGCGCGGCGAGCAGCTGTCGCAGGGCCGCTTCGGCGGCCCTGCGCGCGTCGCCATTCCCGGGCTCGAGCCGGCGGCGCTGGAGCGCACCCAGGGCGAGTCCATGTCGCCCTACCCGAACGCGCGCGGCGCGCAGGTGATCGGGGCCTGGCGCTGGCTGCCCGACCTGGGCCTCGGCATCGCGATCGAGATCGAGGCCGCGGAAGCCTACGCCCCGCTGCAGTACCTGCGCATCGCCTTCGGCGTGGTGTTCGGCGCCCTGGTGATCGCCGCCGCGGCCGCGCTCGCCTCCTGGCTCTCGGTGCTGCGCCTGCGCGGCGAGCTGGGCGGCCAGCGCAAGATCGGCGCCTACCGGCTGGAGAAGCCGATCGGCGAGGGCGGCATGGCGAACGTGTACCTCGCGCGCCACGACCTGCTGAAGCGCCCCTGCGCGGTGAAGCTGCTCAAGCCGGCGCGCGCCTCCGACGAGATGATCGCGCGCTTCGAGCGCGAGGTGCAGATGGCGAGCGCGCTCGCGCACCCGAACATCGTCGAGGTCTACGACTACGGCCGCAGCTCGGAAGGCCTGTTCTACTACGCGATGGAGTACCTGGAGGGCATCAACCTGGGCGAGCTGGTGGCGAAGGAAGGCGCGATCCCGGTCGCCCGCGCGCTGCCCATCCTGCGCCAGGTCTGCGCCGGCCTGGCGGTGGCGCACCGCGCCGGGCTGGTGCACCGCGACATCAAGCCCGAGAACATCATGGTCTGCCGCCGCGGCGGCGCCGAGGACGTGGTCAAGATCCTCGACTTCGGCCTCGCCAAGAACACCGCGATGGAGCACAGCCGCGACCTGACCCGCGGCCTGCGCATCCTGGGCACGCCGATGTACATGGCGCCGGAGCGCCTGCGCGACCCGGCCGACGTGGACGCGCGCGCCGACATCTACGCCTTCGGCGCGGTGGCCTTCTTCATGCTCGCCGGCAGGCGCCTGTTCGACAGCGCCGACGACCTCGGCCTCACCAGCAAGGTGCTGAACGAGGAGCCGCCGCTGCTCTCCAGCGTCGCGCCGCAGCCCATCCCGCACGCGCTCGACCTGATGGTGCAGGCCTGCCTGGAGAAGAGGCGCGAGGACCGGCCGCAGCGGATCGCGGACGTGGCCGAGGCGCTGGAGGCGCTGCTGGAGGAAGCGAAGGCGGAAGCGGCGGCGCCGAGGGCCTAGGCGCGCCGCGCCCAGGCGAGCGCCGCCTCCAGCCGGTCGTTGCCCCAGAACAGCTCCTCGCCCACCACGAACGAGGGCGCGCCGAAGATGCCGAGCGCCTGCGCGCGCTCGGTCTGCGCCCGCAGCTTCGCCTTCGCCTCCGGCGACTCGGCCGCGGCCAGCGCCCCGGCGGGCGCGCCCACCGCCTGCAGGATGGCGCCCACCACCGCCGGATCGGAGATCTCCCGGTCCTCGGCGAAGTTGGCGCGGTAGACCTGGTGCACGAACTCCGGCAGCCAGTCCTCCTCCGCGAAGCGGCAGGCGATGCGCGCCGGCAGCAGGCCGTTGCGCGGGAACCGCGAGGGCCGGCGCAGCGGCAGGCCCTGCGCCTCGCAGATGCGCTCCAGGTCGCGCCACATGTAGCGGCCCTTGTCCGGGTAGAGATTGAACGGCGAATCCTCCCAGCCTTGCGCCTTGAAGATGGGCCCGAGCAGGAACGGCCGCCAGGCGAGCTCGATGCCGGCGGCCTTGGCCGCGCCGGTGACGCGCATCGCCGCCGGGTAGGAATAGGTGCTCGCGAACTCGAACCAGAACTCGATGCGATTCATCGCCGTCCCTCCTTGCTCAGCCCTTCCACGCCGCCCATGCCAGGCACAGCCAGCCGGCGAGGAACGCCGCGCCGCCAATGGGCGTGATCGCGCCCAGCCAGCGCACGCCGGTGAGGCTGAGCGCGTAGAGGCTGCCGGAGAAGACCACGGTCCCGGCGACGAACAGCCAGCCGCTCGCGTTGACCAGGGTTCCCGGCCAGCGAGTCGCAGCCCAGGCGACAGCCAGCAGCGCGAGCGCGTGATACATCTGGTAGCGCACGCCGACTTCGAAGGTGGCGAGCAGCTCGGGCGCGAGGCGCGCCTTCAGCGCATGCGCGCCGAACGCGCCCAAGCCGACGGCGAGGAAGCCCGAGACGCAGCCCAGGGCGAAGAACAGGCGCTCCATGCGCGGATTCTGCCCCGGATTGCCCCCGGCCGGATACACGCATCAGGCCTTCTCCAGCACGACTTCCCACAGCACCTTCGGCTTCTCGTAGCGATCCACCGTATGCTCCTCGGCCTGCAGCATGCGCCAGCCCTGCGCGAACAGCGCCTGCACCGCGGCGCGGTCGAAGAAGCGCTTCGGCTCGCCCTCCACCAGGTAGTAGTCCGGTTCGATCCGGGGATGGCCGCTGGCGCCGAAGTGGTGGTCCCGGGTGGAGTTCAGCCGGCACAGCAGCAGGCCGCCCGGCGGCAGGAGATCGCGGATGCGCGCCGCGAGCGCGAGCGTCTCCGCCCAGGGGAAGTAGTGCAGCGACAGGCTGGCGACGACCACCGGCGCGCGCGCCACCGGGAACGGCGCGCGCAGGTCCTGGCAATGGAACTCGACCTCCGGAAGCTGCGCGCGCGCCCTGGCGATCGCGGGCGCGGAAAGGTCCACGCCAATGACGCGCCGGCCCGCGCCGGCGAGCACCGCCGTGTCGCGGCCGGCGCCGCAGCCCAGCTCGAGGATCGGCCCGGCGCCGGCGCGCGCCGCGATCAGCGGCAGCCAGCGCTCCAGCCAGGGATCGGCGCCGCTCAGAACTCGATCGCGTCCGCGATCGCCTTGATGCCCGCGGCGGCGCAGGCGTCGTCGGCATCGCCCCCCGGCGCGCCCGAGACGCCGATGGCGCCCAGCGACGAGCCGCTCGCCTCGATCAACTGCCCCCCGCCCACCGCCATGAAGCGCGGGTGGCTGCGCAGGCCGCTCATCGGCCGCCCGGCCTGCGTCTCGGCGGCGAGGTCGCGCGTCGCGGTGCGGAAGCTGGCCGCGGTCCAGGCCTTGTTGATGGACACGCGTACCGTGTGCGGGCCGGCGAAGCGGTCGCGCAGCATCACCTGCACGATGCCGGAGCGGTCCACCACCGCCACCGCGGCCTGCCAGCCCTGCTTGCGGCAATGCTCGAGGGCCGCCTGCGCGGCCTTCAACGCGGTCTCGGGCGTGAGCGAGCGGGTCTGGAAGGTGGCGTTCTGCGCGCCGGCGGCGCCGGCGGCGAGCGCCAGCGCGAAACCCAGGGTTGCGATGCGGATCATGGCTGGCTCCCGGTCAGGAAACGGATGCCGCCACTATAGCGCGGTCCGCAGACGGCCTAGATGTGCACGATCGGTAACATTTGCCCGTGCCGCGCCCCCTCAGGCCACCAGCCCCACCATCGCCGCCACCAGGCACGTGGCGAGCGTCCCGGCGACGATGGACTTCATGCCCAGCGCCACGATCTCGCCGCGCCGCTCCGGGCACATGGTGCCCATGCCGCCGATCATGATCCCCAGCGAGCCGAAGTTGGCGAAGCCGCACAGGGCGTAGGTGAGCACCAGCCGGCTGCGTTCCGAGAGCTCGGCATTCTTCGCCAGCTCGATGTAGGCCACCAGCTCATTCAGCACGGTCTTTGTTCCGAGCAGCGATCCCCCGATCTGCGCCTCGGCCCACGGCACGCCGGCCAGCCACGCCAGCGGCGCAAGCAACCAGCCGAGGAAGCCCTGCAGCGAGTACGGGGCAATGATCAGGTTCACGAGCGTCACCAGCGCGACGAAGACGAGCAGCATGGCGACGATGTTCACCAGCAGCTGGGCGCCCTCCAGCGTGCCGCGCGTGATCGCATCCATGCTGCCCGAATCCTGCGAGCGCAGGTCGATGTCGCCGCCCGTCGGGGCGCCTTCCGGCGGCACCATCAGGAAGGCGACCACCAGCGCCGCCGGCGCCGCGAGCACCGAGGCGATGAGCAGGTGCGCAATGGCGTCGGGCATCGCGCCCTTGAGGATGCCGGCATAGAGGAACAGCACCGTGCCCGCGATCGAGGCCATGCCGCAGACCATGATGGCGAAGAGTTCCCCGCGCGAGACGCGCGCGAGCCAGGGCTTGATGAAGAGGGGTGCCTCCACCATGCCGACGAACACGTTGGCCGCGGTGGAGAGGCCCACCACGCCGCCCACCTTCATGGTCCGCTCCAGCAGCCAGGACAGCGCGCGCACGATCGCCGGCAGCACGCGCCAGTGAAAGAGCAGCGCCGAGAGCGCGCTCATCACCAGTACGATGGGCAGGGCGCGGAACGCGAGCACGAAGCTGGAGTTCGGGTCGGTGATGGCGAAGGGAACGGAGCCGCCGCCGAGGTAGCCGAAGACGAACGCGGTGCCGGCCTGGGTCGCCTTCTCCAGCCCGAGCAGGACGTCGTTCAGCCACAGGAACACGGCCTTCGCGCCGGGGAGCTTGAGCAGCAGGAGCGTCAGCGCGAACTGCAGCGCGAGCCCGGCGCCCACCGCGCGCCAGGGAATCGCCGCGCGCTTCTCGGAGGCGATCCACGCCAGCGCGAGCAGGCCGGCGATCCCGGCGAGCGCCTGCATCACGCGGGGAAGATCCCGGCGATGGTGTCCTGGAGGGCGAGCGCCGCCGCGCGCGGATCGGCCGCGTCGCGCACCGGCCGGCCGACGACGATGTAGTCCGAGCCGCCGCGGAAGGCCTGCGCCGCGTCCACCGCGCGCTTCTGGTCGTCCGCGGGCCTGACCCGTGCAGGATCGCCTCCGGCGATGGGCCGGATCCCCGGGGTGACCACCAGCAGCTTCGAGCCGAACTCGGCCTTCAGCTTCGGCGATTCCTGCCCCGAGGCGATGACCCCGTCGCAGCCGCATTCCACCGCGGCGCCGGCGCGCGCCAGCACCAGTTCCTCGACCGTCGCGGTGGAGCGCATCTCCGCGAGGTCCTTCGCGTCGAAGCTGGTGAGCACCGTGACCGCGAGGATCTTCAGGGCGCCCTTCTCCCTCGCCGCGGCCTGCATCACCGAGCGGTGGCCGTGCACGGTGAGGAAGGTGGCGCCGCTGCCGGCCAAGTTGGCGGTCGCGCGCCGCACGGTTTCCGGGATGTCGTAGAGCTTGAGGTCGGCGAACACCTTGTTGCCGCGCCTCGCCAGCCACTCGATCAGCTCGAAGTAGCCTCCGGCGCTGAACAACTCCAGCCCCACCTTGTAGAAGCAGGCCGCGTCGCCCAGCTTCTCCACCAGGGCGCGCGCCTCCGCGGCCGTGGGCACGTCCAGCGCGACGATCAGCCGCTCCCTGCGCGCAATGCTCATGTCTTCTCCGTTTCCTTGAACAGCTCGCCCAGCCGGATCCCCATGCGCCGGCCGACGTCCTCGTGGTGGCCGGCGATCAGCTCCGCGAGCGCCGCGTCGCCGGCGCGCGCATCGAGGATGAACAGCCGGTAGACGTCCGCGACCGTGAGCGAGCCGGCGTCGCGGACCAGGATCCAGGCGTCGCCGCCCGCGGCCGCCGCCCAGCCCGCCCCCGCCAGCCGGTCCAGCAGCCGCTCGCACTGCTCGGGCAGCAGGCGCAGGTCGTGGGCGAGGCGCGCCAGCGGCCGCGCCTCGCCGGCGCGCTGCGCGCGGACCAGCTCCCCCAGCAGCGCGAGCGCGTCGTAGAACTGCTGCCCGGCGCCGGCGCCGCGGCGCCGGTCGCCGAAGCGGTAGCCCGGCACCAGCGCGGTCACGGTGCCGCCCAGCAGCACCACCACCCAGGACAGGTACATCCAGAGCAGGAACATCGGCACCGCCGCGAAGGCGCCGTAGATCGCGGTGTAGGTCGGGAAGCGCGAGATGTAGAAGCCGAAGCCGCGCGTCATCAGCTCGAAGAGCACCCCCGCGACGATGCCGCCGACCAGGGCGTGGCGCGCGCGCACGCGCCGGTTCGGCACCCAGATGTACAGCAGCGTGAAGGCGATGCTCGTGAGCACCACCGGCACCAGCCGCAGCAGCACCTCGCCCACGCCCGGCAGGCCCCTGGCGAGGCCCAGCGACGTGGACACCAGGTAGGAGGTCATGCTGATGCTCAGGCCGACCAGGATCGGGCCCAGCGTGAGCACCGCCCAGTAAGTGAGCAGGCGCTGCGAGATCGGGCGCTCGTGCCCGACGCGGAAGATCTGGTTGAACGCGCGGTCCACCGTCAGCATCGTCGTCAGCGCGGTGATGGCGAGGAACACGATGCCCACCGCCGTCAGGCGCGCCGCGGCGCCGGAGAACTCCGCCAGGTAGCGCGTCACCGCGGCGGCGATCTGCTCGGGGAGCACGTTCTCGGCCAGCCATTCGTCGACGCCGTTGGTGAACGCGCCGAACACCGGGAACGCGGTCACCAGCGCGAGCGCCACGGTGACCAGCGGCACCAGCGCGAGCAGCGTGGTGAAGGTGAGGCTGCCGGCGACCTGCAGGCAGTGGTCCTCGAGCATGCGATGGTAGGCGGCGACGAGGAAGCGGGACAGCTCGCCCAGGTTGCGCGGCGTGGCGTCGGGGAGTTGCATCGCGGCGCTATGATACCTTCGCCCGCCATGGCCGACATCCTCGTCCTCTACTACAGCGCCGGCGGCTCGCTGCGCCGCATGGCGGAGCTGCTCGCCGAGGGCATCGAGCGCGTGCCCGGCGCGCAGGCGCGGCTGCGCACGGTGCCGAAGGTGGCGGCGGCGACGCAGGTCGCGGCGCCCGCGGTGCCGCCCGAAGGCGCGCCCTACTGCGAGCTGCGCGACCTCGAGGATTGCGCCGGCCTGGCGCTGGGCAGCCCGGCGCGCTTCGGCAGCATCGCCGCGCCGCTGAAGCTCTTCCTGGAGGGCACCACCGCGCTGTGGCTGAAGGGCGCGCTCGCGGGCAAGCCCGCCTGCGTGTTCACCTCCGCCGGCAGCCTGCACGGCGGGCACGAATCCACGCTGCTCGCCATGATGGTGCCGCTCCTGCACCACGGCATGGTGATCGTCGGCCTGCCCTACAGCAACGCGGAGCTGAACGCGACGCGGTCGGGAGGAACCCCCTACGGCGCCAGCCATTTCGCCGGCATGGCCGACGACCTACCGGTGACCGACGCCGAGCGCGCGCTGTGCATCGCGCAGGGCCGGCGCCTGGCGGAGATCGCACTAAAATTGCGCTGATGGAACTGGTCCGGCACACCGGCGGCTGCCACTGCGGCAGGGTCCGCTACGAAGTCATGGCGCCCGCGGCATTCGAGATCGGCGACTGCAACTGCTCGCTCTGCAGCCTGACCGGGTACCAGCACCTGATGGTGCCGGCTTCGCAGTTCACGCTGCTCTCCGGGGCGGAGGACCTGGTGTCCTACCAGTTCAACACCCGGGTGGCGAAGCACCTCTTCTGCCGCCATTGCGGCATCAAGTCGTTCTACGTGCCGCGCTCGCACCCGGACGGCTACAGCGTCAACATCCGCTGCCTGGACCCGGGCAGCTTCACCATCACCGGCGTGCGGGCCATCGACGGGCGCAATTGGGAGAAGCATTACCCCGAAGGCCGTGGCCAGTACTGACGCGCTGCGCCACGCGGCATCCGCCGCGCTGGTCGCGCTGATCGCGCTCTGCGTCGCCTGGGAGCTGTGGCTCGCGCCGCTGCGGCCCGGCGGCTCGTGGCTGGTGCTGAAGGCGCTGCCGCTGCTCGCGCCCCTGTTCGGCGTGCTGCGCGGCCGGCGCTACACCTACCAGTGGGCCTCGATGTTCATCCTGGCGTACTTCTGCGAGGGCGTGATGCGCGCCTGGGGCGACAAGGGGTTGTCGCAGCAGCTGGCGCTGCTGGAAGTCGCGCTGAGCCTTATTTTCTTCGCCGCGGCGGTGGCGTATGCGCGATTGACGAGAGCCGCCGCCTCGCCGTCGAACGGCTAGCTAACCCGCCTCACACGCTCAGGAGCAGCCGCGCGCGATCTCCGTGCGCAGCTGCTCGATGCGCTGCTGGCGCGCGCCGTCGTCCAGGAACGTGCGCTCGCCCTGCGGATTCACCGTCACCACGCGGCGCTGGGACTCCAGGCCCTGCAGCTGCGCCTGCAGCGAGGCGCAGCGGCGGCGGCGCGCCTCGCGCTCGCGCTCCTCGGCCTGCGACCGGCGCTCGCCCTCGATGCGGCGGCGCTGGAACTCGCGCTCCTCGCGGGCCGGGTCCAGCGTGCGCGGCTGCAGCTTGCCGGAGATCGGCGGCTGGCCCTGGATGTTCACCTCGCCGCCCCGGCAGCCCGGCGGCGGCTTGTCGGTGTAATGGACCACGCCACGTGCGTCCACGCACTTCACCATCTGCGCGTGGACGGAACCTGCGACCAGCAGCAGCGCGGCGGCGAAGAGGCGAGGGACCCTCACGGCCGGAAATCCTACACCTGGTGCTGGGGATTGAGCCTTTCCATCTTGCTGGCAAGCTTGTTGAGGGCGCTGATGTAGGCCTTGGCCGAGGCGACGATGATGTCGGTGTCGGCGCCCACGCCGTTGACGATGCGCCCGCCCTTGGCGAGGCGCACGGTCACCTCGCCCTGGCTCTCGGTGCCCTGCGTCACCGCGTTGACCGAAAAGAGCAGCAGCTCGGCGCCGCTCCTGGCCACGGATTCGATCGCCTTGAAGGTGGCGTCCACCGGGCCGTCGCCCTTGCCCTCGGCCTTCACCTCCGAGCCGTTGTGCTTCATCAGGATCGCGGCATGCGGCTTGTCCGAGGTGCTGCTGCCCTGGCTCATGGACACCAGGCCCCACTCCTCCTCGCCGGTGGTGCCCGCTTCCTGCGCCACCAGCGCCTGCAGGTCCTCGTCGAAGATCTCGGCCTTCTTGTCGGCGAGGTCCTTGAAGCGCTGGAAGGCCTTGTTGTAGCCGTCCTCGTTCTCCAGCTCGATGCCCAGCTCCTTCAGGCGCTGCTTGAACGCGGTGCGGCCCGAGAGCTTGCCCAGCACGATCTTGTTGGTGCTCCAGCCCACGTCCTCGGCGGTCATGATCTCGTAGGTCTCGCGCGCCTTGAGCACCCCGTCCTGGTGGATGCCCGAGGCGTGCGCGAAGGCGTTCGCGCCGACCACCGCCTTGTTGGGCTGCACCACGAAGCCGGTGATCTGCGACACCAGCCGCGAGGCGGGCACGATCTGCGTGGTGTCGATGCGCGTCTCCAGGCCGAAGAAGTCGCGGCGCGTGCGGATCGCCATCACCACCTCCTCCAGCGAGGTGTTGCCGGCGCGCTCGCCCAGGCCGTTCACCGTGCACTCGATCTGGCGCGCGCCGCCGATGCGCACCGCGGCGAGCGAGTTCGCCACCGCCATGCCGAGGTCGTTGTGGCAGTGCACGCTCCACACCGCCTTGTCGGAGTTGGGCACGCGCTCGCGCAGCTTGCGGATCATCTCGCCGAACTGCTCCGGCACCGCGTAGCCCACGGTGTCCGGGATGTTGATGGTGGTGGCGCCTTCCTTGATCACCGCCTCCAGCACGCGGCACAGGAACTCGGGATCCGAGCGGCTGCCGTCCTCGGGCGAGAACTCCACGTCAGGGCAGGCGTTCTTCGCGTAGCGCACCGCCAGGATCGCCTGCTCCAGCACCTGCTCCGGCGTCATGCGCAGCTTCTTCTCCATGTGCAGCGCGCTGGTGGCGATGAAGGTGTGGATGCGCCAGGCATTCGCCCCCTTCAGCGCGTCGATGCCGCGCTGGATGTCCTTGTCGTTGGCGCGGCACAGGCCGGCGACGGTGGAATCCTTCACCACGTTGGCGATGGCGCGCACCGCCTCGAAGTCGCCGTTGGAACTCGCCGGGAAGCCGGCCTCGATCACGTCCACCTTCATGCGCTCCAGCTGGCGCGCGATGCGCAGCTTCTCGTCCTTGGTCATGGAGGCGCCGGGCGACTGCTCGCCGTCGCGCATGGTGGTGTCGAAGATGATCAATTTGCCGGTGCTCATGTGACGCTCCTTGGGTGTGGATGCGCGCTCTTGACGCGCGGGACCTTTGCCGCCTGGGTCGGGCGGTTCAGGGGTACTGCCGAATTGGAGGGTTATTTTGTGCGCGCGGGGCGCAGCAGCAGGCCAGCCAGGAGGAGCAGGCTGGTGGCGGTCGCAATGAGAAGGGCGAACGCGGATGTCATGGAAAGGACTATATCCGCAATTGGCGGCATGCGGCAACTGGGACGGGCAATCTGCGACGCGTTGGCGCGATCGTGGTCGCTACGGACATTCGCTCGATCTCTTTCCCTTCATGGGGGGCGGATCGTCTATCGGTGGAGCGCACGGCTGGAGGTGTAACTTACTGATATGTTGCGGGAAAGCGTGGCCCCAAGGCCGGGGACGCCCGGAAGCGCGTGCTTCCGGTTCCGTGCTGTCTAAGGACTTCTAGGAGAGATACCCGAAGCCTGCGGCAATGCCATCTCAACGGCTACCCCCGTGGATTCGCGCCACAACATCAACCTGTTCTGCTTGCGTTCCTTGCCCGGCGCATCCGCGACAAAAGCCACCAAGTCGCCAGAGTTGGAGATCCCATAGGACAGTACGTAACTCTTGAACTTGGTTAGCCGGACCGCCTTTCCCTCTCTGGCCAGGAAGATGTCGTAGATGTATGGCCACTTCACCCCGTCCAGGTCATTCACTCGGACAAGCAAGGCAATCTCACCGGTTGCGATGGGGGTAGGAGATGATGCGACCAATGGAACCTGCAGGATCGGCTCCAATTCGGCGCTTTCATTCGGGGTTTGCATGAAAACTGTCCGATCCGGAAGCATCGAGTTCCACGGGACTCGCTGAAGACTCTTGCGCGGAAATGCCGACCCAAGCGTATGAAACACGATCTTGTCCCGGTCTGGCAGAAAGAAAGGACTTCCAATGTCATACATTCTGAGATCGGTGACCCGCCGCTCAACGCGAGTTCCAGGATCCACGACATAGAGATCAGAACTTGAGTACGATCCCCGTTCGGTGACGGTCTTCGACTTGCCCGCGAAGACAATCTGCCTTCCATCCGGCGAGAAACTCGGCGATCTCTTGACGACCGGAGAACTTGTAAGCCTGAGCAGGTGGCTCCCGTCCAGCCGGATCGTCGCGATCTGCGTCTCTGAAGGATCCCGGATGACGACGAACGCGAGCTCATTTCCTTTGCTCGCGAAGGCCGGATTCATCCAGCGCTCGCCCTTCGGCGCCTCGAAATAGATCGACTTGCCGGTCTTAAGCGAGTGGACGACGAACTGGCAATTGGGGCGACAGTGGTCGAACGCAAGATGCTCCCCGTCCGGGGAAAACCGCGGATTGCCGAACTGCGCAACGGAGTCCGCGCTCCAACAGAGAACGCCGAGCATGCAAAGAGCAAGAACGTTCGAGGAGAGATTCATATCGCTTCCGGTAGCTCTGCAGAGATTGCGCGCCTGGATTCCCGTTGTCCCCAACTTGACTTCGGAATCGCTTTAACTCGACGAGCAACTATGTACCGAAGCTGTGGCGTCGCGAGGGAAAGGACTCTGACCCCTGTATTCCATTGTTCTTAAACAATGTCGCACTAAAGCCGGCGCCACCTGACAGCATTGGATCATTTCTAAACTGCTTCAAAACCTGGAACTGCGTGACAAATTGCTCCGCTTGGATGGGCTGTGCGTGACTGGCGTGCGTATTGCCCTCAATCAAGCGGTCACGCAGTTGCTGCTCAGTAAGCTGCTCGATTGCAATCCCATCCGACCTCAGCAGGAATGCTTCGGCAGCCATTTGAAGGTTGACGAATTCGAGGAGCATGCTAAGTTGCCCATTCGCCATCTCATTCCTCCTTCATAGCTTTGAGGACCTTCAATACGAAGCGACGATCTGCCCATGTATCCGTCGGAGGGCAGGAGTTCGTGCTCGATCCAATACCTCGTGCTGCAAGCCACGGCCGCCGTTGACCGGCCGTAGATCCAAAGCCTGACTCAATCAGATATCCGATTCTCTCGGCAACGACGCTGTTGTCCGCCAAATCCACGACGCTCAACCGACTACCGGCAACCCAGTACTTTCTATCCTCGGGCGTCGATATGTCTTCCCAACCAAGAGCAAATCTGCTCACCTTTCCCGAACTCCTGGCCAGCAGATTGCGTGAACGATCCGCCGGGTCGGGTGCAAGCCTCTCGACAAGAGGCCCATCGGCTCTCATGCGCTGAATTTCAACGAACTCAAACCCGCGAGATCTCGTTCCGGAAAAATCGAGATCCCTCAGAAAGGTATCTGCCTTCGATACGTCACGGTCGTGTGTTGGAGTCGCATTGCTGTATGGATCTCCATACCAGTACTGGTCGACGATGTCCTTCTCTGTTGCCGACGGTAACGGCTTGGCTATCAAGACGCTCTTCACATCAGCGAAAGTCTTATAGATTCTCTCGCCCGAAGCTGATTGGCATTTTCGCTTGAAGTATGCCCACGCATCGCGAGCGTACGTTTCGCGCTTGGTAGCCTCTATCCATTCAATAGCGGGTACATATCCAAACGCAACGAGCACGACCACGGCGCTTAGCGCTTTGCCCCACCACTTCTTGACTTTCCAGATCACCACGGCAAGCGCGCTGACCGCCACTAGCCAGTACAACAGCGACATCCCGCGAAGAACGCTCGCGACGCCGGTCAGTTCAAGCATTACCTATGCCCTTCCTGCTGCGCGGCTCTATGGCCATGTCCGATGCTGTTTCCTTCTCCGCTGTTCCGGTAAGCAAATATGGGACTCTGACCCGCTTTTTTCCCGCGCGCGAAAAATGGGACTCTGACTCCAATATTCCGCGTTCAGTTTCCCTTCACATCTAGATAGGGTTCAGGCTTGGTCAGATTGATTGGCTTCAAGACCTTCCGGATGAACCAATACTCAAAATCGTGGCCCTTATTGCTTCCCGGCTGGCCGGGGAAGCTGTAGCGCGGGCATATGCCCGCAAACCAGCCAAAACCAAACATGCTGGGCTCCCGGTCAGTAGCGGCAAGGACGAACCCGCGCCTTACCCCGAGAACCTCATCTGTATGCAAGTCCAAAACCAGTAGTTCGGCTCCCGCGATGCCCATATCGCGATCCATCGGCCGTCTAACACCGCGCCACGTATATCCGTAGCGCGCCAGTGGCTTGGTGTCGTACTCTTTGCGCGCGCTGGAATCGTTCCTGCCGTCATATCCACTCCATCGCTCGACATTCTGCCCAGGACTCGGGATTGAGTAGAGCGATGGATGAACACGAGCACGGCGCTCTGCCGGAACTTTCGAATCCCATACGCGAGCAGCAGTCTCGAAAAAGGCGTACCTAAATGGCCTTGTGTAGGCGTAGGCTTCTGCCCCGACAATCGTGGTGTACCCGTAGGGATCCTCCATCGCATACAGATGTCCCAACATCTCCGTGCGTTCGGCGATTCGCGGTCGCATCTGGTAGAGCCCCTCGACCTTCTCCACCGTGCGGTATATGAACTCGCCCGCCTCCTTCGCGCACAGATGCTCGAAATACTGCTGCGGAGTCATTTCTTGCCGATAGCCGCTGTCGGCGCTGAGCGGCTGAGGAAGTCGTATTGAATGCGCGAAGCGGCCCTCTTCGGTCTGCACCCACTCCCTGGGAATCAGCAGGGGCTGGCCTTCGACCCGCACCATGCCGGGGCCGTCGAAAGTTCTCGGCGACAGTTTCAGCAGCCTGCAGCCGGTGGAAGCATCGTTGTAGTGTCCACTACCGCAGAGTCTTTCGTATTCGTTAAGCTTCGATCGAAAGCGCTCTGACACGGATTGCCCCTGAAGCACGTCTGTCGCAGCGCAGCCGGCCAGCGCTGCCAGCATCACAATCATGTTGCGAAGTTTGATCACGTGCCCCTAAAGAATACTGGCTACAGGCGACTCCTCAATCGCCATGTCGGGTTATCGCACGAACAACGGGGCACTAACCCCTGGCGACCTGGTCTGCCGGATACATCCGTACCTGACGCGATGTTGATCTGCTGAAAGTATGACTCCGCAGCAATTTGCTTGAGCGCAGCTTCGTAGGCCGCTTCAACCTGAGCTTTGTTCATCGGAACCCCCCGCAATTTCTCACTTTGCTGGCCTGAGAACCTTCTCTAGGAACCAGCGAGTAAACTCTGGCGTCTTGTCCCATCCGCTCGGCTCAGTACGCAATCTCGGGCAGACTGCTGCGGTTTCCCATTGAATTCCACTTCTTGAGTTCCGCACAAAGCCGCTTCGAGCGAACCCGCGCCTGATTCCAAGGATCTCGCCGGTGGAAAGATCCAAAGCAATCAACTCACCTCCGGCGATTCCCAGTTCTCTATCCATCGGACGCTTGATACCGCGCCAAACGAATCCGTATCGGCTTCTTGGTTGAGTCCCATATTCCTTCTTCATTGACTTGCTTTCTTGACCGTCGTATCCGAAGTACCGCTCTACCCGGGCGCCGGGGGGCGGCGCTGTCGAGATCGAAGGGTCATACCGGCTTGAGTCGTAGTCTGGTAGCTTTCTATGGAAAGCTCGCGCCTCGAAGAATCTATAGCCCCCGAACTTGCCTCTAACAAACAGGGTTTCGGGATTCTCAGCATCCCTCCGCGTATACCCGTACGGATCCTCCATTACGTACCGGTCGAACAGCTCATCCCACGTCGCCAGCTTGCGCGGCCGAATCTGATACAACCCCTCGACGTTCTCCACCGTGCGATAGATGAACTCCCCTGCCTCCTTCTCGCACAGCGCCTTGAAATACTCCTCGCTCGTCATCCCCGGCCGGTAGACGGGCGGGCTCGGCGGCTCGGGCAGTTTGGGCTTCGGGACATTCGGATTCGGCCAGTACTCCGGCTCTTCGGTACGGACCAGCCGCAAGTATTCGCACTGCGTGTTTCGAGGATCGTTGGTTTTCAGCACACAAGCGTCGTACTCCCGCAGGTTGTAGAACTCCCCGTACCAGTCGCGCTTTGCAGGATCGACTTCGCTGGCCGCGCGTTGCCCAAAACAACCGATACAAAGACCCGCTACCGCGAAGAGAACGAACGCTTGGCTGAGCACTCTCATTCCGCCATGCTCCTAGGCTGCTGACCCGATGGCCAACCCGCGATCGAAGCAGTGCCTATAGTGCCGGGTCGGAGTCTGCCATTGGGGAGCGACCCCCTCGCCTGTTCAGGTTCAGGGGACACTGCAGCGCCCTTCGCTCCAACGTGATCCCCGCGACCGAAGGTGCCGGCATCGCCTGGGCCTAACCAATGTAACCGATCGGTTACATTTGGGCCCATCGGCGGCGCTGACGATGGAGAGAGAACGATGAACCCTGAGCTCGAGCATGCCGGTGTCACCGACCAGTTTCGCGCGCGGTCTTTACCTCCGTCGCGATCTCCCCTTGAGTCAACGGCGGGACATTGGCGGCCCGCATCCGCCGCATCGCGTCAAGCAGCCGCTTCCCAGACTCGCGCCTGACCGCTTCCTCGATCAGGTGCGTAATCGCCTCGGGCGCCAGCAAGCCCGCCGCCGTCGCCTCGTTCGCGACATCGTCGGGAAGTGAAACTCTAAATTCGAACGTGGCCACGGTATGCACTCCGTTCAGATTGTGAGGCGATGAGAGTCAGGTTGAATCCGCTTCGACCAATTAGACCTCTTTCCGTGATCCACCACGAAATTGGAGCAGGGGCCATTCGAACTGTCGAGTTCTTTGTGCGGCTAACCATCGTCATTCGAGATACGATTCCAGCACGAGGTACCTCCCTGACCCGCGCCGCCCCCATTACATCATGAGGAAACCCCTCAAGCGCCTCCAACCCACCCTCCCGGCCGCCTGGTACCGCGACCCGGCCCACTACGGGCGCGAGCTGGAGCGCATCTGGTACCGCAACTGGATCGCCGCCGGCCGCGAAGAGGAGATCCCGCAGCCCGGCGACTGGCGCGCGGTCCGGATCGGCACCCAGTCCATCATCCTGGCGCGCGGCCGCGACGGCGCCATCCGGGCATTCCACAACGTCTGCCGCCACCGCGGCTCCGTCCTGTGCACCGAAGAACAGGGCCGCTTCGAACGCAGCCGCATCGTCTGCCCCTACCACGCCTGGACCTACGACCTCGAGGGCGCGCTCATCGCCACGCCCCGGCGCATGGAGACGCCCGACTTCGACAAGGCGGACTTCCCCCTGCACAAGGTCGCCGTCGAGTGCTGGGGCGGCTTCGTGTTCGTCCGGCTCGAAGGCAAGCGCAAGCTCGACCTCGGCGCCATGCCGGCGCGATTCCGCAACTACCGCTTTGAAAACCTGCGCATCGGCAAGCGCATCGTCGCCGACGTGAAGGCGAACTGGAAGCTGCTGGCGGAGAACTTCTCCGAGTGCTTCCACTGCCCGCCGGTGCACCCGGAGCTGTGCCGCGTGGTCACCGCCTACCGCGAGGCCGGCGCCTGGGGCCTGCGCGGCCAGGAAACGATCCCGGAGTACAAGGCGGGCGCGCGGACGCTGACGCTGGACGGCAGCGCGCGCATCCCGCCCTTCGCCGGGCTCGACGAGAATGAACGCAAGACGCTCTACGTGCCCTGGATGCTGCCGCCGAACCTGTTCCTCAACGTGCAGCCGGACTACGTCAACGCGCACATGATGTTCCCCACCGGCCCGGACAGCGTGCGCCTCATCTACGACTGGCTGTTCGAGCCCGGGCACATGCCCGGGGGCGAGGATCTCGAGCACTACACCGCGCTCTGGGAAACCACCAACGCGCAGGACGCGCGCAACTGCGAATGGCAGCAGCATGGGCTGCGATCGCGCGCGTTCAAGCGCGGCGTCTACGTGCCGCAGGAATTCGATTGCCACCGTTTCGCGCGCTGGGTGCGCAGTTCGCTCCGATAGGCGCCGTGGATATAGTGAATTGCTGCACCGCACCCAAGGCGGTTTTTCTTGACGCTTCCGGGCTCGTGGGATACGGTCGGCCCACTCGCCGCAGCTTGGCGCGCAGTGCACTGTTTCCGAAGCATTCACCGAGGATGGAGGGGACCCATGGAACATGTTGAGAAGCAACGTCGTCCGCTGAAAACCGCAGTGGTCGCGCTGGCCGCGGCGGTGGCCGCGATCGGCGCGCTGTCGTCGAACGTGGCGCAGGCCCAGATGAAGCCCATCGTGCTGCGTTTCGCGGCCGACTTCCCGCCGGCGCCGCATCCCGCCGGGCTGGCCATGAACCACTTCAAGGAGCGCCTCGCCCAGGCGATCCCCGGCAGCGAGGCGCGCCTGTACTTCGCCGGCGCCCTCTACACCATCCCGGAGGCGTTCGAGGCCATGCGCCAGGGCAACCTGGAGATGACCTGGATGCAGATGGGCAAGGCCGCCCCGGTGGACCCGTACATGATGTCGGTGGTCGGGCCGGGCATCCTCACCACGGTGGGCGCGGTGGACAACCTGGAGAAGACCAAGACCTACCAGTTCCTGGTGGACCGGCTGCAGAAGCAGCAGCTGATCCGCGTCTTCGGCGCCGGCCACATGAGCTTCGGCATGGGCGTGGGCGGCAAGCGCCGCTACGTCACCCCGGCGGACTTCGTCGGCAAGAAGGTGCGCAGCATGGGCCCGGCGGAGAACCCGGTGCTCGAGTCCTGGAAGGCGAGCCCGGTGGTGATGGCCTTCGGCGAGGTGCCGACGGCGCTGGAGTCCGGGGTCATCGACGGCCTGATGACCAGCATCGGCGGCTGGCTGGGCGTGCGCCAGCAGTCGCCCTACTACACCACCGGCGGCCCGGGGGTGGTGACCGGCGACTACTACATGGTGAGCGCGAGCCGCCGCTGGTGGGACCGGCTGCCCAAGCCGACCCAGGAGGCGCTGGAGAAGCTGATCATGGAGACCATCCAGGTGCAGAAGGAGCTGAACTGGTGCGTCGACAAGATGACCTACGACAAGTACGGCACCAAGGATCCCTCCAAGCCGGGCGTGTACTGGATGAACCCGCAGGAGGTGACGGCGCTCACCGGCGCCCTGGGCGACGGCCCGTCGCGCTGGGTGAAGAGCAAGGTGCCCCCGCCCGCCCAGCAGCTGGTGGACCAGTTCAAGGCCGAAGGCCAGGCGCTGTCCAAGGCGAACCCGCCCGGGTCGTCGTGGATCGAGAAGCTGGACTGCTCCAAGCACGCCTCCAAGATCGTCATCCGCTGACGCCCGCCTGAATGGAAAAGGCGTACGGGCTCTGGCGCGCGTTCCAGGACAAGGTCCTGGCGCGCGTCGCCGGCCTGCTGCTGCTCGGCTGCACGCTGCTCGCGCTGCTGGAGGTCGGCCGGCGCTACATCATCGGCCGGTCCTTCGAGTGGCAGCAGGATGCGGTGACCTTCATCATGCTGAGCGGGGTGTACCTGTACTTCAGCGTCGCGCAGCGCAAGAACTCGCACCTCGCGGTGACGGTGGTGCCGGAGATCTGCGCCGTCGCCGGTCCGCGCGCGCAGCTGGCCGGGGAGATCGTGAAGGCGGTGGCGCTCGCCTTTTCGATGCTGTTCCTCGCCCTGGTGTTCTGGTGGGGCATCCCCGAGGTCGAGGACGCGATCAAGTACGAGAGCCGCACCGAGAGCCTCGGCTTCCCGATGTGGCCGTTCCTGCTGGCGCTGCTGCTGGGCTTCGGCTTCATGGCGGTGACGCAGATGTTCCAGCTCTGGTTCACCATCCAGCGGCTGCTCGGCCGCCCGGTGCCGGCATTCCCGGAAGACGCCGAAGAAGGCGGCCACTGAGCCGCCCGCCCTAGCAACCAGAACAACAACAGGCGGTACCTCCATGCAACTCGTCGGCCTCGTCCTCCTCGTGCTGCTCGTGCTGTCGGTGCCGATCGGCATCGCCCTCAGCGCCGCGGCGGCCTCCTACATCATGTTCGATCCGGTGCTCGAGCCCACCGTGATCTTCCGCGCCTTCTTCAGCTTCATCGGCCGCTACTCGCTGATGGCGATCCCGCTGTTCATCTTCGCCGGCTTCCTGATGGAGCGGACGGGCCTGGTGGCGCAGCTGTTCCGCTTCGCCGACTCGCTGGTGGGCTGGCTGCCCGGCGGCTTCGGCGTCGCCACGGTGCTCGCCTGCGTGCTGTTCGGCGCCATCTCGGGCTCCAGCGTCGCCATGGCGGCGGCGATGGCGGTGATCGCCATTCCGGAGATGCGCAAACGGGGCTACCCGGACTGGCTGGCCGGCGGCCTGGTGGCCACCGCGGGGGGCATCGCGATGCTCATCCCGCCCAGCATCATCCTGCTGGTCTACGGCATCGTCACCGAGACCTCGATCGTGGAGCTGTTCTTCGCCGGCGTGATCCCGGGGCTGATGCTGGCCACCGGCAACGCCATGAGCGTGGTGGGCATCGCCCTCTGGCTCAAGCTGCCGCGCAGCGGCCGCTTCGAGGGCGCGCGCGTCTGGAAGGAGTTCCTCGGCGCGGCGCCCGCGCTGGGCATGCCGATCGTGATCCTGGGCGGCCTCTACGGCGGCCTGTTCACGCCCACCGAGGCGGCGGCGGCGGCCTGCGGCTACGCCCTGCTCTACGGCGTGCTGTCCGGCGGCATGAAGTTCATCCGCGAGATCCTGCCTACCGCCGAGCGGGCGCTGAACCTGACCGCGGTGGTGGTGTTCCTGATCGGCAGCGTGGGCGTGTTCCAGTTCCTCGCCGCGAACATGTACTGGCCGCAGCGCATCGCCGAGACCGTCACCAGCTGGGGCCTGACCCCGCTCACCTTCATCTTCGCCTACATGTTCGTGCTGGTGCTGCTCGGCATGTTCGTGGACGGCGTGGCGATGGTGATCCTGACCGTGCCGGTGATCTTCCCGATCGCGATGGCGCTCAAGATCGACCCGGTGCACCTGGCGATCATGATCACGCTCAACGTGGAGATGGGGGTGGTGACCCCGCCGGTGGGCCTCAACCTGTTCGCGGTCAGCGGCACCTCGAAGATCCCCCTGCCGCAGGTGCTCAAGGGGACGATTCCGTTCTTCCTCGGCGACCTGACGGTGCTGCTGCTGGTGATCTTCTTCCCGGCGCTGGCGACCTGGCTGCCCAGCGTGCTGGTGGTGGACGCCTTCAAGCAGTAGCCGGCAGTAGACGGCAAGCGGCCCGGCCGGTCCGCCCTACTCCGTCTGGTGCCCCCGCTTGGGCACCAGCACGGTGCGCTCGAAGCTCATGAACTCCGTGCCGTCGGCCTTCAGGCCGCGCGTGCGCACCGTCACCAGGCCCTGCGTCGGGCGCGACTTCGACTCGCGCTTCGACAGCACTTCCGACTCGGCGTAGAGCGTGTCGCCGGCGAACACCGGCGCGGTGAGCTTCACCTTGTCCCAGCCCAGGTTGCCGATCGCGCGGTAGCTGACGTCGTCCACGCTCATGCCGACCACGATCGACAGCGTCAGGCAGCTGTTCACCAGCGGCCTGCCGAACTCCGTCTTCGCCGCGTAGGCATGGTCGAAGTGCAGCGGGTGGTTGTTCATGGTGAGCAGCGTGAACCAGGTGTTGTCGGCCTCGCTCACGGTGCGCCCCGGGCGGTGCTCGTAGACATCGCCCACCACGAAGTCCTCGTAGCAGCGGCCGTGGCTGGCGCGGATGCGTGCCATCGGGCGTCAGCGCCGGCCCAGGATGGCCGCGCCGTGCTCGCCCATGGCGGGCTCGCGCAGGTCCACCGCCGCCGGCTCGCGCAGGAAGCGCAGCGGCGTGTTGATGTGGCGCCGGCCGAGGCCGTCGACGAGCACCATGCCGCGCGCGAGCAGCTGCGGGTCGCGCAGGGCCTCCGGGAAGGTCTTGAGCTCCCCGAAGCAGACGTCCAGCTTGGACAGCCAGGCCACCCATTCGGCCTGCGTCCGCTTGCGGAACTCGGCGCGCAGGAACTCTTCCACCGGCAGCTGGTGCGGGCCCGGCGTCTCGCACAGCGGCGCCAGCTCGGGGCGGCCGAGCGCGCCCAGCAGGTTGCGCACGAACTTCATCTCCTGCCCGGCGAGCGCAAGATGGCGGCCGTCGGCGGTGTCGTAGATCTGGTAGAAGGCCGCGCCGCCGGTGGTGCGCTCATGGCGCGCCACCTGCTGGCGGTCCTCGGCAAGCGCGGGCCCCAGCAGGTTGGCCGAGGCCGAGACCATGCAGTCGTGCATGGAGATGTCGAGGTAGTCGCCCTGCCCGGTCCGTTCCCGGCGCAGCAGGGCCATCAGGATGCCCGCCAGGCCCTGCAGCGAGGCCACCATGTCGGCCGCGGGCACCGCCGGAATGGCGGGCTGCCCGTCGCGGCCCTGGCTCACGCTGAGCACGCCGCTCACGCCTTCCACGCCCATGTCGTGCGAGGGCCGGTCGCGGTAGGGGCCGTCCTGGCCGAAGGCGCTGATGGAGCAGTAGACGATGCGCGGGTTGCGCGCGGCGACGGTGGCGTAGCCGATGCCCAGCCGGTCCATCACCCCGGGCCGGAAGGTTTCCACGAACACGTCGGCGCCGTCGCACAGGCCCAGCAGCGCCGCCTTGTCCGCCGGATCCTTGAGGTTCAGCACCACGCTCTTCTTGCCGCGGTTGAGGTTGCGGAAGTAGACCGTGCTGGGCCCGTCGGAGAGGCCGAGGTGCCGCACCGGGTCGCCCTCGCCCGGGGCTTCCACCTTGATCACCTCGGCGCCGTGGTCCGCCAGCGCCTTGGTGAGGTAGGGACCCGGCAGGAACACCGAGAGGTCCACGACGCGGATGCCGTCCAGCTTCATGGCTTGCCGAGGAGCGACTCGTTGTCGGCGCCGGCCGCGGAACCGGCGCGCTGCTCCAGGCGCCGGCCGTCGATGCGGATCGGGTTCGCGAGCACCCTGAGCGACCCCCGCACCGGATGCGGCACCGTGCCGATCATCCCGGTCTGCTTCGGGAAGGGGTTCTCGAGCGCCTGCGCGATGTCGTTCACCGGGCCGATCGGCAGCGTGCCCGAGAGCTTCGCCAGCCAGTGCGCCGTCGGTTGGCGCCGGAACTCGGCGTCCATGGCCTCGGTGAGCGCGGCGCGATTGGCGAGGCGCGCGGCCTGCGTGGCGAAGCGCGGGTCGCGGCCGAGCTCCGGCCGGCCGACGCCGGCCGCCAGCGCCTCCCAGAAGCCCTGCGTCATGCAGGCCACGAACACCCAGCCGTCCGCGGTCGGGAAGGTCTGCACCGGGGTGAGCGACAGGTGCGCGCCGCGCGGCTGGCGCGTGGACTCGTAGCCCTCGTTGAGGTACCAGGTCGCCGAGTAGCCCAGCTGGTGCAGCGCGACGTCGTAGAGGCACACGTCCACGTCGCAGCCCTTGCCGGTCTTCTGCGCGCGCAGCAGGCAGGCGAGCAGGCCGATGGCGCCGGTGGCGCCGGACATGTAGTCGATGATGGAGACGCCGGCGCGCGAGGGCGCGCCCTCGGGCTCGCCGGTGAGGCTCATGATGCCGGTCTCGGCCTGCATCAGCATGTCGTAGCCGGGCCGCGCCGTGCGCTCGTTGTCGCGGCCGTAGGCCGAGATGTGCAGGCACACCAGCTTCGGGTTCAGGCGCGAAAGCGAGGCATAGTCCAGGCCCAGCTTGGCCGGCTGGTCGCCGCGCAGGTTGTTCATCACCGCGTCGGCGCTGCGCGCCAGGCGCTCGAACGCGGCGCGCCCGGCGGGGTCCTTCATGTCGAGCAGGACGCTCTTCTTGTTGGCGTGCCAGCTCTGGAAGTACAGGCTGTCGCGCTCGCCGGCGAAGAACGGCCCCACGCCGCGCGAGGGCTCGCCGCCGGTGGCCGGGTTCTCGATCTTGATCACCTCGGCGCCCAGGTCCGCGAGCATCGCCGAGCCGTAGGGCGCGGCGCCGAACTGCTCCAGCGTCAGGACCCGGAACCCCTCGAGCGGCTTGGGAGAGCCGGCTATGCGGCCGGGTTCCGCTTCAGCCATTGCTTCGCGATGATGATGCGCTGCATCTCGTTGGTGCCCTCGCCGATGCAGGTGAGCGGCGCGTCGCGGTACAGGCGCTCGATGTCGAATTCCTTCGAGTAGCCGTAGGCGCCGTGGATGCGCATGGACTCGATGCTGTTCTCCAGCGCGGCCTCGGAGGCGAAGTACTTCGCCATGCCCGCCTCCATGTCGCAGCGCTCGCCGCG
>CAZMDA010000047.1:0-27804 GCA_964564865.1 uncultured Bordetella sp. | reverse complement strand
GTGCGTGGCGCCGAGGAGGTTGGAGTCGGTCGAGTAGGCCTTCTCGGCGCTCATCCGGTAGTCGAAGCCGGCCCTGGCCATGTAAGCCGACATCTCGCGGCGCCCGCCCAGCTCGTCGATGAAGCGCTGGTCGAGCCAGGGCTTGTAGATCCGCAGCGCCGGGTTGGCGAGCAGCCCGTAGCGGTAGAAGCGCTCGATGTCGTTGCCCTTGTAGGTGCTGCCGTCGGACCAGATGTCGACCGCGTCCTCGTGCATCGCCACCACCAGCATGGTGCCGGTGACCGCGCGCCCGAGCGGCGTGGTGTTGAAGTAGGTGGCGCCGCCGGTGGAGATGTGGAACGCGCCGCACTGGATGGCGGCGATGCCCTCGGCCGCCAGCTGCGGCCGGCACTCGATGAGGCGCGCCTTGCCGGCGCCGTACTGGAGCGCCTTCCTCGGGATCTCGGCGTAGTCGGACTCGTCCGGCTGGCCCAGGTTCGCGGTGTACGCGTAGGGAATCGCGCCCCTGGCGCGCATCCAGTGCACCGCGGCGCTGGTGTCCAGCCCGCCCGAGAATGCGATGCCGATCTTTTCCCCTTGCGGAAGGGCTGCGAGGATCGTCGCCAAGTGCCTGCTCTCCGGAAAGCCCGGATGATACGTGATCCCCGGGGCGCTAGAATGCAGGCGTGCGACGCGCCATCGTCCTGCTCGCCTGCCTGATCGCGGTCCTGCCGCCCGCCGGCTCCGCCGCGCCGTTCGTGGTGCCGCTCGGCCAGGAACGGGTGACGCTGGACGCGCCGCCCGGCTTCTCCGACACGACGTTCCTCTCCTCGCCCAGGCTGCAGGAGCTGGCCGAGAGCCTGACCTCGGCCTCGAACAGGATCCTGGTGTTCGCGATGACCGATGCCGACCTGCGGCGCTTCATGAACGGCGACCGGCCGGAACTGCGGCGCTACGTCGCGGTGGCGACGCCGCGGGGCCTGGAGCGCGAGCGCGTGAACGAATCGCAGTTCCGCGCCTTCGTCGCCGATTCGCTGCGCGACCTGGGCGCCCCCGCCGCGCCCGGGGCGCAGGACCTGCGCAAGTACCTCGAGGCCCAGCCGGTCGGCAAGGCGAACCTGCTGGCGGAACTGAGGAACCAGCCCAATCTGGTGTCCATCCTGCAGGGCGCCCGGCTGCCGAACGAGGGCGGCGTGTTCAACGCGCGGCCGGTCTACCTGCTGGCGACGACGACGCTGTTCCTGTTGCGCGGCAAGGCGCTGCAGTTGGCGGTCTACTCGGGCTACGACTCGCCGGACGACCTCGCCTGGATCACCACCGTCACCGAGCGCTGGGTCGAGGAACTGCAGCGCCTCAACCGGTAGCCCCGAGCGCCCCGCGCCGCCATGCCCTCCTTCGACGCCGTCTCCCAGGTTGACCGCCAGGAAGTGAAGAACGCGGTCGAGCAGGTGAACAAGGAGATCGGCAACCGCTTCGACTTCAAGGGCTCGGACGCGCGCGTGGAGCAGGCCGAGCTGGTCCTCACCGTCTACGCCGACGACGAGTTCAAGCTCGGCCAGGTGCTGGACGTGCTGCGCGGGCGCATGGCCAAGCGCAACGTCGACGTGCGCTGCCTGGAGCTGGGCGCGGTGGAGAAGATCTCCGGCGACAAGGTGAAGCAGGCGGTGACGGTGAAGACCGGCATCCCGGTGGACAAGGGCAAGCAGCTGCAGAAGCTGCTGAAGGACTCGAAGCTGAAGGTCTCGGCCTCGATCCAGGGCGACGCGCTGCGCGTCTCCGGCGCCAAGAAGGACGACCTGCAGGCGGCGATCCAGCTGCTGCGCCGGTCGGCGACCGACCTGCCGGTGCAGTTCACCAACTTCCGCGACTAGCTCAGCCCCTGGCCAGTCCTTCGGTCCACTTGTCGTAGATCCGGTCGGCGACCTTGTGCAGCGCCTCGACGCGCTGCGCGAGGCGACGCTCCACCTCGGCGGGGCTCTGCACCCCCGGGCTCGCGGCGGACTTGCGGATCTCCGCGGCGCCGCCGCGCAGCCAGGTGCGGATCAGGTCCTCGGTCATCTCGACATGGCACTGCATGCCGAAGTGCCTGCCCAGCGCGAAGGCCTGGTTGGCGCAGTGCGCGTTGGCGAGCACCCGGGTGCCGCCCGGCGGGATGCTGAAGGTCTCGCCGTGCCAGTGGAAGCTCTCGAAGCGCTCGAGGTCCCCGAACCAATCGCGCGCCACCGCGTTGTCGGCCACCTGCACCTCGCCCCAGCCGATCTCCTTCACCTTGGCGCGCGTGACCTCCCCGCCCAGGGCCTTCGACATCAGTTGCCCGCCCAGGCAGTGACCCAGCACGGGGACCTCCTGCCGAACGGCGTTCCTCACCAGTTCCAGCGCGGGCGCGATCCAGGGCAGGTCGTCGTGCACGCTCATCGGCCCGCCCATGAAGGCAAGGCCCGAGTAGGCGCGGGCGTCCCTGGGCACCTTCGCGCCCTCGTCCAGCGGGATCAGGGTGAAGGGAATGGACTTGCGCTCGAGCGCGGTGGCGAAGTAGGCTGGTCCCTCGGAGCGCGCATGCCTGAAAATGGCCACGGGTTTCATGAAGCGGCATTCTAGGATCCTTTGGGTCTGGGCCGCGCTTGCCCTTGTCCTGGCCCATGTCCCGGCCGCCCTCGCGACCAACATCACCCTCACCGGCGTCTTCGGCGACAAGGCCGCGATCATCGCCGTGGACAACGGCGAGCCGCGCACCATCCGGGTCGGGCAGCGCATCGGCAACGTCACCCTGGTCTCCGTGGACAAGGACCGCGCCACGGTCGAGGTGGACGGCAAGCGCCGCGTGCTGGTGCGCGGGCAGACCTACAGCACCGCGGCCGACCCCTCGGGCAGGCAGACTGCGGTGCTGTCCGCCGGGGCCGGCGGCCACTTCATCGCCGAGGGCCAGGTCAACGGCGGCTCGGTCCGTTTCCTGGTGGACACCGGGGCCACCGCGATCGCGCTGCCCGGGGCCGAGGCCAAGCGCCTCGGCATCGACTACCTGAAGGGCCGGCGCGGCGTGACGCAGACCGCCGCCGGGCCCACCACGATGTACGTCGTGCGGCTGGACACGGTGCGCGTGGGCGGCATCGAGCTGCAGGCGGTGGACGCGATGGTGATCGAGCAGGGACTGCCGGTGGCGCTGCTCGGGATGACCTTCCTCAACCGCGTGGAGATGAAGCGGGAGGGGGCGACGATGACGCTGACGCGGCGGTTCTAGGGCCGCCGGGCCGGAAAATGTAACCGATCGGTTACATCGGCCCCTGCCCGGCGCCCGTCACTTCCCCGGCACCAGCGGCACGAACCGCACCGGCAGCACCTCGCGCTGCGCGACCACGCCGGCGGCATCCTTGGTCACCAGCAGCAGGCGCTGCACATCGCCGGTCGCGCCCACCGGGATCACCATCCGCCCGCCGGGCTTCAACTGCTCCACCAGCGCAGGCGGGACGGACGGCGCCGCCGCGGTGACGACGATGGCGTCGAACGGCGCCCGCTCGGGCCAGCCCCGGTAGCCGTCGCCGATGCGGACCTCGATGTTGGCGTAGCCCATCTCCTTCAGCCGCGAGGCCGCCTCGCGCCCAAGCGGCGCCAGCAGTTCGATCGAATACACCTGCTTCACCACTTCGGCGAGCACCGCCGCCTGGTAGCCTGATCCTGTGCCAACTTCCAGCACCACCATGTGCGGCGCGGGCGAGATGAGGTCCGTGCTGAGCGCGACGATGTAGGGCTGCGAGATGGTCTGACCCTGCCCGATGGGCAGCGGGTGGTTGCGGTAGGCGCTCGACTGCTGGCCGGACCCCACCAGCCGGTGGCGCTCCACCTTCGCCATCGCCGCGCGCACGCGCGGCGACATCGCGGCGAGGCCGGTCAGGCTCCGGGTATCGGCATAGGTGGCCTCGACTTCGGCCACCATGCGCGCGCGCTCGGCGGCGAAATCCTGCGCCTCGGCGCCGCCCACGAGCAGCCCGGCCAGCGCGGCGAGCGCCCGGCTAGCTGGCCGCCTTGTCCCGCTCAATCAGGGCGTAGGCGGAGTGGTTGTGGATCGACTCGAAGTTCTCCGACTCGACCACGTAGGCCTGGATGCGGTCGTCCAGGTTGAGCACCGCGGCGACGTCGCGCACCATGTCCTCGACGAACTTCGGGTTGTCGTAGGCGCGCTCGGTGACGTGCTTCTCGTCGGGGCGCTTGAGCAGGCCGTAGAGCTCGCTGGAGGCCTGCTTCTCCACCAGGTCCACGATTTCCTCGATCCAGACGAAATCGCCGGTCTTGGCGGTCACGGTCACGTGCGAGCGCTGGTTGTGCGCGCCGTAGGCCGAGATCTTCTTCGAGCAGGGACACAGGCTCGTCACCGGCACCAGCACCTTCATGCGGAAGGTCTGCACGCCCTTGAGGACCTCGCCGATGAAGGTGACCTCGTAGTCCATCAGGCTCCTGACGCCCGAGACCGGCGCCGCCTTCTCGATGAAGTACGGAAACGCCATCTCGATGCGGCCTTCCTCGGCCTCCAGGCGCTTCACCATCTCCTTCAGCATCGCCTTGAAGCTGTCCACCGTCAGCTCGCGCTCCTGCGCCGACAGGATCTCGACGAAGCGCGACATGTGCGTGCCCTTGAACTGGTGCGGCAGGCCGACGTACATGTTGAAGGTGGCCACGGTGTGCTGCACGCCGCCGGCGCGCTCCATCACCTTCACCGGGTGGCGGATCGCCTTGATGCCGACCTGGTCGATGGCGAGCTTGCGCGAGTCGCGGTCGGCCTGGACGTCGGGGATGCTCTGCACGTGCTGGAGGTCTTTGGCTTTCATACGGTCATTATATACCTGAGTACGTTACTCTGGTATTACGGCTGCAGGGCGGCGGCGATCGACTTGCGGATGCCTTCCGCGTCCAGCCCGACCATGGCCAGCAGCTTCGCCGGGTCGCCGTGGTCCACGAAGCGGTCCGGCAGGCCGAGCAGCAGCACGCGCTTCTGCAGTCCCATCCCGGCCAGCGCCTCGCAGACCGCGCTGCCGGCCCCGCCCATGACCTGGTGCTCCTCGACCGTGACCAGCAGGTCGTGGCTCCCGGCCAGTTCCCTGACCAGTTCCGCGTCGAGCGGCTTCACGAAGCGCATGTTGGCGACGGTCGCATCCAGCGCCTCGGCGGCATCCAGCGCGGGCTTCACCATCGAGCCGAAGGCGAGGATGGCGACCTTCCTGCCGCGCCGCCGGATTTCCCCCTTGCCGACGGGCAGCGCCTTCATGTCGGCCTGGAGCGGCACGCCGGGGCCGGTGCCGCGCGGGTAGCGCACCGCGGCGGGCCCGTCCAGTTGGTAGCCGGTATAGAGCATCTGCCGGCACTCGTTCTCGTCCGAGGGCGCCATCAGCACCATGTTCGGCACGGTCCGCAGGAAGGCGTAGTCGAAGGCGCCGTTGTGCGTCTGGCCGTCGCCGCCCACCAGCCCCCCCCGGTCCAGCGCGAACAGCACCGGCAGGTCCTGGATCGCGACGTCGTGGATCAGCTGGTCATAGCCGCGCTGCAGGAACGTGGAGTAGATCGCCACCACCGGCTTCAGGCCCTCGCAGGCGACGCCCGCGGCGAAGGTGACCGCGTGCTGCTCGGCGATCGCGGCGTCGAAGTAGCGCTCCGGGAACTCCTCGGAGAAGCGCACCATCCCGGAGCCCTCGCGCATCGCCGGGGTGATCGCGACCAGGCGCTTGTCCTGCCTTGCCATGTCGCACAGCCAGTCGCCGAACACCTGGCTGTAGGCGGGCTTGCCGCCGCCGGCGGCCTTCTTGATGCCCTCGGCCGGATCGAACTTGCCCGGGCCGTGGTACGCGATCGGGTCATCCTCGGCCAGCTTGTAGCCCTGCCCCTTGCGGGTGACGATGTGCAGGAACTGCGGCCCCTTCAGCTGCTTGATGTTCTGCAGCGTGGCCACCAGCGTGTCCAGGTCGTGGCCGTCGATCGGGCCGATGTAGTTGAAGCCGAATTCCTCGAACAGCGTCGAGGGGGTCACCATGCCCTTGACGTGCTCCTCGGCGCGGCGCGCCAGCTCCAGCATCGCCGGCACGCGCTTGAGGACGTGCTCGCTCGCGCGCTTGGCGGTGGCGTACATGCGCCCCGAGAGCAGCCGCGCCAGGTAATTGGTCAGCGCCCCGACCGGCGGCGAGATGGACATCTCGTTGTCGTTCAGGATCACCAGCAGGTTCACGTCCATGGCGCCGGCGTTGTTGAGCGCCTCGAAGGCCATGCCGGCGGACATCGCGCCGTCGCCGATCACCGCGACCGCGTGCCGCTGCTCGCCCTTCTGCCTGGCCGCCACGGCCATGCCCAGGGCGGCGGATATCGAGGTCGAGGAATGCGCGGTGCCGAAGGTGTCGTAGGGCGATTCGATGCGCCGCGGGAAGCCCGAGATGCCGCCCAGCTGGCGCAGCGTGCCCATGCGCTCGCGCCGGCCGGTGAGGATCTTGTGCGGGTAGGTCTGGTGCCCGACGTCCCAGACGATGCGGTCCTCCGGCGTCTGGTAGACGTAGTGCAGCGCGATGGTCAGCTCCACCGTGCCCAGGTTCGAGGACAGGTGGCCGCCGGTCTTGGAAACCGAGTCGAGCACGAAGGCGCGCAGCTCGTCGGCGAGCTGGTGCAGCGCCTTGCGCTCGAGCTTGCGCAGGTCGGCCGGGTCGTCGATGGACTTGAGCAGCTCGTACATGGCCGGATTGTAGCCGCCGGCCTTTGCCTGCCCCGCCCCGTCCGGGGCGTCCCCCGGCAGCGCTTCGCTGATGGTGGACATCAGAATTCCCGCAACACGATGAAATCGGCCAGCTCGCGCAGGCGCGCGCCGCGCGCGCCGAACCCGGCCAGCGAGGCATGGGCGTCGGCGCGCAGCTCCTCGGCGAAGGCCCTGGCGCGCGAGGCGCCCATCGCCGAGACATAGGTCGGCTTGTTGTGCCTGGAGTCCTTGCCGGCGGTCTTGCCGAGCGTCGCCGTGCTCGCCTCCGCGTCGAGGACGTCGTCCACCACCTGGAAGGCAAGCCCGACGCACTTGGCGTAGTGGTCCAGGCGCGCGCGCCCGGCCTCCTCCAGCGGCTTGCCGCAGGCCGCCCCCAGCACCACGGCGGCGCGGATGATGGCGCCGGTCTTGCGGATGTGCATGAACTCCAGTTCGGGCAGGTCGAGCTTGCGGCCGGTGGATTCCAGGTCCACGGCCTGGCCCCCCGCCATCCCGCGCGAGCCGGAGGCGACCGCGAGCGCCTTCACCATCTCCAGCTGGGCCGCCGGGTCGTCCGCGAGCCGGTGCTCGGCCAGCACCTGGAAGGCGAGCGACTGCAGCGCGTCGCCCACCAGCAGCGCGGTCGCCTCGTCGAACTCGACGTGCACCGTGGGCTTGCCCCGGCGCAGCACGTCGTCGTCCATGCAGGGCAGGTCGTCGTGGACCAGCGAATAGGCGTGGATGAGCTCGACGGCCGAGGCCGCCACCTCCAGCCGCTGCGCGGAGGCCCCGACCAGCTCGCCCGCGGCGAAGGCCAGCAGCGGCCGCACGCGCTTGCCGCCTTCCAGCGTCGCGTAGCGCATCGCCTCGTGCAGCCGTTGCGGGGCGAGGGTCGCCGCCGGCAGCAGGCGCGCGAGCGCGCCCTCCATGCGCGCCTGGACCGAGCCCATCCAGGCCATGAAATCGGACCCGGCCGGCTTCACTTCAGTCTTCGCCATCCCGGGCGGCGGCCGCCAGCGGCTTGAGGACCTCGCCTTCGAGCACCTGCACCTGCTGCTGGGCGGCCTCCAGCCGCCCCTGGCAGAACTTCGCCAGCTCCAGGCCGCGCTTGTGCGCGGCCAGCGACTCCTCCAGGCCGAGGTTGCCGCCTTCCATGCGCTCGACGATCTTCTCCAGCTCGGCGAGCGCCTTCTCGAAGCTCGGGGCGGCGGACTTGTCGGCGGACTTGCTCATCGGGAACGAAACCGGGGTGCGGGGGTCCATAATTGTACAATTCGCCGCTTTTCTCCCGCCGCGCTTTCCGCCCCCGTTACCATAGCCCGATGTCCGACGCGTCCCACCTCGCGACCCCTTCCCGGCTCCGCCCGGCCAGCCCGCAGCTGCCGATGGCGTGGTATTTCGACCCCGCGATCTTCGAGCGCGAGAAGCGCCTGCTGTTCGACGCCGGGGCGGACTACGTCGGGCACGAGCTGATGGTGCCGGAGGCGGGCGACTACCACACCCTCGCCTGGATGGACCACGCCCGCGTGCTGGTGCGCAACGAGTCCGGGATCGAACTGCTGTCGAACGTCTGCCGCCACCGCCAGGCGATCATGCTCGAGGGCCGCGGCAACGCGCAGAACATCGTCTGCCCGCTGCACCGCTGGACCTACGACCTGAAGGGCGGGCTGCTGGGCGCGCCGCAGTTCGACGAGAATCCCTGCGTCAAGCTGCACTCGACGCCGCTCGTCAACTGGCAGGGGCTGCTGTTCGCCGGCCCGCGCGACCCGCGCCAGGACCTGGAGCCCTTCAGCCGCGCCGCCGACTGGGACTTCTCCGGCTACCGGCTGGACCGGGTGGAGGTCACCGACTACGCCTGCAACTGGAAGACCTTCATCGAGATCTACCTCGAGGTCTACCACGTCAACTTCTACCATCCCGGGCTGGGCGGGTTCACCGACGTGGATGCCTCGCACGTGGAGTACGGCGAGCGCACCTCGGTGCAGGTGGTGCCGGCGCGGAACGGCTTCAATTCCCCCGGCACCCCGGTCTACCGCAAGTGGCACGACGCCTGCCGCGCCCAGTTGCGCGGCGCGACGCCGAAGTACGGCGCGCTCTGGGCCACCTACTACCCCGGCTTCATGCTGGAGTGGTACCCGAACGTGCTGGTGCTCTCCAAGCTCATCCCGCGCTCGCCCGGGCTCACCACCAACGTGGTGGAGTTCTACTATCCGGAGGAGATCGTGCTGTTCGAGCGCGAGTTCATCGAGGCGCAGCAGGCGGCCTACGCCGAGACCGCGCTGGAGGACGACGAACTGTGCCGGCGCCTGGACCGCGGCCGCAAGGCGCTCTGGCTGCAGGGCATGGACGACGCCGGCCCCTACCATTCGCCGATGGAGGACAGCATGGTGCATTTCCACGAGTGGCTGCGGCGGGAGCTGGGCGCATGAACGCGCTCGTCTCCACGGCGGAGCTGGCGGCGAACCCCGGCTGGCGCGTGTTCGACTGCCGCCACGACCTGTTCAAGCCCGAGCTCGGCGCGCAGCAGTATCGCGAGGGCCACATCCCGGGCGCGCTGTTCGCCGGCATGGAGCAGGACTTGTCCGGGCCGAAGACCGGCACCAATGGCCGGCATCCGCTGCCGTCGCTGGATAGCTTCACGGCGTGGATCGGCCGCCAGGGCCTGAAGCCTTCCGACGCGATCGTCTGCTACGACGGCAGCAACGGCTCGATGGCCTCGCGCCTGTGGTGGATGCTGCGCTGGGCCGGCCATGACGCCGTCGCGGTGCTGGATGGCGGGCTGGCGAAGTGGGTGAAGGAAGGCCGGCCGGTCACCGCCGAGGTGCCGTCGTTCCCGCCGACCGCCTGGACCGCGAAGCCGCGGACCGCGATGGCGGTGGACGTCGCTTACGTCGCGGCGAACCGGCAGAAGGACCTGCTGGTGGACGCGCGCGCGGCGGCGCGCTTCCGCGGCGAGCAGGAACCCATCGACCCGGTCGCGGGCCACATCCCGGGCGCGCTGAACCGGTTCAACGGCGACAACGTGAACGCCGATGGCACCTTCAGGGACGCCGCCACGCTGCGCAGGGAGTACGAGGCCCTGCTGGGCGGCCGGCCGCCCTCGGAAGTCGTGAACTACTGCGGCTCCGGCGTCTCCGCCTGCCACAACCTGCTGGCGATGGAGATCGCGGGGCTCGCCGGATCGCGCCTGTATGCCGGCTCCTGGAGCGAGTGGATCGCGGACCCGGCGCGGCCGCGCGGGCGTGCTGGCTGACGCCGTCCTCGTCCTCCATTTCCTCATCGTCGCCTTCATCGTCGGCGGCCTGGTCCTGACCTGGATCGGGGTCGCCGCGGGTTGGGCCTGGGTGCGCAACCCCCGGTTCCGCTGGCTGCACCTGGCGGCGATCGTGGTCGTGGCGCTGGAGGCCCTCGCGGGCTACGCCTGCCCGCTCACGGTCTGGGAGGACCTGCTGCGCGGCGGCGCGCGGCCGGATTCGTTCGTCGGCCGCTGGGTGCGGTACCTGCTCTACTACGAGGCGCCGCCCTGGGTGTTCACCGCGCTCTACTGCGCCTGGGCCGCCGCGACCGCGGCGACGCTGTGGCGCTTCCCGCCGCGGCGGCGTGCGACGAAGGCGACGTAGGGACCGGCAGCGCCGTCTGGTACTTCACCTGCTTGAGCGCGAAGCTGGACTTGATGTTGCCCACGCCGGGCACCTTGGACAGGAAATCGAGGATGAAGCGCTCGAAGGCCGGCACGTCGGGCACCACCACGCGCAGCAGGTAGTCCGCGTCGCCGGTCATCAGGTAGCACTCCATCACCTCCGGCCGCTCGCGCACCGCGCGCTCGAAGACCTCGAGCGCCTTCTCCACCTGGCGCTCGAGGGTCACCTGCACCAGCACGCTCACGGTGAGGCCCAGCTTCTTGGCGTCGAGCAGCGCCACGTAGCGGCTGACGATGCCCTCCTCCTCCAGCGCGCGCACGCGCGCGAGGCACGGCGAGGGCGACAGGTGGACCTTGCGCGCCAGGTCCACGTTGGCGATGCGCGCCTCGGCCTGCAGCACGGCAAGGATCTTGAGGTCGATGGCGTCCAGCGCTGGTGGCAGCATGTTATTCCTCGTTCTTTAAGTTGCACGGCAGATCATGCCGTAAACAGGTGATTCCTGCAGCGCGAACGCTACCCCATGCCGGTCCGGCCCGCGTACCATCGCGCGATGACCGACCTGACGGATTCGCCCTTCTCCGGCTACTGGCGCGTCAGCCCGCCCGACCCGGACCCGCGCGAGACGCGCGAGTGGCTCGAGGGCTTCGACGCCGTGCTGCAGAACGAAGGGCCGGAGCGCGCGAGCTTCCTGCTGCGCAAGCTCCTCGACCGCGCCCGCGCGCGCCGGGTGCGCATGCCGCCGGTCCTGAACACGCCCTACTGCAACACCATCGGCCTCGCCGAGCAGCCGCAGTTCCCCGGCAACCTGGAGGTGGAGCAGCGCCTCGCCTCCATCATCCGCTGGAACGCGCTCGCCATGGTGGTGCGCGCCAACCGCGCGCACGCGGAACTGGGCGGCCACATCGCCAGCTACGCCTCGGCGGCGGACCTGTTCGAGGTCGGCTTCAACCATTTCTTCCGCGCGGGACAGGGCGGAGACCTGGTCTACTTCCAGCCGCATTCGGCGCCCGGGGTGTATGCGCGCGCCTTCCTCGAAGGGCGCCTCGAGCAGGCGCAGCTGGACAGCTACCGGCGCGAAACCGGCGGCCGGGGCCTGTCCTCCTACTGCCATCCTTGGCTGATGCCGGATTTCTGGCAGTTCCCGACCGGCTCCATGGGCCTGGGGCCGATCACCGCCATCTACCAGGCGCGCTTCATGCGCTACCTGCAGGACCGGCGCCTGCTCGACACCGCGTCGCGCAAGGTGTGGTGCTTCGTCGGCGACGGCGAGATGGACGAGCCCGAATCGCTGGCGGGCCTGTCGCTCGCCGCGCGCGAGGGACTGGACAACCTGATCTTCGTCGTCAACTGCAACCTGCAGCGGCTGGACGGCCCGGTGCGCGGCAACGGCTCCATCGTGCAGGAACTGGAGGGCCTGTTCGCCGGCGCCGGCTGGAACGTCATCAAGTGCCTGTGGGGTTCGGACTGGGATCCCCTGTTCGCGCGCGACCCGGAGGAAGTGATCCTGCGCCGCCTGCACGAGACCCCGGACGGCGCCTTCCAGACCTACGCCGCCACCGACGGCCGCTTCAACCGCGAGCACTTCTTCAACAAGTACCCCGAGCTGCAGGCGCTGGTGGCGCACCTCACCGACGAGGACATCGACCGGCTGCGCCGCGGCGGCCACGACGCGGTGAAGATCCACGCCGCGTACCATACCGCGCTGCGCCATCGCGGCCAGCCCACGGTGATCCTCGCCCAGACCAAGAAGGGCTTCGGCATGGGCCACTGGGGCCAGGGCAAGATGGGCACCCACCAGCAGAAGAAGCTGGACGACGAGGCGCTGCGCGCGTTCCGCGACCGCTTCGCCCTGCCCCTCACGGACGAGGACGTCGAGCAGCTGCGCTTCTACCGCCCGCCGGCGGACTCGCCCGAGATGCGCTACCTGCACGCCCGGCGCGCCGCGCTGGGAGGCTACCTGCCCGCCCGCTCGGCGGCCGCGCCGCGCCTCGCCGCGCCAGGGCCGGAGGCCATCGCGGGCCTGCTGGAAGGCACCGGCACGCGGGAGAAGTCCACCACCATGGCCTTCGTGCAGCTGCTCTCGCAGCTGCTGCGCGAGCCGGAACTGGGCCCGCGCATCGTCCCGATCGTGGCCGACGAGGCGCGCACCTTCGGCATGCAGAACCTGTTCCGGCAGGTGGGCATCTACTCGTCGGTCGGGCAGCTCTACGAGCCCGAGGACCGCGACGAGCTGCTCTACTACAAGGAAGCGAAGGACGGCCAGATCCTGGAGGAAGGCATCACCGAGGCGGGCGCCATTTCATCGTGGCTTGCCGCGGCGACCAGCTACAGCGCGCACGGCACGCCGATGCTGCCCTTCTACATCTTCTACTCCATGTTCGGCCTGCAGCGCGTCGGCGACCTCGCCTGGGCGGCGGCCGACTCGCGCGCGCGCGGCTTCCTGGTCGGCGCCACCGCCGGCCGCACCACGCTCTCGGGCGAGGGCCTGCAGCACCAGGACGGCTCCAGCCACCTCGTCGCCTCCACCATCCCCGGCTGCAAGGCCTACGACCCCTGCTTCCAGCACGAGGTCGCGGTGATCGTGCGCGACGGCATCCGGCGCATGGTCCAGGAGCAGGAGGACGTCTTCTACTACCTCACCACGATGAACGAGAACTACGCGCACCCCGCGATGCCGGCGGGCGCGGAGCAGGCCATCGTGAAGGGAATGTACCGGTTGCGCGAAAGCACCGCTTCCGGACCTCGTGTCCAGCTGCTCGGGTCCGGGACCATCCTGCGCGAAGCGCTCGCAGCCGCGGAAGCGCTCGAAGCGGACCACGGAGTCGCGGCCGACGTCTGGAGCGTCACCAGCTGGACGGAGCTGCGCTGGGACGGGATGGAGGCCGAGCGCGCGACGCTGCAGGGCGCGCCGAGGGCATCCTGGGTCGAGGGCTGCCTGAAGGCGACCGAGGGCCCGATCGTCGCCGCGAGCGACTACGTGCGCGCGGTGGCCGACCTGATCCGGCCCTACCTGCCGCCGGGCCGGAAGTACACCGCGCTCGGCACCGACGGCTTCGGGCGCAGCGACACCCGCAAGGCGCTGCGCGCGTTCTTCGAGGTGGACCGCGATTGCATCGTGCGGGCGGCACTGGCCGGGTTGGGCCGGCCGGTGCCGTCCGCGGCGCCGAAGCCGGCGCCGTGGTCCGTCTGAGCATTCCGGTTCCGTCGAACCGCCTCGTTGCGTCGTGAAGACCATCGGCCTCATCGGCGGCATCACGTGGGCCTCGACGCTCGAGTACTACCGCTGCATCAACCTCGAGACCGCCAGGCGCCTGGGCGGTTCGCACAGCGCGCGCATCGTCCTCTACTCGCTCGACTTCCATGAGGTGCGGGCGCGCACGCTGGCCGGGGACGAGGAAGGCGCCTATGCGTTGTTCCTCGACGCGGCTGCGAAACTGCGGCTTGCCGGGGCCGAGTTCCTAGTACTCTGCGCGAATACCGCGCACAAGCGCGCGGATCGGCTCGGCAGGGACACCGCCATGCCGCTGGTCCACATCGGCGACGCGACCGGGGCTGCCGTCAGGAATGAAGGGATGAAAAGCGTTGGCTTGCTCGGAACGCGACCGACGATGGAGGAAGGCTTTCTGCGCGAGCGATTGGAACGCAACTTCGGGCTGCATGTCCTCGTCCCGGGCCCGCAGGCGAGGGAGGAGTTGAATGGCCTCATCTACGGCGAGATGGCGCGAGGCGTGTTTTCGGACGCGGCACGTCAGGTCGTCGGCCGCGCCACGGACGAGCTTCTGCGGCAGGGCGCGCAGGGCGTCATCCACGGCTGTACCGAGCTTCCCATCCTGATGCGGGACGTCGCGTCACCCTGCACGACCTTCGACACCACGGCGATCCACGCCAGAGCCGCGGTCGAATTCTCCCTTTCCAATCCCTGAGAGCCTCCATGCAGGCAGTCGCAGTCGACCTTGACCACATCGGCACCGCCGTCCGCAGCCTCGATGCCGGCAGGCGGGCCTTCGAGAAGCTCGGCTTCAGGCTGACCGAGCGCAGCTACCACAAGGGAGCCACCACGCCCGGCGGCCCGATCGAGCCCTGGGGGTCGGGCAACCATTGCGCGATGCTTCCGCAGGGGTACCTGGAGGTCATCGGCATCGTCGACGCCACGAAGTTCACGACGGTGAAGGGAATGCTGGAACGATACGAAGGGCCGCATATCGTGGCGTTCCGCCCCGCGTCGGCCGAGGCGGTGCAGTCGCTCATCGCCCGGGGCCTGCCGATCGACCCCGGCCGCGCCCTTGAGCGCATGGCCCCTTACGGACCGGATGGATCGAAGTCGGTTCGCGTCGCGTTCCGCAACAGCCGGTTCGCCGCCACGGCCTTTGCCGAGGCACAGTTCCAGTACACCGAGCATTTCACGCGGCCGGAGATGTGGCAGCCGCATTTGCTCGAGCACCCCAACGGCGCACTGGCCCTCGACACGCTCTTTCTTTGCGCGCCCGATCCAGCGGCCCTCGCGACCAAGCTCGCGCCGGTGCTCGGCATGGATCCGGCGGCGGACGTGGCGGGAGAACTGGTCTTCGCGTTCGAGGCCAGCGCGCTGCGCGTGCTCACACCACAGGCGTGGATGACGCGCTCGCCCGGCACGACCCTGCATCCTTTGCCGGCCCCCGTCGGCTACGCCGTGCGGGTGCGCTCGATGCGCCAGCTGGAGGAGGTGCTCGCCCGCAACGGCGTGCCCTGGGAGCGCAATCCGGATGGAGGATTGCGGGTCGGAACCGCGCACGCCTGCGGCAACGTCATGCATTTCGTCGAAGAGAGGAAAAAATGAAGCGAATCCTGCTTGCAACCCTGCTCGGCCTGGCCGCCAGCCTGGCGCACGCCTTCCCGGACAAGCCGCTGCGCGTCATCGTGCCGTGGCCGGCGGGCGGGCCATCCGACACGCTCGCGCGCGTGGTCAATGCCGAGGTTTCGCGGATCATCGGCCAGCCCGTCATCATCGACAACCGGGTCGGGGCCAGCGGAACGGTGGGAACGGAGTTCGTCGCGCGGGCCGCGCCCGATGGCTATACGCTGTTCTGGGCGATCGCCAACCATACGACGAATCACCTGCTGTTCAAGGTCGCGTACGACCCGATCAAGGACTTCACCCCCATCGGGCAGATCGCCACCTCGTCCCACCTGGTGCTGGTCAATCCGCAGCTGCCGGCGCGCAGCTTCAAGGAATGGGTCGCGTTCGTGAAGAGCCAGCCGGGAAAGCACAACTACGCCTCCGCCGGGAACGGCACCCTCCAGCATCTGGGCATGGAACTGCTCAAGCGCGAAGCCGGCCTGGACATGGTCCACGTCCCGTACAAGGGCAGCGCGCCGGCGATCACCGACGTGCTGGGAGGGCAGGTGCTCATGATGTTCGAGTCGACGACCGCCTCGCTTGGCCATGTCCGCACCGGCAAGCTCAGGCCGCTCGCGGTCGCCAGCCTGAAGCGCATCGCGCCGCTGCCCGACGTGCCCACCATCGCGGAGTCGGGCTACCCGGGCTTCGAGGTGGTCGGCTTCACCGGCGTCGTCGCCCCGGCGAGGACGCCGGCAGCGGTCGCCGCCGCACTGAATGCAGCCTACAACAAGGCGCTCGCCGCCACCGAGGTGCGCGAGAAGATGGCCTCGATGGGCGTCGATCCGGCTCCCTCGACCCCGGAGGCGTTCGGATCCTTCCTCGAGGCGCAGATCCCCAAGTACACGCAGATCCTCAAGGCGTCGGGCGCAAAGGTGGATTGACCGCGACCGGCGGCCGCTTCACGCGCGCCGCGCCCAAGCGAACAGCTGCCCGAACACCTCGTCGCGGATCTCCCGCCGCGACAGCACCAGGTCGTGGAACGCGCCCGGGAAGGAGAGCACGCTCACCTTCGTCCCCAGCGTCCGCGACCAGCTGGCGACGCTGCGCCAGTCGAGCACGATGTCGGCCTCGTCCGAGTGCATGGACAGGACCGGGATCCCGAGCCCCAGCCCCGCATGGACCTTCGCGTGCGCGGCGAAGATCGCGCGCACCCAGCCGAAATAGGCCGGGAATCCCGTCAGGGGCTTCAGCGTCAGGTCGAAGTTCCACTCCCCGTCCCACTGCTTGTGCAGGCTCTTCACGTACTGGGGCAGCACCGCCTTCGGGTTGTTGAGGAACGGCGAGAAGCCGCCCAGCAGGCGCGCCAGCTGCAGCTGCAGCCGCTGCGAGCCGGTGACGCGCCAGTCGAAGAACGGGCTGTTGAGCCAGAGCGCCTCGACCTGCTCCCGGTGGGCGCCCTCTTTCGCATACAGCGAGCAGACGAGGCCCCCGGTGGAATGCCCCGCCAGCAGCACCGGACGCCCGATCTCCTGCAGCGCCCGGTCGATGTCGGCGTAGTACTCGGCGAGGTCGGCGCAGTAGCACGGATGCTGGTGCGGCAGCAGCGAGCGCCCATGCTTGCGCAGGTCCAGCGCGTGGAACGCATAGCCCTCGGCGGCGAAGCGCTCGGCCATGTGGCGCTGGAAGAAATAGTCGATGAAGCCGTGGACGTAGAGCACGGCGCGTGCCATGTCCGGCTGCGGCGCGCGCACCAGCGTCGCCACCACGCGCCCGTCGTAGTCGTCCGGCTGCGCGAGCTCGAGGGACTCGAACCCGGGCAGCAGCCGGTCAGGCTGCCACGCGCTCATGCCGTTCCAGTGCCCATGCCACATGCTCCCGGACCAGTGCTGAAGGATGGTCGATCCGCGCACGCAGGGCGGCGACCACCGCCTCGGAGCGCGGCGCGTTGCCCAGCCCCACCGCCAGGTTGCGCAGCCAGCGCTCGTGCCCGATGCGCCGGATCGGCGAGCCGCGCAGGCGCTCGTCGAACTCGGATTCGGTCCAGGCGAACAGCTCCACCAGCGTCGCGCGATCGAGGCCGTTGCGCACCTGGAAATCCGGTTCCGCGGTCGGCCGCGCGAAGCCGTTCCAGGGACACACCAGCTGGCAGTCGTCGCAGCCGTAGACGCGGTTGCCGATGAGCGGCCGCAGTTCCTCGGGAATGGCGCTCTTGTGCTCGATGGTGAGGTAGGAGATGCAGCGCCGCGCGTCCAGCCGGTACGGACCCTGGATCGCCTGGGTCGGGCAGACGTCGATGCACCGGCGGCAGCTGCCGCAGTGATCGCCGGTGGGCGCATCGGCCGGCAGCGGCAGGCTGGTGTAGATCTCGCCGAGGAAGAACCACGAGCCCGCCTCGCGCGCGAGCAGCAGCGTGTGCTTGCCCCGCCAGCCGATGCCCGCCTTCGATGCCAGCTCGACCTCCATCGCCGGCGCGGAGTCGCACAGCACGCGATGGCCGAAGGGCCCGGTCTCGGCCTCGATGCGGTCGCACAGCTTCTGCAGCCGGGAGCGGAGCACCTTGTGGTAGTCGCGGCCGCGCGCATAGCGCGCGACGTAGGCGCGCGCGCCGTCGGCTAGGGATGGCCATTCGTCTTCCAGCGACGCGGCGTAGTCCATGCGGCAGGTGATGACGCGCAGCGTGCCCGGCGCGAGTTCCGCCGGCCGCGCGCGGAGCGCGCCATGGCGCGCCATATAATCCATCTCGCCGTGCCAGCCCAGCTCGAGCCATTCGGCGAGACGGCCCTCGGCCGCCGAGAGGTCCGCGTCCGCGATGCCCACCGCCTGGAAGCCGAGCCCCGTGCCCCACTCCCTGATCCGCGCCGCGAGCGCCGCATAGTCCATGGGCGAGCATCTTAAGTTGACCGCGCAGCTTCCCGACGAAGCCGCCACGCTGCGGCTGGGGGCCGCGCTGGCCGACGGCGCCCGCAACGGCCTGGTCCTGCACCTCGTCGGCGAGCTCGGGGCGGGGAAAACCACCCTCGTGCGGGGCCTGCTGGGGGCGCTGGGTCACCGGGGACGGGTCAAGAGCCCCACCTACACTCTGGTTGAACCTTATAGCCTTTCGAGGTTAAACTTGTATCACTTTGATTTTTATCGCTTCAAGGACCGGTCTGAATGGTTGAGTTCCGGCTTCCAGGAGCATTTCGGGCCCGACGCCCTCTGCGTGGTGGAGTGGCCGGAGCGGGCGGGGGATGCGATCGCGCCTCCGGACCTCGAGGTCCGTCTGGGATACGAGGGGCCGGGTCGCGTGGCGCGCCTCGAGGCGCGCTCGCAGCCTGGCGCAGCGTGGCTCGCGGCCTTGTCGTCGCGCTGGCGCTCGTCCTAGGCGCCGGCGAGGCGCTCAGCCAGGCAAACCCGCCGGCGCAGATCACCTCCACGCGCATCTGGCCGGCGCGCGACTACACGCGCGTCACGCTGGAATCGAACAAGGAGCTCCGGTTCAGCGTCTTCGGTGTCAAGGACCCGGAGCGCCTGGTGGTGGACATCGAAGGCGCCGACTTCGGCGCCGCGCTCGCCGAGCTGCAGGACAAGGTCGCCGCGGGGGATCCCTACATCGCCAAGCTGCGCGCCGGCCGCAACCGCCCCGGCGTGCTGCGCATCGTCCTCGACCTGAAGGCGGAAGTGAAGCCGCAGGTGTTCACCTTGAAGCCGATCGCGGATTACGGCCACCGCCTCGTCCTCGACCTGTACCCGGTGGCGGCGCCGGACCCGCTCGCGGCATTGATCGAGTCCGCGAGCCGGAACGCGCCCGCGCCGGCCGAGGACAAGGCCGGCCCGCCGGCGGTGGCGCGCCTGGCGACCATCGTCATCGACCCCGGGCACGGCGGCGAGGATCCCGGCGCGCTCGGGCGCCTCGGCTCGCGCGAGAAGGACATCACGCTCACCATCGCCCGGCGCCTGAAGGCGATGATCGACGAGGAGCCGGGCATGCGCGCGGTGCTGACGCGCGACGGCGACTACTACCTCGCGCTGCAGGCGCGCGTGGACAAGGCGCGCAAGGTGCGGGCCGACCTGTTCGTCTCGGTGCACGCCGACGCCTTCCTCAAGCCGCACGCGCGCGGCTCCTCGGTGTTCGCGCTCTCGGAGCGCCGCGCCACCTCCGAGGCGGCGAAGTGGCTGGCGCGCAAGGAGAACGAGGCCGACCTGGTGGGCGGCGTCAACCTCGACGTCAAGGACCGCTACCTGGCGCAGACGCTGCTGGATCTCTCGCAGACCGCGACCATCGACCACAGCCTGAAGCTGGGGCACGCGGTGCTGGGGGAACTGGGCCAGATCAACACCCTCCACAAGCCGCGCGTCGAGCAGGCGAGCTTCGCGGTCCTCAAGGCGCCCGACGTGCCCTCGATCCTGGTGGAAACCGCCTTCATCTCCAACCCGGAGGAGGAGAAGCGCCTCAACGACGAGGCCTACCAGGACAAGATGGCCCGGGCGATCCTGGCCGGCATCAAGCGCTACCTGGCGAAGTACCCGCCGCGGCCGCTAACTCCCGTGGCGCTGAACTGAGCGCGCCTTCGCCCAGGCGTACAGCCCCGGGGAGATGGACAGCAGCACGATGCCGAGGATCACCGCGGTGAGGTTGCTCTTCACCGCCGGGATGTTGCCGAAGAAGTAGCCCAGGCTGCACAGCGACACCACCCAGATCATCGCGCCGGCGACGCAGAAGCCGATGTAGCGCGCGTAGGGCATGCTGCCGACGCCGGCGACGAAAGGCACGTAGGTGCGCACGATCGGGACGAAGCGCGCCAGGATGATGGTCTTGCCGCCGTGGCGCTCGTAGAAGGCGTGCGCGCGCGCGAGGTAGGCCGGGTTGAACCAGCGCGACTGCTCGTAGTGGAACACGCGCGGGCCGACCCAGCGGCCGATGAAATAGTTGACGTTGTCCCCGGTGAGGGCAGCGGCGATCAGCACCCCCATCACCAGCCCGATGTCCATGTTGCCCGCGGCCGCCAGCGCGCCGGTGACGAACAGCAGCGAATCGCCCGGCAGGAAGGGCCAGATCACCAGGCCGGTTTCGGTGAACACGATTGCGAACAGCAGCGCGTAGACCCAGACGCCGTGCTCGGCGACGAACGCCGCCAGGTGCTGGTCGAGGTGGACCGCGAGGTCGAACAGGGCGGCGAGGTGCTCCATCACGCGGATTGTACCGGGGCGCCCGATATAATCGGCCGATGTCGGCAGTGCTGTCCAACCCCAGCGTGGAACGCGTGCGCGCGGCGCTCGCCGCCGCGGGCCTGGCGCCGCAGATCGTGGAGCTGCCGGGCGCGGCGCGCACCGCGCTCGCCGCGGCGCAGTTCCTCGGCTGCGAGGTGGCGCAGATCGCGAACTCGCTGGTGTTCCGCGCGCAGGCCACGGACCGCGCGGTGCTGGTGATGTCCTCCGGCGCGAAGCGCGTCAGCACCGCGAAGCTGGCCGCGCTGGTGGGCGAGCCCGTCGGCAAGGCCGACGCGGACTTCGTGCGCCGCCACACCGGCTTCGCCATCGGCGGGGTCGCCCCCGCCGGCCACGTCGGCGAGCTCAAGCGCTACGTGGAGCGCAGCCTGGCCGCATACGCCGAGGTCTGGGCTGCCGCCGGGCATCCGAGCACCGTGTTCAAGCTGACCTACGCCGACCTGGTCCGGATCACCGGCGGCGCCGAGGCCGAACTGGCCGAATGAGCGGGATCCGGGTTCTCCCCGACCTCCTGGTCAGCCAGATCGCCGCCGGCGAGGTGGTGGAGCGGCCGGCCTCGGTGCTGAAGGAGCTGCTGGAGAACGCCCTGGACGCCGGCGCCACCGAGATCGTCGTCACGCTGGAGGAAGGCGGCGCGCGGCGGGTGCAGGTGGAGGACAACGGCTCGGGCATTCCGGCCGAGGAGCTGCCGCTCGCGCTCGCGCGCCACGCCACCAGCAAGATCGGCACCCTGGAGGACCTCGAGGGCGTCGCCACGCTGGGCTTCCGCGGCGAGGCGCTCGCCTCCATCGCCTCCGTTTCCCGCCTCGCGCTCACCACGCGCACCGCGGAGGCGGCGCACGCGAGCGAGCTGAGCGTCGAGGGCGCCGCCGCCGGGACGATCCAGCCGGCGGCGCGCACCGCCGGCACCACGGTCGCGGTCGCCGACCTGTACTTCAACACTCCGGCGCGGCGCAAGTTCCTGCGCACCGAAGCCACCGAGTTCGGCCATTGCGAGGAGGTGTTCCGGCGCATCGCGCTGGCGCATCCGGGCACCGCCTTGACGCTGAAGCACAATGGCCGCGTCTCGCAGCACCTGCGCCGCCAGGCCTTGCCCGAGCGCGTCGCCGCCCTCCTTGGGGACGAATTCGTCCGCACCGGGCTGCCCGTCGAGGCGCAGGCCGGAACGCTGCGCCTGCACGGCATCGCCGGCAGCCCGCAGGCCGCGCGCGCGCGCGCCGATGCGCAGTATTTCTTCGTCAACGGCCGCTTCGTGCGCGACCGGCTGCTCGCCCACGCCGCGCGCGAGGCCTGGGCCGACCTGCTGCACGGCGAGCGCCAGCCCGCCTACGCCCTGTACCTGGAGATCGACCCGCGCGGCGTGGACGTGAACGTGCATCCGGCCAAGACCGAGGTCCGCTTCCGCGACGCGCGCGGCATCCACCAGTTCGTGTACCACGCGGTGAAGCGCGCGCTGTCGCCTTCAGCTGCGGAGGCGCCGGTGGCGTATGCCGCGATTCCGCAGGGCGCGTCCATTCAACCAGCCCTGGGGTTGGCGCAGCCAGTGGCAGCCTATCAGTCGTTCATGGGCGGCGCGACTGCCGCTGCCGCGGCCATGCCTGCGGCGCTCCCCGTATCCCACACCGCTCCGCCGCTTGGCTACGCCCTCGCGCAGCTGCACGGGGTCTACATCCTGGCGCAGAACGAGGCGGGACTCGTGCTCGTGGACATGCATGCGGCGCACGAGCGCATCGTGTATGAAGGCCTGAAGAACAACCTGGACGCGGGAAAGGTGGATCGCCAGCAGCTCCTTGTCCCCGCCGTGTTCAGGGCCGAGGCGCTGGACGTGGCCACCGCCGAGGAGAACCGCGAGGCGCTGGAGCAGCTGGGCTTCGAGATCAGCGCCGCGGGTCCCAATGAGCTCGCCGTGCGCGCGGCGCCCGTGCTGCTCGCCGGCGGCGACGTGCCCGCCCTCGCCCGCGCCGTGCTCGCCGAGCTGCGGGAGTACGGCGCGGCGCAGGCCATCGCGGCGCGCCGCGACCAGCTCCTGTCCGGCATGGCCTGCCACGCCGCGGTGCGCGCCAACCGCATCCTCACCACGGCGGAGATGAACGCGCTGCTGCGCGAGATGGAGGCCACCGAGCGTTCGGGTTCCTGCAACCACGGCCGCCCGACCTGGTACCAGCTCACGCTGGCCGACCTGGACAGGCTGTTCCTGAGGGGGAGATGAGATGAGCGGCGTCATGGTCATCACCGGCGGCGGCCGCGGCATCGGCGCCGCGACCGCGCGCCTGGCCGCCGCGCGCGGCTACGCGGTGTGCATCAGCTACCTGCGCGACCAGGCTGCCGCCGACGCCGTGGTGGGCGACATCCGGCGCGGCGGCGGCAAAGCGGTCGCGGTCGCGGGCGACGTCGCGGCGGAAGCCGACGTGCTGCGCCTGTTCGAGACCGCGGACCGGGAGCTGGGCCCGCTCACCGCGCTGGTCAACAACGCGGGCGTCGTCCTCGGCCAGTCACGCGTCGAGGCGATGTCCGCGGCGCGGCTGCAGCGGATGTTCGCCACCAACGTCATCGGCGCGTTCCTGTGCGCGCGCGAGGCGGTCAGGCGCATGTCCACCCGGCACGGCGGCAAGGGGGGCGCGATCGTCAATGTCTCCTCCGGCGCGGCACGGCTGGGCTCGCCGGGGGAGTACGTGGACTACGCCGCGTCCAAGGGCGCCATCGACACCCTGACGCTGGGCCTGGCGCGCGAGGTGGCCGAGGAAGGCATCCGCGTCAACTGCGTGCGCCCCGGCTTCGTGCACACCGACATCCACGCCTCCGGGGGCGAGCCCAACCGCATCGAGCGCCTGCGCGCCGGCATTCCCATGAAGCGAGGCGGCGAGCCGGAGGAAGTCGCGCGCGCCGTGCTCTGGCTGCTTTCGCCGGAGGCGTCCTACTCCACCGGGGCGATCCTCGACGTCACGGGAGGACGTTGAGCACCGCGTTCGTCCTCCTCGGGCCGACCGCGAGCGGAAAATCCGCGCTTGCCATGCGCCTCGCCGCGGAGCATCCGCTCGAGATCGTCAGCGTGGACTCGGCGCAGGTCTACCGCGGCATGGACATCGGCACGGCGAAGCCCTCGGCCGCCGAGCGCCGCGCCGTGCCGCACCACCTCATCGACATCGTCGAGCCGACCGAGCGCTACTCGGCGGGCCGCTTCCGCGCCGACGCCATCCGCGCCGTGCAGGAGATCCGCGCGCGCGGCCGGATCCCGCTGCTGGTCGGCGGCACCATGCTGTACTACCGCGCCCTTGCGTCCGGGCTGGACGCGCTGCCGGCGGCGGACGCCGCGATCCGGGCGCAGCTCGACGCGGAAGCCCGCGCGCGCGGCTGGCCCGCGCTCCACGCAGACCTCGCACGGGTGGATCCGGCGGCCGCGGCGCGCATCCAGCCGGGCGATGCGCAGCGCATCCAGCGCGCGCTGGAAGTCTGGCGGGCGACGGGCAGGACGCTGTCGTCGCAGCAGACCGCGACCGCGCCTGCCCCGCCCTTTGCGCTCAGGGCCTTCGCGCTGGTGCCGGAGGACCGCGCCGAGCTGCACCGGCGCATCGCGGCGCGCTTCGAGGCCATGCTGCGGGCCGGGCTGGTCGAGGAGCTGCGGGCGCTTCGCGCGCGCCACGCGCTGAGCGCGGACCTGCCCAGCATGCGTGCGGTCGGCTACCGGCAGGCCTGGGAATGCCTCGAGGGCGGGATCACGCAGGCCGAGCTGCGCGACAAGGGGATTGCCGCGACGCGCCAGCTGGCCAAGCGCCAGCTGACCTGGTTGCGCAGCCTGCCGGGGCTCGCGCCCGCGGCCGGGCTGGCCGAAGCGCTCAGTCGAGCGTCAGCCCGATCTGCTTCGTGACCCGGCCGTAGGCCGCGAGCTGCTCGGCGACGAACGCCGAGAGCTGTTCCGGGGTGGAAGACCTGGCCTGGAACGCGATCTTGCCCAAGGCCGAGATCACCTCCGGCTTCGCCAGCACCGCGACGATCTCCCGGTTCACACGCTCCTGGATGTCCTTGGGCAGGTTCGCGGGCCCGAACAGGCCTCCCCAGGGCGTGATGGACACCGGCTGCAGGCCGGCCTCGCTCATCGTCGGCGCCTCCGGCAGCAACGGGTCGCGGCTCGGCAACAGGGTCGCGAGCACGCGCAGCTTGCCCTCCTTGACGTGCTGCGCGGCGAGCCCGGGCGTGGCGATGGAGAAGTTGACACGACCGGCGACCAGGTCGAGCGACAGCGGGCCGTCGCCCTTGTACGGGACGTGCACCACGTTCAGTCCGTTCTGCGAGGCGAACTGCGCCGTGGCGAGGATGCTGGTGGCATTGCCGGTGCCGTAGAACAGCCTGCCCGGGTTGGCGCGCGCGTAGCCCACCAGGTCCTGGATGGTCTTCACCGGCATGCTGGCGTGCGAGAAGACGAAGAAGCCGAAGATGCCGACCAGCGAGATCGGGGTGAAGTCCCTCACCGGGTCGTAGGGCGGCACCTTCTTCGCCGCCGGCGCATACGACATCCCGGTGGCGGTGCCGTAGTAGAGCGTGTAGCCGTCGGGCGCGGACTGGCGCACGGCTTCCGAGGCGATGATGCCCTCGGCGCCGGGCCGGGTCTCGACCACCACCGGCTGCCCGAGCTGCTGCCCGAGCGGCTGCGCGAAGATGCGCGCGCCCAGCTCCGCCGCGCCCCCGGGCGGAAACGGCACGATCATGCGGATGGGCTTGTTCGGGTACTGGGCGAGCGCCGGCGCGCAGGCCGCCGCCAGGGCGGCTGCGAGAATGAGCTTTTTCATGGTCATCACTCCGGTTGGATGCCGACGGCCTTGAGGATGTTGCGGTAGCTCTCCAGCTGCTCCTTGGTCCATGCCGCGAGCTTCTCCGGCGTGGACGGCGTCAGCACGAAGGCCTGCTTCTGCATCGCCTCCTGCACCTCGGGGCGGCCCATCGCGGCGACGAACTCCTTGTTCAGGCGCGCGGTGACCTCGGCCGGCATCTTCCCCGGCCCGTACAGCCCGGCCCAGGAAATGATGGAGAAGGTCGGGTAGCCGGCCTCGGCGATGGTCGGGACGTCCGGCAGCAGGTGGCTGCGCCGCGGCAGCGTGGTCACCAGCGCGCGCAGCTTGCCGTCGCGGATCAGCGGCATCGAGGTGGTCGAGGAGGCGAACATCATCTGCACGCGCCCGCTCACCAGGTCCGGCATGACCTGCGGCTCGGTCTTGTAGGGCACGTGGACCATTTCGATCTTCGCCAGCGAGGCGAGCAGCGCGGAGGACACGATGCCGGTGGTGTTCCCGGTGGCGTAGTTGATCTTGCCCGGGTTCGCCCTGGCGTACTGCACCAGTTCCGGCAGCGTCTTGGCCGGCACGTTGGGATTGACCACCACGAAGAAGGTGTAGCGGCCGACGTCGGTGATCGGCGTGAAATCGGCGATCGGGTCATAGGGCGGCGACTTCTTCATCGCCGGCACCACCGACAGCGGGCTGTTGGTCGCCATCAGCAGCGTGTAGCCGTCGGGCGCGGCCTTGGCGACTTCCGATGCGGCGATGGCGCCATCGGCGCCTGCCTTGTTGTCGATCACGACCGGCTGCCCGACCGCGGCCGAGACCGAGCTGCCGAGGACGCGCGCGATCAGGTCCGTGGCCGACCCGGCGCCGAAGGGTACGACGATGCGGATCGGCTTGTTCGGATATTGCGCCGCAACGTTGAATGACAGGGCGGCCAATGCGGCGGCCGCGAGCAGACTTCTGATCATGCTTATCCTCCTCCAAGGAATGAGAGGAGATTATAGGGGTCAGTCCCCCCTGGCAATCCCTTCGCGCCGCGGATCCGCCCCGCCCCGCCAGCCCTCCGGGACGCGCTCGATGACATGCAGGCCGCTGGTGAAGTCGGTCAGCCGCACCTCGTGCCCCCTCGCGCGCAAGGCGGGCGCCAGCGACTCGTAGGCGGTGCCCCGTTCCAGTTCCGTGGGGCCGTTCATGCTGCCCCCATGCGGCAGCGACACCGCGGCCTGCGCATCCAGCTTCCAGTCGAGCATCGCCACCAGCGTGCGCGCGACGTAGTTGATGATCGCCGGCCCGCCGGGAGAGCCCAGCACCGCCTTCACCTCGCCCCCGGCGCCGAAGGCGATCACCGGCGACATCGCGCTGCGCGGGCGCTTGCCGCCTTCGATGCGGTTGGCCGCGCCGGCGGCGAACGAAAAGTCCGTGAGCTGGTTGTTGAGCAGGAATCCGCGCACCAGGATCCGGCTGCCGAACGCGCTCTCGATGGTGGTGGTCATGGACACCGCCTCGCCGCGGCCATCCACGATGGAGACGTGGCTGGTACCGGCGAGCGAGGTTTCGGCCACGTCCGCCCGCGCCTGCGCGCCGCTCGGCCGCCCCGCCTCCGCCCGTCCCAGCGAGCGCTCGCCCACCAGGCGCGCGCGGCGGCCCAGGTAGTCCGCCTCCAGCAGGCCCGCGAGCGGCACCGCGACGAAATCCGGGTCGGCGAGGTAGCGGCCGCGGTCGGCGTAGGCGAGGCGCCCGGCTTCCGCGATGTAATGCAGCGCGGTCGCGGAGTTGGGCGCCGCGCCGCGGAAATCCGTGCGCTCGAGGATGCCCAGCATCTGCAGCACCACCGCGCCGCCCGCCGGCGGCCCCATGCTGCAGACGCGCGCCGCGCGGTAGGGCAGGCACACCGGGTCGCGCTCGAGCGCGCGGTAGCGCGCCAGGTCCTCCAGCGCCAGGTCGCCCGGCCGCGCATGTCCGCGCACCGCGGCCACGATATCCTCGGCGATGGCGCCGGTGTAGAACGCGTCGGCGCCGAACGCGGCGACGGCGCGCAGCGTGGCCGCATAGTCCGCGTTGGCGATGCGCGTGCCCACCGTCTTCGGCCGGTCGTCCGCGCCGTAGTACAGCGCCCGCGCCGCCGCGCCATGGCGCAGCTCCCGCTCGCCCTCCAGCAGGCGGTGCAGCCTGGGCGACATCGGGAAACCATCCTCGGCGAGCCGGATGGCGGGCTCGAACAGGCGCGCCCAGGCGAGGCGCCCATGGCGCCGGTGCGCGAGCTCCAGCATGCGCAGCACGCCGGGCACGCCGACCGAGCGTCCGCTGACGACCGCGTCGACGAATCCCTGCGGCCGCCCGTCCGCGCCCAGGAACCGGTCCGGTCTCGCCGCCGCCGGCGCCGTCTCGCGGCCGTCATAGCTGCGCAGCCGGCGTTCGCGCTCCGACCAGTGCAGCAGGAACGCGCCGCCGCCCAGGCCCGAGGATTGCGGCTCCACCAGTCCCAGCACCATCTGCACCGCGATCGCGGCATCGAGTGCGCCGCCGCCGGCGCGCAGGACCTCGACGCCCGCGTCCACCGCGAGCGGGTTGGCCGCCGCCACCATGAAGCGCTTCGCGTGCGCCGCCTCGCGCGGCTGCCAGCCGCTCGGGGATTCGGGCTGCGGCTGCGGCCAGGCGGGCGCCGCGGCCAGCAGCAGT
>CAZMDA010000046.1:17215-29679 GCA_964564865.1 uncultured Bordetella sp. | reverse complement strand
ATGGGAGGCCTCCTGAAAGGTTGAGGAGGATCCAGTGTCGGACCCGGCAGGCTCAAGGGATGAGCCTGTCCAGAAGGAGGGGCTATCTCCTCTTTGCCCGGTACAGCAAGACGTAGCCAGGGGCGCCCCAGCGCACTTTTTCGCGGTCGTCCCGCCCTCGGCCGTCGTCGCGCCAGATACCTTCTAGCTCGACCTCTACCGAAATAATTCCGGTTTCCGTCTTCACCTTCTTTAGTACCGCGTCCTTGAGCTGGGCCTTGAAGTCCTTGACCCATTTCTTCCTATCCACATTCTTCTTCAGGCGATCGGGCAAATGAGCGTAGAACACTGCACAACCGAACTGCAGCCGGGAACCATCGCCCGAGCGGCTTAGCGCAGAGCGCATGCGCCTGACATCGTCCATCAAACCGTCGGTAACGCGCTGCACTGGGTGCTTCACCTCGAAGAAAGCACGCGGGCGCCCACCTATCCAGCGCACCGCGATGTCGGCGCGCGCGGTTGGAGACAGCGCGCGGTGCTTTTTGCCGGCGGTGCGCGACTTCGCCTCCTTCAGCCCGCGCCAGATCGAGCTTTCCAGATCAACCCTGTAATTCTTCGCCTCCGCTGCGAGCGCCTCGGCAATCTTGGTCGTGACGTAGTACTCCGGTGCTTGGCCGAATCGACGACCCGACATTTTCTTGTAAGCCTTGAACGCCTTGCGTACTCCACTCATCGCAGCCGAAACGAGCGCCTTGTGAGCAATCGCTGCCGACATGCTTCCTCCTCGCTTGAGTTAAGACCGCGAAGTCACCATCACCCTGACATCGAAAAACGGCTCATACCCCGAACGATACTCGTGGTCGAAGATGAAGGGGAAGCTGCCAGAGGGCGCCGCGAACTCTCCGAGCATGCGCGTTGCCTGCTGCAGTTCCCGCAACCGGACGTCCCTGCACGTGGTGAACAACGCCAGGACACCGGCACAGCGCCGCGGGTCAGCTCCGAGTTGGCGCAACTTTTCAATTGCGCTTCCAGTGGCCAGAGCCGCCCGGTTGTTGCCATGCGCGACGCCGAAACTGGCCCAACCTAGTCGCCCGGCGCCCAATGCCGCTCGAATGTCAGCCAGATCGGCCGTCACGAGGCCCCCGCCCGAACAGAACCTTTCGACCTCACCCGCGAGCTGGTAAACCGGATCACCAGCGAAGGTCTGCAGCAGGCAATTGGCGGCGCCCCGGCGAAGCTGACCCAAGAGCAGGTCGCTCGGCGCCCAACTGACGCGCCCGGGAGCCACATCGTCTGGACGGGCCGCGAGCACGATCGTGAGCGCTCCCAGAGCCGAATGCCGCTTGCAGATATCAACCGCCAGCGTCATTGCCCGCGGGTCGTCCCGATTGGCCATGACGACCGTCGCCGAACTGCCGTTCGAAGACCCTAGCGCCTGGTCCTGATCCAGGCGGCGCCACGCCGTACCGTGGCGCTCCGCCATTCGCTTCTCCAGGCCGGCCAGCCGCTTCGGCGCGGCCATGCCGCCTCTCCAGGCTTCCAGTCCTAAGAGAACGCCGGTCGCCGCGATTGTCCAACTCTCATGGCGCATGTGGCCGTTCATCAGGACTTCGCAGGAATAGGACTTTTCAAGTCGGAACGCCCAGAGACTATGGCCCATGAAGTTTCGACTCGCGCGCCTGGAGGATCCGGAATTCTCCCCCGCTGCAGGCTCACGGCATGAGCCTCCCCCGCGCTAAGCTGCACCCCATGGCCACCCGCAAGCTTTTCGACCCCGCCTCCCCCGCCCCCTTCGCCCTCAGCCGCTCGAAGGTGGACCTGTACGTGGAGTGCCCGCGCTGCTTTTACCTCGACCGGCGCCTGGGCATCGCGCGGCCGCCGGGATTCCCGTTCAACCTCAACTCGGCGGTGGACGCGCTCCTGAAGAAGGAATTCGACGCCCACCGGCAGCGCGGCGAGCCGCACCCCTACATGACCGAGGCGGGACTGGACGCGGTGCCGCACGCGCACCCGATGCTGGACACCTGGCGCTCGAACTTCAAGGGCGTGCGCACGCTGCACCAGCCGACCAACCTGGAGCTCTTCGGCGCCATCGACGACCTGTGGCGCGACCGCAGGACGGGCGAGCTGATCGTGGTGGACTACAAGGCCACCTCGAAGGACAGCGAGGTCACGCTGGATGCCGAATGGCAGGACGGCTACAAGCGGCAGATGGAGTTCTACCAGTGGCTGCTGCGCCGGCAGGGCCTGCCGGTGGCGAAGCGGGGCTGGTTCGTCTACTGCAACGGCCGCCGCGACCTGCCCGCGTTCGGCAACCGCATCGAGTTCCGGGTGAAGCTGATCCCCTACGAGGGCGACGAGGGCTGGATCGAGCCGGTGCTGGTGGAGATCAAGTCGACGCTGATGGCGCCGGAGCCGCCCAAGGCGGGGGACTGCGAGTACTGCGCGTTCGCGGAAAAGGCGGCGAAGGCTTAGGTCAGGTGCAGGACCCGGACACGGGTCCGGATCTCGACATCCCGGCCCAGCCCGGTGAGGAAATCCGTATGTCGTCGGCAGCGACACGTCAGGACGACGTGTCGCTGAAACGCGATTTTCGGTACACGTCGCCCCCATGGCATAATCCTTCCGATCGGAAGGATGACGAATGGCCACCGAACCAACGCGGGTGATCTGGCGCTCGGGCACGCAGCTCGGCGCCGCCGTGCGCTTGGCCCGCGAGCGCCTCAACCTGACGCAGGCGGCGCTCGCGAAGCGCGCGGCCGTGGGGCTGAAGTTCCTCTACGAGCTCGAATCGGGCAAGGACACGCTGCGCGCGGACAAGGTCCTGGACGTGCTGGCGGTCCTGGGCCTGGAACTGGTGGTGGCGGCGAAGGGAGCCATGCCGGAGGTCACGGAGGAGCGCGCGAGGTACGAAACGCTCGCCCCGGACTACATCGGCATGGCCTGCACCACCGCGGGCGTCAGCCTGCGCAAGGCGCTGGCGCCGCACGAGCTGGTGCAGGCACTGCTCGAAGGCCGGCCGACCCAGGGCAAGCACGCCCACTTCGTCGTGCTATTGGAGGAAGCGCCCCCGGCGCTGCTGCAGGGCTTGGTATCCCAGGTCGGTGCCTGGGGAAAGCCCGGCCAGGTCGCGAAGAACATCCGGAAGATCGCGGATGCGGTCGGCGTCCGGCTGAAGGAAGCAAAATGAGTGCGGACTACGCCGCGACCACTTTCCCCGCTGCCAACTTGCGCGCTGCCTTTACCAGCTTCTCGTCGAACGTAGCGAACCGCTCCGCGCCGGCGCTGCCGGACAGGTGCAGGGCATCGGCGAAATCGATGCCAGCCTCGTGCCATTCCAGCGCGCGCGCAACGCGCGACGGATCTTCGGTAGCCAGTTCGGGCAATCCCAGCAGCGCGCGCAGCAGCCGGACCACCTCGGCGCGCGGCAGACGGTAGCCACCGCGCAGCACCCATTCCGTCTCGAGCAACACGGTGACCGGCACGAAAACTGCGTTGCTCTCGATCAGTGCGCGCGCGCGGCGCGCCTGGGCGGGTTCGTCGTTGACCAGGAAGCGGACGACGACGTTGGTGTCGAGCGCGATCACCGCCGGCGGCGCTTCTTCGCCTCGACGGCGACTGCCGCGTCCATCTGCGCCAGGCTCAGGGCCTGTCCGCGGTAGCCCGCGCTGCCGAAAACGTCCTCGACCCGGGTGGGCGGGAAGGGACTGAGCGGCCGCAGCAGCACACCCTCGGGGGTGTCCTCGACGGCAAACTCCGCACCCGGTTGAAGGTTGCGCGCGGTGCGGATGGAACTGGGCAGCACGACCTGTCCCTTGCTGGAGAGCCGGGTGGTATCCATGGCCAAACCTCGAAGTAAGACACTAGTAAGACATTGTGCGCCCGACGGGTCGGCGGCGCAAGCCCGGACCAACTAAGGCTTGGGCTTCTGCTTGAGCAGGTCAGCCAGCCCCGCCAGCGATTTGGACGTCGCCGGCGCGGTCCCGGGCCCCGTTCCGCCCCCGCCCGCCTGCGCGTCGGCCATGCGCGCATGCTCGTTCTCGTGGCAGTAGACGCACAGCAGCTCCCAGTTCGAGCCGTCGGGCGGATTGTTGCCGTGGTTGCCGTCCTTGTGGTGCACGGTGAGCTCGCGCAGGCGCACGCCGGAAAATTCACGCGCGCAGCGGCCGCAGATCCAGGGGAAGAGCTTGAGGGCCTGGTCGCGGTAGGCTTTTTCGCTGTTCACGGCGCGAGTCTATCCGTAGCGCTTCGCCGCGGCGCGCAGCCGCTCCGCCACGCGCTTCCTCAACCCCGCCGGCGCGAGCACCTCCACCTCCGGCCCGAACTTCAGGACCTCCATCACCAACTCGCGGTCATCCGCGTAGGGCAGCTCCAGCAGGTAGCTGCCGTCCTTCTCCACCCGCGCGCGCTGCTTCGGATGCCAGCGCTGCGCCGCCACCCAGCGCGCCGACTCGGGCGTGAACTTGAGCGTCGCCCATTCCAGCTTTCGCCCGGCGAATATCCCATAGCCGGCGGCGAGGTACTCGTCCAGGTCGGACTTCGCCACCTCCTTCGCGCGCGCGTCCAGCATGTGCACCTCGCGGATGGCGTCGACGGCGAAGCTGCGCAGGTCGTTGCGCAGGTGGCACCAGGCGTCCAGGTACCAGTTGTCGCGGTAGTGCACCAGGCGCTGCGGCGAGACCTCGCGCTCGGTCTCGCGGTCCTCGGCGCGGTTGTAGTGGCGGATCCTCAGGCGCTTCCTGCGCAGCAGCGCGCCGGCGGCGAGGCCGAAATGTGATGCATGGCCGGCCTTGGCTTCGCGCCGCCCGATGGGGATGACGCGGATGCGGTTCTCCACCTCCTGCCAGTCGTGGTCCCCGGTTCCGAGCAGCGCGCGCAGGCGCGCGAGCAGCGGCTCGAAATGCGGGCCCAGGATTTCCCCGTCCAGCCCTTTCAGGAGCTGGTGCATGGTGAGGAGCGCGTGCGCCTCTTCCGCCGAGAACCACAGCCCCGGCAGCTCGTAGCGCGGCCCGTCGAGCGCCTTGCCGAAGCGGTAGCCGCCGGCGTCGCGGTCGTACTCGATGGGGGCGTTGAAGCGCTCGCGCATGTAGGCGAGGTCGCGCTTCAACTGCGCGCGAGAGATGCCCAGTTCCGACTGCAGTTTCGCGAACGGCGTCACCCCTGCGTTTAGCAGGCGGTCGATGCGGTGGAAGCGTTCGCTGCGGTCCATGGCCGGGCCATTCTAGCGGCCTCGGCTAGACTGGCCGCATGCCCGACTCCTTCTCCGAACGCCGCCGGCGCCTGCGGCAGCTCGTCGCCAGCGGCAGGACCCTGGCCGCCCCCGGCGCCACCGACGCCCTCAGCGCGAAGCTGATCGAGGCCGCCGGGTTCGACTGCGTCTACATCGGCAGCTACGCCACCGCCGCCAGCCGCCACGGCCTGCCGGACACCGGATTGCTCAAGCTGGAGGACCTGGTCGAGCAGGCGCGCACCATCGCGCACGCGGTCTCGGTGCCGGTGATCGCCGACGCCGAGGGCGGCTTCCACGACGCGGGCGAGATCCACCGCACGGTGCAGGCGTTCGAGCAGGCGGGCGTCGCGGCGATCCACATCGAGGACCACAGCGGCGTCGGCAAGCACACCGACCTGCCGCAGACCCTGCGCCCGATGGAGGAGATGGCGGCGCGCATCCGCGCCGCGGTGCGGGCGCGCAAGGACCCGGACTTCATGATCGTGGCAAGGTCGGATGCGAACTGGCTCACGAGCGACCTCGGGGACACGATCCGCAGGCTCACCGCCTACTCGGAGGCGGGCGCGGACATGGTGTTCCCGACCATGGTGGACCCGGCGCAGCTGGCCGAGGTGCGCCGCCGCGTGGCGAGGCCGGCGATGATCGTGGACATGGCCGGGAGGACGCTCGCCGACGAGGAGAAGGCCGGCGCGAGCGTGGTGCTGTACTACGGCTTCTCCGCTCTGGTGCAGTTCGACGCCCTGGGCAGGGCGCTGCAGACGTTCAAGGCGACCGGCGACGCCGGCGCGGTGGCCGGCTACCGCGAGCGCATCGCGGCCTTCGAGGACTTCATGGGCTACCGGGAGTTCGCCGAGCGCGCGCGAAGGGAGAAGCGCTGATCCGGCATCAGCTGTTCAGGCGCCACAGCGCCGCATTCAGCAGCGTCGCGAACGAGACCCACGCCAGGTACGGCACCAGCAGCCACGCCGCCGCGCGGTCCACGCGCCACGCGAGCACCATGGTGGCGGCGATCGCCGCCAGCAGCAGCACGATCTCCACGAGCGCGGCGCCGATCATGCGGCCGCCGAAGAACAGGAACGACCACATCAGGTTCAACAGCAGCTGCACGTACCAGGCGGTGAGCGCCAGGCGCGAGGCCGGCCCGCCGCGGCGCCACAGCCGCCAGCCGGCCACCGCGATCATCACGTAGAGCACGGTCCACACCGGGCCGAACACCCAGCCGGGCGGGTTGAACGCGGGCTTCGCCAGCGCGGCGTACCAGGTGCCGACGCTGCTCGCGGTCGCCCAGCCGCCCGCGGCCGAGACCAGGGCGACGGCGAGGAGGAACGCGGCGAGGCCGGCGTAGTCGCGCAGGCGGGAGCTCGAGGCCATGGAGGCAGGATACAGCCGCGGGAAACCGGACCCTGGAAAAGAAAGACCCCGCACGGGAGGGGGTGCGGGGTACACAAAGAAAGACCCCGCACGGGAGGGGGTGCGGGGTCTTGTGCCCGCATTCCGCGGGCGGCGCCTGGAGGGCGCCTGCTACATCCGCGGGGTTGCCGCGGCTGAGGCTCCGGGTCGCGGTATCAGGACCAGTTGCCCTGAATCCCGACGCCACCCTTTGCCTCGCTCTCACTATGCGCCGCGGATGGCCGCGCGCCTTGACCCACGTCAAATCAAGCGCGCTTTGCCAGCCGTGCCAGCTCCGCGCCTTCCACGATGCGGATCCGGTTTTCATTCGCGAAGCGGCGCGCCTGCTCGGAGAGCTCGCCGGCGACCACATACACGCATTCGCCGGCCTCGCGCGCCTCGCCGGCCGCCTGCAGCTCGCGCAGCGGCTCGACGCCGGTGCGGGCCGCCTTCCAGCGCTTGCCGGCGACCAGCGTCCTGCGTCCCGCCTTCACCAGCTCGAAATCGGCCTGCGCGCCGCCCAGGCGCTCCACCGCATAGCCTTCGCGCCGCCAGGCTTCCTCCAGGAGCAGCGAGAACGCTTCCCAGTTCAGGTTCCGCAGCCCTTCCAGCGCGGCGGCGATGCTCTCGGCGCTGGGCGCGCGCAGCTGGCGCCAGGCGGCGACGAGGCCGATGATGAAGATGGGCAGCGAGCCGAACGCGGCGTAGTACCACGGGATCACCAGCCGCAGCCCGGCGAAGATCGCCAGCGTGAGCAGCAGGCTCACCCACCACGGCGAGCGCAGCAGCACCGCGAACAGGGAGTTGTCGTGCATCTTGAGTTTCATCGGCGACCCGCGGTCATGCCAGCACCACCAGCTCAGGCGCACGGCCCTTCTCGATGAACACGATTGCGTTCTGGCGCATGCGCTCGCCGAGATCGATTGCCTCTTCGCGCGGAATGCCGACCACCAGCACGCTCGCCTCGGCACGCCACTCGCCGGAGGGATCGCGCCCCTCGCCGCGATAGGTGGCATAGCCGAGCGGTTCGAGCGCCTCGGACAGGGCCAGATACGCGATCAGGTTCGCCTGCTCATCCTGCACCATCCCGACCGGGTTGTCGGCGGTGATAAAGGCGGCAGTGAACGCACCGTCCGCGGCCATCACTTCGTCGAGGCCCAGGCTCGCCTCGCCGACGTGGAACACGAGTTCCGGCTCGAACAGAACGACGTAATCCGCCTTCTCGTAGGCGGCGCGCAGGCCGGGGCTCAGCGCCATACCGGGCAACGCATCGGATGAATCCTAAGCCTCCAGCTTCAGCGGAGCGATCCTGGGCCGGCGCCGCTTGGAGGCCTGCCAGAGGTCGTATGCGGATTGCATGCTCAACCAGGATTCCGCCGAACCGCCCAGCGCCGCCGACAGGCGAATGGCCATCTCGGCGCTCACGGCGGCGCGCCCATTGACCACGCGCGACAGCGCGACCCGCGACACGCCCAGCCGCCGGGCGAACTCGGACACGCTCATCTCCGCCAGGACGGTGTCGCGCAGGACTTCGCCGGGGTGGGGCGGGTTGTGCATCTTGCTCATCCTCGGACCTCTAGTGATAGTCGACGTAATCCACCAGCACGGCGTCCTTGCCAGCGAACGCGAACACCAGTCTCCAGTTGCCGCTGACCGAAACCGCCCACTTCCCTCCCATCTCGCCCTTCAGCGGATGCAGGCGCCATCCGGGCAGGTTCATGTCCTCCGGCCCGGCGGCGGCATCGAGCCGGCCCAACTGCAATCGCAGCCTGGATGCATGCGCGGGCTGGATCCCCGCCTTGCTTCCATGCAGGAAGAATCGCTCCAGCCCCTTGTGGCGGAACGACCGGATCACGGCGAAGTGTAACGCATGACGATACAGTCGGGAAGGCGCTCTCCCGCTTAACGACCGCACCGGGCATCCGGTTGACGCCTACTGGACGGATAGCCGGTGCGCCAGCGCTTCCGGCGTCACGATCGCGAACGGCAGCGGCCGGCCGCGCCGGCACCCGATCTCCAGCAGCGCGCGGTCGCGGCTGACGAGGAAGTCCGCGCCGCAGGCGCGCGCCAGTTCCAGGAACTTCTGGTCGTCCGGGTCGCGGCAATCCGGCAGCCGCATGAGCGGGTGCGACGCGGCAGGGTCGGCAATGTGCACGATCGTGCACATTTGCGCGTGGCACGCGGCCTGCGCGGCGGCGTCCAGGGTGCGCTTGCCGCGCTCGTAGGCGAGCACGCGCACCAGCTCGGCCTCGCAGGCGGCGTCGATGTGGATCCGCGCGCGGCCCGCGGCCACCGCGGCGGCGATGGGCTGCGCCGACGGGTCGTCGAACACGAGCCAATCCAGCCAGACGTTGGTGTCGAGGACGAGGCGCTGCACGGGGCGAAGCTTACCGTCCAGCAGGACGGAAAACGTGGACCGTCCCTGATTTACACTGGGGGATGCCGCTGCCGCCCCATTTGCCCAGGAGCATTTCCAAGGAGGAGATGTCCGGCCTGCCGATCCGGCGCTGGGAGGGCGAGGTGCGGCTGGTGGAGGACGCGCGGGCGCTGGAGCGCGCGGCGCAGGAGATCCACGACGAGGCGGTGATTGGCTTCGATACCGAGACCCGGCCCGCGTTCCGCCCCGGCGAGCGCTACCCGCCGGCGCTGGCGCAGGTGGCCACGACCCACCGCGTGTACCTGTTCCCGCTCCTGCGGCTGGACTGCTCGGCGGTACTGGCGCGCGTGCTGGCCGAGCCGCGCATCACCATTTCCGGCGTCGCGCTCGCCGACGACCTGCGCCTGCTCCGGGACCAGTTCCCGTTCGAGCCGCAGTCGGTCACGGACCTCGGACTGGTGGCGAAGCGCCACGGCCTGAAGCAGACCGGCCTGCGCAACCTGGCGGGAATCTTCCTCGGCGCGCGCATCACCAAGGGCGCGAAGACCACCAACTGGTCGGCGCCGCGCCTGACCCAGCAGCAGGTGGTGTACGCCGCGACGGACGCCTGGATCTGCCGCGAACTGTACCTGCGCTTCCAGGAATTCGACCTGCTGCCCCGCTAGGCCTGCCACACCGCGTAGCCCTGCTCGCGCAGCGCGATCGCCAGTTCCACCTCCATCTCCCGCGCCGCGTCGTAGGGCATCGGGTTCGCGTAGGCGTACAAGCCGGGCAGCAGGCGCGTGCCGTAGCGCTGCACGTAGGAATTGGCGCGGATGCCGGCCTTGTGCTTCTCGAAGCGTTCCTCAGGGGTCAGGCCGGTGCAGCCGACGTAGACGCAGGGCTTGAGCATGTCGCGGCCGGGATTGGCGTCCCGGAACCGCTTGTGGTCGAGCACCCGGCCGTCCAGCTCGATGACGTAGACGTTGTGCCGGTGTCGGGGACCGGATTTCCTCTTCGCCTTCGTCCCTGCCTTCGCCTTGCGTTTCGCCATGACGATGCATTGTCGCAGCCTTCCCCGCGCCTGCGATAATCGCGCCATGAACTCGCCGAATGTGGACATGCAGGATGCAGACGCCCTTGCGCTGACCCGCTACGGCATCGGCCAGCCGGTCACCCGCACCGAGGACCCAGTGCTGCTGCGCGGCGAGGGCCGCTACACCGACGACCTGAACGAGCCCGGCCAGGCCCATGCCTGGATGGTGCGCAGCAACCACGCCCACGGCATCCTGCGCGGCATCGACGCCACGGCCGCGCGGGCGATGCCCGGCGTGCTCGCCATCTACACCGCCGCCGACCTGGCCGCCTACGGCCCGCACAAGTGCGTGGCGCCGCTCCTCAACCGCGACGGCACGCCGATGAAGAAGCCGGAGCGGAAGTCCCTGGCGAAGGACCGCGTGCGCTATGTCGGCGACCCGGTCGCCTGCGTGGTCGCGGAGACCGCGCTGCAGGCGCGCGATGCGGCCGAGGCCGTGGAGGTGGACATCGAGCCGCTGCCCGCGGTGACGCTCTCCAGCGAAGCGGTGAAGCCCGGCGCGCCGCAGCTCTACGACGACGTCCCCGGCAACGTCGCCTGCGACTTCCACTACGGCGACGAGGCGAAGGTGGCTGCCGCCTTCGCCGCCGCCGCGCACATCGAGAAGCTTTCGTTGCGCAACACGCGCCTGGTGGTGGCGGCGATGGAGCCGCGCGCCGGGATCTGCGCCTGGGACGCCGCGGGCCGCGTCACGCTCACGGTCCCCGGCCAGGGCGTGTTCGGCATGAAGGGACAGCTCGCCGACATGCTGGGCCTCGCGCCGGAGAAGGTGCGCATCCGCAGCCACCAGGTGGGCGGCTCCTTCGGCATGAAGGGCTACATCTACCCGGAGTACCTGTGCCTCGCGCATGCGTCGCGCGCCCTGGGCCGCCCGGTGAAGTGGACCGACGAGCGCTCCGGCAGCTTCGTCTCCGACCACCACGGCCGCGACCACGAGATGACCGCGGAGCTGGCGCTGGACAAGGACGGGAACTTCCTCGCGCAGCGCATCACCGGCACCGGCAACGTCGGCGCGTGGCTGAACCCGGTGGCGCCGATGCCGCCGTCGCTGAACGCGGTGAAGAACTCCCCCGGGGTCTACCGCACGCCGCTGCTGCAGGTGACCACGAAGGTCGCCTTCACCAACACCACGCCAGTGGGTCCCTATCGCGGCGCCGGGCGCCCCGAGGGCAACTATTACCTCGAGCGCCTGATCGACAACGCCGCGGCGGCGATAGGCATCGACCGGCTGGAACTGCGCCGGCGCAACCACATCCGCCCGCAGGACCTGCCCTGGAAGGCGCCCTCGGACATGACCTACGACAGCGGCGACTTCGGCGCCGTGATGGAGGAGGCGCTGCGGCGCGCCGATGCGCAGGGCTTCGCGAAGAGGAAAGCCGAGAGCCGCGCGCGCGGCAGGCTGCGCGGCCTGGGCGTGGGCAGCTACCTGGAGGTCACCGCGCCGCCCAACAAGGAAATGGGCGGCGTGCGCTTCGAGGAGAACGGAGACGTCACGCTCATCACCGGCACGCTGGACTACGGCCAGGGCCACGCCGCGCCCTTCGCGCAGGTGCTCGCGGCGCGCCTGGGCGTGCCCTTCGAGCGCGTGCGCCTGCTGCAGGGCGATTCCGACCAGCTGGTATTCGGCGCCGGCACCGGCGGCTCGCGCTCCATGATGATGAGCGGCGCGGCGATCGTCGAAGCCTCGGCGAAGGTGATCGCGCAGGGACGCGAGCTGGCGGCGACGGAGCTGGAAGCCGCGCCCGGGGACATCGAGTTCGAGATCCGCGCCGGCGCGGGCCGCTTCGTGGTCGCGGGCACCGACCGCGCGGTCGCCCTCATGGACCTGGCGGCGAAGCACCCCGGCAGGCTGGACGTCACCCACGTCACCGGGACGATCCCTTCAGCGTTCCCCAACGGCTGCCACGTCGCGGAGGTCGAGATCGACCCGGAGACCGGCGTCACGCAGGTGGTGCGCTACAGCTCGGTGAACGACTTCGGCACCGTGGTCAACCCGCTGCTGGTGGAAGGGCAGATCCACGGCGGCGTGGTGCAGGGCATCGGCCAGGCGCTGATGGAGACGGCCCTGTTCGACGACACCGGCCAGCTGGTGACGGGCTCGTTCATGGACTACGCCCTGCCGCGCGCCGACAACGTGCCGGCGGACATCGGCGTCGCGCACCACCCGGTGCCGGCCGCCACCAATCCCCTGGGCGCCAAGGGCTGCGGCGAGGCCGGCTGCGCCGGCGCCCTCACCTCGGTGATGAACGCGATCGTGGACGCGATGTCGGAGCGCGGCATCCGCCACTTCGACATGCCCGCCACCCCCGAGCGCGTCTGGCGCGCCCTCCACCCCGCCGGGACCTAGGGCTTCAGTTCGCCGCTGGCGAGGAGTTTCTGCAGGTCGCTGGCGCCGCCCACCAGCACGCCCCTGA
>CAZMDA010000046.1:0-17115 GCA_964564865.1 uncultured Bordetella sp. | reverse complement strand
CCGCTGGCGAGGAGTTTCTGCAGGTCGCTGGCGCCGCCCACCAGCACGCCCCTGACGAACACCATCGGGAAGGTGGGCCAGCCGGTCCACATCTTGAGCGCGTTGCGCCGGCGCCATTGCGACAGGTAGCTGCCGTACTCCAGGTACCTGAAGGGCAGCTTCGCCGCCTCCAGCGCGCGGCGCGCGATCTTCACCCGCGGGTTCTGGCGCATGCCGACCACGACGATGGCGTTGGCCGCGATCGCGTCCTGCACTTCCTGCACGATGTCCGCGTGCAGCGTGGCGACCTTGTCGCGCACCGCGGGATGGATGTGCTGCTCGTCGAGGATGGGCCGCATGGGACCAGTCTACGCCGGGCCCTTGTAGTGCAGCGGAAACAGGCGCTTCACGACGTGGCTGGTGGAATCCCAGGCCTTGCAGCCGTCGATGAAGCCCGGCTTCTGCGCCTCCGTGGAGGGCGAACTGCGCCAGCTGCCCATGGTCTGGAACGCGACGGTCGCCGCCGGCATCAGCAGTTCCGTGATGTGGGTGCAGCCCTTGGTGCGGCCCACCGCCTCGGTCACGGCCTTCCGCCAGCCGCCGCCCACCCGGGCGCCGATGAGCGCCTTGTAGCCCGGCGCCACCGTGGGGCAGATGTCGTAGGGCGCGTGGTTGGTCGTCACCTCGATGTCCCGAACCGTCATCGTCCGGTCCAGCGTCAGGCGCAGTTCCATGTCGTGCACGTGCGCGCCCGCCGGGCGGTGGCCGCGGTAGGGCTCCTCCACGTCGTAGGTCTTGCGGTCCACGATCGAGGCCTCGATGTCGAACAGGCCGTCCTCGCGCTCGTAGCCGCGGCATTCGATGCTGCGGGTGTGCAGGTGCCGGCGGGGCGCCGGCGGGGGCAGGCTCATGGGGGGTCCCGGATGCAAAAGCAGGGCGCGATGGTACACCGGGGGCGAGTTGGACTAAGCTGCGCGCATGAAACGCTTGGCCCTGGCGTTCATGCTCGTCCTGCCCCTCGCCGCGCCCGCGCAGGAGCCCCCGGAATCGGTCTACGCCCGGCTGCACGCAGCCGCCCTCGCGGCCAACTCGGAGGCCGCTCTGGCGCATGCCACCAAGGCCCGCCAGGCGGAGCTGGCCGGCATGTCCAAGGCCGAGAAGGACGCGTTCTTCAAGATGATGGCGGGGCTCATGCCCCGCACCTACACCGTCACCGGCAAGCAGGTCGGCCCCGGCGGCCGCACCGCGGTGCTGCGCGCCACCGGCACCAGCGAGTTCATGGGCCGCGGGCAGATGTACGCCGAGGTGAAATTCCAGATGGAGGGCAGCGCCTGGAAAGTGGACACCTGGGAATGGACCAGCACCCCGCCGGCCGGGCCGCTTTCCGCACCGTCCGGCGCACCGGCAGCCGCCGCTCCAGGCTCCAAAGCGCAGGCGAAGGCCGCGTCCCTGCCGGTTCAGGCCCCGCCCGCCGCGCCGCCACGCAAGCTCGGCCAGCAGGCCGACACGCAGTGCGTCTACAAGCCGGTGATGACCGAGGAAGACCTGGAGAAGTGCCGCGCGCCGCAGCGCTGATGCGTTGAGGACCTAGTCGAAGACCTTGCGCCGCTGCGCCTTCACCTGGCCGCGGATCCGCTTGCCTTCCATGCGCCGCTCACGCGCGCCGCGGCTCGGTTTCGTTGGCCGCCGCTTCTTCGGCACATGCGCCGCGGCCGCCACCAGCGCGTGCAGGCGCGCAATGGCCTCCGCCCGGTTCATCTCCAGGCTGCGGTGCTGCTGCGACTTGATCACCACCACGCCCTCGCGCGTGATGCGCTGGTCGCCGCGCGCGAGCAGCCGCGCCTTGACCGCCTCGGGCAGGGACGAGGCGCGGATGTCGAAGCGCAGGTGCACCGCGCTGGACACCTTGTTCACGTTCTGGCCGCCCGCGCCCTGCGCGCGCACCGCGGTGAAGTCCATCTCGTGCTCGGGGATGAGGATCGGGACGCTCACAGGCTGACCCGGTTCCGTCCGCCCTGCTTCGCCCGGTAGAGCGCCTCGTCGGCGGCCTTGAGCACCATCTCGGGCTTGTCGCCCGCTTCCTTCGGGCCCGCGGCGCCGATGGAGATGGTGACCGAGAGCGTCTTCTCCACCTCGACCGCGCCGCGCTTCTGGCTGCCCTGCTTCACGTCCTTGGGCCGGTCCTCGCCGCGCATGGCCATGCGGTAGTCCTGCACCGCTTCGCGGATCGCCTCCAGGTGCGGCAGCGCGTCCTCCACCGCGGTGTCCGGGAACAGCACCGTGAACTCCTCGCCGCCGTAGCGGAAGGCCTTGCCCCCGCCCTGCACTTCCGCCAGCTTCGAGGCGACCAGCTTCAACACCTGGTCGCCGATGTCGTGGCCATGGGTGTCGTTGAAGCCCTTGAAGTGGTCCACGTCGGCCATGGCGAGGGTGTAGTGCGGCCCGAGAGCCTTGAGATCGTCCTCAAGGGCACGGCGGTTCGGCAGACCGGTGAGGCCGTCGCGGAAGGCCATGGTGTGCGACTCCTGGATCACCGCGACCATGATGGCGACCCCGGTGGCCGAGACGAACAGCGCCGCGGTCGCGTCGCTCCTCGCCCAGTGGCAGCCGATGAAGTAGATCAAGATCGCTCCCGCGGTGCCCACCTGCATCGGCCGGTAGTCCGGGAAGCAGCGCCAGGCGGCCAGGGCGAACGCGGCCCCGATCATCACCCGGCCCGCGAGCGGCACCGGCGGCCCGCTCACCAGCCAGTGGTCCAGGATCCCCTGCCAGGCGGCGCCCGACATCGCACTGCGTCCGGATGAGCCGACCCAGAGCACCAGCAGCGCCTCGGCGGCGATGAGCACCAGCCAGCGCCAGCTGCCGTGGTAGCGCACGCCGCGCTCGGGCAGCGCGAAGGCGAGCAGCGCGTTCAGCGGCACCAGCAGCACCATCGCGGCGTAGGCGGCCTTCGCCGGCGCCTCGCCCGCGCCCCAGGCGAGCGCGAAGCGCCAGCCGGCGAAGGCGGCGAGGATGGACAGCGCGAGCACGAAGTCGCGGCCGCGGTTGAACCAAAGGCACACCGCGCAGGCGGCCAGCAGCGCGGCGTAGGGCCCCAGCGTGTAGAGGCCCGCCAGCGACGCGGGCAGCGGCGGCGCAAAGGCGGCAATGAGCGCGGTGAGGACGAGGATCGCCGCCGGGGTGGCGAAGATGCGCAGGGAGGCGTTTGGCCAGATCATGCGCGCGAGTCGCCCAGAAAGAGATCGATTGCCGCAACGAGGTCCTCCACATCCTTGGTCGCGGTCAGGTAAAGCTGGGAGTGATCGATGCGCCCGTACATATGCGCAAGCACGTTCCTCTGCCCGACGATGTCCTGCCATGGAATCCCGGGGATGGCCCTCTGCCGATCAGCGCTGATTCTGCGTGCCGCCTCACCGACCAGCTCCAGGGCCCGTTCGAGCGCGAGCATGCGCATCCGGTCGGCGGCGTACTGGTCAAACGAAACGCCGTCAACCAGAGACCGCGCCTCAAGCGCAAAGGCGCGCATGTCCTCGAGCCGCGCGATGTCCGGATCACCGTGCTTCATAGAGCACCCGCAGGTCCGGCTCGATCGTCTTGCGTCGATAAGGATTGGCGAGAATGTCCGGGCTGGCGATCTCGACACGACGGTTGCCGAACAGCGGGCTGAGCTCCTCCTGCATGCGCACCAGTCCCCAGATTCCCGGTCCCTGCATCGGCTTGAACTCGACCATCAGGTCGACATCGCTGTCGGGACCCATGTCGCCTCGGGCGGCCGAGCCGAACAACGACATCTTCCTGACCCCGTACCGCCTGCAGATCGCCGCCAGCGCCTTGCGCGGAACCTCGATCGGCCTGCGTTCGGGCCCGCGTCCGGCCTCGACCGAGTAGCCCGCCAGCGGGCTATGCAACGTGGGGGGGGCGCCGGCAGTCTTGTCGAGGAGACTGGAGAGTTCGTGATAGACGGGCGAGTCTGGGTTGGCGCTGTAGAGCACCTGGTTCCCGGATGTGGAGCGCCGCAGCAGGCCCGCTTCCGCAAGTTGCCTGAGCTCACGGTGCAGCGAGCCCGCGGACACGCCGGTCAGCCGGGCAATCCGCCGGACATGGAAGCCCTCTCCTGGGCGCAGCAGCAGGAGCGACAGAACACGATGTCGATGGGTGCCGAAAAGCAGGCTGGCGACGGCAGATCGATCGCTGGTTTCCTTGGCGAGCTCCGTAGCCATATTGGCTACAATCGTACCACTTCCGGCTACGATCTGCCCATCCCGCCTAGGAGCCCAGCCGATCCGGCCTGAACCCCACGTCGCACACCCGCCCGCGCTGCGCCCGCTTGCCCACGTACTCCTTCAGCGCCTTGCCCTCGATGGTCTCCACCGCGCGGTTCTTGCGCTTCACGCCCGACACCGCGAGGCTCTTGCCATCGAACGCCGCCGCGGCCGCCAGCGTCACCTTGTCCGGCAGCGCGATCAGCTGCACGCCGACGCCGCCATTGGGCCGCGCCGGCACTTCGTCCAGCGGGAAGACGAGCAGGCGCGCGTCCGAGGACAGCGCGGCGATGGCCTTGCCGCCCGCGGCGAGCGCCGGCGCGAGCGCCTTGGCACCCTCGGGCACGGTCATGAAGTCCTTGCCCTGGCGGGTCTTGCTCGCGAGGTCGCCCAGCTTGCACAGGAACCCGTTGCCCGCGGTGTTGGCCATGAGCAGCGGCGTCGCCGGGTCGCCCAGGCCCACCCAGACGATGTCGTCCGAACCCGAGTTGACCAGGGTGTTCATCGGCGCTCCGTCGCCGCGCCCGGAGGGCAGCGCCGCGGCATCCACGCTGAAGGCCTTGCCGCCCGAGGCGAGCACCGTCAGCGTGTCGGTGGTCTTGCACTCCAGCTCCAGGTAGCGGCCGTCGCCGTCCTTGAAGCTGACCGCGTCCATGTCCACGCCGTGGCCGGTGCGCGCGCGCACCCAGCCCTTCTTCGACAGGATCACGGTGAGCGGCTCCTCCAGCACGGTGCGCTCGATGGCGGCGCGCTCCTCGGGCTTGATGAGCGTGCGGCGCTCGTCCCCGTAGGCCTTGGCGTCGGCCTCCAGTTCCTTCACCACCAGCTTCTTCAGCTCCTTGTCGTCGCCCAGGATCTCCTTCAGGCCCTTGCGCTCGGCTTCCAGGGCCTTGCGCTCGTCGTTCAGCTTGACGCCATCGAGCCTGGTCAACTGGCCCAGGCGGATGTTGACGATGTCCTCGGCCTGGCGCTCGGTGAACTTCCACTTCGCCTGCATCTGCGCCTTGGCCTGGGCCTGGTCCTCGGCCGCCCGGATCAGCTTGATGATCTCGTCGATGCGCACGAAGGCGAGCAGCCGCCCGAGCACGATGTGCAGGCGGTCCTCGCACTTCTGCAGGCGGTGCTCGGTGCGCCGGCGCACCGTGGCGACGCGGAACTCGCCCCACTCGCGCAGCACGTCCAGGATCCCCTTGGTCTCGGGCAGGCCGTCCAGGCCGATCCAGGTCATGTTCACCGGGTAGCGCACCTCGAGCGAGGTATGCACCAGCAGCGCCTTCATCATCTCGCCCGCGTCCTGGCGCGAGCTGCGCGGCTCGATCACCAGGCGCAGCTTCGACTTGCGGTCGGATTCGTCGCGCACCGTCTCGACCAGGTCCAGCATGAACTGCTTCAGGCGCTTCTGCTCCTGGCTGACCTCCTTCTTGCCGGCGGCCGCCTTCGGGTTCACCAGCGCCTCGATCTCCTCCAGCACCTGGCGGCAGGACACGCCGTGCGGCAGCTCGTGGATCACGATGCGCCACTGGCCGCGCGCGAGCGGCTCGATCGTCCAGCGCGCGCGCAGGGCAATCGACCCCCGGCCGGTCTCGTAGGCGGCGCGCAGTTCCTCCGCGGGGGAGATGATCTGGCCGCCGCCGGGGAAATCCGGCCCGGGCAGCTTCTCCATCACCTCGTCCAGCTTCGCCTTCGGGTGGCGGATGACGTGCGCCGCGGCGGCGGCGACTTCCTTCAGGTTGTGCGACGGGATGCGGGTCGAGAACCCCACCGGGATGCCGAAGGAGCCGTTCAGCAGGCCGAAGGGCACCCGCGCCGGCAGCAGCACCGGCTCCTCGAACTTGCCGTCGTAGTTCTTCTGGAAGTCGACCGTGCCCTCGCCGATCTCGGCGAGCATCAGCTCGGCGTAGCGCGACAGCTTCGCCTCGGTGTAGCGGTAGGCCGCGGCGCCGTCGCCGTCGCGGCTGCCGAAGTTGCCCTGGCCGTCGATGAGGGGATAGCGCATGGAGAAGGGCTGCGCGAGGTGCACCATCGCCTCGTAGGTCGAGGAATCGCCGTGCGGGTGGTACTTGCCCAGCACCTCGCCGACGTAGCGCGCGCATTTCGCAAACCCCTGCGCGCCGGTGTCGCCCATGGCGTACAGGATCCGCCGCTGCACCGGCTTCAGGCCGTCGGCGATCTCGGGCAGGGCCCGCGCCTTGACCGTCGACACCGCGTAGCCGAGGTACGCCTGCGAGGCGTGGCGCTCGATGGGCGAGGAATCGTCCCCGTTCTCGGGGGAGAACAGGTCCAGCGTCTTGGAATCGTCCATGGGTCCTATCCTGAAGTCACCTGGGCAGCGCCCGGAACGGCAGTGGCGGTGCGATGCGCTGCGCCGGCGAGCCCTTCTGCGGCGCCGCTGGTTTGGGCGGCGGCGGCGGTTCCACCACCGGCAGCTTCGCCTCGGCCGCGTCCGGGTGGTACATCGGGAACTGGGCGTGCGCGGAGGTCACGCGCAGCTCGTTGTCGTAGTACTGCAGCGAGCCGCGGATCACGCCGCCCACCTCCTGCGCGCGCGCGAGGTGCGGGAAGGCCTCGATCACCTTCTTCGCCTCGTCGTCCCAGGGCTTGATCACCGCGCGGGCGATGAACTGCGGCGTGAGGTTGGACTCGCCGATCGGATCGAACTTCACCACCTCGGCCACCTGCGCGGTGCCCACCGGCCAGCAGCGCTCGCGGTTGGGCGCGAAGCGCTCGACGAACGCCGGCAGCAGCGTGAACTGCACCGCGCCCGCCGCGGGCTGGCCCCTGAAGTCGCTCGCCGGGAGCAGATCGGAGCGGGCGAAGCCCAGCGACTCGAACTTGCGCAGGATGAGATAGCCGCGCAGGGGGTTGGCGTTGTGCGGCGGCCGCATGAGCAGGTTGTAGATGGTGTACGTCGGCTGCTCGGCCAGCGCCATCGCGCCCATGGTCCCGATGGATCCATAGGCGCGCTGCGGCTGCGTGACCTCGTCCGCCTCGTGCTGCTCCGGCGGCCGCAGGCAGATGCGCATCTGCTGCGCGCCCGGCCCCGCGGCCCAGGTCTCCAGCGCCGCCTTGACGCGCTCGGCGGTGATGCCGCCGGCCAGCTTCGCCAGCAGCGCCGGCTGCACCGCGCCGCCCATGCGCGCCTGCGCCGGCCGGCCCTGCTCGGCGATCACCTCGAAGCCCTGCTCGCCACGCGCCAGTTCGTAGGCCACCGGCGGCGGCTCGAAGAAGCGCTGGAACTGCTGCTTGCCGAAGGCCTCGAGGAACTCCGGCGCCTTCGCCCAGGGCTCGATGCTGGTCAGCTGCACCCGCGCCACCACCTCGTAGACGTCGACCCCGTTCTCGACGCGCTTCTTCGCGAACGACAGCACCTCCGCGGCGCGGTCGCTGGCGGCCATGGCGAAGCAGGACTGCCCGGTGGAGGCGGCCATGCCCTTCCAGGTGAGCAGGTATTCCGTGGTGCCGTCGGGCAGCGCGTTGGCGGTGAAGAAGCCCTGCTGCGCGAGGTAGGCGAAGCGGCGCTCGGGCCGGTCGTAGGCCGGGCGGCGGGGGTCCACCACGGCGCGGAAGCTGGCCGGGCTCCAGTCCCAGCGCACATCCCTGGGGCCCATGCCGTCCTGCGGCCGCGGCGCGTTCACCGGCGCGCAGGGCCGGTTGTAGGGCGAGTTGCTCCGCTTCAGGTACGCGTCCAGCGCCGCCTTGAAGTTCTCCGCGCGCGGCGAGTTGGGCTTGCCGGGGATCCAGCCGCGGTCGGCCGCGAACCACCAGCCGCCCCCCGCCGCCGCCGCGGCGACGATGAGCGCGGCCAGGCCGACGATGATCTTCTGGATCATCCGAACAGGTCCAGCTGCTTGTCGGCCATGGCGACCGCAGCCTCCACTGCCTTGCGCGCCTTGGCAAGGTCATTTGACGCACCGCCGCGCCCGGCGGCTTCCCAGGTGTAGCGACCGTCGCCCGCCAGGGTCACCTTGCCGAGCTTCTTCTTGCCGAGCCACAGCACGTGGCCCTTGTACGCCCGCTCCCAGACTGCCTTGGCGGCTTTCCTAGACATCGGCCTCGACGGTCTTCCAGTGCTCGCGCATCCAGTTGCGCCGGCCCTCGGCCTCGCCGGAGTCCATCAGCAGCTCGAAGGCCGAGCGCACCTTCGCGACCTGCCGCGAATCCAGCTGCATGCGCACCAGGCGCCGGGTGTCCGGGTTCATGGTGGTCTCCCACAGCTGCTCCGGGCTCATCTCGCCCAGGCCCTTGAAGCGCGAGATCTCCCAGCTGCCCTCCTTCACCTTCTCCTTCTTCAGCTGCGACAGGGCCTCTTCCAGCTCGTCCTCGTCCAGGCAGTACACGCGCCGGGCGGGCTTGCCCTTGCCCTGCACAGGCACCTCCACCTTGAACAGGGGCGGCTGCGCCACGTAGACGTGGCCGGTCTCGACGAGCTTCGGCGCGTGCATGAAGAAGAACGTGAGCAGCAGCGCCTGGATGTGGCCGCCGTCGACGTCGGCATCGGTCATGATGATGATCTTGCCGTAGCGCAGCCCGGAGAGGTCCGGGGTGTCCGCCGCGCCGTGCGGGTCGACGCCGATGGCGGTGGCGATGGCCTGCAGCTCCTTGTTGGCGAGCACCGTCCTCGCGTCCTTGGACATGGTGTTGAGCACCTTGCCCCGGAGCGGCAGGACCGCCTGGTTCTCCTTGTTGCGCGCCTCCTTGGCCGAGCCGCCGGCGGAGTCGCCCTCGACCATGAACAGTTCGTTGCGCGAGGTGTCGTCCGAGGCGCAGTCCACCAGCTTGCCGGGCAGCGTGGCCACGCCCGAGGACTTCTTGCGCTCGAACTTCTTGCCGCGCGCGAGGCGCGCCATGGCCTGCTCGATGGCCAGCTCGACGATCTTCCTGCCTTCGTCCGGGTGCTGGTTCAGCCACAGCTCGAAGGGATCGCGCACGCACAGCTCCAGCAGCTTGCTTGCGTGCCGCGTGGTGAGCTTCTCCTTGGTCTGGCCGTGGAACTGGGTGCGCACGATGCGCGCCGAGAGCGTGAAGCAGGCCCGCTGCCAGAGGTCGTCCGCGATCAGCTTCACGCCCTTGGGCGCAAGCGACCGCGTCTCCATGAACGCCGCCAGCGCGTCGAAGATGCCGTTCCGGAAGCCCGCCTCGTGCGTGCCGCCGGAGCGCGTCGGGATCAGGTTGACGTGGCTGTCGGCGAACACCTCGCCCTCGGCCACCCAGCCCACCGCCCAGGCGGCGCCCTCGCCCGCCTCGATCTCCGAAAAGTCCGCCGCCGACTTGTCGTCGAAATGCTTCTCGCCGGTGAAGATGGGCGCCACCATCTCGCGCCCCTCCAGCCGGCGCTCGAAGTACTGCGCCATGCCGCGCTCGAAGCGCCACGACTGCTCCGGCTTGCCCTCCACCCGCAGCACGGTGGTCAGCCCGGGGAGCAGGTAGGCCTTGGAGCGCACCAGGTGCTCCAGTTCCCCGAGCGGGATGTTGGGCGAGTCGAAGTACTTCGGGTCCGGCCAGATGCGCACCACGGTGCCGGTGCGCTTTTCCTTGATGCGTTCGCTTTTCAGCTTCTGCCTGAGCTCGCCGCCCTCGAAGGCGATCGTGTGCTTCTGGCCGTCGCGGTAGACGGTGACCTCGCAACGCTTCGACAACGCGTTGGACACCGCCACGCCCACGCCATGCAGGCCGCCGGAGATGTGGTACACGCCGTCGCCCGCCTTGGAGAACTTGCCCCCGGCGTGCAGCATGGTGAAGGCGACCTCCACCGCGGGCTTCTTCTCCTCCGGGTGCATGTCCACCGGCACGCCGCGGCCCTCGTCCTCGACCTCGGCCGAGCCGTCCTTGAACACCGAGACCGTGATGCGGCGGCCGAACCCGGCCAGGGCTTCGTCCACCGCGTTGTCGATCGCTTCCTGGAGGATGTGCAGGGGATGGATGGTGTGGGTGTACATCCCCGGCATGCGCCGCACCGGTTCCAGCCCCTTGAGGGCCTGGATCGCGGAGGCGTCGTAGGCCTGCTGCTTTGCCATGAATCTAGTGGTCCTTCACTGCGGAAACACTACATATTGTAGTCCTTCGCGCCCCGCAGGCGGAAATCCCGCGCTAGATCATGTACTTTCGCGCGGCGTCCCAGTCCACCAGGCGCGCCAGGTCCGCCTCCTCCGGCAACGCGATGCGCCCGCCGCGGATCTCCGGCACGAGCCTGGACACCTGCGCGGTGTGGGTGAGGAAGAAGGTCTGCTCGGCCGCCATCGGCCCGGCCTGCTGCAGGTTGACGAGGGTGCCCAGCGCGCTCTCGGCGTAGATCCCGACCGCGGTCTTCGCGCCCCGCGCCGCCGCCAGCGCGGCGATGCCGCGCGTTTCCTGCAGGCCGACGCGCCCGGGCTTGGTGGACAGCGCGCGCGCGCCGCGCTCGAGGTACAGCGCCGCGTCCTCCTGCGAGGCGCAGCTGCGGTCCACCAGGATTGGAATCGGGCTGCCGGCCTGCAGCTGCGCGAAATGCCCATCCGGCGCGAGGCGGCAGGGATCCTCCGCGACGGTCACGCCGGCGCCGGCCAGCGCGGCGACATAGCCCGCGGCCTCGGCACGCGAATAGTGGCTGTTGGCATCCACGTACAGCTCGACGCCCGGTCCCACCGCGGCGCGGATCTCCTTCAGCGCCTGCAGGTCGGTCTCCAGGCCCTGTCCGCCCTTCACCTTCAGCGTCCGGAAGCCGTACCTGCCGCAAACCTCCGCGCATTCCGCCGCCATCCGCGCCGGCGCCTGCCGCGTCACGGTCCAGGCGACCTCGACCGAGCCGGAGTGGCCCCACAGCTGCCACAGCGGCCTGCCGGAGGCGGCGGCGCGCATCGTCCAGCAAGCGCTCTCCACCATGCCCTTGGCCATGCGGTTCTCGGGGATGCCCGCGAACGCGGCCGCGACGGCCTGGTCATCCGCCAGGTCCAGCGTCTTCAGCCTGGGCAGGAGGATGTCCTCCAGCACGGCGGCGAGCGACTTCGGCGACACGCCGCTCCAGGTGTCCTTGAGCGTGCCCTCGGCGATGCCGGTGGCGCCCTCGTCGGACACCAGCCTCAGCAGGGCGTACAACCCGGAGCGCTCCACCGCGTTCGCCCACACCACCTCGCGGCGGTAAGGCAGGCGATAGAAGTGCAGCGACCAGTCGGCGAGCCGCACGGCCTACTTGCCGGTGAAGCGGGGCTTGCGCTTCTCGACGAAAGCGTTCACGCCTTCGCGGCGGTCGTCGGTGTCCACCAGCCGGTTGTAGGCCTCGATCTCGAAGCGATAGCCCGTCAGCAGGTCCATGCCCAGGCCGTAGTGGATGGACTTCTTCGCCTGGCGCACCGCGAGCGGCCCGTTGCCGGCGATGGCCTCGGCCACCGCGAGCGCCTCCTCCACCAGTTTCGCCGGCTCGCAGACGCGGTTGGCGAGGCCCCAGGCGAGCGCCTCCTCCGCCGTGAGCGCGCGCGCCGACAGCACCAGCTCCTTGGCGCGGCGCTCGCCGATGGCGCGGGCGAGGTTCTGCGTGCCCATGCCGCCGGGCATCAGGCCGCGCGCCACTTCGGGCAGCGCAAGGCGCGCGGTCCGGGAGGCGAAGATGAAGTCGCAGCACAGCGCCATCTCCAGCCCGCCGCCGTAGGCGTGGCCGTTCACCGCCGCGATCACCGGCACCGGGCACTCCACCAGCGCGGCGAAGGCGCGCTCGAACAGTTCATGCTGCACGCGCCAGACGTCGACCGACATGCCGTCGCGTTCCTTCAGGTCCGCGCCGGCGCAGAAGGCGCGCTCGCCGGCGCCGGTGAGCACCACGCAGCGCACCGCGCCCGGCGCCTCGGTGAGCCGGCGCCAGAGGTCCACCTGGTCGTGGCCCATCTGCGTGTTGAGCGCGTTCATCGCCTCGGGGCGGTTGAGCGTCACCTGCAGCACATGCTCGCCGCGCGGCTCCACCTTCAGGGTCTGGTACTGGGGAAAGACCATGTCCGATGCTCCAGTCAGCGCAGCAGGCCGGCCTCGCGCAGGTAACGCTGCGCGCCGGGGTGGATGAGGTCGCGGCGCGGCGCAGCCGCCACCAGGTTTGCCGCGGTGGTCTCGCGCGCCTGGTCCAGGCGCGCGGCGAGCGGCCCCTCGGCGCGGTGCAGCGCGCGCGCCAGCAGCCAGGCCTGCTCGTCGGGCAGGCCCGGCCGCGCGAGCACGTAGCTCCAGGAGCCCACGGAATCGAGCGCCGTGTCCTGTCCCGGATAGCTCCTGGCCGGCAGCGTCACCGCCTGCAGCGCGGGGTTCTTCGCCAGGATGGCGCGGATCTCGTCGGCAGTGGGCACCACGAAGCGCCCGCCCTGCCTGGCGAGCGCGGTGAACGCGGGCCAGCCCACGCCCGCGCCCCACAGCGCGGCGGCGCGGCCATCCAGCAGCATCGGCGGGCCGTCGGCGGCCTTCTCCAGCGTGATCGCCTGCACCGGGATGCCGAGCGCCTCCAGCACCGAGCGCCCCAGCACCGTGATGCCCGAGCCCTGGGTGCCCAGCACCACCGACTGGCCCTTCAGGTCCGCGATGCCGCGCACCGGGCTGTCGGCCTTGACGACGAACATGCCGGGCGACGAATACATCGCCGCGACGATGCGCAGCCGGGTGTCGGGCCTGGCGAGCGCCGCGCTGGCCAGTTCCCCGGCCGCCAGGCCCAGGTCCAGCTTGCCCGCTTCCAGCAGTGGCACGTTCTCGGTGCTGCCCTTGGTGTTGCGCGGCTCGATGCGGATGCGCGGTTCCTGCGCGTTGAGCATCTCGGCATAGGCGGCGCCGAACACCGGGAAGCCGCCGCCGGGCGTGGCGGTGCCGAGCACCAGAGCGAAGATTGTTTCCATCATCCCGTGTTCAGACCTGCGCCGCCATCATACGGCCCGAGCCCCACAGCCGGAAGCCGTCGTTCCGCTCCCGGAAGTAGCGCGCGTTGCCTGCGTCGGTGTCGAGCACGTCGGCCCGCCCGTAGCCCAGGCGGCGCAGGTCGGCCACGAGCGCGCCCGGGTCGAACGCGGTCACCCATGGCTCGCCGATGCTCGCCACCCTGGCGGCGAGGCTCTCGCGCGAGCGCCGTTCCTCGTCGCCCAGCATCCCGGCCGGCAGCATGAAGTCGAACACCAGCTCGCTTCCGGGGGCAAGCCTCGCGGCCCAGCCGAGGGTTTCCATCGCCGCCGTCCGGCTGAGGTACATCACCACGCCGAGCATGGACACGAAGGCCGGCTGGTCGGCGCGAAATCCCGCGGCAAGCAGACCTTCGGCAAGGGTCTGCTTCTCGAAATCCACTGCCGCGAACGTCAGCAGCTTCGGGACTTCGATCCCGGCCTCGTGCAGGCGGCGCCGCTTCCAGTCCTGCGTCGCCGGGAAATCCACCTCGTACACGCGCAGTCCGCCCGAGGCGTGCGGATTGCGGCAGCCGAACGTGTCCAGGCCGGCCCCCAGCACGACGTATTGGCGCACCCCGCGCGCGACTGCCTCGGCAAGGCGGTCCTCCGCGTAGCGGCTGCGCATGACGAGGAAGGCGCGCATGGCGCGCGCGCCTGGCGCCTGTTCCAGTTCGAGGAGCGCATGCACCGCCGCGGCTTCGCTGGCCCCGATGATGCGCAGCGCGAGCGGGTCGTCGAACACGCGCGGATTCTCGAGGATCTGGTGCACCGCCCTGTGGCGCGCGGCGCCCAACGCCGTCCTGCTGGGTCGCCCTTCCGCGATCGCCGCCGCGCCGGGCGCCCACGCCGAGACGCCCGCGCCCAGCGCGGCGGCGAAACCGAGGAACTCGCGCCGCGAGGCCATTGCTACCCGAGCGTGGGCATGTTGAGCCCGGGAGCGGGCGTGTCCTGGTGGGGCCACCTGGTGGTGACGACCTTGGTGCGGGTGTAGAACTTCACCCCTTCCATGCCGTGCACGTGCAGGTCGCCGAACAGCGAGTTCTTCCAGCCGCCGAACGAGTAGAACGCCACCGGCACCGGGATGGGCACGTTGATGCCGACCATGCCCACCTGGACCTCGTTCTCGAAGCGCCGCGCCGCGCCGCCCGACTCGGTGAAGATCGCGGTGCCGTTGGCGTACGGGCTGGCATTCACCAGCGCGATCGCCTCGTCGAGCGTCTCCACGCGCAGCACCCCCAGCACCGGGCCGAAGATCTCGTTCTTGTAGACCTCCATGCCCGGCTTGACGTGGTCGAACAGCGTCGCGCCGAGGAAGTAGCCTTCCTTCACCGGCGGCGTGCTGCCGTCCAGCACCGGCGTGGCGCCCTCCTTCTTGCCCTGCGCGATGAAGGAGGCCACCTTGTCGCGGTGCTCGGCGGTGACGAGCGGCCCCATGTCCATGCCGTCCTGGTCGCCCGGGCCGACCTTGATCGCCTGCGCCTTCTTCTTCAGCAGCGCCACCAGCGGGTCGGCCGCCGCGCCCACCGCGACCACCGCGGAGATGGCCATGCAGCGCTCGCCCGCCGAGCCGTAGCCGGCGCCGATCAGCGCGTCGGCGGCGAACTCCAGGTCCGCGTCCGGCAGCACCACGGCGTGGTTCTTCGCCCCGCCCAGCGCCTGCACGCGCTTGCCGTTCCGGGCGCAGGTCTCGTAGATGACCTTCGCGATCGGCGTGGAGCCCACGAAGCTCACCGCGGCGATGCCCGGGTGCGCGAGGATCGCGTCCACCGCCGCCTTGTCGCCGTGCACCACGTTGAACACGCCGTCGGGCAGCCCGGCTTCCTTGAACAGCTCCGCCATGCGGATCGAGGCCGAGGGCACCTTCTCCGAGGGCTTGAGGACGAAGGTGTTGCCGCAGGCGATGGCCATCGGGAACATCCACAGCGGCACCATGGCGGGGAAGTTGAACGGCGTGATGCCGGCGCACACGCCCACCGGCTGGCGCACGGTGTGGGTGTCCACCGCGGTGCCGACGTTCTCGGAATACTCGCCCTTCAGCAGCTGCGGGATGCCGCAGGCGAACTCCACCACCTCGATGCCGCGCTGCACCGAGCCCATGGCGTCGGGCAGGGTCTTGCCGTGCTCCGCGGTGATGAGCTGCGCGATCTCCTTCTGGTTGGCCTGCAGCAGCGCGAGGTACTTCTGCATCACGCGCGCGCGGCGCAGGATGGAGGCGTCGCGCCATTCCGGCAGCGCGGCGGCGGCGGCCTTGACCGCGGCGTCGATCGCGGCGGCGTCGCAATAGGGCACCTGCTTCGTCACCTGCCCGGTGGCGGGGTTGTAGACGTTGCCCATCCTGCCGGCGGGCACGACGGCCCTGCCGTTGATCCAGGCGGGGACGGTGGAAAGCTTCAGTTCCGAGGGCTTGTTCATGCGGCCATTCTCCGTTCTTTGGCTGCGATAATGTTAGCCAATTCGAAAGGGTATCCCATGGGTGAACCGCTGCAGGCGCTGGACCAGGTCCGGGTCACGGCCATCGACCTGGCGATGAAGTTCGGCCCCAAGCTGGTGGTGGCGATCGCGATCCTGGTCGCCGGCTACCTCGCCGGCAAGTGGGCCGGGCGCGCGACCCTGCGCCTGGTGAGCCGCTTCCAGCTGGAGCCGCCGGTGCGCCAGCTGCTGGAGCGCGTCGTGCGCGTGTTCGTGCTGGCGCTGTTCGGCATCGTGGCGCTGCAGAACCTGGGCGTGGAGCTGCTGCCGCTCATCGCCGGGCTGGGCGTGGCCGGCGCCGGCGTCGCGCTCGCCATGCAGGGCGTGCTCTCCAACGTCGCCGCCGGCCTCACCATCATCTTCACCCGGCCGTTCCGCGTCGGCGACTACATCTCGATCGCAAAGGAAGAGGGCGAAGTGCTGGAGATCACGCTGTTCAACACCCGCCTGGGACACCCCGACCTGTCGCAGGTGGTGATCCCCAACCGGCGCATCGTCGGCGAGATCCTGCACAACTTCGGCAAGATCCGGCAGCTCCCCATCGAGGTGAGCCTGGCCGCGGATGCCGACCTCGCCGCGGCGCAGGCCGCGATCGCCGGGGTGCTGCAGGCGAGCGCCCGCGTGCTCAAAGACCCCGCGCCGGTGGTGTTCGTCAGCCGCCTGGCCGATGCCCGCATCTCGATCACGGTCGGACCGTGGGTGAACGTGCCCGACTACGGCATCGCCATCAGCGAGGTCAACCAGGCGATCCTGGAGGCCTTCCGCGCCCGCGGCGTCGCCACCGCCGTCCCGCAGCGCGAAGTGCGGATGCTCGCGGCGCGCGCCTGAGGGATACCCCCGGGGTGCCCGGACCGCTCGCTCCCGCGCGCCTCGCCTTCGGCGCCGACGGCACGCCGCGCTCGGACATCTACGACGACCCCTACCACAGCGCCGAGGGCGGCCCGGCGCAGGCGGCGCACGTGTTCCTTGGCGGCACCGGACTGCCGCAGCGCTGGCAGGGAAAAGGGCGCTTCACGGTGCTGGAGCTGGGCTTCGGCTTCGGCCTCGCCTTCCTCGTCACCTGGCAGGCCTGGCGCGAGGACCCGCGGCGCTGCGACCGGCTGCACTTCGCCTCGATGGAGAAGCACCCGTTCACCGCGCAGGACCTGGCGGTGCTGCATGCGGCCTACCCGGCGCTCGCGCCGCTCGCGGAGGAGCTGCGCTCGAACTGGCCGGCGCTGGTGCCCGGCTTCCACCGCATCGAACTGGAAGGCGGACGCGTCATCCTGACGCTCGCGCTGGGCGACGTGGCCGACACGCTGCCGCAGTTCGCGCTCGCCGCCGACGCGGTGTTCCTGGACGGCTTCGCGCCGGCGAAGAACCCGGCGATGTGGTCGCAGCCGGTGATGCGGCAGCTGGCGCGCCTCGCCGCGCCCGGCGCGATCGCGGCGACCTGGAGCGTCGCCTCGGTGGTGCGCGAAGGCCTGCGCGAGGCAGGCTTCATCGCCGGGAAGCGCCGCGGCTTCGCGCGCAAGAGCGAGATGCTGGTG
>CAZMDA010000045.1:0-30506 GCA_964564865.1 uncultured Bordetella sp. | reverse complement strand
ACGTCCGAGTGCCCCAGCAGCTCCTGCACCGTGCGGATGTCGTAGCCGCCCTCCAAGAGGTGCGTGGCGAAGGAGTGGCGCAGCGTGTGGCAGCTCACCGGCTTCACGATCCGCGCCGCGCGCGCTGCCTCCTTCACCGCGCGCTGCAGCGTGTCCGGGTAGATGTGGTGCCGGCGCAGCACCCCGGATTCCGGATCCGCCGACAGGTTCCCCGAAGGGAACACGAACTGTCACGCCCACTCGCGCGCGGCGCGCGGGTACTTCCTCGCCAGCGCATCCGGCAGGCTCACCTCGCCATGCCCCGCCGCGAGATCGCGCTGGTGCAGCGTCCGCACCCGCCCCAGGTGCTCCTGCAGCGGCTGCACCGTTTGCTCCGGCAGCATCGTCACCCGGTCCTTCGCCCCCTTGCCGTCGCGCACCAGGATCTGCCGGTAGGCAAAGTCGATGTCCTTCACGCGCAACTGCAGGCACTCGATCTGCCGCAGCCCGGCGCCGTAGAGCAGGCTCGCCATCAGCCACTTCACCCCCTGCATCTGCGCCAGCAGCCGCTGCGCATCCGCTCGCGTCAGCACCACCGGCAGCCGCACCGGCCGCTTCGCGCGCACCAGGCCCTTGAACCACGGCAGCTCCTGCCCCAGCACCTGCTTGTAGAGAAACAGCAGCGCCGCCAGCGCCTGGTTCTGCGTCGCCGCCGCCACGTCCCGCTCCGTCGCCAGCCACGACAGGAACGCCTCCACCTCTTTCGCGCCCATCTCCGCGGGGTGGCGCACGCCGTTGTGGCGGATGAACCAGCGGATCCAGTACCAGTACGACTGCTCCGTGCGGCGGCTGAAGCTGCGGCGGCGGATGGCCTCGTGCAACAGCTCGCGGAGGCGGGGCCTGGCTATCGCTGATTGCGATACGTTTGGAGATTCAGGATCTTGCGCCATTCCTGCGGCCTATCATGTGTAGTGTGCATATATACATGTAGGTAACGCGTTGAATCGGAAGGGCGTTGACGCACTTCGGGAAAAATCAGGACTAAGATAGGCCGCAAATATGCTGACTATTGAACGTTAGGTGGCAGAACAGCCGTGAGCTTCGACCTAGGCATCTGGCATCGCAAACGCCCGTTCACGAAAGACGAGGCCGGGGGCATCTACAAAGCGCTTTGCTCCGGGGATGCCTCTGTCGTTGATACGAGTCCCAGTATTGCAGCGTTCTTCTCCGACCTCACCGCTCGTTACCCAGACATCAACGACTATCCGTTGGAGAAGATCGACGATTGCCCATGGAACTGCTCATTTGATCGTTCTGATGGGCACGTAATCCTGAATATCGCATGGTCCCGCGTAGAAGAAGTTCTACCCTTTGTTTCGGAGCTTGTCGCCAAGCACAAGCTGGTGGCGTATGACCCTCAGGAGAACGAGCTCTATGCCGGCCCTGCCACCTAACAGCGCGTTGTTGACCGACGCCTTCACTTCGCCGCTACGCGCTCAGCGCGGCGCGGCAAAACGCGAACGTTAGCCTGCAACCCATGCGAATCGGAATCGCGCTACTTGCTCTCTTTGCTACGACCGCAGTAGCGCAGACACAGATCGAGGCAGATCGTAGGGCGCAATGTGAGGCGAAAGGGGGTGTTTGGACGCCTCTCGGGAAGCTACAGCGGCCAGGTTGCCTGATCGCCTCTTCCGATGCCGGGCGCGCATGCTCTGATTCAAGTGAATGCGAATTTCGGTGTGAATTCCGCGGGAAGCCGCAAATGATTAACGATCGCGCTATAGGGAGTTGCTCGCGCAGCAACGACCCATTTGGTTGCTATGGAGTTATCAAGGATGGAAAGGCGGGGTTGGTCGTATGTCGGGACTAGTCTGCAATAGGCTGTTGCAGGCTAACAGCCGGCTGGTGAGCGACAAATTTCGCGCACTGCTTCGCCGTGCGCACTTTGCGCCGCACCCGGGACGTTAGGTCGCTGACATGAAAACGTCGACCCACGATCGCCCTAAACGCAGCGTGAGTTCGTGGATCATTCTCGCGCTTGGGGCAACTTGGGCTCTTGCACTAGTGCTGGCCGCCCTCTTGTTTGTGCTTCCTCAAGTCATTCCAGATTGCACTCTCGGCGGCAAGGCAACCTCTGTGCAGTGTGGCGAGCTAACGCCAGTTCTTGGCGCTGGCCTGGAGCTCTTGTTCCCGGTGGGCATGTCACTAGTTATCCTTACCCCATTCTGGGCAATCGCCGCGCTGGTCGTTGGATACTCGGAGACTAAACGTGCATCGACCTAACCGCGCGTTGTTGACCGACGCCTATCTTCAGCGCTCCGCGCTTCGTACAGCGCGGGCAAAACGCGAACGTTAGGTGGCATGAATAGCGACCTCCAAGGTTTGGGTATACCGCTAGAGCCTCGAAACTGGCTCTGGCTCAAGCTCACGGCGATCGTCCTGGCCTTGGCCGCCGTTCTTGCTTGGCTCGACCCCGGATTCGGTTTGCCGTACTTCGTCACTGCGGTCCTCTTGCTTCCCGTATTGCTCCCTTTCTCCCTTAGTGCACGCGTTGCACATTGGGGTGCCTCTCTTGGCGGTTTGGGCCAGGTCGGGTTATGTGCGGCATTGATTGCCTACATCGGCGTGGTAAAGGTGGTTGTCGTTCCGCTCATAGTGGCTGCGTTTGGATATGCCACCTAACCGCCGGTTGCTGTTCGACACTTACCCGGCGCTACGCGCCTACGCGCGTGCGCCAAAACCGGGACGTTGGATTGCGCGGGAAAGCGTCGGCTACGACATGGGGGAAGGATGATTTCGCATCGCGCCTGGCTGCTCGCGGCGTTGGTCGCGGTTTGGGTTCCCACTTCAAGCAAGGCGCAAGCCCCGCGCGGAAGCCTTGGCGATCTCGCAAGACAGGGGCATTCGGTTGCGACGGTAACGCCCGTCTACAGCCAGCTCGTCATGTTTTCCTATCCACCAGGGTTCAAGCCGGCATTCGCGAAGGATTCCGGCCCGAGCTACATACAGGAGTATGTCCTTGAGGGAGAGACGGTCGAAAGGTGGACTCAGATGGTTACCCTGACTGGCGCCAAAGGACTTGCGGCGAATCAGGCGGTCACGCCGCAGCGGGTCGTGGAGAGCATTGCTTCAGGTTTTCAGCGTGCCTGTCCGTCAAGTTTCGCAGCGATCCCTTTCGGAGCCCTCAAAGTTAGCGGCCACGAAGCTTTTGTCGCCTTGTTCGGATGCGGCGCCGTATCCATAGGGCCAGCCCGCAGTGAAGTAGCAATGGTCCTTGCGGTAAGAGGAGCAGCTGACTACTACACCATCCAGTGGGCCGAGCGTGCAGATCCGTCGTCGCAACGCCCTGTCCTGGATGGAGAGAAGTGGGTCGCCAGGTTGAAGGCACTGAACCCGATAAAGGTATGTGACCGGGTTCCAAACGAGCCGGCACCATACCCCTCGTGCATCGACCAGAAGTGAGGCGATCCGCGTGCAACCTGGCATCCGGCCCGCGAGCGACAGGTCCCGCGCTCGGCTGCTCGGTGGGCACTTTGCGCCACACCCGGGACGTTGGCGCGCATGAAACTTGGGAACATTCCCTTCCTTGCGTACCTGGTTGGCCCGCTGCTTGCCTATTTTCTGTTCTCGCTGGCCACTCGCGGATCCAGTTTCCTGCCCATAGGCGTATCCGGGGTATGGGTAGCAGGGATCAGCGCTCTTCTTGGGGCTGGATTTGCTGCCGTCCTTCCCCATGGCAGGTTCGCGGGGCGTGGATGGGGAGACAAGTTCTGGATCTATGGCTCGTTCTTGACATTCGTCGCAGCGGGATGGGCCACGATAGTCGGAGGCGCGATTCCCAAAGCCTCAACCTACCTGTGGGGCCAGGAGGTCCGCAGAGAGTTGACTATCGCGTCAAAGGATCAGTCACGGTTTCGCTATTACTGCAATCGATTGGTAGTCAAGGAGTACCAGAATCTTCCACTCAATCATGTTTGCGTGTCGGAGCCTCTTTGGGAGCGAGCGACTCCCGGCCAAACGGTCGTTGCCATGGGCATCGAGAACAACCTAGGGTTTCGCGTTGAGCGCGTATGCGCGCAAACCGGCTGTTGATCGCGGACGCGCGCCGCAACAGCGGCGCGCGCCGGTAAGAGGGACGTTCACCGTCGCATCCCGGATGAATCATGCGCTCGAAACGATCGTGGGCTGGGGAGCCGTGTCAACCGGCGTGATCGCATGTTTTTTCGCCGGCCGGTTGCTCCTCCAGGAGGTTCGCCGGGGCGTGCGGGGCCGGTTCGCCGCCGCGGTCGTCTACGCCGTGCTCAGTCCGGTCCTGGGCGCATTGCCGCTGGTTATCGCCCTGGGCGCGAGGTGGCTGGGAGAAGCGGGAGGTGTCGCGCTGTTCTCCGCGAACGGCGGCAATGACGGCAACCTGAGCGGCGTGGGCCTGATGGGGTTTGCCGTTGCATTCGGAGCGGCAGTCCTGTTCGCGGCTTTCATGCTGGTGCAGGCGTGGTTCGGCGCGGGCGGTTCGCATGGCGCGGACGACGAGTGAGATCACGACCGGCGCGCCGCCCGGCATGAACCGGGTCGCGGTCTTCGGCAACGCCGGCGGCGGCAAGTCGACGCTGGCCCGCGAGCTCGCCGCCATCACCGGGTTGCCGCTCGCGGTGGTCGACGAGCTCCAGTACCGGGCCGGCGGAGAGAAGGTCCCGCACGAGGAGTACGTCCGGGCGCACGCGGCATGGCTGGCCAGGGACCAGTGGATCATCGACGGCTTCGGCGGCATCCCGCTGCTGTGGGAACGGCTCGAGGCGGCCGATACGCTGGTTCATGTCGACCTGCCGCTCGCGGTGCACGCCTGGTGGGTGACGAAGCGGCTGCTCAAGGGCCTCTTCCGGGCCCCGGCCGGCTGGCCGGAGGGCAGCCCGGTCATCAGCAGCTCGATCGCGAGCTATCGGGTGCTCTGGCCATGCCATGCCCGCCTGACGCCCAGGTACCGCACGTACGTCGCGGAAGCGGCGCCGCGCAAGCGCGTCTTTCATCTGCGCTCCAGGGCGGAGCTGACACGGTTCCTGGCATCCATGAGGCAGGCGCACGCGCCGCCCCGCGCGGAGTCCGCCCGGCCTCCCGCGGCAGCGCCTGCGCGGGACCTGACGGTGCCCGTCCTGATCGCGGTCCTCGGCGCGCTGGAGATCCTGGTCCTGGCGGCGCTCTTTTTCCTCGAGACGCCGCTGTCGCCGCATGCCCGCCGGGCATCCGAGTCGGTCGGCGGCACGCTCGCGCTGGTTGGGGCCATACTGTCGGTGCTATGCATGGGCACGGCGGTGTTCTGGGCGCTTTTCAACCGGTACAGGCGGCGATCCCGGGCGCGCGCCGCTGAGCGCGAACCCTAGCCGCCCGGCCATCCTTCCTCCCGCCCCCATGGACCCCACCACCTGGCTCCTCTACCTCGCGGCCTCGGTCGGCCTCTCGGTCTCCCCCGGCCCCAACGGCCTGCTCGCGCTCACCCACGGCGCGCTCTACGGCCGCCGCAGGGCGATGAACACCATCCTCGGCGGCGCGGCCGGGTTCACGCTGCTCATCGCCCTGTCCATGTTCGGCATCGGCGCCCTGCTGCAGTCGTCGGTGGCCTGGCTGGCGGTGCTGAAGTGGCTGGGCGGCGCCTACCTCGTCTACCTCGGCATCCAGGTCTGGCGCGCGCCGCCGATCGCGCTCGAGGCGGGCCAGGCCGCGGCCGCGGCCCCGGCGCGGGAGCTGTTCCGCCAGGGCTTCCTCTCCGCCGTCACCAACCCCAAGGGATTGCTCTTCTTCGCCGCGTTCCTGCCGCAGTTCGTGGACCCCGGGCGCAGCCTGGCGGGCCAGTTCCTCGTCATGGCGGCGACGTTCGCCGTGGTGGAGGTCCTCACCGAGTTCATCCTCGCCAGCACGGCGCACCGCCTGCGGCCCTGGCTGCGGCGGGTCGGCCGGCAGTTCAACCGGGCCTGCGGCGGGACGTTCATGGCCATCGGCGCGGCGCTGCCGCTGCGCAACTGACGCGGCCCCGCGGGCGCAGGCCGCGCCCGCCCCCGGCGCCCGCATTGGCCGGTAGGATGGACGCTTCCATCGACGACCGAGCGCCCGCATGTACCTGCCCAAGCACTTCGACGAATCCCGCGAGGAAGAACTGCTGCGCACCCTCGCCGCGTTCCCGCTGGGCACGCTGGTGGTGAACGGCCCCAACGGCCTGGACGCCAACCACGTGCCGTTCCTGGTGGACGAGGCCAGCACGAGCCCGAGGAAGCTCCACGCCCACGTCGCCCGCGCCAACCCGCTGTGGCAGGAGGCGCGCGAGGGCGACGAGGTGCTGGTGATCTTCCGCGCCGGCGACGCCTACGTCTCGCCCAACTGGTATCCCAGCAAGCACGAGACCCACCGCCAGGTGCCGACCTGGAACTACCGCGTGGTGCACGTGCACGGGAGGATCCGCATCCGCGACGACGAGCGCTTCGTGCGCGGCGTGGTGGCGCGCCTGACGCGCGCCCACGAGGCGGGCACCGGGTCGCCGAGGCCCTGGAAGATGACCGACTCGGCGCCGGCGTACATCGACCAGATGCTGGCGGCGATCGTCGGCATCGAGGTGGAGGTGACGCGCATGGTGGGCAAGTGGAAGCTGAGCCAGAACAAGGAAGAACGCGACCGCCTCGGCGCGGGCGAGGAGTTGCGCAGGCGCGGCGAGCAGGTGATCTCCGGGGCGATGCTGGCGGCGGCGCCGGCCGGGAAGTGACGCGCGCGTGACGGCCGGGGAGGGCATCGCCGCGCTCTACGAGCGCCATGCGCGCCGCTACGATCGCGACCGCGGCCGCGGCCTGCAGGAAAAGGCCTGGCTGGACCGCTTCCTCGAGCGCGTGCCGCCCGCGGGCACGGTGCTCGACATCGGCTGCGGCATGGGCGAGCCGATCGCCCGCTACCTCCTGCAGCGCGGATTCCGGGTCGTGGGCATTGACGCCTCGCCGTCGCTGGTCGCGCTCGCCCGCGCCCGCTTCCCGCAGGCCGGGTGGGAAGTCGCGGACATGCGCCGGCTCGACCTCGGGCGACGCTTCGACGGCCTCATTGCCTGGGACAGCTTCTTCCACCTGAGCGCGGAGGACCAGCGCGCGATGTTCCCGCGCTTCGCGGCCCACGCCGCGCCCGGGGCGCCCTTGATGTTCACCAGCGGCCCGGCGCACGGCGAGGCCGTCGGCGAGTACTGCGGCGAGCCGCTCTACCACGCGAGCCTCGATCCGGCGGAGTACCGGCAGCTGCTGTCCGCGCATGGCTTCCGGGTGCTGTCGCACCTCGTGGAGGATCCGGACTGCGGCGGGCATACGGTGTGGCTGGCGCAATGCGGCCCGTGACCGCGAACCGCTCCGCAGCCGCCGCCGCGGTGCTGCTGTTGTCCCTCGGCGTCGCCGGCTATGCACTGGTGATGTACACCGTCGTCCCTCTGGGCAAGTTCCTCCACCCGGACATGCGCGCCGCGTTCGAGGCCAACCGCGCCGTGGTCTACGTCCACGTCTTCGCCTCCTCGGTCGCGCTGATCCTCGGGCCGTTCCAGTTCATGGAGAAGTTTCGGGCGAGGCGGCTCAACCTGCACCGCTGGATGGGGCGAATCTACCTCGGCGTCGGCGTCCTCCTCGGCGGCCTCGCGGGCCTGCACATGGCGTTCTTCGCCTACGGCGGGATCGTCTCGCAGCTGGGTTTCGGCGCGCTCGCCGTGGCCTGGCTCTACACCGGCCTGCGCGCCTACCTCGCCATCCGCGCCAAGGACGTCGTCGCGCACCGCCGCTGGATGCTGCGCAACTTCGCGCTCGCCTTCGGCGCGGTGACGCTGCGCCTGTGGCTGCCGGGCTCGGTGGCGGCGGGCGTGCCCTTCGAGCTCGCCTACCCGGCGATCGCGTGGCTGTGCTGGGTGCCGAACCTCGTCGTGGCGGAATACCTGCTGAAGGGGGCGAGATGACGCTGAGCGGCAGCGCGGCGATGGTCCTCTTCTACGGCATCGAGGATAAGGCGATCGCCGACCACGACCACTGGCACACGCACGAGCATTTCCCGGAACGGCTGGGCGTGCCCGGGTTCCTCCGCGCCAGCCGCTGGGTGGCAGTCGAGGCCGAACCGCGCTACCTGGTGCTGTACGAGGTGGAGGAGGTGGCGGTGCTGAGCGGCGCGCCGTACCTCGCGCGCCTCAACAACCCGACGCCCTGGACCACCAGGATGATGCCCAGCTTCCGCGGCATGGTGCGCGGCTTCTGCGCCGTCACCGCGAGCGCGGGCGACGGTCTTGGCCACGCGCTGTGCTCGGTGCGCTACACGGCGCAGCCGGGCGCGGAGGCGGGCCTGCAGCAATGGCTCGCGGGGGAAGTGCTGCCGGCGCTGGCCGCCCGCGCGGGCCTGGCGAGCGCGCACCTGCTCGCGCCCGCGGCGCAGCCGCCGATGACCAAGGAGCAGGGCATCCGCGGCAAGGATGCGGACATGCCGCTGGTGCTGCTGGCCACCGGCTACGACGCGGCTGCGCTGGCGGCCGCGGTGGCGGAGCGGCTATCGGACGATGAACTGGCGCGCCACGGCGCCGCCGCGGCGCCGCTGCGCGGCCGCTACCGCCTGGACCTGGTGCAGGCCGCGCCCTGAGGGGCGGCAAATGTAACCGATCGGTTACATCAGAAGGACAGCACCACCCGCCCCAGCACCTTCCCGGCCTTGAGTTCCTCCAGCACCGCGTTGACCTCGGCCTCGGGGCGCGTGGTCACCGGCGTGGGCTTCAGTTTCTTCTTCTTCGCCAGCGCCACCACTTCCCTCAGCTCCTGCAGGTTGCCGACGTAGGAGCCCACCAGGCCGATGGCGCGCTGCGCGAAGGGCGGCAGCGGGTGGACGAGCTCGCCGCCGAACAGGCCGCACAGCACGTAGCGCCCGCCCTTGCGCAGTGCCCCCAGGCCCAGCGCCGCGGTGGCGGGCATGCCGACCAGGTCGATGGCGCCGGCGAGGCTGCCCATGGCGAGCGCCTGCAGCTTCTGGATGGCGTCAGCGGAGCGGGTGTCGAGCGTCAGCTTCGCGCCGAGCCTGCGCGCCGCGGCGAGCTTCCCCTCGTCCACGTCGCAGGCGATGATGTTCTTCACCCCCTTGGCGCGCAGCACCGAGATGCACACCAGGCCGAGGCCCCCGCAGCCGATCACCGCCACCCAGTCCTTCGGGCCCAGCTCCGGCAGCTTCGCCGCGGCGCTGTAGGTGGTGAGGCCGGAGCAGGCAAGCGTCGCGGCGAAGGCGTCGTCGATGCCGCTCGCGTCCACCAGGTACTTCGGGTGCGGCACCAGCACGTGGCTGGCGTAGGCGCCGTTGCGGTTGACGCCCAGGAACCGCGAGCCGGAGACGCAGTAGTTGTCCTGCTCGGATTTGCAGATGGCGCACTTGCCGCAGCCGATCCAGGGAAAGACGATGCGCTTCTGGCCGACCTTCACGCCCTTCGCCGCTTTTGCCACCCCGGGGCCCACGGCCTCGACCACGCCGAAGGGCTCGTGCCCCAGCGTGAAGGGCGGGATGCAGCCGCGGTCCTTGACGTAGAAGCGCTTGCCGCCGCCCAGGTCGAAGTAGCCGTCCCAGATGTGCAGGTCGGAGTGGCACACGCCGGAGCGCGTGATGCGCACCAGCACCTCGGTGCCCTTGGGCACCGGCGTTTCCTTCATCACCCGCTGCAGCGGCCTGCCGTGCTCGACGACGTCCCAGCTTTGCATGTTTCCTCTCCTCCGAGTCCGATTCTTCGTTGACTAGTCCGCGGGCACCGCGCGCTCGCTTGCCCAGGCGCGCAGCGCCGCCACCTTCTCGGCCATCACGACCGACAGCGGCCGCGTGCGCTTCATTTCCTTTTCCACCGCGCCGGTATCCAGCGGCTTCTTCTCCGCATGCACCTCGTACAGCGCGGCGATGATGGCCTGCTCGATCTCGGCGCCGGAGAAGCCCTCGCTCGCGGCGGCGAGGCACGCGAGGTCGAAGGCCTGCGGGTCCTGTTTGTTCTTCGCCAGGTGGATCCTGAGGATCTCCTCCCGCCCCGGCGCCTGCGGCAGGTCGACGAAGAAGATCTCGTCGAAGCGGCCCTTCCTCAGCAACTCGGGTGGCAGCTGCGAGACGTCGTTCGCGGTGGCGACGAGGAACACGCGCGATTCGCGGTCGTTCATCCAGGTGAGCAGCGTCCCCAGCACGCGCCGCGACACGCCGCCGTCGGAATCCCCGCCCTTGTCGCCGGCGATGCCCTTCTCGATCTCGTCCATCCACAGCACGCAGGGCTGCATCGCGTTGGCGATGGCGAGCGCCTCGCGGATGTTCTTCTCGGTCTCGCCGTGGTACTTCTGGTACAGGGCGCCGAAGTCCATGCGGAAGAGCGGCAGCTGCCAGGCGCCGGCGACGCACTTGGAGGCGAGGCTCTTGCCCGCGCCCTGCACCCCCAGCAGCAGCACGCCCTTCGGCGCGGGCAAGGGCGAATCCGGCGACGGATTCATGAACACCTCGCGCCGCACCTTCAGCCAGCGCTTGAGGTTCGCGAGGCCCCCCAGCTGCTCGATGTCCGGGATGCCCGGCTCCAGCTGCAGCACCTCGCTCGCGGCCAGCACCTCGTGCTTGGCCTTGAGCACCGCGGCGATGTCCGAGGCCGAGACATGGCCGTCGTCGTGGATCGCCATGCGCGCCAGGCGCCGCACGTCGTCCTCGGTGAGCCCGCCCAGGTGCTGGATCAGCACGCCGATCGCCTCGCGCGTGCCCTTGGCGCGGTCGCCGGTGTCCGCCTGCCACTTGCGCGCCTCCTCGTTCAGGATCTCGGTGATGCGCTTCGCATCCGGCAGCGAGGGCCGGAAGCGCGCCGTCAGGCGCGAGATGTCCTCCGGCACCGCCAGCTTCGCCGAGAGGAAGACGAGCATGCGGTGCGTCCACTCGGTCTTCGAGGCGATGTCCTTGATCTGGCGCAGCACCACCGGGTCGTCCAGGAACCGGTGCGCGTCCAGGAACACATAGATGGAATTGGCGATGGACTTTTCAACATGCCGCAGCGCGTCCTCTATGCGGGTGGTGTTGTAGGCCGATTCGCCGCCGTTGGCGCGCCGCAGGCCCTCGGTGACGCTCCAGCGCCACAGGGTGCGGTCGTTGAGCGCGGCGAAGCGCTCGCACATCTGCAGCACCTTGGCTTCCTCGTGCGACTCGATGGCGACGATCGGCATCTTCGCCGCCAGCAGGCCTTCGAGCGCCTGGATATCCTTCATGCCTTGCCCGAGGCCTCCAGGGCTTGGTCAACGTCCCACAGGATGTCGTCCAGGGTCTCGATGCCGACCGACATCCGGATCATGTCCGGCGTGACGCCCGCCTTGAGCTGCTCTTCTTCCGTCATCTGCCGGTGCGTGGTGGAGGCCGGGTGGATGATGAGCGTCTTGGCGTCGCCGATGTTGGCGAGGTGGCTCATGAACTGCGCCGCCTCGATGAACTTCTCGCCCGCTTTCGCGCCGCCCTTCACCCCGAAGTTGAGCAGGCCGGAGGCGCCTTTGGGCAGGTACTTCTTCGCCAGCGCGTGGTACTTGTTGTCCTCGAGGCCCGGATAATTCACCCAGGCCACGCGCGGGTGCTTCTGCAGGAACCGCGCCACGCCGAGCGTATTCGCGCAGTGCCGGTCCATGCGCACCGGCAGGGTCTCGATGCCCTGCAGCAGCAGCCAGGCATTCATGGGCGAGAGCGAAGGCCCGAAGGTGCGCATGATCTCCATGCGCGCCTTCATGGTGTAGCCGAAGTCGCCGAAGGTCTCGTGGAAGATGACGCCGTGGTAGCCGGGCGACGGCGTGGTGAACTCCGGGAACTTGCCGTTGCCCCAGTCGAACTTGCCGGACTCCACGACGATGCCGCCCATGGTGGTGCCGTGGCCGCCGATGTACTTGGTGGCCGAGTGCACCACGATGTCCGCGCCCCAGTCGAAGGGCCGGCACAGGTACGGCGAGGGCACCGTGTTGTCCACCATCAGCGGGATCTTCGCCTCGTGCGCGATATTCGCCAGCGCCTCGATGTCGACGATGTTGATGAGCGGGTTGCCCAGGGTCTCGGCGTAGATGAGCTTCGTTTCCGGCCGGATGTGCTGCCTGAACTCGGCCGGGTCGTCCGGGTGCACGAAGGTGGTCTCCACCCCCAGCTTCTTCAGGTTCACCCCGAGCAGGGTGTGGGTGCCGCCGTAGAGCGTGGAAGCCGACAGGATGTGGTCGCCCGCCTTGACCAGCGTCAGGATCGCGGTGGCCTCGGCCGCCTGCCCGGTGGCGCAGGCGAGCGCGGCGCGGCCGCCCTCCAGCGCCGCCACCCGCTCCTCCAGCACCGCCACGGTCGGGTTCGAGATCCGCGAATAGACGTTGCCGAAGGTCTGCAGGTTGAACAGGCTCGCGGCGTGGTCGGCGGAGTCGAACACGAACGAGGTGGTCTGGTAGATGGGCGCGGCGCGCGCCCCGGTGGCGGCGTCGGGGATCTGGCCCGCGTGCAGCGCCAGCGTTTCGAATCCAAATGTGCGGTCGGCCATGCGCCTATTCTAAAGGCGTCACCGTCACCTTGACCTCCAGCGTCTGCTCGCCGCCGCCCAGGATCACGCCGCGCATCGGCGTCACGTCGCTGAAGTCCCGGCCCCAGGCGAGCGTGATGTGCTCGTCGCTGACGATGCAGTCGTTGGTGGGATCCAGGTCCAGCCAGCCCTGTCCGGGCACGAACACGGACACCCAGGCATGCGAGGCGTCCGCGCCCACGAGCCGGGGCTTGCCGGGCGGCGGCGTGGTGAGGATGTAGCCGCTCACGTAGCGCGCCGGGTGGCCCTGGCTCCTCAGGCAGCCGGCCATGAGGTGGGCGAAGTCCTGGCACACGCCGCGGCGCTTCTTCAGCACCTCCCGCAGCGGGGTGGAGACGCTGGTGGCGGTCGGGTCGAAGGCGAAGTCCGCGTGGATGCGCCGCATGAGATCCAGCGCCGCCTCGGCGGCGCCCCGTCCCGCCGGGAAGCTGGGGGCGGCGTAGTCGGTCAGCTCCCGGAACCACTCCACGTGCGGCGATTCGAACAGGAACTGCGCCGGGTCGTGCGCGGCGGTGGCGCCCAGCGGCGCCGGGCCGCTGCGCGGCTCGACGCCCACCGTGGTGCGCGCGGTCACGCTCAGGCGCGTATGCGGCGCGGCGATCAGCACCTGCGTCACCGGATTGCCGAAGTAGTCCTCGCGCGTCTGCACCTCCCCCGGGGCCGGGTCCACCGCGAGGCTGTGCGCCTCCGGGTTCTGCCACGGCAGGGCGCGCGGCGAGAGGTGCATCAGCTGCTGCGACACCACCACCGGCGCCTCGTAGCGGTAGACCGTCTCGTGCTCGACCGTGTAGCGCATGGGCTTACACACCGAACGTCTGGCGGTTCACTTCGCCGACGTGGCTGAAGAAGCGCAGCCCGATCTGCTCGGAGAGGCGGAAGGAGGCGTCGTGCCACTCGCCCAGCAGCTGCGCCAGGCGCGCGCTGCCGTGGCGCAGGTCCGCGCCGGGGTCGAGGCCCTCCAGCCCGGCCACTGCATCCTTCAGCCTCTCGTCCACGCCCTCGCCGTAGGCATCAGAGATCCTTCCCAGGAAATCGTGCAGGCCCTTCAGCTGGAAGGCGATGGAGCGCGGGTTGGTGCCGTCGCGCACCAGCAGGTCCAGCACCGGCAGCCACTCCGGCCGCGCCATGTAGCGCGAGCGGTAGGTGATGCTGGAATCGGCGAGTTCCAGCAGCCAGACCAGGTCCGCGTCCGCCGGCCCGGCGAGCGCCTGCTGCAGCGCACCGCACAGGAACTGCAGCCGCTCGATGCGCCGGCCCATGGAGAGGAACCGCCAGCCATGGTCGCGCGTCATGCCGTCCAGCGCGAACCCCGACAGGGTCATGAACGCGGCGATGTCCACATCCAACTCAGTGAGCGCATCCGACAGCGACAGGGGTCTTCCTTTGGAGCGCGCCAGGCGCCGCTGCATCTGGTTCAGCGTGTGCCAGTTGTCCATGGACAGGCGCTCGCGCAGCTGCGAGGCCACGCCCAGCAGCGAGCGCAGCGACCCGGCGAGGCCCGGGCGGCTGTCGTCCACGATGGCCGCGCGCAGCAACCCCGCCATGGCGACCTCGTCGGCGGCGGCTTCCTCCTCGGTCAGCACGCCGGCGTGCCGCAGCAGCGCGGCGATCACCGGCCAGATGCGCTCGCGCTCGGCGGCGGATTCCTCGATCAGGCGCACCAGCGCGACGCGCAGCAGGCGCGCGGTGTCGTCGCAGCGCTCGGCCTGGCGGCCGAACCAGAAAAGGTTCTCCACCACCCGGCTGGACAGGTTGAGGCCCGTGCGCACCAGGTCCTGCGGCCGCACCTCGCGCCGCAGCAGCGTCAGCGTGCTCACCTGCCCGGTGGTGAGCACCCAGGTGTCCTTGCTGGAGCCGCCGCGCTGCATGGAGATGACGCGCGCGTCGGGCCCGGTGGCGACGCGCGTCAGGCCGCCGGGCATCACCGCGTAGCCGTTGGGAGTGGCGCAGGCGTAGACGCGCAGTCCGAAGGCGCGCGCCGCCAGGCGGCGCGGGTCGTCGCGGTCGCACACCGGCGCCTGCGACAGGCGCACCAGTTCCTGCGCCACGTACATGCCGGGCCGGGCACGCAGCATCTGCACCACGCGCTTGCGGCCGCGCTCGTCCAGGTCCTCGCCGAACATCGGGTCCACGCGCGCCTGCGGGTAGGCGCTCTTGATCACCAGCTGGTCCAGGCGCGCGATCGCGTCCTCCAGCGCCGGCGCCTCGCCGCACCACCAGGTGCCCACCGAGGGCATCTTCAGGGCCTCGCCCAGCAGCTTCTCGCACAGCTTGGGCAGGTAGCCCAGCAGCGCGCCGGATTCCAGCAGGTTGGAGCCGAGCGCGTTGGCCACCAGCACGTTGCCGCGGCGCACGGCGTCCACCAGGCCCGGGATGCCGAGCGCGGAATCGCTGCGCAGTTCCAGGGGATCGCAGTAGTCGTCGTCCAGCCGCCGCAGGATGGCGTGCACGCGCTGCAGGCCGGAGAGCGTCCGCAGCCACACCTTGCCCTCGCGCACCGTGAGGTCGCTGCCCTCCACCAGCGGCAGGCCGAGGTAGCGCGCGAGGTAGGTGTGCTCGAAGTAGGTCTCGTTGAGCGGGCCCGGGGTGAGCAGCACCGTCACCGGCGCCTCGCGCCCGGCGGGGGCCCACAGCGCGATGCTGTCGCGCAGCGCGGCGAAGAAGTCCGCCAGGCGCTGCACCTTGAGGTCGCGGAACAGCTCCGGGAACAGGCGCGAGATCACCAGCCGGTTCTCCAGCGCGTAGCCCGCGCCCGAGGGCGCCTGGGTGCGGTCGTCCATCACCCACCAGCGGCCGTCGGGCGAGCGCGCGAGGTCGGCGGCGTAGACGTGAAGAAGCGTGCCGCCCGGCGCCGGCACGCCGCGGCTGGGGCGCAGGAACCCGGCGTGGCCGTAGACCAGCGCCGGCGGCAGCAGTCCCTCGGCGAGCAGGCGCTGCTCGCCGTAGATGTCGACCAGGATGCGGTTGAGCAGGGTGGCGCGCTGCGTTACCGCGGCCTCGATGCCGGCCCATTCCGCGGCGGGCAGGATGAACGGCACCAGGTCCAGTTCCCAGGGGCGGCTGGCGCCCGCGGAATCGTCGTAGACGTTGTACGTGACGCCGTTCTCGCGCACGCGGCGCCGCACCCACAGCGCGCGCTCGCGCATGGCCTCGTCGGAGGAGGCGGCCAGGGTGTCGAACAGCGGCTTCCAGTGCGCGCGCGGCTCGCCGGGCGCGGCAAGCAGTTCGTCGTAGCGGGCGCTGGCCGGAGCGTACGCCGAGAGCAGGTCGCGCGGCATGGGCCGGGCGAGGTTAGCACCCGCCTCAGGCGGGCGCAAAGCGCGCGACTTCCCCGCTCAGCGTCTCGCCGCCGGCGGTCACGTACAGGTGGCCGCCGCTGACGGACACCTCCAGCTTCATGCGCCGCTCGAGCCGCTTCGCCAGCGCCGCGACCAGCTCCCGGTCGAGCGCGTAGAGCTCCAGGTCCCCGGCGCGGTGGATGCGCGCGCCGGCGTACTGGCGCTGCAGCGCGGCCGGGTCCTTGTGCGTGTACAGGACGGCGCGCGGCGCCGCCTTGGCCGCCTTGTGCAGGCGCGCCGCGTCCGGCGCGCCCACCTCGATCCAGCTCTTCAGGGCGCCGGTGAGGTCGCGCACCGCCAGCGGCGGCTCGTCGGGGTCCGAGATGCCGCGGGAGAAGGCGATGCCCTCGGCGTACTCCAGGCAGTAGGCGAGCACGCGCGTGACCAGGTAGTCCTCGGACTCGGAAGGATGGCGCGCGGCCTTCAGCTCGAAGCTCTCGTAGACGCCGCGATCGGCGTCGGCGAGCGCGATGGCGAAGGTGTAGATGGTCGCGCCGAGCGCCATGCTGCGCGAACCGGTGCTAGCGCGGCCGCGACGGGCGCAGGGTCGGGTTGAGCTTGTCGATGTCGGCCTTCACCTGCGCCACGCTGCGCTCGTAGACGATCTCGCGGCCCATGATGCTGCCGGCGTAGGCCATCTCGTTGCGCGTCGGGCTGAGGGTGCACTTCATGCTGTGCTCGCCCGTGCCGATCACCACCTGGATCGAGCTGGCGTGGCGGGAATACACCACCACCTCGATCTGCTGCCCGGTCTCGGTGATGCGGACCTTGATCTTCTCGGTGACCATGGCGGCAATCCTAATCCATCTTCGTCAGGGTGAGCAGGATGTCGGCGTACCACGCGAAATTCAGGTCCAGGCTCTCGTCCTGGCTCGCGTCGCGGTTGGCGACGTCCAGCCGCGCCGAGTGCACCCCGAGCAGCATCCAGGGCAGGTCCCGGCGGCCGTCGCCGGGCGCGTCCTTCCTCATCACCACCGGCGCGCCGCTGGTGCCGCGGTGCAGGCGCCCATCGGTCAGGAAGCAGCCCTTGCCCTGGAAGCGGATGCCGAACGACGATGCGATCGAGGCGCGGCGCGCCACCGGCAGGCGGTGCAGGGTGTCGTAGACGCCGAGCGGGAAGCCCACGATCAGCACCTGGGCGCCGATTTCCACCTGCGAGAGCTTGCGGAACAGCTGCTCCGGGGTGAAGGCGTGGTGCAGCATCTTCTCCGGCAGCACCGCCTTCTCCAGGCGCAGGGCGACGACATCCACGGCGCCGGCGGAGTCGGTGCCCTCCAGCCAGACGGACCGGCCTTCCCGGTACAGCGGAATGGAGAACTGGACCGTGTCGCCCAGGTTCTGGGGGTTGACGTGCAGCTCGATCTCGATGCGGTCCGGGTGGTGGGCGCTGGGCTCGTCCAGCACCACGTGCCGGCTGGTGACCACGTAGAGCCGGCCGTCGCGCTCGAAGAAGAAGCCGGTGGCGTTGGTCAGGTGCCGGTCGCCCTGCAGCGTGGTGACGCGGGTGACTGCCAGCGGCAGCGATTCGATCATCCGCCATGATAGGGCGGCCGAACGGCGAAAAACGTGGACTGTCCCTGTTTTTCTAGCGGCGCAGGTCGAGGGTGAAGGGGAAGTTGGGGTTGGGCTCCTCGGCGCGCAGTTCGATGCGCCCGGGCGTGTGGCCCATGCGCTGGAAGCGCGCCAGGCGCCGGCCCTCGGCGGCGTAGGCGTTGACCGGGAAGTCCTCGTGCGCGCGGCCGCCGGGATGCGCGACGTGGTACTGGCAGCCGCCCATGGAGCGGTTCATCCAGGTGTCGACGAGGTCGAAGACGAGCGGCGCGTGCACGCCGATCGTGGGGTGCAGCGCCGAGGGCGGCGCCCAGGCCTTGTAGCGCACGCCGGCGACGAACTCGCCGACGTTGCCGGTGGGCGCCAGGGGCACGGCGCGGCCGTTGCAGGCGAGCACATGCCGCTCGCCCACGAGGCCGGTGGCGCGCACCTGGATGCGCTCCACGGACGAATCGACGTAGCGCACGGTGCCGCCGGGGGCGCCTTCTTCGCCCATGACGTTCCAGGGCTCGAGCGCGCTGCGCAGCTCGATGCGCGCGCCGCGCGCGGTGAACTCCCCGATGCGCGGAAAGCGGAACTCGAAGTGCGGCGCGAACCAGCCGGCCTCGATGTCGTACCCGGCCTCGCGCGTCTCCTCGATGACGTCGGCGAAGTCCTGCCAGACGAAGTGCGGCAGCATGAAGCGGTCGTGCAGGCCGGTGCCCCAGCGCGCGAGCCGCGCCGGCCGGTAGGGGCGCTGCCAGAAGCGGGCGATGAGCGCGCGCATCAGTAGCTGCTGGGTGAGCGACATGCGCGCGTGCGGCGGCATCTCGAAGGCGCGCAGCTCGAGCAGCCCGAGGCGCCCGGTGGGGCCGTCGGGCGAATACAGCTTGTCGATGCAGAACTCGGCGCGGTGGGTGTTGCCGGTGGCGTCGATGAGCAGGTTGCGCAGCGCCCGGTCCACCAGCCAGGGCGTGACGCGGGATTGCCTTTGCAGCTCGCGGAACGCGATCTCCAGCTCGTACACCGAGTCGTTGCGCGCCTCGTCCACGCGCGGGTGCTGGCTGGTGGGGCCGATGAACAGGCCCGAGAACAGGTAGGACAGCGACGGATGGTTGTGCCAGTAGGCGAGGAGGCTCGCCAGCAGGTCGGGCCGGCGCAGGAAGGGCGAATCGGCCGCGGTGGCGGCGCCGAGCACGAAGTGGTTGCCGCCGCCGGTGCCGGCGTGGCGGCCGTCCACCATGAACTTCTCCGTCGACAGGCGGCACTCGCGCGCCTGGTCGTAGAGGAAGGTGGTGTTCTCCACCAGTTCGACCCAGTTGTGCGCCGGCTGGATGTTCGCCTCCAGCACGCCGGGGTCCGGCGTGATGCGGGCCACTTCCAGGCGCGGGTCGCGCGGCGGCTCGTAGCCCTCCAGCACCACCGGGAAGCCCAGCTCGGCCGCGGTGGCCTCGACCGCCGCGGCGAGCTCGAGGTAGTCCTCCAGCGCCACGGCGGGCGGCATGAAGATGTAGAGGATGCCCTTGCGCGGCTCGGCGCAGATGGCGGTGCGCGTGATCCAGCCCGCGGATTCCCCGGCGCCGGGCTTGCGCTCGACCGTCGTCACGGAAGCGGGCGCGGCCGCCTTCCTTTGCGGCATGACGCGCTGCCGCTGCGGCAGCGGCGGGAAGTCCTGCATCGGGTCCGGCGCATGCAGGAACGGGAAATCGGCCTTCGCGGCCCAGGGCAGCGAATCCAGCGGCAGGCGCAGGCCCAGCGGCGAATCCCCGGGCACGAGGTAGCAACGTTCCTCGCGCAGGAACCAGGGCCCGGAGCTCCAGCTGCCCGCGTTCTTCGCCACCGGCAGCACGTGCCCGGCCACCTTGGCGAGACCCTGCGAGAACACCCGGCGCAGGCGCTCGCGCTCCAGCGGGTCCTCCAGGCGCGCATCGAAGGGATCGACGTTGGAGGGCAGCTTGCGCTCGCGCCACAGGTAGTAGAAGGCGTCTTCGTGCGCCGGGAACACGAACTTCGGGTCGACCGCGAGCTTCTCCGCCAGCGTGCGCAGGAAGAGGGCCGCCTGCGCGTCGGTCGCGCCGTAGTCCACGTTCTCCTCGGCGAAGAGGGCCGGGTTCTGCCACAGCGGCACGCCGTCGCGGCGCCAGAAGCAGGACAGCGACCAGCGCGGCAGCTGCTCGCCCGGGTACCACTTGCCCTGGCCGAAGTGGAGCAGTCCGCCGGGGGCGTAGCGGCCCTTGAGGCGCTTGAGGAGTTCCGCGCCGAGCTTTCTCTTGGTCGGGCCCATCGCCTCGGTGTTCCACTCCGCGCCGTCGCGGTCGTCCACCGAGACGAAGGTGGGCTCCCCGCCCATGGTGAGGCGCACGTCGCGCGCCTCGAGGTCCGCGTCCACCTTCGCGCCGAGCGCGTTGACCGCGGCCCACTGCTCCTCGGTGTAGGGCTTGGTGACGCGCGGCGCTTCCCAGACGCGGTCCACGCGCATGTGGTGCGAGAACTCGACCTCGGCCTTGCCGGTCAGGCCGGTGATCGGCGCCGCGCTGCCGGGCTCGGGCGAGCAGGCGAGCGGGATGTGGCCCTCGCCGGCAAACAGGCCCGAGGTCGGGTCCAGGCCCACCCAGCCCGCGCCCGGCAGGTAGGCCTCGCACCAGGCGTGCAGGTCGGTGAAATCGACATCGGTGCCGGAAGGTCCGTCGAGGGATTTCACGTCCGGCTTCAGCTGGATGAGGTACCCGGAGACGAAGCGCGCCGCGATTCCCAGGTGCCGCAGCAGCTGCACCAGCAGCCAGCCCGAGTCGCGGCAGGAGCCGCTCGCGAGCGCGAGCGTGTCCTCCGGAGTCTGGACGCCGGGCTCCAGGCGGATCAGGTAGCGGATGTCCCGCGACAGGCGCAGGTTGAGCGCGACCAGGAAATCCACCGTCGGTGCCGGCGCCTTCGGCACCGAGTCCAGGTAGCGCTGGAAGCGCGGCGTGGCGGCGCTGCTCGCGAGGTAGGGCGCCAGCTCGTGCAGCTGCGCGGGGTCGTAGCTGAACGGGATCTTCTCGGCGACGGGCTCGAGGAAGAAGTCGAACGGGTTGATGACCGAGAGCTCGGCCACCAGGTCGACCTCGATCCGCAGCTCGCGCACCGGCTCCGGGAACACCAGCCGCGCCAGCCAGTTCGACTGCGGGTCCTGCTGCCAGTTGACGAAGTGCTGCGCCGGCGTGACGCGCTGCGAATAGGCGAGGATGGGCGTGCGCGCGTGAGGCGCGGGGCGCAGCCGCACCACCTGCGGCCCGAGCATGACCGGGCGGTCGTAGCGGTAGTGCGTGACGTGGTTCAGCGCGACGTGGATCGACATCAGCCGGTGCCGAGGTAGGCCTTCTGGATGCGGCTGCCCAGCTCGAGCATGTCGGCGATGCACCCGGTGAGGTACTCGTGCAGGCCGTCCTGGAAGATCTCCTCGATGTCGGCGTTGGACAGCCGGGCATGGATCTCGCCCGCCAGGCGGCGCGCGGCGCGGTCGTGCTGGCCCTGCAGGTGGCCGAGCGCCGTGGTGATCTGGTCGAAGCAGGCGGCCAGGGAGCGCGGCATGCGCGGCTCCAGGATCAGCAGCTGCGCCACCTTGATGGGGAAGATCTGGTCGCGGTACAGCGCGCGGTAGGTCTCGAACGAGGACACCGAGCGCAGCAGCGCCGTCCACTGGTAGTAGTCGAGCGCGCCGCCGACGTCCTCCACCGAGGGCAGCAGGACGTGGTACTTCACGTCCAGGATGCGCGCGGTATTGTCGGCGCGCTCGAGGAACGTGCCCAGGCGCGAGAAGTTGAACGCCTCGCCGCGCATGATGGTGCCGTAGGTGACGCCGCGGTACAGGTGCGAGCGGTCCTTCACCCAATCGAAGAACTTGCGCGCCCCGGCGCCGGCCAGCGCCGACCGGCGCACCGCCTTCATCTCCAGCCAGGTGGTGTTGAGCGTCTCCCACATCTCGGAGGTGATCTGCCAGCGCACCGCGTGCGCGTTCTCGCGCGCCAGGCGCAGGCAGCTGTAGATGGAGGAGGGGTTGCCGGCGTCCAGGGCGAGGAAGTCCACCAGGGCGTCGAAGGTGACCGGCTTCTTGCGCTCGAAATAGCGCTCGGCGCTGTCGGTGATGGTGAGCGGCGCGAGCAGGTTCTGCTCGCGCGTTTCGCGCGTGCCGAACAGCACCATGTCGGAGGTGACCCCGAGGATGCGCGCCATGTTCTCCGCGCGCTCCATCTGGCGGCTCATCCAGTAGATCCGGTCGGCGACGCGCGAGAGCATCAGCCGGCGGAAATCGACAGTCGATTCTTCATTCCACCACCCACGTATCCTTGGTGCCGCCGCCCTGGGAGGAGTTGACCACCAGCGAGCCTTCCTTGAGGGCGACGCGCGTCAGGCCGCCCGGCACCAGCTTCACGCCCTTGCCCGAGAGCACGTAGGGGCGCAGGTCCACGTGTCGCGGCGCGACGCCGCGCCGCACGAAGGTGGGGCAGGTCGACAGCGACAGCGTCGGCTGCGCGATGTAGTTGGCGGGGTCGGCCTTCAGGCGCTTGCGGAAGGCGGCCAGCTCCTTGGGCGAGGCAGTCGGCCCGACCAGCATGCCGTAGCCGCCCGAGCCCTGCACTTCCTTCACCACCAGCTCGGGCAGCTTCTCCAGCACCTGCGCGAGCTGCCGGGGATCGCGGCACTGCCAGGTCGGCACGTTCTGCAGGATCGGCTCTTCCTTCAGGTAGAAGCGGATCATCTCGGGCACGTACGGGTAGGTGGACTTGTCGTCCGCGACCCCCGTGCCGACGGCGTTGGCGAGCGACACGTTGCCGGCGCGGTAGGCCGCGAACAGCCCCGGCACCCCGAGCATGGAGTCCTTGCGGAACGCAAGCGGATCCAGGTACGCGTCGTCGATGCGGCGGTAGATCACGTCCACCCGCTGCCGGCCGCTGGTGGTGCGCATGTAGACCGAGTTCTCCCTGACGAACAGGTCCGCGCCCTCGACCAGCTCCACGCCCATCTGCTGGGCGAGGAACGCGTGCTCGAAGTAGGCGCTGTTGTACTGGCCCGGGGTCAGCACCGCCACCACCGGGTCGCGCACGCGCGGCGGCGCCGCGGCGCGCAGGGTCTCCAGCAGCAGCGCCGGGTAGTGCTCCACCGGCAGCACCGTCTGGCGCTCGAACAGCTCAGGGAACAACCGCATCATCATCTTGCGGTTCTCGATCATGTAGGACACGCCCGAGGGGGTGCGCAGGTTGTCCTCGAGCACGTAGTACTTGCCGTCCGAATGCCGCACCAGGTCGATGCCGGCGATGCTGGAGTAGACCCGGTTGGGCAGCTCGACGCCGGCCATCTCCTTCTGGAACCCGGGGTTCTTCAGCACCTGGTCGGGCGGGATCCGCCCGGACTTGAGGATGGCCTGCTCGTGGTAGATGTCGTGCAGGAAGCGGTTGAGCGCGTTGACGCGCTGCTCCAGGCCCCGGGCCAGCAGGTCCCATTCCGCCTTCGGGATGATGCGCGGGATGGTGTCGAAGGGAATCAGGCGCTCGGCACCGGCTTCATCGCCGTACACGGCGAAGGTGATGCCGACGCGATGGAACAGCAGGTCCGCCTCGCGGCGCTTCTCGGCCACCCGCCTGGCCGGGGTTTGCGCGAGCCACTGCGCGATCGGCCCGAAGTGCGCCCGCACTTCGCCGTTCGCGGCATGCATTTCGTCGTAGTCGCGGCGCTCCAGGGTCAGCTCCCGTCGAGCATGGTGCAATCCACGTGCCATGACGCGGATGCGCCTGCCGTCAATCTAGCGCAGCTTGCGGCACCGGGGCGCACCGGGACGGTGCGCCATCCGGCGGCGACTGCTCAGTTCTGGGACTCCGGGCCGGGTTCCGGGTCGGCCGGGCGCCGCAGCGCGGCCTGGTACTCCGACGGCGGGATGCCGACCTGGTGCTGGAAGAAGCGCGTGAAGTTGGACTGCGCCGAGAAGCCGAGCTCGGCGGACACGTCGGCGATCTTGGTCCGGCCGTTGGAGAGCTTGGCGATCGCGGTCTCCACGCACAGCTTGTCCAGGTACGCGCGCGGCGAATGCCCGGTGCTCATCTGGAACAGGTCGTAGAAGCGGGAGCGCGACAGGCCGACGCGGCTGGCCACGTCGTCCATGTTGAGTTCCTTGTTCGGCCTGGCGCGCAGCAACGCCATGGCGCGGCGGATGCGGTTGTCGGCGAAGGGCGAGCCGCGCCAGAAGCGCGCGCCGGACTGGCGCCGGGCGAGGTAGGCCTCGACGATGGACAGCACCATCTCCTCCAGCATGAACTCCAGCCGGTCGGGCGACAGGAACTGGTCGTTGAGCGCCTCCACCGCGAGGATGTCGGCCAGCTGGCGGATGCGCGGGGTGATGGCCTCGGCCGCCGACTGGAACGGGCGCTGCGCATCGCCGAACGCGGCGGGGAAGCGGCCCTGCAGCCAGGCGCCCGAGGCCTGCAGCAGCAGGACCTGGGCGCGGCCCTCGCCGGCCTGCGGCTTGGCTTCCCAGGCGGCGCCCGGGTTGAAGAACAGGATCTGCTCCCGGGTGAGGGCGATCCCCGGCTCGGACCCCGCCACCGCCAGGTCGGGACCGTCGAGCTTGTACAGCACCTGCGGCTCGGCGCAGTCGGCCACCGCCAGCCCGGCCTTCACCTCGATCAGCTTGAGGCGACCGAAACGGCCGTCGAACACCCGCAGGAGCTGGCTCATGGGCGTAAGGATAACCCGGCCCTAGTACGGGAGCCAGCGCGGCCGCTTGGCCGACAGGACCCGGGTATTGACCCCCACCCAGTTCAGGCCGCCGAACAGGCGCCCGTGCTCGATCTTCACGCAGCGGTCCATGACCGCGTCCAGCCCCCGCGCGCGGGCCAGTTCCGCGGCCGCCTGGTTGCGCACCCCCAGCTGCTGCCACAGGACGCGGGCGCCGATGGCCACGGCGTCCTCGGCGATGGGCAGCACGTCCGCGGTTTTGCGAAACACATCCACCATGTCGACCTTTTCGGGGATGTCGCGCAGCGAGGCGTAGCACTTCTCGCCCAGCACGTCCCGGTACTGCGGATTCACCGGGATGACGCGGTAGCCGTGTTCCTGCATGTACTTGGCGGCGAAATAGCTCGGGCGGTGCCAGTTGGCCGAGAGCCCGACCACGGCGATCACGCGGCAGTCCCTCAGGATCCGGCGCAGGGTGTTGATGTCGTCCATGGCCCGGATACTATAATCGAAGCCCACCTCGGGGACGCGCAAGCGTTCCTTCCATCCATCACCAGGCGGAGGCCCCATCCATGTACGTCGAGGAGCGCATGTACCTGCTGCTGGTCGGCAAGGCGCCGGAGTACTTCAAGCTGTACGAGAGCGAAGGCATGAAGGTGCAGCTGCGCCACCTGCCCAACATGGTGGGCTACTACGTCACCGAGGCCGGGATGCAGAACCTGGTCACCCACATGTGGGCCTACGACGACCTCAACCAGCGCGAGAAGTGCCGCGCGGCGATGTCGGCCGACCCGGACTGGCAGGCCTACGTGGCCAAGATCCGCCCCATGATCCACACCCAGGAGACGCGCATCCACAAGCCCGCGCCGTTCTTCCTCGAGCGCCTGAAGAAGATGCTGGCGGCGGCAAAGTAATGCTGCACCCCCAGGTCGCGCAGCTGCTGGAGCGGGCGCGGCAATCGCCGCTGCCGCCCTACTACGAGACGCCGCCGGCGGTGGCCCGGCGCCTGTACCGCGACTCGCGCGCCGCGCTGACCCCCGATCCGCCCGCGGTGGAGTCGGTCCAGCTCCTGCTCGCGCCCGCCCCCGGAGGGCCGGTGCCGGTGCGCCGCTATCGCCCGGCCGGCTCGCGGCGGGACGAGGTGCTGCCGGCGCTGGTCTACTACCACGGCGGGGGCTGGGTGATCGGCGACCTGGACACGCATGACGTGGTGTGCCGGACGCTGGCCAACGGCGCGCGCTGCACGGTGTTCTCGGTGGAGTACCGCAAGGGCCCCGAGGCGCCGTTCCCGGCGGGCGTGGAGGACAGCTTCGCCGCCCTGCAGTTCGTGGCCCGGAACGCCGCCGCGCTGGGGATCGATGCGTCGCGGATCGCGGTCGGCGGCGACAGCGCCGGCGGCAACCTCGCCGCGGTGGTGTCGCTGATGGCGCGCGACGCCGGCGGGCCGGCGCTCGCGCTGCAGCTGCTCGTCTACCCGGCCACCGACCAGCGCATGGGCCACCCGACGATCGAGTCGAACGGCGTGGGCTACCTGCTGGAGAAGAAGAGCATGCTGTACTTCCGCGGGCACTACCTGCCGCGCGAGCAGGATTGGCTGGACTGGCGGGCCTCGCCCCTGCTGGCGAAGGACCTCGCCGGGTTGCCGCCCGCCTACGTGATGACCGCGGGCTTCGACCCGCTGCTGGACGAGGGCAAGGCCTACGCCGACCGGATGGCGAAGGCCGGCGTGGCGGTCGAGTACCGGAACTACCCGGACATGGTGCACGGCTTCATCACCATGGGCCGCGTGCTGGACACCGCGGGCGAGGCGCTTGCCGACTGCGCGCTGAAACTGAAGAGGGCTTGGGCGACATGAAGGCTGACCTGAAGACCAGGCATGGTGGCAGGATCCTCGCCGACGCGCTCGCCGGCCACGGCGTGCGCACCGCGTTCGGCGTCCCCGGCGAGAGCTTCCTGCCGGTGCTGGACGGCCTGCACGACCTGAAGGACCGGCTGCGCTTCATCATCTGCCGGCAGGAGGGCGGCGCCTCCTACATGGCCGACGCGCACGCCAAGCTGACCGGCGAGCCCGGCGTGCTGTTCGTGACGCGCGGCCCCGGCGCCACCAACGGCTCGGTGGGCGTGCACACTGCGTTCCAGGACTCCACGCCGATGCTGGTGTTCGTGGGGCAGGTGGGCAACGATTTCGTCGAGCGCGAGGCGTTCCAGGAGATCGACTACCGGCGCATGTATGGCCCGCTCACCAAGTGGGCGGCGCAGATCGACCGCGCCGAGCGGATCCCGGAGTACGTCAGCCATGCCTTCCACACCGCCACCTCCGGCCGGCCCGGCCCGGTGCTGCTCGCGCTGCCGGAGGACATGCTGTTCTCCGAGGCCGCGGTGGCCGATGCGCCCCGCTACCGCACGCCGGCGCCGGCGCCCTCGGCCGCGGACATGGCGGAGCTGGAGAAGCTCCTGGCGGGTGCTGCGCGGCCGCTCGTGATCCTGGGCGGCGGTGGCTGGAACCCGCAGGCGCTGGAAGCGTTCCGCGCCTGGGCCGAGGCGGCTTCGCTTCCGGTCGCATGCTCGTTCCGCTGCCAGGACTTCTACGACAACCGCAGGCCGAACTACGCCGGCGACGTCGGCATCGGCATCAACCCGAAGCTGGCGCAGCGGGTGAAGGACGCCGACCTGCTGCTGGTGATCGGCGCGCGCCTGGGCGAGATGACCACCAGCGGCTACACGCTGCTGGAGGTCCCGGTGCCGAGGCAGAAGCTGGTGCACGTGCACGCCGGCGCCGAGGAACTGGGCCGCGTCTACCGCGCCGAGCTGCCCATCAACGCCGCCTACCCGCAGTTCGTCGAGGCGCTGGTGAAGCTGAAGCTGGACGGCGCGAAATGGAAGGACCAGGTCAAGGCCGCGCGCGCGGAGTACGAGGCGTGGAACGCGCCGCTGCCGATGCCGGGTGCGCTGCAGTACGGCGAGATCGTGAAATGGCTCTCGGACACGCTGCCGGAGGACGCCATCCTTACCAACGGCGCGGGCAATTTCGCCTCTTGGCTGCACCGTCACTTCCGTTATAAGGGAACCCGGACGGGCTGTCGCACGCAGCTCGCGCCCACCAGCGGCTCGATGGGCTACAGCGTGCCGGCGGCGGTGGCGGCGAAGATCGCGCAGCCGCAGCGCACCGTGGTGGCGGTGGCGGGCGACGGCGAGTTCCTCATGAACGGGCAGGAGCTGGCGACCGCGATGCAGTACGGCGCGCCGATCGTGGTGCTGGTGGTGAACAACGGCATGTACGGCACCATCCGCATGCACCAGGAGCGCGAATACCCGGGCCGGGTCTCCGGCACCGAGCTGGCCAACCCGGATTTCGCCGCCTACGCCCGCGCCTTCGGCGGGCACGGCGAGACGGTGAAGGCGACGGCGGAGTTCCAGCCCGCGTTCGAGCGCGCGCTCGCCTCGGGCAAGCCCTCGGTGATCGAGCTGAAGATCGACCCGGAGGCGATCACGCCCTCGGCGACGCTGTCGGGCGTGCGGGCCGCCGCCCTCAAACGCTAGGCGTTGGCGGCGTAGCGCAGACTCTTACCTACTTGTTGGTGAGGGCGATCCAGGTCTTGTCTTCCTGGTGCTTGCGCTCCCAGGAGAGGAACTGGTAGTAGCCGCAGGTCTTGCCGTAGGGATAGTCGCGGCAGGCCTCCGGGCGCACCTCGTACACCGTGCAGCGCCGCTTCTCCGCGTCGAAGAAGCGGCACGCGGTGCCAAAATGCTCGTTCTTGCGATGCCTCAGGCCGCGCGCCTTCTCGTCCTTGTCGTACTTGGTGAAGCGCGCCTCGGCGGTCTTGTAGTCCAGATCGAAATGCCTCGCCAGCCGGGAAATGTCCTCGCGCGTGACCTCGATGTGGGGGTAGCTGCAGCAATAGCCGGGGCACTTCGCGCAGTCGTATTCCTTCTTTGTGCTCATTCCAATGTGCAGCCTGTGTAGGGAATCGCGGAAAAGGCGCGCATTCTACTTAACCCTTCGGCCCCTGTCCCGCGTTTCACGTCCTGTCGCCAACACAGGAGGCATCGCCATGCACACGATGAGGGTTTTCTGGGCCGCGCTGCTCGCGGCCTGCGCCACCCAGGCCGCCGCGGTCGGCAGCCTGGCGGAGATCACCGTCTTCGACCGCAGCGAGGGGCGGCAGCTGCCGGTGTACTGGCACGAGGGCAGGGCCTGGGTCGCCGGCAAGCCGGGCAACGAGTACGCGCTGCGGCTGCGCAACCGGGGCCGCGAGGACGTCCTGGCCGTGGTCTCGGTGGACGGCGTGAACGTCATCAGCGGCGAGACCGCGACCCCGCAGCAAAGCGGCTACGTGCTCTCGCCGTGGCGGCAGTTCGAGCTGGCCGGCTGGCGCCGGAACCTGGGGCAAACCGCCGCGTTCTACTTCACGCCGCTGCCCGATTCCTACGCCGCGCGCACCGGGCGTCCGGACAACGTCGGGGTGATCGGCGTCGCGTTGTTCCGGAAGAAGGCGCCGCCGCCGGCCGAGATCTCGCAGGCCCCGATGGCGCGCGCCGAGGCTAGCCGGGAAAGCCGTGACGCCGCCGGCCCGGGCGCAGCCGCATCGGCGTCGGCCCCGGCGCAGAAACTGGGCACCGGTCATGGCCGCATCGAGGCCTCGCATGCCCGTTACGTGGGCTTCGAGCGCGCCACTACTCATCCGGCCGAGACCGTGACCCTGTACTACGACAGCCACCAGAACCTGGTGGCGCGCGGAGTCATCCCGCAGCCGGTTCCCGCGAGGCCGGCGCTGCCCAGGCCCTATCCGGGCTGCGTCCCGGATCCTTACTGTCCCGGGTTCGTTCCCGATCCGCCCGCGTAGACTGCGGGGGCATGGAGGCGAGCGACGAGGAGTTGATGCTGTCCTACCGGGCGGGCGAGGCCTCCGCCTTCGACCGGCTCTACGTCCGCCACAAGGGGCCGCTCTACCGCTTCATGCTGAGGAGCATCAAGGACCGCGCGGTCGCGGAGGAGCTCTACCAGGAGGTCTGGATGCGGGCCATCGAGGCGCGGCACCGCTACGAGCCGCAGGCGAAGTTCACCACCTGGCTCTACACCATCGCGCACAACCGGATGGTGGACCACTGGAGGAAGCGCGGCCTGTCGCTGGTGTCCATGGACGGCGCGGGACCCGGCGGCGATCCGATCGATCCGCCGGCCAGCGCCGCGGAGGACCCGGTACGCAAGCTGGAGGGCCGGGAGAAGCTGGCGCGCTTCGCCGAGGCGCTCGCGGCGCTGCCCGAGGCGCAGCGCGAGGCGTTCCTGCTCAGCGAGGAGGCGGAGATGACCGTGGCGCAGATCGCCGCCGCCACCGGCAGCAACGAGGAAGCCGCCAAGAGCCGGCTGCGCTACGCGCTGAAAAAGCTGAAACTGGCGGTGGGCGATGACTGACGAGCGCGACCCGAAGCTGTCGCAGGCCTATCGCGAACTGGGGCGCGAGGAGCCGCCGCGCGCGCTGGATGACGCCATCCTCGCCGCCGCGCACCGCGCCGAGCGAACGCACCCGGCGCCGCTGCTGTCCCCGGGAGTCGGGCGGCCGGCGCGCGAGCGCTGGAGCTTCCCGCTCGCCGCCGCGGCGGTGATCATGCTGGCGGTTGGCGTCGTGGTGCACCTGCAGCAGGAGCAGCCCGGGATCGACGGCGTCCAGGTGGCCGCGGAGAAGGCGCTTCCCGCGCCGGCGCCGGCCGCTGAAGCGGCCAAGCCCGCGCCGGAACCGGAGGCACCCAAGCCGGAGGACACGATGATCGCCCGCGCTCCGGCGGCGGCGAAAGCCGCGGCGCCGCGCGAGCAGGCGGCGAGGGAGGAGATTCCGAAACTCGCCGCGAGCGAGGCTCGCGGCGCTTCGGCCGGGCCGTTCGTGCAGGCGCCGCCAGCCGTCGCGTCTGCTCCCAGCCCGGCGCCCGCGCCCTCGGCAGCCGCGCCTGTCCCTGCACGCAAGCCCATGGCCATGCAACGGGCGGAAGAGGGGGTGCGGGACCGGGCGGAGAGCGCGGAACGCCAAGTGTTAGCGGAAGCGACCGCGAAGCGTTCGCAGGACGCGGGCGAGACACCGGAGAAATGGCTCGAGCGCATCGCCGAGCTGCGCCGCGCCGGCCGGCATGAGGAGGCCGACAAGGCGCTGGCGGAGTTCCGCCTGCGCCACCCCGGCTACCGCATTCCCGAGGCGATGCTGGAGAAAGTGGAGCGCCGGGAAAAATAGGGACGGACCACGATTTCCCGGGGTTCGGCGCCCGAAATCGTGGTCCGTCCCTGATTTACACCTTCTCGCCGGACGCCTGGAGGAAGACGGCGCAGGAATCGAGCTTGCCGTGGCTCGCGCGCCGCGCGGCCTGGTACTGGCTGCGCACCAGCGAGGCAATCGGCGCCGGGC
>CAZMDA010000044.1:0-30866 GCA_964564865.1 uncultured Bordetella sp. | reverse complement strand
GCGACGGTGTCCCCGTGCAGCACCACCTTCGCGCCGCGCGCCGCGACCGCCTCGACCTTGATCCGGGGCGTGGTCACCGGCATGACGATGGTGGCGCGGCAGCCCAGCTTCTGCGCCGCCAGCGCCACGCCCTGGGCGTGGTTGCCGGCGCTGGCGGCGATCACCCCGCGCGCCAGCCTCGCCGCGGGCAGCTTCGCCATCTTGTTGTAGGCGCCGCGCAGCTTGAACGAGAATACCGGCTGCAGGTCCTCGCGCTTGAGCAGCAGCCGGTTGCCGAGGCGCCGCGAGAGCCCGGGCGCGAGCTCGAGCGGCGTCTGCTGCGCGACGTCGTAGACGCGCGCGGCGAGAATGCGCTCGAGATAATCCTTTCCTTTCATCGAAAAAGCCTAACACATTGAACGTGTTGCTGACCCCCGAGGGCGGGCTCGCCGGCGTGTTCGTGTCGGCGTTCCTCGCCGCCACAGTGGTGCCGTTTTCGTCGGAAGCGGTGCTGTTCGCGTACCTGCGCCTGCATCCGGAGCAATCGGTCGCGGCGATCGCGCTGGCGACGCTCGGGAACACGGCGGGCGGCATGACCAGCTACGCCATCGGCCGTTTCCTGCCGGCGAAGGTGCAGCGGAAGCTGGAGCCGCGCGCGCTCGGCTGGCTGCGGCGCTACGGCGCGCCGGCGACGCTGCTGGCGTGGCTGCCCGTGGTGGGCGATGCGCTGTGCGTCGCCGCGGGCTGGCTGCGGATCGCGTGGCTCCCGGCGCTCGCGTTCATGGCCGCGGGCCGCCTCGCCCGCTACCTCGTGGTGGCCTCCGTCTAGGAGCGGCGCCTCAGGCCGCCTGGAGCTTGGCCACCGCCACCGCGAGCCACTTGATGCCCTGGCGGCCGAAGTTCACCTGCACCCGCGCGTCGCCGCCCATGCCCTCGGCATCGAGGATGACGCCGGGGCCGAACTTGGCGTGGATCACGTTCTGCCCGATCCTGAAGCCGCCGACTTCCTTCGCCTTGGCGAAGCCGGGCTCCTTCTTCGGCGCCGCGCCGAAGGCCATCGGCGCCGGGCGCGCGTAGCGCGGCGTCAGCCATTTCTTCAGTTCCTCCGGGATCTCGTCGAGGAACCGCGAGGGCAGGTTGTAGCGCGTCTGCCCGTGCAGCATGCGTGTCTGCGCGTGGCACAGGTAGAGGCGGTGCCGGGCGCGGGTGATGGCGACGTAGGCGAGGCGCCGTTCCTCCTCCAGGCCGTCCTTCTCCACCAGCGCCTGCTCGTGCGGGAACAGCCCCTCTTCCAGGCCGCAGATGAACACCGCCTCGAACTCCAGGCCCTTGGCCGAGTGCACCGTCATCATCTGCAGCGCGTCCTGGCCCTCGCCCGCCTGGTGCTCGCCCGCCTCCAGCGCGGCGTGGGTCAGGAACGCGGTGAGCGGGTCCATCACCACGCCGTCCTCGTCGCCCTCGCCGCTGACGAGGCCGGTGCTGCGGTCCTCCATGGTGAACGCGGCGGCGGCGTTCACCAGCTCGCCCAGGTTCTCGATGCGGTCGGCGCCCTCGCGCTCGTTCCGGTAGTGCTCGATGAGGCCGCTGCGCGCGACGACGTGCTCCACCTTCTCCGGCAACGGCAGGGTCGCGGTCTCCTCCTGCAGGCTGCGGATCAGGTCGCGGAACGCGGCCACCGGGGCGGCGGCGCGGCCGGTGAGGCCGTCCAGCGCCGCCCACAGGCTCGAGCCGCGCGCCTTCGCCGCGTCCTGCAGTCCCTCCACCGAGCGCGCGCCGATGCCGCGCGGCGGGAAGTTGATCACGCGCAGCAGCGAGGTGTCGTCCTCGGGCGCGGCCACCAGGCGCAGGTAGGCGAGCGCGTGCTTCACCTCGGCGCGCTCGAAGAAGCGCAGGCCGCCGTAGACGCGGTAGGCGATGCCGGCGCCGAACAACGCGTGCTCGATCACGCGCGACTGCGCGTTCGAGCGGTACAGCACCGCCATCGACGCCAGCCGGCGCCCGTCGCGCTGCAGGGCCTTCACCTCGTCGGCGATGAAGCGCGCCTCCTCCGCGTCGCTTTCGCCCTCGAACACGCGCAGCGGCTCGCCGGTGCCGTCGGCGGTCCACAGGTTCTTGCCGAGGCGGTTGCGGTTGTGCGCGATGAGCGCGTTGGCGGCGTCGAGGATGTTGCCCTGCGAGCGGTAGTTCTGCTCCAGGCGCACGACTCTCCCGATGCGGAACTCGCGCTCGAAGTCGGCCATGTTGCCGACGTTGGCGCCGCGGAAGGAATAGATGCTCTGGTCGTCGTCGCCCACCGCGAAGATGCGGCTCGCCTCGCCCGCGAGCAGCTTCAGCCAGCGGTACTGCAGGCGGTTGGTGTCCTGGAATTCGTCCACCAGGATGTGGCGGAACCGCGCCCGGTAGTGCTCGCGCAGCGGCTCGTTGCGCATCAGCAGCTCGTAGCTGCGCAGCAACAGCTCCGGGAAGTCCACCACGCCCTCGCGCCGGCACTGCTCGTCGTAGGCGGCGTAGAGCTCCACCTGGCGCCGCGTCACCTCGTCCGGGGCATGGATGTCGCCCGCGCGCAGCCCTTCCTCCTTGCGCGCGTTGATGAAGTACTGCAGCTCGCGCGGCGGGAAGCGGTCCTCGTCCACGTTGAGCGACCTCGCCAGGCGCTTCACCGCCGCCAGCTGGTCCTGCGTATCCAGGATCTGGAACTCGCGCGGCAGGCCGGCCTCCTGGTGGTGCGCCCGCAGCATGCGGTTGCACAGGCCGTGGAAGGTGCCGACCCACATGCCGCGCGGGTTGACCGGCAGCATCGCGGTCAGGCGCGTGAACATCTCGCGCGCCGCCTTGTTGGTGAAGGTGACCGCGAGCAGGCCGCCTGGGGAGACCTTGCCCGACTTGATCAGCCACGCGATGCGCGTGGTGAGCACGCGCGTCTTGCCGCTGCCGGCGCCGGCGAGCACGAGCATGTGCTCGTCCCCGGCGGTGACGGCGGCGAGTTGTTCCGGGTTGAGGTGTTCGAGATGCAGCGACAAGGCGCGCGGATTTTACCGCGCCCGCATTGCCCTCACACGGCTCAATCGACGCGCAGCTTCAGTTCCTTCGTCAGCCGGCCGAACTTCTCGTAGTCGCGCTTGAGCACCGCGCCCAGCTGCTCCGGGGTGCCGCCCACGGCTTCGAGCGCCGCCGAGGCATAGCGCGCCTGCACCGCCGGCATCGCCAGCGCCTTCACGACTTCCGCGTTCATGCGCGCCACCACTTCGCGCGGGGTGCCGGCGGGCGCGAACACCGCCAGCCACTGGTCCATCTCCAGGTCCACGCCCTGCTCGCGGTAGGTGGGCACCTCGGGCAGCGACGGCGCGCGCTTCGCGTTGGACTGGGCCAGGATCCTGAGCTTCCCGGCCTTGTGGTGCGGGATCACCGGCGTGGAGCCGAGCGAGCCCAGCTTCACCTGGCCGCCCACCAGGTCCGTGATCGCCTGGCCGCCGCCCTTGTAGGGCACGTGGTTGAGCGTCACGCCGACCACCTTCGCGAACCATTCCGCGGTGAAATGCTGCTGCGTGCCGGCGCCGGAGGTGGCATAGCTGGTGTTCGGCGCCTTCTTCAGCGCCTCGATCAGCTCCTTCAGGCTGCCCACGCCGAGCGAAGGGTGCACCGCCAGCACCACCGGCTGCAGGGTGAGCTGGACCACCGGCGCGAGATCCTTGAGCGGGTCGAAGGCGAGCTTGAACAGGTGCGGCGTCGAGGCGAGCGAGTCGGCCGACGCAAGGAAGGTATAGCCGTCCGCGCCGGCGCGGATCACCGCCTCCGCGGCCACGGAACCCGAGGCGCCGGGCCGGTTCTCGATCACTACCGGCTGGCCGAGGGCCTGCGACACCGGCTCGGCCACCGAGCGCACCGCAACGTCGGTGGCCCCGCCCGGAGCGAAGGCGATGACGATGCGCACCGGCTTCGTGGGCCAGGCCTGGGCCAGCGCCAGCGGCGCCGCGGCGAGGGCAAGCACGGCAACGGCAAGACGGATCTTCAGCATGTTCTCCTCCCTTGGTGCCGCCACGTTAGCAAACTTCCCCCCGCCCGTATAATCCGCGCCTTCCGTCATGTCATCCACGCCAATGCAGGAGCAGTACCAGCCGAAGGACATCGAGCGCGCCGCCCAGGCCTTCTGGGAGGCGCAGGGCTCGTTCCGCGCCGTCGAGGATCCGGGCCGGCAGAAGTTCTACTGCCTGTCGATGTTCCCCTACCCCTCCGGGAAGCTGCACATGGGGCACGTGCGCAACTACACCATCGGCGACGTGCTGACGCGGCACCACCGCATGAAGGGCCTCAACGTGCTGCAGCCCATGGGCTGGGACGCCTTCGGCCTGCCGGCGGAGAACGCGGCCATGGCCAACAAGGTGCCGCCGGCGAAGTGGACGCGCGACAACATCGCCTACATGAAGCGGCAGCTGAAGGGCCTGGGCTTCGCGCTCGACTGGGAGCGCGAGCTCGCCACCTGCGACGCGAGCTACTACAAGTGGAACCAGTGGCTGTTCACGCGCCTGTTCAGGAAGGGCCTCGCCTACAAGAAGACCGGCGTGGTCAACTGGGACCCGGTGGACCAGACGGTGCTCGCGAACGAGCAGGTGATCGAGGGCCGCGGCTGGCGCACCGGCGCGGTGGTGGAGAAGCGCGAGATCCCGATGTACTTCTTCCGCATCACCGCCTACGCCGAGGAGCTGCTCTCGGCGCTGGACGGGCTGCCGGGCTGGCCCGAGCAGGTGAAGCTGATGCAGAAGAACTGGATCGGCAAGTCCGAGGGCGTGAAGATCGGCTTCCCCTACGTGCTGGCCGGCGAGCGCCGGACGCTGTGGGTGTTCACCACGCGCGCCGACACGCTGATGGGCGCCACCTTCATGGCGGTGGCCGCCGAACACCCGATCGCGCAGCACGCGGCGCAGGGCGATGCGGCGCTCGCCGCCTTCGTGGAGGAATGCCGCAAGGGCGCGGTGATGGAGGCCGAGCTCGCCCAGGTCGAGAAGAAGGGCATGCGCACCGGGGTCTTCGTCGAGCATCCGCTTACCGGCCGCAAGCTGGAAGTGTGGGTGGGCAACTACGTGCTGATGGGCTACGGCGAGGGCGCGGTGATGGGCGTGCCGGCGCACGACGAGCGCGACTTCGCCTTCGCGCTCCGCTACGGCCTGCCGATCGAGCAGGTGATCCAGGTCGGCACGCACCGGTTCGACGGCCGGCAGTGGCACGAGTGGTACGAGGAGAAGGGCGCGGGGGTGTGCGTCAACTCCGGCAAGTACGACGGCCTCGCCTTCCAGCCGGCGGTGGACGCCATCGCCGCCGACCTGCAGGCCAAGGGCCTGGGCGAGAAGCAGGTGCAGTGGCGCCTGCGCGACTGGGGCATCTCGCGCCAGCGCTACTGGGGCTGCCCGATCCCGATCATCCACTGCCCCGCCTGCGGCGACGTGCCGGTGCCGGACCAGGACCTGCCGGTGGTGCTGCCCGAGGGGCTGGTGCCCGACGGCAGCGGCAACCCGCTCAACAAGCTGGCCTCGTTCACGCAGTGCAAGTGCCCCTCCTGCGGCGCGGACGCCCGGCGCGAGACCGACACCATGGACACGTTCGTGGACTCGTCCTGGTACTTCGCGCGCTTCGCCAGCGCCGGCGCCGCCCACGCCATGGTGGACGAGCGCGCGCGCTACTGGATGGCGGTGGACCAGTACATCGGCGGCATCGAGCACGCCATCCTGCACCTGCTGTACTCGCGCTTCTTCCAGCGCGCGATGCGCGACGAAGGCCTGATCCCGGGCATCGCCGAGCCCTTCACCAACCTGCTCACCCAGGGCATGGTGCTCGCGGAGTCGTACCACCTGGACAATCGCGAAGGCCGGCGCGAGTGGGTGCACCCCTCGGAGGTCGAGGTGGAGCGCGACGCCAGGGGCCGCATCGTGTCGGCCAGGCGGCGCTCGGACGGCGCCGCGGTGACCTATGGCGGCATCGGGACGATGTCCAAGTCGAAGAACAACGGCGTCGACCCCCAGGCGCTGATCGAGCAGTACGGCGCCGACACCGCGCGCTTCTTCATCATCTTCGCCTCGCCTCCCACCCACACCCTGGAGTGGAGCGACGAGGGCGTCGAGGGCTCCTACCGGTTCCTCCGGCGGCTGTGGGCCTACGGGCTGCGGTTCGCCGGCCGCGGGCCGCAGGCGGGCGAAGCCGACCGCGTCGCGCGCCACGAGGTGCACGCGACCCTGAAGCAGGCCAACTACGACATGCAGCGCCACCAGTTCAACACCGTGGCCTCGGCCTGCATGAAGATCCTGAACGCGCTGGAGCGCCTGCCCGACCCGGCCAACCCGGCGGCGGCCGAGGGCCTGTCCATCCTGCTGCGGCTGCTCTCGCCCATCACCCCGCACGTGTGCCATCATCTGTGGCAGGCGCTGGGCTTCGGCCCGGACATCATGCGGGCGCCCTGGCCGGAGCCGGACCCGGCGGCACTCGAACGGGACGAGATCGAGTACGTGGTGCAGGTGAACGGCAAGACGCGCGGCACGGTCCGGGTGCCGAAGTCGGCCGACCGAAAGGCGATCGAGGTGAGCGCAGTCCAGAGCATGCAGAAGTACGTCGCGGGACAGCCGGTCCGCAAGGTGATCGTCGTCCCCGGCCGCCTGGTGAACCTGGTGCTCTGACGCCGCCGTGCGCGCCCTCGCCCTCGTCGCCACGCTCGCCCTCGCCGGCTGCGGCTTCCAGCTGCGCGGCACCGCCGAGCTGCCGTTCGAGACCATCTTCGTGCCCTCGGCCAGTTCCGGCGTGGCGCTGGACATCAAGCGCAACATCCAGTCGGGCACGCGCACGCGGGTGGTGGACGAGTCCGGCGCCGCCCAGGCCATCCTGCAGTTCACCCAGGAAGTGCGCGAGAAGCACATCCTGTCGCTCACCGGCACCGGGCGCGTGCGCGAGTTCCAGCTGCGCTACCGCGTCGGTTTCCGGGTGCACGACGGCAAGGGCGGCGAGTTCCTGCCGGCCAGCACCATCGAGCTGACGCGGGACGTCCTGTTCAACGACGCCGAGGTGCTCGCCAAGGAGACCGAGGAGCAGCTGCTGTACCGCGACATGCAGTTCGACATGGTGCAGCTGGTCATGCGGCGCCTCGCCGCCGCGCAGCGGCCCCGGCCGCAGTAGTCGATGCGCCTGCGCGCCGAGCAGCTCGACGCCCAGCTTCAAAGGACACTCGCCCCCGCCTACCTGGTCCACGGCGACGAGCCGCTGCTCGCCCTGGAGGCCGCCGACGCCATCCGCGCCGCGGCGCGGAAGAAGGGCTTCGCCGAGCGCGAGGTGATGTTCGCGGAAAAGGGCTTCGACTGGGGCGCGCTGGTGCACGCCGGGGCGAGCCAGTCGCTGTTCGGGGACCGGAAGCTCGTCGAGCTGCGCCTTGCCTCCGGCCGCGTGCCCGCCGCCGGCGCGCAGGCGATCGAGGCCTGCCTGGCGCGGCCCAATCCCGACCTCCTGCTCCTGATGAGCATGCCCCGGCCCGAGGGCGCGAACTGGTGGAAGGCGGGCTGGTTCGCCGCGTTCGAGTCGGGCGGCGTCGTCGTCGAGGCGCAGCCCCTGGCGCGCGCCGCGCTGCCGCAGTGGATCGCCGGGCGCCTCGCGCGCCAGAAGCAGCGCGCCTCGGCCGAGGCGCTGGCGTTCCTCGCCGAGCACGTCGAGGGCAACCTGCTCGCCGCGCGCCAGGAGATCGCCAAGCTCGCGCTGCTCGCGCCCGAGGGCGAGATCGGGCTGGACGAGGTGCGCGCCGCGGTGTCCAACGTCGCGCGCTACGACTTCGAGGCGCTGGCGGAGGCGCTGCACGGCGGCGACTTCCCGCAGTTCGCGCGCGCCCTGGCCGGGCTGCGCGGCGAGGGCGAGAGCATCGCGGGCATCGCCTGGCGCCTGGGCGAGGAACTGGCGGCGCTGTCCCGGATCAAGGCCGGCGTGGCGGCCGGCCGGCGCGCCGAGCAGTTGTTCATGGAGAACCGGATCTTCCGCGCCGCGCAGCCGCGCTGCGAGAAGGCGCTGCGCCGGCATTCCGCGGCGCGCCTGCGCGAGGCGGTGGTGCGGATGTCGCACATCGAGCGCGCGAGCAAGGGCGTCGGCAGCGGCGAGCCCTGGGATGCGCTGCTCCGCCTGGGTTTAGAATTCGCCCATGGATCAGGGCATTAGGGACGTCGCCGGGGACATCGCCGGCTACATGCGCGAGTTGGGCCGCTCGGCCCGCGCCGCCGCGCGCGCCCTCGCCCGCGCCGACACCGCCACCAAGGACAAGGCGCTGCGCGCGATGGCCGCGGAGATCCGCGCCCGCGCCGCGGAACTGCAGGAGGCCAATCGCGCCGACGTGGAGCAGGCGACGAAGGAGGGCCGCGACGCCGCTTTCGTGGACCGCCTGACGCTGAAGCCCGCCACCATCGAGCAGATGGCCGAGGGCCTGGAGCAGGTCGCGGCGCTCGAGGACCCGGTGGGCCGGGTGAGCGAGCTGCGCCGCCGCCCCACCGGCATCGAGGTGGGCCGCATGCGGGTGCCGATCGGGGTCATCGGCATCATCTACGAATCGCGCCCGAACGTGACCGCGGACGCCGCCGGCCTGTGCCTGAAGGCGGGCAATGCCTGCATCCTGCGCGGCGGCTCCGAAGCGCTGCACTCCAACCAGGCCATCGCCGCTTGCGTGCGCGCCGGCCTCAAGGCCGCGGGCCTGCCCGAGGCCGCGGTGCAGGTGGTGGCGACCGCCGACCGCGCGGCGGTGGGTGCGTTGATCACGATGAACGAGTACGTGGACATCATCGTGCCGCGCGGCGGCAAGGAGCTGATCGCGCGCCTCATGCGCGAGTCGCGCATCCCGATGATCAAGCACCTGGACGGCGTCTGCCACGTCTACATCGACGAGGCCGCCGACCCGGCGATGGCGGTGCGCATCGCCGACAACGCCAAGACGCAGCGCTACGGCACCTGCAACACCATGGAGACGCTGCTGGTGGCGCAAAGCATCGCGCCCAAGGTGCTGCCGGAGATCGGCGCCATCTTCGCGGCGAAGGGCGTCGAGATGCGCGCCGACGAGGCCGCGCGCCGGCTGCTGCCGGGCGCCAAGGCGGCAACCGAGGACGACTACTACACCGAGTGGCTGGCGCCGGTGGTCTCGGTCCGGATCGTGAAGGGCCTGGACGAGGCCATGGCGCACATCGCCAAGTACGGCTCGCAGCACACCGACGCCATCGTCACCGCGGACAAGGCGCGCGCCGAGCGCTTCCTGCGCGAGGTGGACTCCAGCTCGGTGATGGTGAACGCCTCGACCCGGTTCGCGGACGGCTACGAGTACGGCCTGGGCGCCGAGATCGGCATCTCGACCGACAAGCTGCACGCGCGCGGCCCGGTCGGGCTGGAAGGCCTGACGACGCTGAAGTACGTCGTGCTCGGGCACGGAGAAGTCCGTCAGTAGTGGAGCCGAAGAGGCCCGGCTGGAAAGCGTGCCTCCCTCCCCGACCGGACCGGTCGCCGTCCTGGGCGGCACCTTTGACCCGGTCCACAACGCCCACCTCGCCATCGCGGCGCGCGCGCTCGAAGCGCTCGGCGCGCAGCGCGTGCTGTGGCTGCCCACCGGCGCGCCCGGCTACCGGCGCGCGCCGGTGGCGCCGCCCGAGCACCGCCTCGCCATGCTGCGCCTGGCGCTCGCCGGCGAGCCGCGCTACGCGATCGACGGGCGCGAGCTGGCGCCGGGGCATTCCGGCTACACCTACGACACGCTCGCGGCGCTGCGCGCCGAGCTGGGCGCGGCCACGCCGCTCGTCATGCTGATCGGCGGCGACCAGTACGCGAAGCTGGCGGGCTGGCACCGCTGGCGCGAACTGTTCGGCCTCGCCCGCTTCGCCGTGTTCGCGCGGCCGGGCGAAGGCGGGGGCCCGGCGGGCGTGCCCGAGGGCGCGGTGATCCATGTCGCCATGGCGCCGATGCCGGTTTCGGCCAGCACCATCCGCGCGCGGCTCGCGCGCGGGGAAAGCGTCGCCGGCCTGCTGCCGGCGGCGGTCATCGAGTACATCCAACTACACAGGCTCTATCACTGATGGACATACGCAGGAAGCAGCGCGCCGTGGTCGAGGCGCTCGAGGACGTCAAGGGCCGCGACATCGTCGTGTTCAACGTTGCGCAGCAGACCGCGGAGTTCGAGCGCGTCGTGATCGCCAGCGGCGACTCCAGCCGGCAGGTGAACGCGCTCGCCAACAGCGTGCAGGAGAAGCTGAAGGCGCTGGGGGCGACGATCAAGGGCGTCGAGGGCCGGCGCAACGGCGAGTGGGCGCTGGTGGACCTGGGCGACATCGTGGTCCACGTCATGCACCCGGCGGTGCGCAGCCACTACAACCTCGAGGAACTCTGGGGCGGGAAGGAAGTGAAGCTGAAATCCGCCGCGGAGAGGAAGAAACCGAAGGCGAAGGCGAAAGCCAGGGCCCCCCGCCGCCGTGCCAAGGCTGCACCTCGCCGCCGTCGCCAATAGGCTGCCGCGCTGGGCCGAGGCCGCGCGCGACGAGTACCTGTCGCGCATGCCGCGCGGCTACGAGGTCGCCGTCATCCAGGTGAAGCCCTCGGCGGCGGCCCGCCTGCGCGACCGGCTGCCCGCGGGCGCGCGCCTGGTGGCCATGGACGAGCGCGGCCGGGACCTCACCACGCCGCAGTTCGCGCAGCTGCTGGCCGAGCCCACGGTGTTCGTCATCGGCGCCGCCGACGGGCTGGACCCGGAGATAAGGAAGCGCGCCTCGGCGTTGGTCCGGCTGTCCTCGCTGACGCTGCCGCACGCGCTGGCGCAGGTGATGCTCTGCGAGCAGCTGTATCGCGCCGCGACCTTGCTGACCGGGCATCCCTACCATCGCGAATGAGGACGCGGCGCAGGAGCGCCGGGTGACGACGCGGCGCAGAAGCGCCGCGCGGGCTTTGCTACACTCGTCCGCGACATGACGAGGCCCGCCGAGCGTTCCATCTATCTCGCATCGCGAAGCCCGCGCCGCCGCGACCTGCTGACGCAGATCGGCGTGCGCTTCCACCTGCTGCTGTTCCGCGCCGACCCGGAGCCCGATCCGGACCTGGACGAGACCGTGCTGCGCGGCGAGACGCCGGCGGTCTACGTCCGGCGCGTCGCGCGCGCCAAGGCCGAGGCCGGCTGGGCGCGGCTGGAGCAGCGCAACCTGCCGCGCGCGCCGGTGCTCGCCGCCGACACCACGGTCGCGCTGCAGGGCCGGATCCTCGGCAAGCCGGGCAACCGCCAGGAGGCCGCCGAGATGCTCGCGGCGCTGTCGGGCACGCGCCACGAGGTGCTGACCGCGGTGGCGCTCAAGTACGACGCCCACCTCGAGGTCGCGCTGTCGGAGTCCGAGGTGCAGTTCTGCGAGCTGGGCGAGGCGGAGATCCGCGACTACCTCGCCACCGGCGAGGCCGACGACAAGGCCGGCGCCTACGCCATCCAGGGGCGCGCGGCGCGCTACATCACCGGGATCCGCGGCAGCCACTCCGGGATCGTCGGCCTGCCGCTGTACGAAACCGCGCAGCTGATCGAGCGCATCTCGGGCCACAGTGAGCGAAGAAATACTCGTTAACGTCACCCCGCAGGAAACCCGGGTGGCGGTGCTGGGCGCCGGCCAGGTGCAGGAGCTGGTGGTCGAGCGCGCCGCGAGCCGCGGGCTGGTCGGCAACATCTACATGGGCAAGGTGGCGCGCGTGCTGCCCGGGATGCAGTCGGCCTTCGTCGAGATCGGCCTGGAGCGCGCCGCGTTCCTGCACGTCGCCGACCTCGTCGAGCACCGCCGGCAGGAGCGCGGCGCCGGCGGCGCCGCGTCCAGGCCGATCGAGAGGATGCTGGCCGAGGGCCAGCCCCTGCTGGTGCAGGTGGTGAAGGATCCCATCGGCACCAAGGGCGCGCGCCTGTCCACCCAGGTTTCCCTGGCCGGGCGGCTGCTGGTGCACCTGCCCGCGATCTCGCCCCATGAGAACGGCCACATCGGCATCTCGCAGCGCATCGAGGACGAGGCCGGGCGCCAGCAGCTGCGCGACCGGCTGAAGGAGCTGCTGCCGGCGGAGGAGAAGGGCGGCTTCATCCTGCGCACCCTCGCCGAGGGCGCGAGCGACGAGGACCTGCGCGCCGACATCGCCTACCTGCGCAGCCTGTGGCGCGACATCCGCTCCCGGTCGCTGGGGGCCGCGCCCCCCGCGCTGCTCTACCAGGACCTGTCGCTCGCGCAGCGCGTGCTGCGCGACATGGCCACCGACGGGGTCACGGTGGTGCGCGTGGACTCGCGGGAGAACTTCCACAAGCTCGCCGCCTTCGCCGAGGCCTACATGCCGGCGCTGCGCGCGAAGCTGGAGCACTACACCGGCGAGCGGCCGCTGTTCGAGCTGTACAACGTCGAGCCGGAGATCGAGAAGGCGCTGTCCCGGCGCGTCGACCTCAAGTCCGGCGGCACGCTGGTGATCGACCAGACCGAGGCCATGACCACGATCGACGTCAACACCGGCGGCTTCGTCGGCAGCCGCACCTTCGACGACACCGTGTTCAAGACCAACCTGGAGGCGGCGCAGGCGATCGCGCGCCAGCTGCGCCTGCGCAACCTGGGCGGCATCATCATCGTCGACTTCATCGACATGGATTCAGCGGAACACCGCACCGCGGTGCTGGAGGAGTTCAGGCGGGCGCTGGCGCGGGACCGCACCCGGATGACGGTGAGCGGCTTCACCGCGCTCGGGCTGGTGGAGATGACGCGCAAGCGCACGCGCGAGTCGCTCGCCCATGTGCTGTGCGAGGCCTGCCCGGTGTGCGACGGGCGCGGCGAGGTGAAGACCGCGAGGACGGTCTGCTACGAGATCCTGCGCGAGGTGCTGCGCGAGGCGCGCGCCTTCCCCGCCAAGGAGCTGCGCGTGCTCGCCTCGCAGCCGGTGTGCGACCTGTTCCTGGAGGAGGAGTCCGGGGCGCTGGCGATGCTGACCGATTTCATCGGCCGGCCGGTGTCCATGCAGGTGGAGACCTCCTACACCCAGGAGCAGTACGACATCGTGCTGATGTAGCCGGCCGGGCTACACTCGCCCCATGGACATCCCCTTCCTCCCGGCGCGCAGGCTCGCCGCCCTGATCCGCACGCGCAAGCTCTCGGCCACCGAGGTGATGCGCGCCTTCATCGCGCAGGTGGAGCGCGTCAACCCGAAGGTCAACGCCATCGTCACCTTCCTGCCCGAGCAGGCGCTCAAGGCGGCGAAGGCGCTGGACCGCAGGCGCGCAAAGGGGAGGGGGGCCGCCTTGCCTCCTCTCGCGGGCCTGCCCATCGCCTACAAGGACAACGTGCCCACCCGGGGCATCCGCACCACCTCCGGCTCGCCGGTGTACCGGGACAACGTGCCGAAGGAGAACCACGTCATCGTCGACCGGCTGGCCGCCGCCGGCGCGATCACGCTCGGCAAGACCAACCTGCCGGAGTTCGCCGCGGGCAGCCACACCTACAACGCCGTGTTCGGCGCCACGCTCAATCCCTACGACCTCGCGAAGAGCGCCGGCGGGTCCTCCGGCGGCGCGGCGGCCGCGGTGGCCTGCGGCATGCTGCCCTTCGCCGACGGCGGCGACCTCGCCGCCTCGCTGCGCAACCCGGGCAACTACTGCAACGTGGTCGGCTTCCGGCCCAGCCCCGGGCGGGTGCCGCACTGGCCGGCGCCGAACGCCTGGAGTTCGCTCGCCACGCTGGGACCGATCGCGCGCACGGTGTCGGATGCCGCGTTCCTGCTCTCGGCCATGGCCGGGCCCGACGGCCGCGCGCCGACGTCGATCCACGAACCCGGCTCGATCTTCAACCGGCCGCTGAAGCGCAGCTTCCGCAAGGTGCGCGTGGCGTGGAGCCGCGACCTGGGCGGGCTGCCGATGGACCCGCGCGTCACCGCGGTGCTGGAGAAGCAGAAGGCGGTGTTCAGGTCCCTGGGCTGCATCGTCGAGGAAGCCTGCCCGGACTTCACCGGCGCCACCGAGGCCTTCGAGACCTTGCGCGCGCTGTCGTTCGTGCAGAACTACGGCCCGCTGGTGAAGACGCGCCGCACGGAGGTGAAGGACACCATCATCTGGAACGTCGAGCAGGGCTGGAAGCTCACCCCGGAGAGCATCGCGCGCGCCGAGAGCCTGCGCAGCAGCCTCTACCACCGCATGCGCGTGTTCCTGGAGGACTACGCGTTCCTGCTCTGCCCGGTGAACCAGCTGCCGCCCTTCGCCACCGAGCTGGACTACCCGCTGGAGATCGCGGGCACGAGGATGACCAACTACCTCGACTGGATGAAGAGCTGCTACTACATCACCATCACCAGCCATCCGGCGGTCTCGGTGCCGGCCGGATTCACCGCGGACGCGGTGCCGCTGCCGGTGGGCCTGCAGATCGTCGGCCGCTACCGCGACGATTTCGGCGTGCTGCAGCTGGCGCACGCCTTCGAGCAGGAGACCGGCGCGTGGCGCCAGCGCCCGCCCATCGCGACCGCCTAGGCCTCCCCCTCACCGCCGCCAGCGGGGAGGCGGCGCGCGCGTTCGACGACACGGTCTGGGCCTACGTCGGCTTCTCGCGCGAGCCGGGCGTCCCGCTCAAGCGCGCATTGCAGGCCGATCCGGCGATGCCGATGGCGAACATCCTGCAGGGTTATTTCATGCACCTCATGGGCCAGCCGCACCTCGTCCCCGCCGCGCGCGCCGCCCACGCGGCGGCGGCGAAGGCGCCGATGACGGCGAGGGAACAGGCCCATCTCGCCGCGCTGGGTGCCTGGTGCGAGGGGGAGCTCGAGCGCGCCGCCGGCGTCCTCGACGCCGTGCTCGCCGAGCATCCGCGCGACTACCTCGCGCTCAAGATCGCCAACTACCTGTACTTCTACCTCGGCGACGCGGCGAACGTGCGCGACGGGCCGGCGCACGCGCTGGCCCACTGGGACGAGGGCGTGCCCGGGTTCGGCCACCTGCTCGCGCTGCATGCCTTCGGGCTGGAGGAGTCCGGCGACTACGCGGCCGCCGAGCGCCAGGGCCGCCGCGCCACCGCGCTCAACCCGGCCGACCCCTGGGCGGTGCACGCGGTGGCGCACGTGATGGAGATGCAGGACCGCGCCGCGGAGGGCGTGCGCTGGATCGAGGACCTCGCGCCGCACTGGGACGCGGCGAACTTCTTCCGCTTCCACCTGTGGTGGCACCTGGCGCTGATGCATTGGAATGAAGGACGAACGGCCGAAGCCCTGCGCCTCTACGACGAGCGCGTCTGGGCCGATGGTTCCAGCGAGAACCTCTCGCTGTGCAACGACATATCCATGCTGGCGCGGCTGGAGCTGGCCGGGGCGGACGTGGGCGGGCGATGGGACGCGGCCGCCGCAATCGTGCGGGACCTGTCCGGGGGTTCGGTGCTCGCCTTCGTCGATGCGCACTACGCGCTCGCCACCGGCGAGCTGCCGCGCGGCGAGCCGCGCGGCAGCACGGCGCGCGTCAACGAGGCCGTCGGGCGGGCGCTGTGCGAAGCGGCCGTCGCCTGGCGCTCAAGGGATCACGCGCGGGTGGTGCAACGGCTCGAGCCGGTGCTCGGCCAGCTGTGGCGCATCGGCGGCAGCCACGCCCAGCGCGACCTGTTCACGCTGCTGCTCGTGGATTCAGCGCAGCGATCCGGGAAGGCCACTCTCGCACGAGACCTGCTCGGCTCGCGCAACCGGGGGATTCCTCCCTACTTCGCCTTCGGCAACCGGCCCATCAGGTAGAACTCGTCGTTCGGCCGCATGCTGGCCGCGTTGGCGAGCCGGTTGGACATGGCGAAGAAGGCCGCGATCGAGGCGATGTCCCAGGCGTCGTCCATGGTGAAGCCGTGTGCCTGCAGCGCCCGCAGTGAATCCTCGTCGACGGTGTGGGATTCGAGCGCCACCCGCATCGCGAAATCCAGCATGGCGCGCTGGCGCGGCTCCAGGTCGGCCTTGCGGTGGTTGATCGCGACCTGGTCGGCGATCAGCGGATTCTTCGCCCGGATGCGCAGGATGGCGCCGTGCGCCACCACGCAGTACTGGCACTGGTTGGCGCCGGAGGTGGCCACCACGATCATTTCCCGCTCGGCCCGCGTGAGCGTGATGCCGGGGCCAGGGTCCTTCTCCATCAGGGCGTCGTGGTAGGCGACGAACGCCCGCCATTCCGCGGGGCGATGGGCCAGCGCGAGGAACACGTTGGGCACGAACCCCGCCTTCTGCTGCACGGCCTGGATGCGCTCGCGAATGTCCGGCGGCAGGTCCTTCAGGTCCGGGACCGGGAAACGGCTGATGGCTCTGGCGCTCATATTTTGGTGCCCGGCGGAATATTCGACCGCGAAATGCGTATTCTATCGGGCGCTCAACCAACCCCAGAGGAGACCATGCTCAAGGATTCCCCCCCGCAAGGGCTGTGGCAGGACGATCATTTCAACAGCCTCGTCCCCGATACCCCGATCAACCGCCGCGGCTTCATCGCCGCCGCGCTCGCCGCCGGCTTCGCCGTCACCGCCGAGCCGGTGCTCGGCCAGGCGATCAAGACGCCCATGGACGGGCTGGAGGGCGGCGACACCAAGGTGGGCGCCATCCCGGCCTACTACGCCGTCAAGAAGGGCAGCGGCAAGCGGCCGGTGGTGCTCGTGGTGCCGGAGATCTTCGGCCTGCACGAGTACCAGAAGGACATGTGCCGGCGCCTGGCGCACGCGGGCTACTTCGGCGTCTCGCTGGACCCGTTCTTCCGCCTGGGCGACCTGGCGAAGATGACCGAGATCAAGCAGGTGATCGGCCTCGCCAACCAACTCACCGACCAGCAGGCCTTCGAGGACCTGGACGCGGTGGTGGCCTGGACCGAGAAGCACAAGCGCGCCAACGCCTCGAAGCTCGGCCTCACCGGCCACTGCCGCGGCGGCCGCATGGTGTGGATGTACTCCGCGCACCAGAAGAAGATCAAGGCGGCGGTCGCGTGGTACGGCTCGCTGATGCCGATCCCGCCGGCGATGCCGCTCGGGCCGCTCGACGTCACCGACAAGATCATGCCGCCGGTGCTGGGCCTGTACGGCAGCGCCGACCAGGGCATCCCGATGGAGCACGTGGAGCGCATGCGCGCCGGCCTGCTCGCCTTCGGCAAGGACAAGCGCAACCCGATCCACGTCTACGACGGCATGCCGCACGCCTTCCACGCCGACTACCGGCCGACCTACCGCAAGGAGGCGGCCGAGGACGGCTGGAAGCGCATGCTCGCCTGGTTCAAGAAGCACGGCGTAGCGTGAAGGAAAGGGGGGCGCCGGCAAAACGCCTCTGCCCCCCTTCAGATCCCCCCGCAGCGAGAAAAAGGCCGCCCTAGGGCGGCCTTTTCGCTGACAGCGTCCCGCTCAATCCGCGTAGACGCCCGCCTTCTTGATGACCGGTCCCCACTTGTCGATCTCGGCCTTGACGTGCGCCGCGAGCGCCGCCGGGTTGACCCGCTCCACCGGATAGGCGGTGGCGCCCAGGTCGGCGAAGCGCTGGTTGACGACCGGGTCCTTCACCGCCTCCTGCAGCGCGGCGACCAGCCGGTCGATGACCGGCTTGGGCGTGCCCTTGGGCGCGTACAGCGCGTGCCAGATGCCGACCTCGAAGCCCTTCAGGCCCAGCTCCTGCAGCGTCGGGACGTCGGGCAGCGACGGCACGCGCTTGGCGGAGGTGACGGCGTAGACCTTCACCTTGCCCGCCTTGATCTGGTTGGTGGTGTTGGTGGTCTGGTCGCACATGAAGTCCACCGTGCCGCCCAGCAGGTCGTTCATCGCCGGGGCGGTGCCCTTGTAGGGGACCGTGAGCAGGTCGGTCTCGATGGCGCTCATGAAGAGCATCCCGCACAGGTGCGAGGCCGCGCCGATCCCGGCGTTGGCGTAGCTCACCTTCGCCTTGTTGGCCTTGATGTAGGCGAGGAACTCCTTGAAGTCCTTGGCCGGGAAGTTCTGCCGCGCGACGAGCGTCATCGGCACGTCGTTGATCAGGCCGATGTACTCGAAGTCCGTGAGCGGATTGAAGCGCAGTTGCCGGTACAGCGCCGGCGTGGTCGCCATGCCGATGTGGTGGATCAGGATGGTGTAGCCGTCGGGCTTGGCGTTCTTGACCGATTCCGGGGCGAGGATGCCGCCGGCGCTGGGCCGGTTCTCCACCACCACGGTCTGGCCCAGGGGCTTGCCCATGGCCTGTGCCGTGACGCGGGCGACGGTGTCGGTGGGTCCGCCCGCCGCGAACGGCACCAGCATGGACACGTTGCGGGTCGGGTACTGCTGCGCCATGGCGGCGCCGGATGCGAGCGCGACGAGCGCTGCGGCGATCCACTGCCTGTTCATTGGGACACTCCTGATGGGTGGAAAGAAGGATGGCGCGCCCGGCGGGATTCGAACCCACGACCCTTGGCTTCGGAGGCCAATACTCTGATCCGCTGAGCTACGGGCGCCTGGAACAACAAAACTCGCGAAACTCGCGCTAAAATCAGCATTTTACCGCATCCGCACCCAGGGGACGAGCGCATGGCCGAGCACGACGAGCATTCCTCCTTCATCAAGACGCCGCAGCAGCTGATCACGGTCGTGGTGCTGTCGTTCGTGGTGCCCATCCTCGGCATCATCATGATCGTGCAGCTCGTGCTCAACAAGCCCAAGGCCGACCCCGGCGCCCTGACGCCGGAGGCCGTCGCGGCCCGCATCCAGCCGGTGGGCAAGGTCGAGTTCGGCGCCGCAGGGGCCGCTGCCGGCGCCGGCCCCCGCTCCGGCGAGGAGATCGTCAAGACGGTCTGCGCCGCCTGCCACGTCGCCGGCGTCGCCAACGCGCCGAAAATCGGCGACAAGGCCGGCTGGGCCGCCTCGCTCAAGCGCGGCCTGCCGGAGATGCTGAAGACCGTCATTTCCGGCAAGGGCGCCATGCCGCCGCGCGCCGGCGCCGCCGACGCGACCGACCTGGAGCTCACGCGCGCCATCATCCACATGGCCAACCAGTCGGGCGGCAACCTGAAAGAACCGGCCGAGGCGCCGGCGAAGCCGGCCGCCAAGAAGTAAGCGCAGGGCTTGGTCCCGCATCTCACCACCGCCCTCAGCGGCCCGCTGCTCGAACTCGAGCAGCGGATCCTGGAGGGCTCCAGCGCCATCGAGCGCTGGTTCCGCCTGCGCTGGCAGGCGCACGAGTCGCCCTTCTACACCTCGGTGGACCTGCGCAACTCCGGCTTCAAGCTGGCGCCGGTGGACACCAACCTCTTCCCGGGCGGCTTCAACAACCTCAACCCGGCCTTCATCCCGCTCGCGGTGCAGGCGGCGACCGCGCTGATCGAGCGCCTCTGCCCGGAGGCGAAGAACCTGCTGCTGGTCCCGGAGAACCACACCCGCAACCGCTGGTACCTGGAAAACGTCGCGGTGCTGGCGACCATCCTGCGCCAGACCGGGCTGGAGGTGCGCCTGGGCAGCCTCAACCCGGAGATCACCGCGCCCACCGAGCTGGAGACCGCCACCGGCAAGAAGCTGGTGGTCGAGCCGCTCAAGCGATCCGAAGGCGCCGGCGGCGCGCGGCTCGGGCTGGAGGGCTTCGACCCCTGCGCCATCCTGCTCAACAACGACCTGTCCTCCGGCATCCCGGGGATCCTGCAGGGCCTCACCGGGCAGGTGCTGCTGCCGCCGCTGCACGCGGGCTGGGCGGTGCGCACCAAGTCGCGGCACTTCCACGCCTACGACGACGTCGCCGCCGATTTCGCGCAGCTGCTGAAGATCGACCCCTGGCTGATCAACCCGTACCACGCGCAGTGCGGCGAGATCGACTTCCAGGCGCGCGCGGGCGAGGAGTGCCTCGCCTCGAACGTGTCCATGCTGCTGGAGAAGATCCGCATCAAGTACCTGGAGTACGGCATCCAGGACACGCCCTACGTCGCGGTCAAGGCCGACGCCGGCACCTACGGCATGGGCGTGATGATGGTGCGCGACGCTTCCGAAGTCCGCGACCTCAACCGCAAGCAGCGCAACAAGATGGCGGTGGTGAAGGAGGGCCTGGTGGTGAGCAACGTCATCATCCAGGAGGGCGTGCATACCGTGGAGCGCATCGAGGACAAGGTCGCCGAGCCGGTGGTCTACATGATCGGCCAGCACGTCATCGGCGGCTTCTACCGCGTGCACGGCGCGCGCGGCGCCGAGGACAACCTGAACGCGCCCGGGATGCACTTCGTGCCGCTGGCGTTCGAGGAGTCCTGCACCCTGCCCGACCCGCACGCGGGCTGCGACGCGCCGCCCAACCGCTTCTACGCCTACGGCGTGGTCGGCCGGCTGGCCGCGGCGGGCGCCTCCCTCGAACTCGAGCGCAGCGCCTCCACGCCCTGAGAGGGCGGCGGTTCCCGGTCCGAATGCCCATGAAGCTGCTCTTCATCATCGACCCGCCGGCGTCGCTGCACGCCTACAAGGACACCACCGTCGCCATGATGCGCGCCGCGCAGGCGCGCGGCCACGCGGTCCACGTCTGCGGCACCGACAGCCTGCGCTTCGAGGCCGGCGCGGTGCGCGCGCGCGCCGCCCGCATCGCGCTCACCGATGACGACGCGGACTGGTACCGGGCGGACGAGGCCGCGGAGGGCGTCCTGGCCGGCTTCGACGCGGTGCTGATGCGCAAGGACCCGCCGTTCGACCTGGAGTACGTCACCAGCACCTGGCTCCTGTCCATGGCCGAGCGCGAGGGCGCGCGCGTCTACAACCGGCCGGCGGCGGTGCGCGACGCCAACGAGAAGATCGGCATCCTCGAGTTCCCGGACCTGATCGCGCCCACGCTGGTGGCGCGCGAGCCGGACCGGCTGCAGGCCTTCATCGACCAGCAGCACGACGTCATCCTGAAGCGCCTGGATTCCATGGGCGGCGAGAGCATCTTCCGCGTCCGCGGCGGCGACCCGAACCGCAACGCGATCCTGGAGGTGATGGCGCAGGGCGGCGCGCGCTCGGTGATGGCGCAGCGCTACATCCCCGAGATCGCGGCCGGCGACAAGCGCATCCTGCTCATCGACGGCGCCGTGGTGCCGTATTCCCTGGCGCGCATCGCCAAGCCCGGCGAGACGCGCGCCAACCTCGCCGCCGGCGGCCGCGGAGTGGCGCAGCCGCTGTCGGCGCGCGACCGCGCCATCGCCGAGGCGGTGGCCCCGGTGCTGGCGGCGCGCGGCCTGCTGCTGGTGGGGCTGGACGTGATCGGCGACTACCTCACGGAAGTCAACGTCACCAGCCCGACCTGCTTCCGCGAGATCCAGGACCAGACCGGGCATGACGTCTCGGGGCAGTTCATCGCCGCGCTGGAGGCGAAGGTGAAGGCGGCCGCATGATCGGCGTGCGATGATCGGCGTCCTCATCGTCGCCCACGGCGCCTTCGGCGAGGCGCTGATCCATTCCGCGAGCCACGTGCTGGGCAAGCGCCCGCTGCGGGTGCGCCAGGTCGGCGTCACCGTGCACGACGACCCGGAGGCGATGTTCAACCTGGCGCAGGGCCTCGCGCGCGAGCTGGACGACGGCGACGGCGTGCTGGTGCTCACCGACATCTACGGCGCCACGCCCGGCAACATCGCGCTCAGGCTGCTCGAGCCCGGCCGCGTCGAGGGCATCTCGGGGGTCAACCTGCCGATGCTGGTGCGCGCGCTCACCTACCGTGACAAGGGCCTGGCGGTAATGGTGCAGAAGGCGCTGTCGGGGGGCACCGAGGGCGTGCTGCACATGACCCGGGACTGCTGCAATGGCAAGCATTGAAGTCGAGATCGTCAACAAGCTGGGGCTGCACGCGCGCGCCTCGGCCAAGCTGACGCAGGCCGCGAGCGCCTACGCCTGCGAGGTCTGGCTGGAGAGGAATGGGCGGCGCGTCAACGCCAAGAGCATCATGGGCGTGATGATGCTGGCCGCCGGCAAGGGCGCGCGCATCACCATCGAGGCGAGCGGCGAGGGCGAGGCCGAGGCGCTGGAGGCGCTGCGCAGGCTGATCGCGAACCGGTTCGACGAGGGCGAGTGAGCGGGCCGTGATGGACTGCGCGTCATGAACTTCGTGCTCCATGGCGCGCCGGTCTCGGCCGGCATCACCATCGGCCAGGCGCACCTGGTCTCGAGCGCGCGCATGGAGGTGGCGCACTACGAGGTGCCCGAGAGCGCGGTGCAGGCGGAGATCTTCCGCTTCGATGCCGCCGTCGCGCGCGCCAGGCAGGAACTGTCGGCGCTGGAGAACCAGATCCCGCGCGAGGCGCCGGGCGAGTTCGGCGCCTTCATCAACCTGCACCGCATGATCCTGGAGGATTCGTCGCTGTCGCAGGCGCCCAAGGCGCTGATCCGCGAGCGGCGCTGCAACGCCGAGTGGGCGCTGGTGCAGCAGATGGAGAAGCTGGCCGAGCAGTTCGAGGCCATGGAGGACGCCTACCTGCGCGAGCGCCGCCAGGACATCGAGCAGGCGGTGGAACGGGTGCTGAAGGCGCTCGCCGGCGGCCAGAGCCTGCCCGAGCCGCCGCCCTCGGCGGAGAAGGACATGATCGTGGTGGCGCACGACCTGTCGCCGGCGGACATGCTCCTCTTCAAGCGCCACCGCTTCGGCGCCTTCGTCACCGACGTCGGCGGAGTCACCTCGCATACCGCGATCGTGGCGCGCAGCCTCGACATCCCGGCCATCGTCGGCCTGCACGACGCGCGCGACATGATCCGCGAGGGCGACACCCTGATCGTGGACGGCATCCAGGGCGTGCTGGTGGTGGATCCCGATCCGCTGGTGCTCGCCGAGTACCGCCTGCGCCAGTCGCAGCACGGCCTGGAGCGGCAGAAGCTCAAGCGCCTGCGCACCACGCCCTCGGCGACGCTGGACGGCACGCCGGTGGAGCTGTTCGCCAACATCGAGCTGCCGCAGGACACCGCCGAGGTGCGGGAGGCCGGCGCCATGGGCATCGGGCTGTTCCGCACCGAGTTCCTGTTCATGAACCGCAAGGACCTGCCCACCGAGGACGAGCAGTTCGAGGCCTACCGCGACGTGGCGCGCGCCATGGAGGGCGCGCCGGTGGTGATCCGGACGCTCGACATCGGCGCGGACAAGGCCATCGACGGCGCGAGCGCCCAGCCCGAGATGCCCAACCCGGCGCTCGGCCTGCGCGCCATCCGCTACTGCCTTGCCGAGCCGCAGGTGTTCCTCACCCAGCTGCGCGCCATCCTGCGCGCCTCGACTGCCGGCCGCGTCAAGATCCTGCTGCCGATGCTGGCCCATGCGCACGAGATCGCGCAGGCGCTGGCGCTGGTGAAGCAGGCGCGCCAGCAGCTGGACGAGAAGGGCCTCGCCTGCGCGCCCGAGGTCGAGGTGGGCGGCATGATCGAGATCCCGGCCGCGGCGCTCGCGCTGCCGATGTTCATGAAGAAGCTCGATTTCCTGTCGCTCGGCACCAACGACCTGATCCAGTACACCCTGGCGATCGACCGCACCGACGACGCGGTGGCACATCTGTACGATCCCCTGCACCCGGCGGTGCTGCACCTGATCGCGCACGTCATCCAGACCGCCAGCCGCGCCGGCACCCCGGTGGCGGTGTGCGGCGAGATGGCGGGGGAGCCCACGCTCACGCGCCTGCTGCTCGGCTTCGGCCTGCGCAACTTCTCCATGCACCCGGCGCAGCTGCTGGCAATCAAGGAGCGCGTGCTGCGGACGAACCTGGCCGAGGCGCAGCCGCTGGCGCAGCGCGTGCTGCGCCAGTCCGACCCGGCCAAGGCGCGCGAGCTGCTCGCCAAGCTGAATTCCTAGAGGAGGATGTGATGAGAATCGCGCTGTCCGTCGTTGCCATGCTGTTTGCCGCGCAGGTCCACGCCCAGGCCTGGCCCTCCAAGCCCGTGAAGCTGGTGGTGCCCTTCCCCGCCGGCAGCGCCACCGACCAGGTGGCGCGCGCCATCGGCCAGGAGCTGCAGGGCGCCCTGGGCCAGCCCTTCGTGGTCGAGAACAAGGCCGGCGCGCAGGGCACCATCGCCGCCGAGGGCGTGGCGAAGAGCGCCCCCGACGGCTACACCCTGATGGTGACCACCAACACGCCGCAGGCGGCGGCGCCGGCGCTGTTCAAGCAGCTGCGCTACGACCCGGTGAAGGACTTCCAGCCGGTGGCGCGCCTGGGCACGATCTCCTTCATGCTCATGGTGTCGGCGGACTTCCCCGCGAAGACGTTCAAGGAGTTCCTCGCCCACGCCAAGGCCAATCCGGGCAAGCTCTCCGGCGGCTACGGCTCGGCCGGCTCGCAGGTGTCGCAGGCCATGATCCGCTCGATGGGCAAGGTGGACTTCGTCGACGTGCCCTTCAAGGGCCTGCCCGAGGCGATCACCAACGTGCTGGGCGGGCAGATCACCTTCACCTTCGCCGACCTCGCCAACGCGCTCGCCCAGCAGAAGGGCGGCAAGCTGCGCGGCCTGGCGGTGACCTCCGAGAAGCGCTCGCCGCTCGCCCCCGATGTTCCGGCGATTGCGGAAGAGCTGAAGGGCTACGAGCTGATCGCCTGGTTCGCGCTCATGGCGCCGGCGGGCACGCCGGCGGAGATCGTGAACCGGCTGCACGGGGCGACCGCCGCCGCGCTCGCCAAGCCCGAGGTCGTGGCGCGCTACGCCAACCTCGGCACCGACGTCGCGCCGATGAACCCGCAGCAGCTGGGGGACTTCATCAAGTCCGAGATCGCCAAGTGGGGCCGCATGGCGAAGGAAGCCGGCATCCAACCGCAGTAGGGAAAGGGAGGCTCCGACAGAACGTCTCCGCCCCCCTTCAGATCCCCCCGCCCTCATGTCCGGACCCCTAGACGGCGTTCGCGTGCTGGACCTCACCACGGTGGTGATGGGGCCCTACGCGACGCAGATCCTCGCCGACTTCGGCGCCGACGTGGTCAAGGTCGAGCCCCCCGAGGGCGACGTCATGCGCCACAACGCGCCGCTGCGCTCCAAGGGCATGGGGCACATCTTCCTCAACGCCAACCGCAACAAGCGCTCCATCGTGCTGGACCTCAAGCAGCCGGCGGCGCGCGCGGCGTGCCTCGCGCTGGCGAAGACCGCCGACGTGCTGGTGTACAACATCCGCCCGCAGGCGATGGCGCGGCTCGGGCTGTCGTATGACGAGGTAAGGGCGGTGAACCCGCGCCTCATCTATGTCGGCGGCTTCGGCTACTCGCAGCGCGGCCCCTATGCCGCGAAGGCCGCGTACGACGACCTCATCCAGGGCGCGGCCGGGCTGCCCTGGCTCGCCCAGCGCGCCGGCGCCGATTCGCCGCGCTACACGCCGGTGATCATCGCCGACCGCTCGGTGGGCCTGCACATGGCCAACGCGGTCAGCGCCGCGCTGTACCGGCGCGAGAAGACCGGCGTCGGCCAGCGCGTGGACGTGCCGATGTTCGAGAGCCTGTTGCAGTCGGTGCTGGGCGAGCACCTGGGCGGGCAGACCTACGACCCGCCGACCGCGCCGCCGGGCTACGGGCGCATGCTCGCCAAGGAGCGCCGCCCGTACCGCACCAAGGACGGCTACGTCTGCGTGCTGGTCTACAACGACAAGCAGTGGCAGGCGTTCTTCCAGGTCATCGGCCGGCCCGAGCTCCAGCAGGACCCGCGCTACGCCACCCAGGAAGCGCGCAGCCGCGACTTCCAGGGCGCCTATGCCCTGGTGGCGGAGGAGATGGCCAGGCGCAGCACCGCGGACTGGATCGCGGCGCTGGAGGCGGCCGACATCCCGGTGCAGAAGATGAACTCGCTGGAGGACATCCTCGCCGACCCGCACCTGGCGGCGATCGGCTACTTCCAGACCCGCGAGCACCCTAGCGAGGGCCGCATCCGCACCATGGCGGTCCCCAGCGAATGGTCCGAATCGCCCCCGGCGTACCGTCGCCACGCGCCGCGGCTGGGCGAGCACACGCGCGAGGTGCTGCGCGAGGCGGGGCTGGAGGAGGCCGCGATCGAGGCGCTCATCCGCAGCGGGGCGGCGAAGGTATAATCCCGCCCCAGCGCCGATTTGAAGTTCAGCTTGCGGGCGCTCTACAAATACCGCTAAAGAGACGGCCACCGGAACCCGTCCTCGCGCAAAGCTGGACGGGTTTTTCGTTCTGTGGGGACCTGGGGCCAGCTTGATCGTCACCGCGCACAAGGCACGCTTCACCGAGCCGCTCCCGCTCTCGAGCGGCGCGGTGCTGCCCGAGTTCGAGATCGCCTACGAGACCTACGGCACCTTGAACGCCGCGCGCTCGAACGCGGTGCTGGTCTGCCACGCCCTGAACGCCTCGCACCACGTCGCCGGCAGCTACGCCGACGACCCGGACAACGTCGGCTGGTGGGACAACATGGTGGGCCCGGGCAAGCCCCTGGACACCGACCGCTTCTTCGTCATCGGTTCGAACTACATCGGCTCGTGCTTCGGCTCCACCGGCCCGGCCTCGGTCAATCCGGCCACCGGCAAGCCCTGGGGCGCGGACTTCCCGGTGGTGACGGTGGAGGACTGGGTGGCGGCGCAGGCGCGCCTCGCGGACCGCCTGGGCATCGAGCGCTTCGCGGCGGTGATGGGCGGCAGCATCGGCGCCATGCAGGCGCTGCAGTGGTCGCTGGATTTTCCCGAGCGCGTGCGCCACGCCATCGTCATCGCCTGCACGCCCCGGCTCACGGCGCAGAACATCGGCTTCAACGAGGTCGCGCGCCAGGCGATCATGACCGACCCGGACTTCCACGGCGGGCACTACTACGACAAGGGCGTGGTGCCCGCGCGCGGCCTGCGCATCGCGCGCATGGTGGGGCACATCACCTACCTTTCGGACGACGCCATGATGGAGAAGTTCGGCCGCGCCCTGCGCCGCTCGGCGCCGGGCTACGACTTCGACATCGACTTCGAGATCGAGAGCTACCTGCGCTACCAGGGCGACAAGTTCGCGCGCTATTTCGACGCCAACACCTACCTGCGCATCACCAAGGCGCTGGACTACTTCGACCCCGCGGCGCGCTACGGCGGCGACCTGGCGAAGGCCTTCGCGCAGGCGAAGGCGGATTTCCTGGTGGTCTCGTTCACCTCCGACTGGCGCTTCTCGCCGGCGCGCTCGCGCGAAATCGTGCGAGCCTTGCTTGATAGCAGGCGCATCGTCTCGTACCTGGAGATCGACGCCCCGCAGGGCCACGACTGCTTCCTGCTGGACGACCCGCGCTACCACGGCGCGCTGCGCGCGTACTTCCGCAACATCCCCCTGTGACCGAGGCCGACACCATCCTGCAGTGGGTCGCGCCCGGCTCCCGGGTGCTGGACCTCGGTTGCGGCGACGGCACCCTGCTGCGCCGGCTGTGGGAGACGCGCCAGGCGCCCGGCTACGGCGTCGAGATCGACGACGCGCACGTGCTCGAATGCCTGCGCAACGACGTCAACGTCCTGCAGATGGACCTGGAGGACGGCCTGGCGGCGTTCGCCGACCAGTCCTTCGACGTCGCCATCCTGTCGGAAACCCTGCAGGCCATCCACAAGCAGGAGCCGCTGCTGAAGGAAATGCTGCGCGTCGGGCGCGAGGCCATCGTCTCCTTCCCCAACTTCGGCTACTGGCGCGCGCGCATCCAGATCGCGCTGGGCGGGCACATGCCGGTGTCGCAGGAACTGCCCTACCAGTGGTACGACACCCCCAACGTGCACCACTGCACCCTGGTGGACTTCGAGGCGCTGTGCGGCAAGCTGGGGTTCCGGATCCTGGAGCGGGTGGTGCTCACCGGCGGGGCGCGGGTGGGGTATCTGCCGAACCTGATGGGGGCGCTGGCGGTTTACCGGGTGACCTCGTAGGCGCTTCGCCATGTCCACGATTCGCGTCCTCCGCAGCAACCTGCAGGTCTCCGAGGACGAGCTCGCAGATGCCCTGATGCGGGCGGCGGATCTCGACGCCGACGAGGCCTTCGGCCTGTTGCGATGCGTGGCGGACGCACCCACGGTGATCGACGTGCCGCGCGAGCTCGCGCACCGGATCGCGGCCGCGCTGGAGAGCTGCGGCCACGAGGTCGCCGTCGAACCCTGACCTGCCCATGAGAGTCCCATGCGCCTGATCGGCATGCTCGACTCGCCCTACGTGCGGCGCGTCGCCATCTCCCTCGAGTACCTCGGCGTGCCGTTCCGGCACGAGTCGGTGTCCGTGTTCAGCACCTTCGAGAAGTTCAGGGGCATCAACCCGGTGGTGAAGGCGCCCACGCTGGTGTGCGACGACGGCGAAGTGCTGATGGACTCCTCGCTCATCCTGCAGACCATCGAGGCGACGCGACCGGGCATCGAGCCGCTCTGGCCGAAGGATCCGGTCGAGTACCGGCACGCCATGCGCGCCGTCGGCCTCGCCCTCGCCGCCTGCGAGAAGAGCGTGCAGATCGTCTACGAGCGCAACCTGCGCCCGGCCTCGGCGCAGCACGAACCCTGGGTCGAGCGCGTGACGGGCCAGCTGCTCGCGGCCTACGCCGCGCTCGAGCGGGAGGTCAGGCAGCGGAAGACGGCGTTCCAGCACCCGCGCAGCCAGGCGACCATCACCACCGCCGTGGCCTGGCAGTTCACGCAATCGATGATCGCCGCCATCGTGCCCGCGGCGGAGCACCCCGGGCTGGTGGAGCTCTCGGCGCGCATGGAGCGGACGCCGCAGTTCCTCAAGTACCCGCCCGACGGTCCGGGCGTGCAGCCGGCCAGGATGTAACCGATCGGTTACATCCGCCCGTTGCCCGGCCCCGCATCCAGCGCCTCGATCCGCCGCCGCAGCCACAGGAGCAGCGCGAGGCCCGGCAGCGCGATCAGGAACGTGAAGAAGAAGAACTGCACCCAGCCGAACGCGGCCACCAGGTACCCGGCCGAAGGCCCGACGTACACCCGCCCCACCGCCGACAGCGCCGAGAGCAGCGCGTACTGCGTGGCCGAGAAGCGCCGGTCGCACAGCGCCATCAGGAGCGCGACGTAGGCCGCGGTGCCCATGCCGCCGCACAGGTTCTCCAATCCCACCACCGACACCATGAGCGCGTAGCTTTTCCCGGCTGCGGCGAGCAGCATGAATCCGAGGTTGGTCACCGCCTGCAGCACGCCGAACAGGACGAGCGCGCGGAACAGCCCCAGCTTCGCCATCAGCGCCCCGCCCACCAGCGCCCCGGCGAGCGTCGCCGCCAGGCCGAAGCCCTTGTTGAACGCGCCCACCTCGGTGAGCGAGAACCCCGGGCCGCGCAGCAGGAACGTGGTGGTCAGGTTGCCGGCGAACGCGTCGCCCAGCTTGTAGAGCACCACCAGCGCCAGCAGCACCAGCGCCTTGTCGCGGGTGAAGAACTCCGCGAAGGGCTTCGCCACCGCCTCGTCCAGCGTCTTCGGCGGCGCGCCCACGGGCTCGGGCTCCACCGCGAGCCAGGTGGCCGCCATGCCGATCACCATCAATCCCGCCATGAGCCAGAACGTGGCGGTCCAGCCCAGCCACTGGTCGGCGAGGATCAGGGCGCCGGCGCCGGAGACCAGCATCGCGAGGCGGTAGCCCAGCACCGACACCGCGGCGCCGGCGCCGCGCTCCTCGGGCGCGAGCGAATCCGCGCGCAGCGCGTCGAACACGATGTCCTGCGAGGCCGACAGCAGCGCCACCGCGAACGCGGTCGCCCCCAGCAGCCAGGCGGACTCGGTCGGGGAAAGCGTGCCCATGAAGGCGATGGCGGCGGCCAGCGCCACCTGGGTGAGGAGCAGCCAGCCGCGCCGCCGCCCCAGGAACGGCGGCGCGTAGCGGTCCATGAACGGCGCCCAGAGGAACTTGTAGGTGTAGGGCTGGCCCACCAGCGCGAACCATCCGATGGCGACGAGGTCCACGTTCTCCGCGGCCAGCCAGGCCTGCAGCGTGCCGGCGGTGAGCGCCAGCGGCAGCCCGGAGGCGAAGCCCAGCGCCAGCATGAGCAGGATCCGGCGGCTGCGGAAGGCAGCGGCGTAGTCGGCGAGGGCCATCGGGGCAAATCTTACCCGGGGCGGCCTACGCGCCCGCGGCAACGGCTACAATAGGCATCCCCGTTCGACACTCCGTTCGACACTCCCTGAAAGAGCCATACCCATGACCACCGAAGTGAACAAGGACAAGCTCGTCGCCGACCTGAAAGTCGTGGTCGCCGACGCCGAGGAACTGCTCGCGGCCACCGCCGCGCAGGCCGGCGAGAAAGCCGCCGCCGCCCGCGCGCGCATCCAGGCCTCGCTCGCCGCGGCCAAGGTGAAGCTGGCCGAAGCCGAGCGCATCGTCGTCGAGAAGGCGAAGGAAACCGCCAAGGCGACCGATGCGTACGTGCACGAGCATCCCTGGCACGCGGTCGGCATCGCCGCCGCCGCCGGCCTGGTGCTCGGCATCCTCATCAGCCGCCGCTAGAGCAGCCGCCCGCCCCGCCGCGGGCGATCCGCCACCGATGCTCGGCCCCGTCAGGGAGTTGGCGCGCACGCTGCTCGCGTTCGCGGCCACGCGCGCGCGCCTGGCCGCCACCGAAGTGGAGGAGCAGGCGCTGCGCCTGCTCGAGATCACGATCTGGCTCGCCGTGGCGTACCTGTTCCTGGGCTCCGCGCTGGTGTTCGGCGCGGTGCTGGTGGTGCTGCTGTTCTGGGATGGCAACCGCCTGCTCGCCGCCGGCCTCGTGGCGGCCGCGTTCGTCGCCGCCGGCGTGCTCGCGGCGCTCGTCGCGCGTTCGCGCCTGCGCGAGCGGCCGAAGTTCCTCGCCGCGACGCTCGCCGAGCTGGAGCGCGACCGCGACACCCTGGGTGGCGCCTGATCCCGTGCGCGAACGCCTGCTGACCCTGGCCGGAAACCGCGCGCGGCTCTGCGCGCGCGCGCAAGCCGAGCGCGAGCGGCTCTCGGCCCTGCTGGCGCCGGTGGACGCCGCGGCCTCCCTGGGCGCGTCCTTCGTCGCCGACAACAGATCGAGAAGCGGCGGCAAGGA
>CAZMDA010000043.1:0-31938 GCA_964564865.1 uncultured Bordetella sp. | reverse complement strand
CTTCTGGTGCCAGGACTTCCTCGCCGACCCCCGCACCGGGCCCTGGAGGGAATCGGCCAGGCACTTCGGCTGGCACGCCTCGGCCGCGCTGCCCCTGCGGCGCGGCGGCGCCAGCGTCGGCGCGCTGACCTTCTACATGACCGAGCCGAATGCCTTCGACGAGGAAACGCGCAACCTGCTGGAGGAGATCGCCACGGACGTCAGCTTCGGCATGGACAATTTCGACCGCGAGGCGGCGCGCCGCGCCGCGAGCGAGCAGCTGGCGGCGAGCGAGGAGCGCCACCGGCTGCTGTTCGAGAACTCCATGGACGGCATCCTGCTCACGGTGCCCGACGGCCGCGTCCTTGCCGCCAACCCGACGGCGTGCCAGATGTTCCGCGCCACGGAGGCCGAGATCGTCGCCGGGGGGCGCGAGGCGCTGATCGACCCGGCCGACCCGCGGCTGCAGGCGGCGCTGGAGGAGCGCACCCGCACCGGCCGCTTCCGCGGCGAGCTGACGATGATCCGCAAGGGCGGCGAGCGCTTCCCCGCGAGCGTGTCGACGACGGTGTTCCGCGACCACCGCGGCGAGCCGCGCTCGAGCATGATCGTCCGCGACGTCAGCGAGGAAAAGCGCGCCCTCGAGCGCCTGTCCCATCTCGCGCAGCACGATGCCCTCACCGACCTGCCCAACCGGCTGCTGCTCACCGACCGCCTGAACGTCGCCCTGGCGCGCGCGCGGCGCAACCTGCATCCGCTGGCCCTGCTGTTCCTCGACCTTGACCGCTTCAAGAACGTGAACGACTCGCTCGGCCACGAGCAGGGCGACCGGCTGCTGGTGGAGGCCGCGGCGCGGCTCAAGGCCTGCGTCCGCGCCAGCGACACCGTCTGCCGCCAGGGAGGGGACGAGTTCCTCGTCCTGCTGGCCGACGTCGACTCGGCACAGGACGCGGCGCGCGTCTCGCAGAAGCTGATCGACGCCGTGTCGCGCCCGTTCCTCCTCGGCGGCGCCGAGTTCGTCCTCACCGCGAGCATCGGGATCGCGTGCCACCCGGAGAACGGCGCCGACGCCGAGACGCTGCTGCGCAACGCCGACGCCGCGATGTTCGCGGCCAAGCAGGCCGGCCGCAACCGCTACCAGTTCTACTCGGCGGACATGAACGCGCGCACCCACCACCGGCTGCGCCTGGAAACCGACCTGCGGCAGGCGGTCGCGCGGGCCGAGCTGCTGCTGGTCTACCAGCCGCAGCTGGAGCTGGGGTCCGGCCGGGTCATCGGTGCCGAGGCCCTGGTGCGCTGGCGCCACCCGGCGCTGGGGCTGGTGCCGCCCGCGGAGTTCATCGGCATCGCCGAGGACAGCGGGCAGATCGCGGCCATCGGCGCCTGGGTGCTCGAGACCGCCTGCCGCCAGCATGCCGCGTGGCTCGCCGAGGGCCTGCCGGCCGGCACCATCGCGGTGAACGTCTCGGCGCACCAGTTCCGCCAGGCGGGGTATGCCGAATCGGTGGCCGAGGTCCTGTCGGCCACCGGCCTCGCCCCGGAGCGCCTGGAGCTGGAAGTGACCGAGTCCGCGATCATGCAGGGCGTGGAGGATTCGCTGCGCAAGCTCGAGCGGCTGGACCGGCTGGGCGTGAAGCTGTCGATCGACGATTTCGGCACCGGCTATTCCAGCCTGAGCTACCTCAAGCAGTTCCCCATCGACCGCCTGAAGATCGACCAGTCCTTCACCCGCGGCCTGCCGGCGGACGCCGAGAGCGGCGCCATCGTGCAGGCGGTGATCAGCATGGGCCACAGCCTCGGGCTCAACGTGCTCGCCGAGGGGGTCGAGACCCCGGCGCAGGAGGAGCGGCTGCGCGAGTTGTGGTGCGACGCGGCCCAGGGTTACCTCTACGCCAAGCCCGCTCCCGCGGACGCCTACGCCGACTTCCTGCGCACGCGCGCAGCCTCACCAGGAGCATGAACGATGGCAGCCCGGACCCGGACCGACGCAGGCATCCGCAAGTTCCCGACCCGCATCCCCGGCCTGGACGCCATGACCGGCGGCGGCCTGCCGCAGGGCGCCGTCACGCTGGTGGTCGGCACGGCCGGCGCGGGCAAGACCGTCCTCGCGCTGCAGGCGCTGGCGCTCGCCGCCCGCGGCGGCGAGCCGGGCATCTTCGTCGCCTTCGAGGAACCCGCGAAGCGGATCCTCGCCAACGCGGCCTCCTTCGGCTGGGGCCTTCCGGCGCTGATGCGCAGGCGCATGCTGCTGATCGATGCCCGCCTGCCGCAGGAGGCGGCGCAGTCGGGCAACTTCGAGATCGCCGGCCTGCTCGCGACCGTGGCGGCGCGCGCGAAGGCCATGAGGGCGCGCTGGGTGGCGTTCGACGCCATCGATATCCTGCTCGACATGCTGCCGGACCCGAACCTGCGCCGGCGCGAGATCCTCCGCCTGCAGCGCTGGCTGCAGGCAAGCGGCCTCACCTGCATCCTGACGGCGAAGGCCGGCCCCCTGTCGACCGGCGAGACGCCTGCCCATGCCTACCTCGCCTACCTGTCCGAATGCGTGATCCAGCTCAGCCGGCGCCGCCACGCCGACGTCGAGACGCACTGGCTGGCGATCGAGAAGTACCGCGGCTCCTCGCACTCGGACATGGCGGTGCCCTACCTGATCGGCGGCCGCGGCATCGAGCTCAACCCGATCCTCACGCACACTACCGGCCATCGCGTCTACCGCCAGCGCATCCCCACCGGCGTCCCTCGCCTGGACACCATGCTGGGCGGCGGGCTGCTGCGCGCGAGCGCCACGCTGGTCACCGGCGCGCCCGGCACGGCCAAGACCACCCTGGCCGGCCGGATCGCCGAGGCCGCCTGCCGCCGAGGCGAGCGGGTGCTCTACGTCGGCTTCGACGAATCCGGCGAGGAGATCGAGCGCAACCTGGAATCGGTGGGCATCCGGCTGGGCGGCCATCGGCGCGCCGGACGCCTGGCGATGACCGGCCTCGCCTCGCGCGCCCGCAGCGGCGAGGCCCAGCACGCGGAGATCCTGCGCCATCTCGAGGCGCTGCGCCCGCGGCTGCTGGTGGTGGATCCGCTCTCGGCCCTGCTCAAGCAGGGCCTGGGCACGGTGGCGATGGACATCGCCTACCGGCTGGTTCAGGACTGCAAGGTGCGCGGCATCACGCTGTTCGCCACCGCGCTGGCGGGCAAGTCCGTGCCCGACGCCGAATCCACCGAGTTGAACGTCTCCACGCTTGCCGACACCTGGATCCACCTGTCGAACGTCGTGCACGCGGGGGAGCGCAACCGCGCGCTGACCATCGTCAAGTCGCGCGGCAGCGGACATTCGAACCAGGTCCGCGAACTGGTCCTGAGCGGCCGCGGGATCGACCTGGCGGACGTCTATGTCGAGGAAGGCGAGGTGCTGATGGGCACGCTGCGCGACCAGCGCGAAGCCTTCGCCGAGCGCAAGCGCGCGCAGGACGCCGAGGCGCGGATGCTCGAGCGGCACAGCAAGCAGCGGTCCGCCGCCGAGATCGCGGGACGGATCCGGGCGCAGCAGGCGGAGCTCGACCGCGTCAGGCGGGAGCTTGCGCTCGACGAGACCCTGGGCCGCCGCGCCGAGGCCCGCCACGTGGAGCAGCGCTCGCGGACCTCGAGCCTGCGCCGCGCCGACCGGCCCGGGGCACGCAAGGCACGCCGATGAGCCCGAACGGCCGCAAGCCGCAACTGCGCCTGCGCCTGCGCCTGTACGTCGCCGGTCCGGGCGACTACACGAATCGCGCGCGCCAGAACCTGGCGGCGCTCGCCGCGGCAGCGGGCTTCGCCTACGAGCTCGAGCTGGTGGATCTGCGGCACGAGCCGAAGAAGGCCGCGGCGGACGCCGTGGTGGTGACGCCGACCCTGGTCAAGCTCTCGCCGCCGCCCCGCGCCATGGTGATCGGGGACCTGTCCGACACGCGCAAGCTCGCGGCCGCCCTCGGCGTGCCCAGTCCGTGAGCCGCCTCAGAGCCGCCTCAGGCGGCCGGCTCGGAGATCTCCACCAGGTTGAGGTCCGGGTCGCGCACGTAGACCGAGCGGATCTTCCCGGTCGCCCCGGTCTTCATCACCGGCCCCTCGAGGATCGGCACGTTCGCCTGCCCGAGCCTGGCGATCACGGCCTCGAGCGGCACCGAGGCGATGAAGCACAGGTCGAGCGTCCCGGGCGCCGCCACGTGCGCGCGCGGGGTGAACTCCCGGCCCCATTCATGCAGGTTGATCTTCTGGTTGCCGAACCTGAGCGCCCAGCGCGTCTCGGTCGGGGTCTGGAACGATTCCAGCGCCATGCCCAGCACCTGCGTATAGAAGCGCACGCAGCCCTCGCGGTCGCGCGTGGTGAGGACGATGTGGTCGACGTGGTCGATCATGGAATCGTGGTCCGTCCCTATTTTCTCTTCAGCATGCGCAAGGGGTTGTACTCGAGCACCACGGTGCCGTCCTGCTTCACGACCTTGTTGGCGAAGCGCACCAGGCCGCGGTCGCCCTTGGAGGTCAGGCGCGCCTCGACGACCTCGCACTCGACATGGAGGGTGTCGCCCACCACCGTGGGCCCCTTCACGTCCAGGGTGCAGTTGAGGAAGGCGAGCCCGGTGTCCTGCATCGTCGGCAGCAGCAGCCCCTCGGCGAAGGCGTAGACCATGGCGCCGGGCACCGGCCGGCCCTTGATGGCGCGGGCGCTGTCGTCCGCCACGGCGAACAGCTCCTCGGTGAGCCAGGTGAGGTTGATGAAGCTCGCCACGTCCGCCTCGGCGATGGTGCGGCGGTGGGTGCGGAAGCGGAAGCCGACCTTGAGATCCTCGTAGCCGTAGCCGCGGCCGACGATGGGAATGGGTTGCGTCATGGCCGCATTCTACTCAGAGCAGCGCCGCCGACAGCAGCACGATGCCCGAGGCGAGCATGAGCCCGTCCATCAGCAGGCGGAAGTGGTCCGCGTCCATCCTCAGCACGAAGCGTCGGGCGATGAACGCGCCCGCCATCAGCGTCGAGCCGGTGGCGAGGCCCTTGAGGACGATCTCCAGCGGCAACGCGCCCAGGCCGCGGAACACCGCCGCCTTGGCGGCATACACCAGCAGCGAGGCCGCCGCTTCCGTGGACAGGAACGCGCCCTTCGCGAGGCCGGCGGCGAGGAACACCGGCGCGGTGATCGGCCCGGTCGAGACTACGATGCCGGTGAGGTAGCCCACCGGCACGCCGATCAGGGCGAGGTGGCCGGGACCGACCCGCAGCCGGCGCGCCGCCAGCCAGCGCCGCAGGCCGATCATGGCGATGAAGAACAGCCCGAGCGCCGCCTCGACGACGCGCGCCGGCAGGGCGAGCAGGGTCGCGGCGCCCAGCGCCGCGCACGGCGCACCGGTGGCGGCGTAGGCGCCCACCGCCCGCCAGTCCACTTCCCGCCACCACGCCAGGATGCGCGACAGGTTGGCCATGATCGCGGCGATGGCCATGATCGGCACCGCCTCCAGCGGGCCGAAGGCGATCACCAGCACCGGCATCAGGATGATGGAGGAGCCGAAGCCGACGATGCCGCTCAGGGTGCCGGCGGCGAGTCCCAGCGCGAGGATGAGCGCGTACTCCAACCCCCGGTCTCAATCGACCTTGGCGCCGCTTTCCTTCACCACCTTCGACCACTTGGCGAGGTCGGCGAGCATGAACTGGCGGAACGCCTCGGGGGAACTGCCGACGGGTTCCGAACCGTCGGCGACGATCCGCTCGCGGATGTCGGGCAGGTTCAGGATGCGGACGAACTCGCCATGCAGCTTCGCCACCAGCGGCGCCGGCATGCCGGCCGGCCCGATGACCCCGTACCAGCCCACCACCTCGAAGCCCGGCAGCGCCTCGGCCATCGCCGGCACCTCGGGCAGGCTGGGCACGCGCTTCGGCGTGGTGATGGCGATGCCGCGCAGCTTGCCGGCGCGGATCTGCGTCTGCGCGCCCTGCAGGCCGGAGAAGTTGTAGTGGTACTGGTTGGCGATCAGGTCCATCATCGCCGGGCCGGCGCCCTTGTAGGGCACATGCTCGGCCTTGACCCCGGTCATCTGCTTGTAGAGCTCGCCGGCGAGGTGTCCGCCGCTGCCGATGCCCGCCGAGCCGAAGTTGAGCGCGCCCTTGAAGTTCTTCGTCCAGTCGATGAACTCCGCCAGCGTCTTCGGCGGCGCCGACGGATGCACCACCAGCATGAGGCCTGCGCTGGTGAGCTGCGTGATCGGGGTGAAGTGGTTCACCGCGTGGTAGGGCAGCTTCGAGCTCAACGCCGCGTTCACCGTGTGCTGGTGGTAGGCGAGCAGCAGCGTGTAGCCGTCGGGTTCCGCTTTCGCCGTCATGTCCCCCGCGATCACGCCCGAGGCGCTGGCGCGGTTGTCCACCAGCACCTGCTGCTTGAAGGTCTCCGAAAGCTTGGCGCCGAACAGGCGCGCCAGCAGGTCGGTGGTGCCGCCCTGCGCCGCCGGGGTGATGAAGCGGATGGGCTTGTTCGGGTAGTCCTGCGCCTGGACGCCGATGGTGAATGCAATGCCAAGCACGGCTGCTGCGGTTCGAAGCGTCATGGTCTCCCTCCATGGTCGTGGCTGGGGGCCTCTGGCGGCCCCTTGAGTTCCACTGTATTGCCTTCCGGGTCGGAAAGGTAGATGGACGGGCCCTGGCCGTCGGCGCCGAAGCGCGACGCGGTCTCGCCCGCGCTGATCCCTGCGGCCGCCAGGGCCGCCCGGATGGCCTGCTCATCCCAGGGCTCCACCCGGAAGCAGAAGTGGTCCACGTTGCGGCCTTCCCTGCCCGGCGCGGCGCCGCCCGCCTGCCCCAGCTTGCCGTCCACCGGCACCAGGTCGAGCATCGAGCGGCCGGCCCTCAGCTGCACCAGCCCGAGGTCGTCGCGCCGGCGCGCCACGGTGCAGCCCAGCACCCCGGTGTAGAACGCCTCCATCCTCGCGAGGTCCGTGACCCGCAGCACCAGGTGGTCGAGGTCGCGTATCGAGATCATCGCCAGGCGCTCACGGCGCGCGCCGGATCTCCGCTGCGTAGCGCGCCACCATCTGCTCCTGCGTCTCCGCGGCGCCCGGCGACCCGATCTGGTCGGCCAGCATCTGCCCCATGGTCGGCAGCACCGAGCGCTCGACGCGGCTCGCGGGGTCCCAGAGCTTCGAGCGCATGAAGGCCTTGGCGCAGTGCAGGTAGGCATCCTCCACCTTCACCTCGATCGCGAGCTTCGGCGGCTGCCGCTCGCCCGGAAAGCGCGCCAGCACCTCCGGCGCGCTCTCGAGCCGCGCCCGGCCGTTGACGCGCAGCGTCTCGTCCACGCCGGGAATCAGGAACAGCAGCCCCACCCGCCCGGTGGCGACGATGTTCTGCAGCGTGTCCAGGCGGTTGTTGCCCGAGGCATCGGGGATGAGCAGCGTGTGCGCGTCCGGCGCCTGGACGAAGCCGGGCTCGCCGCCGCGCGGCGAGGCGTCGTAGCGGCCGTCCGCGCTGCCGCTGGCGAGCACCACGAACGGCGACAGGCCGATGAAGCGCAGGCAATGCGCGTCCAGGCTCGGGAGCTGCTTCCTCACGGAACGCTCCTTCGCCTCGCCGTACAGGCCGCGCAGGAATTCGATGCTGTCGATCATGCCGGGCGCGCCTCTTCTCTCAATAGGACTTCGGCAAGCCGAGCACCCGCTCGGCGATGAAGCACAGGATCATCTGCGGCGACACCGGCGCGATGCGCCCGATGAGCGACTCCCGCAGGTAGCGCTCGACGTGGTACTCCTTGGCGTAGCCGAAGCCGCCGTGGGTCATCACCGCCTGCTGGCAGGCATCGAACCCCGCTTCACCCGCCAGGTACTTGGCCGCGTTCGCCTCGGCGCCGCAGGGCTTGCCCTGGTCGTAGAGCCAGGCCGCCTTGAACACCATCAGGTTGGCCGCCTCGAGCGCCGCCCAGTTGGCCGCCAGCGGATGCTGGATCGCCTGGTTCTGGCCGATGGGGCGGTCGAACACGATGCGCTCCTTCGCGTAGGCGGCGGCGCGCCTGAGCGCGCAGCGCCCCAGGCCCACGGATTCCGCCGCGATCAGGATGCGCTCCGGGTTCATGCCGTGCAGGATGTACTCGAAGCCCTTGCCCTCCTCGCCGATCAGGTCCTCCTGCGGCACCGGCAGGCCGTCGAAGAACACCTGGTTGGAATCCACCGCCTTGCGCCCCATCTTATCGATCTCGCGCACCTCGATGTGCCTGCGGTCGAAGTCGGTGTAGAAGAGCGACAGCCCGTTCGCGGTGCGCGCGAGCAGCAGCACCTTCTCGGCCACCTGCGCGGTGGAGATCCACACCTTCTGCCCGGTGACGACGTAGGTCGCGCCCTTCTTCACCGCCTCGGTCTTGAGGCTCCTCGTGTTCAGGCCGGTGTTGGGCTCGGTGACCGCGAAGCAGGCGCGTTCCCTGCCGGCGATCAGGCCCGGCAGCATGCGCTTCTTCTGCGCCGGCGTGCCGAACACCACCACCGGGTTGAGGCCGAAGATGTTCATGTGCACCGCCGAGGCCCCGGAGAACCCGGCGCCGGATTCCGAGATCGCCTGCATCATCACCGCCGCCTCGGTGATCCCCAGCCCCGAGCCGCCGTCGGCCTCCGGCATGGCGATGCCGAGCCAGCCGTCCTTGGCCAGCGCCTGGTGCAGCTCCGCGGGGAAGCCGCCTTCCTTGTCCTTCTTCAGCCAGTAAGCGTCGTCGAAGCGCGCGCAGATCTTCGCGATGGCGTCGCGGATCTGCTCCTGCTCGGGGGTGAAGGCGAAGTCCATGTCAGGGGATCACTTTGCGCTCGCGGAATTCGGCAAAGATACGCCGCATCATGGCCTCGCTGTCCATCATCTCGGTGAAACCGAAGCGGTTCGCCTTCACCGTGCTGATGGCATTGTCCCAGTGGCGGGAAAAGACCGTGTCGGCGTAGGTCCAGGGCGCGAGGCGGAAGAGATCCGTGGCCGCGAGGCCGTGGCGCCGCTGCAGCTCCGCCCAGAGCGCGGCCTTGTCCTTCATGACCTCGGCCAGCTTCATGGTCTTCACCGGGCCCGGCTGCATGCCGAACATGTCCGCGACCCGCGCCCACATGAAGTTCCAGCGGAAGGCGTCGCCGTTGCCGATGTTGAAGGCCTGGTTGGCGGCGCGCGGGTCGGTCGAGGCCCACAGCATGGCGCGGTTGAGCAGGCCGACGTCGCTCGTGAACGTGAGCGCGTCGTAGGTCGCCTGCGTGCCCGGGAAATACAGCGGCTCGCCCAGCGCCTTCATGATCGTGGCGTAGGCTGCGATCACGGTCATGAGGTTGATGCGCGCGCCGTTGGCGTAGCCGCAGACCGCGCCCGGCCGGGTGGTGGACCAGGTCCAGGCCTGCCCCGCCTGGTGCTTCAGGACGTGCGCATGCTGCGCCTCGTAGAAGTAGGCCGGCACGCAGGGCGGGTCGTCCTCGCGCGCCGGGGTGCGGTACGGCCCGAGGTGGTAGCCGTAGTGCTTGACGCCCTCCAGCACGTGCACATGCTCCAGCTTGCGGATGCGCGGCAGCGCCGCGTCGAGGAAGTTCGCGCACAGGCGCGTGTTGAGCTCGTTCTCCTCCTCCAGCGTGCGGCCGTTGAGGAGCGCCGTGTAGAACACGTGCGTGACCTCCTCGATGCCGGTGAGCTTTGCCCGCGCGTCTGCCGCATCCAGCAGGTCGGCCGGGACGTGGCGCAGCCAGGGGCCCAGTTCCGGCGCGCCGCGAGAGATGCCGATGACCTTCCAGCCCCTGCCGTGCAGCAGTTGCGCCATGTTGCTGCCGCACATGCCGCCGACGCCGGCGATGAGGGCGACCTTGCCGGTCATGTCGGCGTGTAGCGCTTGTCCGGGCTCTCGCCGTAGGGCGGGGCGTAGATCACCATCACCTTCGCCCTGTCGCTGGTCACCAGCAGCAGGTGCATGGTATCGGCCGGGAAGAAGCAGGCCTCTCCCGGCTTCATCTGGAACTTTTCCCCGCCGATCTCGACGTGGGCTTCGCCCTCGAGCAGGTAGCAGACCTGCTCGATGCCCGGGTGGGCGTGCGGCAGCGCGCCCTTGCCGCGCTCGATCTCGCCGATGAGCATCTCCACCTGTGTCGCGCCCACGGTCTCCGGGCCGATCATGCGGAAGTTCTTCGTGCCGGTGTGGTTGGCCGGGGAGTACGGCGTCACGTCCGCCTGCCTGACCAGGTATCTCGACTTCATCCCTCAGCCCTCCGCGTCCAGCCAGTTGTAGAGCGCGATGCCGCCGTCGACGACCACGGTGCTGCCGGTCATGTAGGCGCCGTACTTCTCCGAGAGGATCGCCACCGCCATGGGCGCGATGTCCGCCGGCTTGCCGACCCGCCCGAGCGCGATGCGCTCCACCAGCCCCGGCGAGCCCTTGAAGCCCGCGCCCGGCACCGCGCCCGGCGCGATGGCGTTGACGCGGATGCCGTCCTTGCCCAGCGCGCGCGCCAGCTCCTTCATCACCATGGTCTGCCCCGCCTTCGAGGCGGAGTAGTGCGGCAGGTTGCGCGGCGAGTCCGCGTGCAGCGAGGTGACGAACAGCATGCGGCCCTTGATCCTCTTCTCCCGCATGTGCCGGCCCAGCGCCTGCGCGATCAGGAAGCCGGCGTTCAGGTTCACCTCGAGCATGGCGCGCCACTCGGCTTCCGTCACCGCGAGCGCGGTCTGCGTTTCCCGGCGCGGCGGGCTCGCGGCATGGACGAAGAGGGAGACCTGCCCGAGCCTGCGGATCGCGGCCTCGGCCAGGCGCAAGGCCGCGCCCGGCTGCGACAGGTCGGCGTCGGCGACGTCGGCGCGCATCACCTTCGCGCCCTCCTCCTCCAGCGCATTGGCGATGGCGAGGCCGATGCCGCCGCCGGTGCCGGTCACCAGCGCGGTGTCACTCGGCAGCAGCAGGCTGCGCCTCCGGCAGCGGGTCCTTGCGCTCGCGCACCAGCAGCACGTAGGCCGCCGGCACCACGAACAGGGTGAAGAAGGTGCCCAGGGTGAGGCCGCCCACGATCACCCAGCCGATGGGCTGGCGCGCCTCCGACCCGGCGCCGGTGGCCAGGGCCAGCGGCAGGCTGCCCAGCACCATGGCGCCGGTGGTCATCAGGATCGGCCGCAGGCGCAGCACCGCGGCCTCGATCACCGCCTCCAGGCGCGCCATGCCCTTGTCGCGCAGCTGGTTGGCGAACTCCACGATCAGGATGCCGTGCTTGGTGATGAGCCCGATCAGCATCACCAGCCCGACCTTGGAGTACACGTTGAGCGTTCCCCCGGAGAGCTTCAGCGCCAGCAGCGCGCCCAGCGCGGCCAGCGGCACCGTGAGCATGATGATGAAGGGCGAGACGAAGCTCTCGAACTGCGCCGAGAGCATGAGGTAGATGAAGACGAGCGCCAGCAGGAACGCGAACGCGAGCGCCGCCCCGGACTCGCGGAACTCGCGCGCGGGCCCGTCCAGCGCGGTGCGGGCGCTGGCGTCCAGCACCTCCTTCGCCGCCGCCTCCAGCTCCTGCAGCGCCTCGCCCAGGGTGTAGCCGGTGGCGATGTTGGCCGACAGGATCGCGGCGCGCTGGCGGTTGAAGTGGTTGAGCTCCTTGGGCCCCACGGTCTCGCGCACCGAGACCAGGTTCGACAGCTGCACCAGGCGCCCGTCGCGCGCCCGTACCGAGATCGAGGTCAGGTCGGCCGGCGTGCTGCGGTCCTTGCCCTCCAGCTGAACGATGACGTCGTACTGCTTGCCCTCGCGCTTGAAGCGCGTCACCTGGCGCCCGCCCAGCAGGGTCTCCAGGGTGCGGCCGATGACGTCGACGTCGATGCCGAGCGTGGCCGCCTTCTCGCGGTCGATGTCCACCGCCAGCTGGGGCTTGTTCAGCCGCAGGTCCACGTCCGGGTTGGCGATGGCCTTGATCTGCCGCGCCCGCGCCAGCAGCTTGTTGGTGAGCTCCTCCAGCTGCTCGTAGGAATTGGCCTGGATCACGAACTGCACCGGCGGGTTGCGGAAGCTCTGCCCCAGCGACGGCGGGTTGATCGGGAAGGCCAGCACCCCGGGCAGGCCCATGAACATCTTCGGCCCCAGCTCGGCGGTGATCTGCTGCGTCTTGCGCGCGCGCTCCTCCCAGGGCTTGAGCTGCACGAAGCCGATGCCGAAGTTGACCGGGTTCGGGCGCTCCAGGCCCGGCGCCACCGCGGTGAAGTAGGAGCGGATCTCGGGCACCTGCGAGAACAGGCCCTCCACCTGGCGCATGTAGCCGTCGGTGTAGTCCACCGAGGCGCCCTCGGGGGCGAGCACCAGGGAGATGAAGAAGCCGCGGTCCTCGAGCGGCGAGAGCTCGTCCTTGAGCGTCAGGTAGGTCGCCACGGTGCCGCCCAGCACCGCCACGAAGACGATGCCCACCACGATCTTCACGCGCAGCAGCCAGGCCAGCAGGCGGCGATAGCCCGCGGTCATGCCGTTGAAGAAGCGCTCCATGGCGAGGTACACGCCGCCGTGGACCTCGTGCGCCTTCAGGATCCGCGAGCACATCATGGGCGTCAGCGTCAGCGCGACGAACCCCGACACCGCCACCGCGCCCGCCACGGTGAGCGCGAACTCCGCGAACAGGCGCCCGGTGTTGCCGGGCACGAAGGCGACCGGCGCGAACACCGCGGTGAGCGTGAGCGACATCGCGATCACCGCGAACGCGATCTCGCGCGAGCCGTCGGCCGAGGCCCGGCGCGGGTCCTTGCCCATCTCGACGTGGCGGTGGCAGTTCTCCAGCACCACGATGGCGTCGTCCACCACCAGGCCGATCGCAAGCACCAGCCCGAGCAGCGTCAGCACGTTGATGGTGAAGCCGAACAGGTACAGGAAGAACACCGCCCCGACCAGCGACACCGGGATGGTGACGAAGGGGATCAGCGTGGCGCAGAACGAGCGCAGGAACACGAAGATCACCAGCATCACCAGGACCACCGCCTCGGCCATGGTGCGGTACACGCCCTCGATGGAGCGCTCGATGAACACCGAGGAATCGAAGGCGATGGCGAGGCTCATGCCCTCGGGCAGCGTCGGCTGCATGCGCTCCATCTCGGCCTTCACCGCGCGCGCCACGGTGAGCGTGTTGGCGGTGGACTGCTTCACCACCCCCAGGCCGACCGAGGGATTGCCGTTGACGCGCACGATGTTGCGCTCGTCCAGCGCGCCCAGCTGCGCCCGGCCGACGTCGCGCAGGCGCACCGGATAGCCGCGCGACTCGGCGAGGATCAGGTTGTTGAACTGGTCCTCGGTGCGCAGGTCGGCTTCGGTCAGTACCGTGAACTCGCGCTGCCGCGACTCGATGCGGCCAGAGGGGATCTCCACGTTCTGGCGCCTGAGGCCCGCCTCCACGTCCTGCGTCGTGAGGCCATAGGCTGCCAGCCGCTCGCGGTCGATCCACAGCCGCATGGCGTAGCGCCGCTCGCCGCCGATGATCACCGAGGCCACCCCGGGCAGCGTCTTCATGCGGTCGGCGACGTAGCGGTCGGCGTGGTCCGAGATCTGCAGCGCGCCGTGCCGGTCCGAGGACAGGCGCATCCAGATGATCGCCTGCGCGTCGGCCTCGATCTTGGACACCACGGAATCGTCCGCCGCCTCCGGCAGCAGGGCCCGTACCCGCGCCACCCGGTCGCGCACGTCGTTGGCCGCCGCGTCCACGTTGCGCTCCAGCACGAACTCCACGGTGATCTGCGACACCTCCTCGCGCGAGATGGACTTCACCGTACGCACGCCCTCGATGCCGGAGATGGAGTCCTCCAGCGGCTGCGTGATCTGCGATTCCATCACCTGGGGGCTGGCGCCCTTGTAGACGGTGCGCACCGACACCACCGGCGTGTCGATCTTCGGGTACTCGCGCACCGACAGGCGCTCGAAGGAAATCGCGCCCACCAGCACGATCAGCAGCGACATGACCGTGGCGAAGACGGGGCGGCGGATGCAGAGCTCGGGGAGTTGCATCGCCGGAGACCTAGCCCTTCTTCTCCGGAGCCGAGGCTGCGGGCTTGTCCTGCATCAGCATCACCGCGGCGCCCGGGAACAGGCGCAGCGTGCCGTCGGTGACCACCAGGTCGCCGCCGGCGATGCCGCTGGTCACCTCCACTTCGCCGGGCCTGCGGATGCCGACCTGCACCTTGACCATGTCCGCCTTGCCGTTGGCGACGCGGAACACGAAGCTGTCGCGGCCCTTGGGCACGATGGCCTGCTCGGGCACCCACACCGCCTTCTCGCGCGTGCCCAGCTGCAGGTTGACGCGGGCGAACATCCCCGGGCGCAGCTTGAACTCCGGGTTGGCGACCCGGGCGCGGACCAGGATGGTGCGGGTGCCTTCGTCGATGCCGGGCTCGATGGCGTAGATGGCGCCGGCGAAGTCCTCGTCCGCATAGGCGTCGACCGCGGCCTTCACCTTCTGCCCGGCGCGCACGCGCGAGATGTAGGACTCCGGCACGCGGAAGTCCATCTTCAGCTGGTCCATCTTCTCCAGCCGGGCGATGTCGGTGCCCGCGGCGACGAAGGCCCCGGCGCTGACGCTGCGCAGGCCGATGACGCCGGCGAACGGCGCGCGCAATTCGGACTTGGCGAGGCGCGCCTCGATCTCGCGCACCGCCGCGCCGGAGCGCGCGGCGTTGGACCGCGCCTCGTCCAGGCCCTGGGGGCTGATGAAGTTCTTCTTGTGCAGGTCCTCGGCGCGCTCCAGGCGCTGCGCGTCCAGCTTGGCCTGCGCGGTGGCCGAGGCAAGCTGCGCCTTCGCCTCGCCGGCATCCAGCGTCGCCAGCAGCGCGCCGCGCGCGACGCGCTGGCCTTCCTCGAAGCGGATCTCGGCGATGCGGCCGGCGATCTCGGGGCGGATCACGACGGATTCGTCCGCGCGCAGGGTGCCCACGGCGCTCGCCTCGTCCACGGCGGGGGCGACCTTCGCCGCCACGGCCTTGACCGGCATGGCCGGCGGGCCCTTGGCGGGCGACTTGGCATCCTTGGCGGGTTGCGCCAGGGCGAAGCCGGAAACCAGCGCCAGGAGGAGTGCTATCCGCATGATCAAGCTGCGGATTTTACTTGATAAGCGCGGCGGCCCTTGCCCGTTTCGCGGCCAGGCGGTCGCGGGTCTTCGCCCCGTCCACGATGAACCGCACGTGGACGCCGCGCCCGCACTCCTCGAGCGGGTCGCGCACGCTGAACTCGAAGGTCACGCGCCGGCCCTCCACCTTCACCAGCCGCTCCTCGATCACCACCTCCAGCCCCAGCGGCGTCGCGGCGAGGTGGTCGATGGTGACGTGGGCGCCGACCGAGTCCTCGCCCTCGTCCAGGTGCTGCAGGAGGAAGTCGCGGCAGGCGTACTCGACGTCGCTCACCATGCGCGGCGTCGCGTACACCATGTTCTCGCGGCCCATGAAGGAAATGCAGCGGCCCTCGTCCACGACGAGGGTCTTGGCAAAGGAAAGCCCGGCAACGAGTGTGGTCTTCATCCGCTCACCTTACCAGCGGCGCTTGACCTCGATCAAACCAACGGCCGCCGCCGGCGCGCAGCATCGCCGCATGCCCTCCGCCTTGTTCGCCCTCGGCTTTCGGCCGATGTACCTGCTTGCCGGCGCCGGCGCCGCGCTCGCGGTCCCGCTCTGGTCGCTGCAGTACGCCGGCTGGCTTCCCGGCGCCAACCTGCTCTGGCATGCGCACGAGATGCTGTTCGGCTATGCCTTCGCGGTGATCGCCGGGTTCCTGCTCACCGCGGTGCGCGTCTGGTCCGGCCGGCCCACGCCGACCGGCGCGGCGCTCGCGGGCATCGCCGCGCTGTGGGTTGCGGCACGCATCGCCGCCCTGTTCTCGCTGACGGCAGCGGGCGTCGCCGGTCTGCTGTTCGCGATCGCGGTGGCCTGGGGCATCGGCCGGCCGCTGCTCGCCGCCGGCAACCGGCGCAACTACTTCTTCATCGGCCTGGTGCTGGCATTGGGCGCGGGCAGCCTCGCGTTCCAGCACGCCACGCGCTTCGCCATCGCGTTGGGGCTGGACGTGGTGCTGTTCATCATCGCCGTCATGGCCGGGCGCGTGGTGCCGATGTTCACCAACAACGGCGTCCCGGGCGCCGGCGCGAGCCGCCACCCGATGCTGGAGAAGCTGGCGCTGGGCTCGGTGCTGCTGCTCATAGCCTGCGATGCGCTGGGGCTGGAGGCCGCCGCGGCGTCGGTCGCCGCCGCGGCGGCGGTGTTCCATGGCGTGCGCCTTGCGCTGTGGTCGCCGCTGCGCGCGCTGGCGAAGCCCATCGTGTGGATCCTGCACCTGTCCTATGCGTGGCTCATGGTCCACCTGGCGCTGCGCGGACTCGCCGGGTTCGAGCTCGCGCCGGCCACGCTTGCCACGCATGCGCTCACCATCGGCGCCATCGGCGGCCTGACCCTCGGCATGATGACGCGGACCTCCCGGGGGCACACCGCCCGGCCGCTCGTCGCGGGCCCGGCGGAGGTCGCGGCCTACGTGTTGGTGATGGCCGCGGCGGCGGTGCGCGTGCTGCTGCCCCTCGCGGTGCCGGTGTGGTACGTGCCCGCGGTCATCGGCTCGGCGGTGCTGTGGTCGGCCGCGTTCGCCGCGTTCTTCGTCGTCTACCTGCCGATCCTCACCCGCCCGCGGCTGGACGGGCAGCCCGGCTGAGGCGCTAGACCACGCCTTCGCGCCGGAGCCGGTTGAAGTCCCCCGCGCCGGTTCCGAGGAACCGCGCCAGCACCTCCGCCGTGTGCGCGCCCGGCGCCGGCGCCGGCGCATCATGCTGCGCCGGCGTCCGGCTGAACTTGAGCGGGAACCCGGCCGCGGCGACGGCGGTCGGCGTGCCGTCCGGCTGCTCCAGCGTGCGCAGCATGCCGCGCGCCTTCAGGTGCTCCCAGCGCATCAGGTCCTGCGGCCCGCGCACCGGGCTGCAGGCCACGTCCGCCTCGTTCAGGCGCGCCACCAGCTCCGCGGTGCCGAAGCCGGACGCCCAGTCTCCCACCAGCCGGTCCACCGCCGCGTTGTTCGCGATGCGCCAGCCGACGTTCATCATGTCCGGGTCCTGGGTCAGCTCCGCGCGCCCCATCGCCTCCAGCAGCGCGACCCATTCCTCGCGCGTGGCGCAGCCGACGGCGATCCAGCCGTCGCGCGTGCGATAGGCGTTGAACGGCGAGAAGCGCGTGATGCGGTTGCCCTGGCGCGCCGGAATCCCCAGCTGCGCGTAGCAGTCCAGCGGCTCGTCGAGGATCATGGAGACCAGGCAATCGGTCATCGCGACATCCACCGCCTGCCCCTTGCCGCTGCGGTTGCGCTCGTGCAGCGCGGCGAGGATGCCGAGCGCGGAGTAGGCGCCGGAGACGCAATCGGACAGCGCGGAACCCGCCTTGGCCGGCGGCCCGCCCGCTTCGCCGCTGAGGCCCATCAGCCCCGCGGCCGCCTGCGCCATGAGGTCGTAGGCCTTCAGGTCGCGGTCCGGGCCGGTGGCGCCGTAGCCGGTGAGGGAACAGTAGACGAGGCCGGGGTTGTCCCTCGACAGCCGGGCGTAGTCCGCGCCCAGGCGCGCGGCCACGCCGGGACGGAAGTTTTCCACCACCACGTCGGCCTTCGCGGCGAGGCGCGCGAGCAGCGCCTGTCCCTCGGGGCGCTTCAGGTCCAGGGTGATGGACTGCTTGCCCCGCGCGCGCTTCAGGTACGCGATGCCGTAGTCGGCGTCGGTCTTGCGCTCCAGGGAAACGCCCCGGGGCCCGACGAACGGCGGCGCCTTGGCCACCGGGTCGCCGCCCGAGGGGTCGTCCACCTTGATCACCTCGGCCCCCATGCCCGCCAGGAGCAGCGTGCAATAGGGGCCGGACAGGAACCGCGTCAGGTCGAGGACCACGACGCCGGCGAGCGGCCCGCTCATGCAGGGTTCACTGCGGCGTGGGCGGGTCGGCGTGCGTGCCCTGCCAGACCTTCACCACCTGCGCCAGCGCCTGCGCGGCGCGGCCGCGGATCTCGTCCTCCGAGAGCGAGCTCAAGGGGTGGTCGATCACCACCGGGGCGAGGGCGTCCATGCCGAGCGCGGCGCGCTGCACCTTCGCCTCGTGCACGAAGGTGGTGGTCACGATCACCGCGGTCGGGACACCCAGCGATTCCAGGCTGAAGCCATCATGCATACAGCACGATGTGCAGGAGCCTCAATCGCCGATGGCGGTGAAGACGACGTCGTTCTCGGCCCGGATCCGGTCGATGAGCGCCGGGTCCGCGAAGCGCGAGAAGCTCTCCTTGCGGTAGTAGTTGACCGACGCGAGCTTGTGCTCCGACTGCAGCTGGTCGCGCACCGCGCGCAGCAGCTTGTTCGCGTTCCACTTGGTGTTGTCGAGGATCCCGACGCGCAGGCCCTCCAGGTTTCCGACGCGCTTCGCCAGCGCGCGCGCATCGGCCCGGACCACGCCCCGGGGATCGTAGGTTTGCAGCATTCAGGGTTCTCCTTTAGAGGTAGCAGGTTCCGTCCACGCAGCGCGGGCCGCCCGCCGCCGCGCCCTTCGCGCCCGCGCCGTCGATCTCGCGCAGCACCGGCGAAGTCATGTGGCCCCAGCCGGGGATGAAGGCGGAGAAGCGCCCGGCCTCGCCGCCGATCACGAACAGGTGGATGTTCTCCGGCGAAGGCACCGCCGGGATGTGCGAATCCAGGTCGCGCCGGTACCAGACCGGCAGCGAGCGGTTGTAGACCTTGCCGTAGCGGTGCTCGAAGGCCAGCTCGCGGAACTTGTTGCCCGAGTACATCCACAGGTAGGACTTGATGTCGTGGCGCTTCCAGCCGTGCTTGGCGATGGTGGCGGCGTGCTCGGGCCCCAGCACCACGGCGCAGTGGCCGCTGGAGACGGCGTTGTTGTGGGCGAAGGTGCTCATCGCCGAGCAGATGCTGTCCAGGATCCCCTGCGGGTCGTTGGCGACGTGGTTGGTGACGCTGTGCGGCGCCTCGGCCGCCATCACGAACACCGTCGAATCCTCCGCGGCGAAGCCCTTCTCCACGTGGTAGGGCGCGAACGGGCTGGCATCGTTCTCGCACACGGCATAGGTGTACTTGGTCGGGTTGCCGAGCGTCGACTTGTCCAGGTCGCCCGGCCAGCCGCCGCCGACGTTGAGCAGGATGAGGCGGATGGCGCGGCCGATGGTGGCGTTGGCGCGGTTGCCCGAGCCGAAGGCGTTGCAGCCGCCGTTCATGCCGATGCGCTTCGCGATCGGGCCGTTCACCACCAGCAGCGGCGAGCACATGTGGGTGGTGGCCTGCACGCCGTTCAGGTTGAACGCGGTCTCGGTGAGCGCCAGCAGCGCCGCGCGCACCACCGGCGCGTACTCCGGCTTGCAGCCGGCCATCACCAGGTTCACGGCCAGCACCTCGCGGGTCAGCGTGCCCCAGCGCGGCGGCACGCGGCACTCCACCTTCTGCGGCTCGCCGCCCAGGGCCTCGAGCATGGCGGCAAGCTTCGCCGGGGTGGGCGGGACGACCGGCAGGCCGTCGGAGAAGCCCTTGTCGTAGTACCACTCGACGAGGTCGGTGCCTTCGGGGACCTGGGCGGGCGCGGGTTGCGGGGCGAGCTGGGCGGACATGGGCGGCGTTCCTTCGGGATCCGGCGGCCATGGTAGGCCCGGGGGTCATTCCCCGGAAATAGCGTTTGACGCTTGGGGTATAACCTGTTGCTATGGCTGGCGGCGCCGGGCGAGCACCGCCCCGCGCCAGTCGCCCTCCTCGATCAACCGGCCGGCCACGCCCTCCAGCACCTCGGCCACCACCGCCGGCGCCCGCGCCAGCGTCTCGCCACGCCGGAGGCAGAGGTTCATCGCCCGCGTCAGCGCCGGCCGGACGATGCGGCGCACCGAGAGCCCGTTGGCCGCCTTCTCCGGGTAGAGCGCCGACCGCGACAGGATGGTCGCCCCCAGCCCCGCGGCCACCATCGCCTTGGTGCTCCACGGGCCATCCACTTCCGCCGCCAGCTCCAGCTTGAGGCCCGCCTTCGCAAAGGCCTTCTCCACCACCTGCCGCGTGGAGTTCGCCGGCCCCGGCAGGATGAAGCGCTGCTTCGCGGTGTCGGCGAGCGCCACCTCGCCCTTGCCGCCCGCCTTCGCCACCAGGAACAGTTCCTCCACCAGCAGCGGCCGCTCCTCGATCTGCGGCGAGGGCCGCTCCCTCTCGTAGAGCAGGCTCAGGTCCAGCCGCCCGCCCGCGAGCAGCCCCTCGAGGTAGCCGCTGCCCTCCTCCGTGATCGCCAACCGGATTCCCGGCAGCCGTTCCCGCACCGCCGCCACCAGCGCCGGCGCGAGGATGTTCGAGGCGCTGTAGGGCATGCCGACGGCGACCACGCCGCTGGGGCTGGCATCCGCCGAGCGCACCTCGTCGGGCACGCGCGCCAGCTGCCGCAGCAGCGACTGGGCCTGGCGGTAGAAGGCGAGGCCCGCCTCGGTGGGCGTCACCCCGCGCGGGCTGCGCACCAGCAGCGCCGCCTTCAGCTCCGCCTCCAGCGAGGCGATCTGCTTGGACAGCGCCGGTTGCGCCACGTACAGGTCCGCGGCGGCCTTGGACAGGCTGCCCAGGTCGACGATGCGGACGAAATAGCGCAGCTGGCGGATTTCCATCGATCCTCGTCATTCCGGAAAGGCATGGCCCCAGAGCCGGATCTTATTTCAAAGAATACCCCCGGGCCGGTAGGATGCCGGCCATGCGCCTTGCGGCCATCCCGTCGGTCGACCGGATCCTGCAGGACTCCCGCCTCGCTTCCGCCATCGGACGCCACGGCCGCGAGCTTGTGGTGGCGGAGCTGCGCGCCGAGCTGGCCGAACGCCGCGCCGCCCTGAAGGGCGGGGCGGCCGCCGGCCTGGACGAGGGCGCCATCGTCGCCGCCCTGCTGTCGCGGCTCGAGCGGGCCGCGCAACCTTCCCTGCGGCCGGTGTTCAACCTGACCGGCACCGTGCTGCACACCAACCTGGGCCGGGCGCTCCTGCCGCGCGAGGCCATCGAGGCCTGCGCGCGGGTCCAGGCCGGGCCGGCGAACCTGGAGTACGACCTCGAGGCCGGCGAGCGCGGCGAGCGCGACGACCACCTGGAAGCCCTGCTGTGCCGCCTCACCGGCGCCGAGGCCGCCACGGTGGTGAACAACAACGCCGCCGCGGTGCTGCTCGCGTTGAATGCGCTGGCCGCCGGGCGCGAGGTGCCGGTGTCGCGCGGCGAGCTGGTCGAGATCGGCGGCTCGTTCCGCATCCCCGAGATCATCGAGGCCGCCGGCTGCAGCCTGCGCGAGGTCGGCACCACCAACCGCACCCACCTGCGCGACTACGAGAAGGCGATCGGGCCGCGCACCGCGGCGATCCTCAAGGTGCACACCAGCAACTACGCCGTGGTCGGCTTCACCGCGGGCGTGGCGGAGCCGGAGCTGGCGCAGCTCGCGCACGCGAAGGGATTGCCCTTCGTCACCGACCTGGGCAGCGGCAGCCTGGTGGAACTCGCGCGCTGGGGCCTGCCCGCGGAACCGACGCCGATGCAGGCGCTCGCGGCGGGCGCGGACCTGGTCACTTTCAGCGGCGACAAGCTGCTGGGCGGCCCGCAGGCCGGGATGGTGGTCGGCAGGCGCGACCTGGTGGCGCGGCTGCGCAAGAGCCCGCTCAAGCGCGCGCTGCGCCTGGACAAGGGCCGCATCGCCGCGCTGGAAGCGGTGCTGCGCCTGTACCTGGATCCGGAGCGCCTCGCGGAGCGCCTGCCCGCGCTGCGGCAGCTGACGCGCGCGACCGCCGGCATCACCGCCGCCGCGGAGCGTATGCGTCCCGCGCTGCAGGCCTGGTGCGGCAAGCGGGCGGAGGTTTCCATCGCGCCCTGCGCGAGCCAGGTGGGCAGCGGCTCGCTGCCGGTGGACCGCCTGCCCAGCGCGGCGCTGCGCATCTCGTCCTCGCAGGTCCGGCCGGCGGCCATCGCGCAGGCCTTGCGCGGACTGCCGGTGCCGGTGATCGCGCGCATCCACGACGACGCGGTGTGGCTGGACCTGCGCTGCCTCGAGGACGAGGAAGGATTCAAGGCCAATCTCGCCGGCGGGACGCTCGCGTGATCGTCGCCACCGCGGGACACGTCGACCACGGGAAGACGTCGCTCGTGCGCGCGCTCACCGGCGTGGACACCGACCGGCTGCCGGAGGAGAAGCGCCGCGGCATGTCCATCGACCTCGGTTTCGCCTACCTGCCCGCTGCCGGCGGCGCGCGCATCGCCTTCGTCGACGTGCCGGGGCACGAGCGCTTCGTGCGCAACATGGCCGCCGGCGTGCAGGGCATCGACCTCGCGCTGCTGGTGGTGGCCGCCGACGACGGGCCGATGCCGCAGACGCGCGAGCACCTGCAGATCCTGGACCGGCTGGGTGCGCCGCGCCTCGTCGCCGCGCTCACCAAGGTGGACCGCGTTGCGCCGCAACGCGCGGCCGAAGCGCGCGCCGAGGTGGAGGCGCTGCTCGCCACGGGGCGCTTCGCCGGGGCGGAGGTCCTGCCGCTGTCGCCGGTCACCGGCGACGGGCTGGACCGGCTGCGTGATCGCCTGGCGGCGGAGTCGCGCCGTGCCGTCGAGCGCGACGCCACGCGCCGGTTCCGCCTGCACGTGGACCGCGCTTTCGTCATGGAGGGGCTCGGCCTCGTCGCCACCGGCACCGTGGTGTCCGGCTCGGTCGCGGTGGGCGACGAGCTGCGGGTGCTGCCCCGCGGCCTCAGGGCGCGCGTGCGCAGCCTGCGGGCCGACAATGCCCCGGCGGAGCGCGCCGAGGCGGGCCAGCGCTGCGCCCTCGCGCTGCAGGGCCTTGCGCGCGGCGACGTCGGGCGCGGCGACAGCCTCGCGGATGCCGCGCCGGTCTCCAGGCTGCTGGACGTGGTGCTGGAACCGTTCGAGGGCGCACGCGTGAAGGACGGCATGGTGGGCGTGCACCTCGGTACCGGATTCCATGCCGCGCGCCTCGCCGTGTTCGGCCGCTTCGGACGGCTGTCGCTCCCGCAGGCGGTGTCCGCCTGCCACGGCGACCGGCTGCTGCTGCGCGACCCGGGCACGCAGAAGCTCCTGGCCGCGGGCAGCGTCGCGGACCCGTTGCCGCCGGCGCGCGGCGCGGCGCGGCCGCAGCGGCTCGCGCTGCTGGAGGCGATCGCGGGAAAGCCCGCGCAGGCCGCGTTCGATGCCCTGCTCGACCTCGACCCTGGCGTGCTGGACACGGCCTGGTTCGGCGCGAGCTTCCACCTGCAGCCCGCCGAGCTGCAGCGACTGTCGGCGACGCAGCCGCTGCGCGTGTTCGGCACGCAGGTCATGCGCGAGGCGCGCTGGCGCGAACAGGGCGAGCGCCTGCTCGGTGCCCTCGCCGCGTTCCACGCCGCGAATCCCGACGCCATCGGCCCGAAGCCCGCCGAGATCGCCGCGCCGCTGCCGGCCATCGTCCAGGCGCTCGCCGACGAAGGCCGCCTCGTGCGCGAGGGCGCGCGCCTGCGCCTGCCCGGCCACGTGCCGGTGCTCTCGCGCGAGGACGAGGCGATGTGGCAGCGCTTCGCGCCGCTGCTGCCGGGCGAAGGATTGCGCGCGCCGCGGGTGCACGAGCTCGCCACGCTGCTCGCGCTGGAGCCCAAGGCGGTGGCGGATTTCCTCAACCGCGCCGCGCGCGCCGGGCGGGTGCACCGCGTCGCCGCGAACCGCTATTTCCTGCCGGAGACGATCGGCAAGCTGGTTGCGCTTGCCTCGGACCTGGCCAAGGAGCACCCGGAGGGCTTCCCGGCGCGCGTGTTCCGCGACCGCTCGGAACTCGGCCGCAACCTGACCATCGAGGTGCTCGAGTACCTCGACCAGGCCGGCTGCACCCGGCGATCCGGCGACCTGCGCACGATGCGCTCGCCCTCATGAATCAACAAGGAAGAGAAACGTCCCCGGTGGGGCGCGTGGCCTTCAAAGCCATGGAGGGGCGCCTCGCGTCCCTGGTGGGTTCGACTCCTGCCTCTTCCGCCACCCCATCTTGACGCGAGATCAAGGCCTTCGTTCCGGGCGCCCCCCTCTGGACAGCGCACTGCAGCCTCGCTATTTTCCCTCCTGCACCGACATCAAAGGGGAACGGCATGCTTCGCGCACTGGTCGCAAGCTTCGCGCTTCTCACCCTCACCGGCCTCCCGGCGCACGCGCAGGCTCCCGCGGGCGACGGCTTCAGGGAAGGTCAACGGGTGGTCGGAAAGTTCAGGTTGCCCAAGCGCTCGGACAGCATCGATGGCCTGTTCACGCTCAGCACGGTGAAAGGCAACGTCATCGAGGGGATGTTCTCCGGTCCTCTTTGCGGCCCCAGGAGCTACTGGTTCGGCGGCAAGTTCGATGGCGACTCGCTGACGGTGCGCTCGACGTCGCGCTGGGGCCCGATCACGGTCGTCGCCTCCCGGGTCGCGCCGAACCGGTTCGTCGGGACGTTTACCGGACCTTACGACGGTACCGTAGAGCTGACCGTATCGGATTGACCGGGCGGGCGCGGCGGAGGCGATCCCGTCGCGCTGCGAACCTCCGGATTGACGCATCCTGACCGCGACGCTAGCGTCCATGGTCAGGAGGCTTCGCGTGTCAGCAAAGGCCCGCCGCGGATTCGGGATCGTCGTTCCACCCTGCAGGTCGCGGCGATCCGGCTCCGGCGCGTGACGCCCGCCACGTTCCCCGTCTGGCCGCTGCTCGCGACGCTGGCCACGCAGACGCTTGCCACGCTGGCGGCCTACACCCTGCCCGCGCTCGCCCCGATGGTCGCGGCGGACCTGCAGGTGGACGGCGCCTGGGTGGGCTACTTCGTCTCGGTGGTCTACGGCGTGGGCATCGGCTCGTCGCTGCTTGCCGCCGGCTTCATCCACCGCTACGGCGCCGTGCGCGCCTGCCAGCTGGTGCTGCTCGCGACGGTGGCGATGCTGCTGATCTGCGCGCAGGGCGGGCTGCTGGCGGTGGCGCTGGGCGCGGTGGCCCTCGGCATCGGCTACGGCGCGACCGCGCCCTCGGCCACCCACCTGCTGGTGCCGCGCACGCCGCCCCGGATGATGAACTTCGTGATCTCGCTCAGGCAGATCGGGGTGCCGCTGGGCGGGGTGCTGGGCGCGCTGCTGCTGCCGCCGGTGGCGCTCGCGCTGGGCTGGCAAAGCGCGATGCTGGTGCAGCTGGTTCCCGTGATCGCGTTGATCGTGCTGCTCGAGCTGCCGCGGCGCAGCTGGGAAGGATCGAGGGCGGCGGCGCCGGCCCCGCTGCCGCTCCTGGCGAACCTGCGCGCGCCCTTCGCGCTCCTTGCCGGCAATCCCGCGCTCGCGCGCCTCACCTTCACCTGCTTCATCTACTCCGGCACCCAGCTGGTGTTCATCGCCTTCATGACGGTGCACCTCACCAGCCGGGCCGGCTTCGACCTGATCGCCGCGGGCCAGGCGCTGGCCGCCTACCAGCTGAGCGGCGTCCTCACGCGGCCGGTGTGGGGCTGGCTTGCCGACCGGGTCATGCCGGCACGCCGGCTGCTGGTGCTGCAGGGCGCGGTCATGGCGGCCGCCGCGGCGCTGGCGGGCCAGTTCGCCGCCGACTGGCCGGCCTGGCTGATTCTCGCCACCTGCCTCGCCGCCGGCGCCACCGCCAGCGGCTACACCGGCATCGCCTACGGCGAGTTCGCGCGCCTGGGCGGGGCGCGCCGCACCGAGGCCACCGGCCTGGGATCGTCCTCGATGTTCGCCGGCGTGCTGGTGCTGCCGGCCCTCGCCACCGCGGTCGTCACCACGCTGCACAGCTATGCCGTGGCCTACGGCGTGGTCGCGGCGCTGGCGGCAATCGGGGCGGCTACGCTATGCTCAAGCTGGAGGGATTGATGACCGCACCGCTTCCCGCACTGCGTTTCACGCACCTGGCCGACCTCGCGCGCAAGTCCTCGGCGCGCTTCTCCGGCCAGACGGCGTTCACCACCTGCATGCCCAACGGCATGCACGGTTCGCTCAGCTACGCCGAGGTGGACCGGCTCTCGGACGCCTTCGCCGCGTACCTGCGCGAAACGCTGGGCCTCGCCGCCGGCGCGCGCGTGGCGCTGCAGACGCCCAACTGCCTTGCCTACCCGGTGGTGGCCTTCGGCGTGTTCAAGGCCGGCTGCGTGCTGGTGAACACCAACCCGCTGTACACGCCCTCCGAGATGGAGCACCAGCTGCGCGATTCCGGCGCCGAGGTGCTGGTGATCGTGGACCTGTTCGCCAACAAGCTGGAGGGCATCCTCGGCAACACCGCGGTGCGCAAGGTGGTGGTGGCCGAGGTGACGCAGTTCTTCGGCGCGGTGCCGCGCGCGGTGATCCGCTCGGTGATGAAGCTCTGGAACCGGGTGCTGCCGGCGATCGTGGTGCCGCACGTGCGCCTGGCCGAGGCGCTCGCCGAGGGCGAGGCGGCCCTGAAGGCGAAACCGGGCGCGCTCGCGGCGTACACCCAGGGCCAGGGGCTGGAGGCGCTGGCGGCGCTGCAGTACACCGGCGGCACCACCGGCACCAGCAAGGGCGCGATGCTCACGCACGGCAACCTGCTCTCGAACCTGGAGCAGGCCTACGCCATGGGCGCCTCGCACATCGAGGAAGGCCGCGAGTGCGTGCTGACGGCGCTGCCGCTCTACCATATCTTCGCGTTCCAGTTCAATCTGCTGTGCTTCTACGCCGCCGGCGCGCGCAACGTGCTGGTGCCCAGCCCGCGCCCGGTGCAGAACCTGCAGCGCGCCTTCGACAACTACCCCATCACCTGGGTGAGCGGCGTCAACACGCTGTTCAACGCGCTGCTCAACGAGGAATGGTTCACCGCCTTCCCGCCGGCGCAGCTCAAGGCCGCGGTGGCCGGCGGCGCCGCGCTGCAGGGCGCGGTGGCCGAGCGCTGGCAGCGCGTCACCGGCACCGCGATCGCGGAGGGCTACGGCCTCACCGAGGCTTCGCCGGTGGTGTGCTTCAACCCGATCTCCGGCGTGCGCAAGCCCGATTCCATCGGCGTCGCCGTGGCCGGCACCGAGATCCGCCTGGTGGACGACGCCGGCCGGCCGGTCGCCCAGGGGCAGCCCGGCGAGCTGCTGGTGCGCGGCCCGCAGGTGATGCAGGGCTACTGGCAGCGGCCCGAGGAGACGGCCCAGGCGCTGCGCGACGGCTGGCTCCACACCGGCGACGTGGCGGTGGTGGACGCCGACGGCTACTACCGCATCGTGGACCGCAAGAAGGACATGATCCTGGTCTCGGGCTTCAACGTGTACCCGAACGAGGTCGAGGACGTGATCGCGCGCATGGACGAGGTGCTCGAGGTGGCGGTGGTCGGCGTGCCCGACCCGCAGACCGGCGAGGCGGTGCGCGCCTACATCGTGCCGCAGGGCGCCGGCTGCGACGAGGCCGCGGTGCGCGCCCATTGCCGCAAGTACCTCACCGACTACAAGGTGCCCAAGAGCGTGAAGCTGAGGCGCGAGATGCCCAAGACGCCGGTCGGCAAGATCCTGAGGAAGGCGCTGCGCGAGGAGACCCCCTGATGCTCACCGAACTGGAAACCCGGCTGCTCGGGGTGATGATGATGCTGATCATGCTCGGCATGGGCGCCTCGCTCACCTTCAAGGACTTCCGCATCGCCTTCAGGAAGCCGCAGGGCATCCTGGTGGGCCTGCTGTGCCAGTACGGGGTGATGCCGTTCCTGGGCTACCTGCTCGCGGTGCTGCTGGGCCTGTCGCCGCCGCTCGCCATCGGCCTCATCCTGATGGGCTGCATGCCCGGGGGCACCACCTCGAACATCTTCACCTACTTCAGCAAGGGCGTGCTGGCCCTGTCCATCATGATGACCATCTGCTCCACGCTGGTGGCGGTGGCCATGGTGCCGGTGCTGCTGGAGTTCTACTCCGGCCTGCGCCAGCTGCCCAGCGAGTACAAGGTGCCGGCGGGCAACGTGGCGCAGATCCTGGTGGTGCTGGTGGTGCCGACCTTGATCGGCATGGTGCTGCGCAAGTGGAACCCGAACGTGGGCGCCACGGTCGAGCTGCTGGGCGGGGTGCTGGGCGTGGTGGTGATCCTGTTCCTGATCGTCACCTGGGTGCCGCGCAACCACCGGCTGCTCGCGACCACGCCGGCGGACGTCTACGCCGCGGCGATCGGCATCGGCCTGGTGGGCATGCTGCTCGGCTACTGGCTGGCGCGCCTGCTGCGCCAGGACCCGCGCCGCTCGCGCACCATCGCGCTGGAGACGGGCATCCAGAACGGGCCGCTGGGGGTGCTGATCGTGGTGCTCACCTTCTCGGGCGAGATGCAGCAGCAGGTGCTGCTGATCCCGGTGCTGTATTCCCTCTTCATCGTGCTGACCTCCAGCGCGGTGACCATCTGGTTCCGCGGCATCACCACGCGCGAGGACCTGGCGCGCGACCAGGCGAAGGTGCAGACCGCGCCGGCCTGAAGCGGCAGATGTAACCGATCGGTTACATTCTCTCCCTCAGAAGGGCGTGCGCAGCGCCTCTTCGGCCATCGCCACCGGCCGGAACTCGCCGCTCGCGGCATCGAGCGTGCTCACCTCGCCGTGGCCGATGCGGTAGTGCCAGCCGTGCAGCTGGACCTCGCCCCGGTCCAGGCGCTCGCGCACCATGGGATAGGTGAGCAGGTGCTCCAGCTGCAGCACCACCGAGCGCTGCTCGACGCGGCGCAGCGCGTCGTCGGACTCGGTCACCGGCAGCACCGCCTCGCGCGCCAGCTCCAGCCACTTCGCCAGGTGCTTCGCGCCCGGCGGCGGCTCGCGGTACAGGGCGCGGATCGCGCCGCAGTGGCTGTGGCCGCAGACCACGATGTCGCGCACGCCGAGCACGCCGACGGCGAACTCCACCGACGCCGCGGTGCCGTGGAAGCCGCCCAGGCCGCCGCTGCCGCCGTCGTAGGGCGGCACCAGGTTGCCGGCGTTGCGCACCACGAACACCTCGCCCGGCAGGGAATCCAGCAGCAGGTGCGGCATGACGCGGGAATCCGAGCAGCCGATGAAGAGCACGCTCGGGTGCTGGCCATGCGCGGCGAGATCGCGGTAGTCGGCCTCGTGGCGCCGGAAATGCGCCTCGCGGAACTTGCGCAGCCGGTCGACCAGGTCGCGCGGCATCAGCCCGCCGGCGGCGGCGCGAGGCTGCGCACGTACTCGCCGATGGCGCGTTCCGTGGCGCGCGCCCGCAGGTAGGCCTTCACCTGCTCGCGCGCCTCCTCGAACGGCAGCATCCGCCCGGGGATGCGCCGCGCCACCTGCACGACGTGGAAGCCGAAGCGCGTCGCCACCAGGTCCGGCAGCACGCCGAGCCGTTCGGAATCGAGCACCGCCTTCTCGAACTCGGGCACCGAGTCGCCGCGACCCAGCTGGCCGAGCGAGCCGCCCTGCGCGGCCGACGGGCAGTTGGAGTACTCGGCCGCCAGCCGCCCGAATGCGGCAGGGTCCCGGCTCGCCATGGCGTGCACCTCGGCCGCCTTCGCGCGCAGCCGCTCCGGCGGCACCCGCGGGGTGATCGCGAACAGGATGTGGCTCGCCTCCACCAGCTCGCCGGCGGTGAAGCGGCGCGGGTTCTGCTCGTACCAGCGGCGGCAGTCCGCGTCGGTGGGCTCGGCGGCGGGCACCTCCTGCTCCAGCAGGCGCTCGATCAGCTCGTCCTCGGCCTCGCGGCTGGCGAAGGCCACCTCGCCCGCGCCGCGCCCCTCCAGCCAGCCCAGTTCCCCGGCGCGCGCGAGCAGGCGCGCGCGCACGGTCGCGAGGTCCGGCTTGGCGTGCTCGTTCTGTTCCATCAGCGTGTCCGCACGATCTGGTAGGCGCGCGTCAGGTAGCCCACGACGGCAAAGCCGCTCCAGACGTGCACCAGGCGGGAGAACGGGAACAGCAGGAACACCGTCATGCCCATCGCCAGGTGCAGCTTGTAGACCCAGTCCACCTCGCGGATGAAGTCCGCCGCGCCGGCGCGGAAGGTGACGATGTGCTGCGCCCACTGCCCCAGCTGCACCATCACCGCGCCGTCGCGATGGCCGAGCGACCAGTAGATGGAGGCAAGACCCAGGACGAGCGTGGCGAGAATCCACAGCAGGATGAAGATGTCCATGCGCGTGGAGGTGGCGCGGATGCGCGGCTCCGCGAGGCGCCGGTGCACGAGCAGGATCAGGCCCGCGAGGCACAGCGTGCCGAAGATCCCGCCGGCGACGATCGCGACCATCTGCTTGGCCTCCGTGGTCAGGCCGAGGGCGTGGTACACCGCGGCCGGCGTGAGCAGCCCGAACAGGTGGCCGAAGAACAGCGCCAGGATCCCGATGTGGAACAGGTTCGAGCCCCAGCGCAGCTGCCCGGTGCGCAGCATCTGGCTGGAATCGGATTTCCAGGTGTACTGCTCGCGGTCGAAGCGGATCAGCGACCCGAGCAGGAACACCGCGAGGCAGATGTACGGGTAGATGCCGAACGCGAACTGGTGCAGGAAGTCCCTCATGGCCTGGCCCCCTTCTGGTAGAACTTCACTGGCTGCGGCCCGCCCATGAACGTGACGGGCTCCTCCATCCACACCTTGTCGATGGCGGCGGGCGAGTTTTCCTCTCCCGGCGTGAGGCGCGGTGCGAGCGCCTTCGTCAGGCCCGCCTCGCGGCCGGCGGCGAGCACGGCGGCGAACACCGCCGAGTAGCGGCTGCCGCGGTCGGCCAGGCGGTCGCCCAGGCTGCGCAGGATCTCCGCGGTCTCCCCGATCATCCCCTCGGCCTCGTCGCGCGGCAGCGTGGAGAGGAACTCGAGGAACGCCGGCAGGTAGTCCGGCAGCTCGCCGTCGGCGACCCCGAAGCCGCGCGCGGCGTAGGTCTGCGCCAGGTCCACCATGGCCTGGCCGCGGTCGCGCGATTCGCCGTGCACGTGCTCGAACAGGTGCAGCGACAGGGCCCGCGAGCGGTCGAACAGCTCGACGTAGCGCTCCTGCAGCACGTGCAGCGGCCCGGCGCCCAGTTCGTCCAGCAGCGCCCGCACCGCCTTGTCCTTCGGGAACAGGGCCTTCAGCTCAGGAACGGCCTCCACCAGTTCCGCTTCCGGATAGGCGAGCAACGCGGCCAGCGCCTTGAACTTCGTGGATTCGCCCGTCATACGGCCGCCTTGATCGGGATGGTGCGCTTCTTCTTGCCGCCGAACAGGCTCGCCTCGCTTTCGCCGTCCGAGCAGCCGTTGCCGAAGCTGAAGCCGCAGGAGCCGCGCAGGTCGTAGGCGTCCTCGGCGTACTCGCGGTGCGTGGTCGGGATGACGAAGCGGTCCTCGTAGTTGGCGATCGCCATGGTGTGGTACATGTCCTCGACCTGCGCCTGCGACAGGCCCACCTGCTCCAGCACCGCCGCGTTCTCGCGCTTCTCGACGTGGCGCGAGCGCATGTAGGCGCGCATTGCCAGCATGCGTTCCAGGGCGAGCTTCACCGGCGCCTCGTCGCCCGCGGTGAGCAGGTTGGCGAGGTACTTGAGCGGGATGCGCAGCTGCGACACGTCCGGGATCTCGCCGTTGGTCCCAAGGTGGCCGCTGTTGGCGGCGGCGCTGATGGGCGACAGCGGCGGCACGTACCAGACCATGGGCAGGGTGCGGAACTCCGGGTGCAGCGGGAAGGCCACCTTCCAGTCCATCGCCATGCGGTAGACGGGCGAGTTCTTCGCCGCCTCCAGCCAGTTGTCGGGCACGCCGTCCCTGCGCGCCTGCTCGATCACCTTGGGGTCGTTCGGGTCGAGGAACAGCTTCAACTGCTCTTCATAGAGCTGCTTGGGGTCGGCGACGCTCGCCGCCGCCTCGATGCCGTCGGCGTCGTACAGCAGCACGCCCAGGTAGCGGATCCGGCCGACGCAGGTCTCCGAGCACACCGTGGGCTGGCCGACCTCGATCCGCGGGTAGCAGAAGATGCACTTCTCGGCCTTGCCGGTGGACCAGTTGTAGTAGATCTTCTTGTAGGGGCAGCCCGAGACGCACATGCGCCAGCCGCGGCACTTGTCCTGGTCGATGAGGA